>CBFHVC010000007.1:0-72440 GCA_965659515.1 Candidatus Arcticimaribacter sp. | reverse complement strand
TTATAGTCATAAGCTCCCGCACCAACTAAGGTCCATGCCGGTTGATAATAATGTGTAGTTGCTGGATCAATAATGCCGATAGAGGATACTCCTTTTTTTCTCAGTTGTGCAGCAATCATAATGCCTGCTGTTCCAGCGCCTATAATTAGAACGTTAAAATGGGATTTCATATTTAGTTAATTTAATTATTTGTTGTTTTTCTGATTGTAAGTTAACTAATCTCATTTTTTTATTCTGTAACCTATGTTACATAAAATAGTAAACAAATACAATAGTAGGGTATTTAACAGGGGTATCCAGCATAGGTTTACACATAGCTTTCATTGGAAAATTGTCGTACATTTATTGTACTACTACAAAAGAATATTTGTTAACTTAATTGTAATCAACATATTAAATCATTATTACACCTTCTGTACAAGAAATTAGCGAACAATACGACAGTAAGGTGTTTAACAGGGGTATCCTGCATAGGTTTACACATAGCTTTCATAAGACATTTGTCGTACTATTGCAAAAGTGCACCTGTTAAATGTCTAATAGGTAATGTTTTATAAATTTATTGCACTTTCTGTATCGGTAAGTAAAGCTATACCTTTAATAATTCTTTGAGATCTACCCTTTCGCGAAGCAGATTCATTTTGCGTTTTAGGTAATCTAATTGTGTTTTTTTTCCTTTAAATTTAATGATGCCAACAAAACGCTTAAAGAGACTTGCAACTGGATGCGAGGCACCTATAAAAGGGTCTAGTTGCCCTAAAAAACTACTTATAAAACTTTTCCACCCTAAAGAAGAACTGTTTTTATCATTGAGTGCGATGGCCACTTCGTTCATAAAAAAGTTGAGCTGTTTAGAACAATTATACAGCAAATGAGGCACAGAGATTGTTGTTTTACAATAAGCCTTCAATTTTTCTTCCAAAAAAGGAGTACAATCAGCAGAAGCTAAAAAAAGATAAATCCCTTGCCGGGTATTGAAAATAAAAGGCCGATAGCCTAAGAAATGCGCTAAGTCATTGGCCAAGGTATTTTGCGCTTGACGGGAAAGCAGCAGGCATTTTTCTTTTAGAAATGATTTAACAACGAATCCACAAACCATAGAAGTTTTTCTTTTTAAACCAGGGGGACAAGCCCCCCGGTTATTAATGATTTATCGCAAATCGAAACGATCTGCATTCATGACCTTATTCCAGGCCTCGATAAAATCACAGATAAATTTGTCATTATTATCATTTTGGGCATAGACCTCTGCAATGGCACGGAGTTCTGAATTTGATCCAAAAACCAAATCGGTTCTTGAAGCAGTTCTCACATTCGCTCCAGTGCTGCGATCCTTTGCTTGATAGCTATTGTATCCTGTAGGAGACCAACTCACTTCCATTGACAGCAGGGTTTTAAACCAATTGTTATCTAGCTTCCCGTTGGTCCAAACACCATCGCCAGATTGAGATACTCCCATGGCTCTCATCCCGCCTACTAAAAGGGTCATCTCCACCGGAGTTAAGCCTAATAACTGCGCTTTATCCAGTAGAATTTCTTCTGGACTTACGGCAAATTCTTTTTCTGTATAATTTCTAAAGCCGCAGGCTTTTGGTTTAAGCAAATCAAAAGAAGCAATATCTGTTTGCGCTTGGGTCGCATCTCCCCTACCTGTTGTAGTGGGTACTTTTACCGCAGAAGCCATCTCGATTCCTACAGCTCCTCCAAGAACAATTACATCCGCGACACTAGCCTTGTGTTTCTGTGCAAGTTTTTCATAGACGCCTAGGGTGTTTTGTAGGGTAGCGGGTTGATTTACCGCCCAATCTTTTTGCGGCGCTAATCTGATTCTTGCGCCATTTGCCCCTCCTCTGTTATCTGAAGCGCGGAAGGTGCTGGCACTTGCCCAAGCGGTTTCTACCATTTGCGCAATGCTTAAGCCACTAGTCGCTAAGTCTTTTCTAAGCGCATCTTCTGTTGCTGCAGTCAGCTGCTCCCCTGCTGGAGTAGGATCTTGCCAAATATATTCTGTTGGATTGTAATCGCCTGTAATATAACTGGATTTAGGTCCCATGTCTCTGTGTAAAAGCTTGAACCAAGCACGGGCAAAAGCTTCCCCAAAGGCTTCAGGGTCATTTTTAAAATTTTCTCCTATTTCTCGGTAAATGGGATCAACCTTCATTGCCATATCCGCCGTGGTCATCATGGGCAAGACCTTTTGGTCGCTTCCATCGACTTGTGGCACCATGTCTTCTTCGGCACAATTGATAGGGTGCCATTGATTTGCTCCTGCTGGACTCTTTTTTAACTCCCATTCATATTTAAACAACAAGTCTAAATAACCCATATCCCATTGGGTGGGGTTGGTTGTCCACGGACCTTCAATCCCACTGGTAATGGTATCGACACCTTTTCCTATCCCATGGCTATTTTTCCAACCTAGGCCCATTTGTTCTATGGGCGATCCTTCTGGCTCAGAAGCAACAAGGCCTGCGTCTCCTGCACCGTGTGCTTTCCCAAAGGTGTGTCCTCCGGCAACAAGGGCAAAGGTTTCCTCGTCGTTCATGGCCATGCGTTTAAAGGTCTCTCGAACATCTTGGGCCGAAAGTGCTGGATCTGGGTTTCCGTTAGGCCCCTCTGGATTCACATAAATTAATCCCATTTGAACGGCTGCTAAAGGATTTTCAAGCGACTGACGGGTATCGCCATAGCGGTTATCGCCTAACCACTCGTCTTCTGCTCCCCAGTAAATGTCTTTTTCTGGATGCCAAATATCTTCACGACCCAAAACGGTCCCGTGGTTGGGACCCCCCATATCTTCTATGGCAACATTCCCGGCAAGCACGAGCAGGTCTGCCCAAGATAATTTATTGCCATACTTCTCTTTTATCGGCCATAAAATTCTTCTTGCCTTGTCTAAATTTCCATTGTCTGGCCATGAATTTAATGGAGCAAATCTTTGTGCTCCAGTTGCAGCTCCTCCTCTACCATCTCCATTTCTATAGGTTCCAGCGGCATGCCAGGTCATTCGTATAAAGAAAGGACCATAGTGACCATAATCTGCCGGCCACCAATCTTGGCTGTCTTTCATTACTGCTTTTAAATCTTCTTTAACCGCTGCTAAATCAAGTTTTTTGACCTCCTCTTTATAATCCAACTCACTTAAGGGATTACTCTTGCGGTCGTGTTGTCTAAGGATGTCTAAATTCAATTGATTGGGCCACCAGTCTTTGTTTTGTGTTCCTAGGTTCGGGGTGGTTGTTGAACCGTGAAATGGGCATTTACTATTCTCCATGATTATCAAATTTTATTTAAATTAATCATTATTTTAACACATCAGTCATAGGGTAGATAATGAATTATTATATCCGTATAAATTAGGCTTATTTTTAAGAATATTACAATTTCATTTGTCAGTTTAGTAATGAGGCTTGCATAAAAAGAAAATAACGGAAAAAAATATTTATTCAGCTCTTGTTATCAAGCGAAGCCTTAACCGTTAAAGAAGTAATTAACCCCCAAAGTAATGCCTCTTTGACTGTAGAATACACCATAGATAAAGTATCCCCGTTTGTATTGAACTCCATATTTGAAAGAAAAAAGTGTCGATTGCTCTCCAGCAGCGCGATAAAAAGTAGCGGGTAAAGTACTTTGCTCTTGGGCCTTAAACTGATAAAAGCGCTCAAGGGTTTCAACGTCAAAGCCCCCTACTAAATACCATTGCTCCGTCAGCATCCAGCCAGCAGTTAAACCATAAACAGCATGATTATAGACCAATTGCGAAAAAACACTTTCCGCAGCTATAACTTCTGGATCTTTTTCTGCTAGAAGGGTTGTTTTATTTCGTTTAGCATTAGTAAAATAGGCTAGTCCTACAAGAAAACGTCGGTCAAAGTTATAGTAGTTCACTTTTGCCCCTACAGAAACACCGGGAACCTCAAATTTCACCTTGGTGTTTAATTTTAAGCCAACACCAATAGACATGTCTGGCAAGCGGGCAGAACGCGCAAAAGGGTCTTTGTTTTTTTGGGCAGATGCTGTCCAACAAACCAAGTATAAAAGAAAAAGGCATTTCAGGGTATTTGTGAAAACCAAAATCAAAATTTTGCTGCAAAAATAGAAAAGTTAGTTGGCTAATGGCGCATAGAATTTCAAGAACTCTCTCCTTGCTTTGCTATAAGATATTCAAAGCCGTTAAAATGAAAAAGAACATCTATGTTCAATGCAAAATTATTTCGATTTTGTAAATTAAATGTCCTAATAATAATGTCAATCAATCAAAACAAGATATTTTCGTTTTAAGTATTTAAAGATGGCTAGAAAAGAAAGAGTCAAGTATTGTAATGGGTGTAAAGAAGCCTTTCCTACCTTATATAGGGTGCGTTACCTGATCGATAAAAATTGGTATTTCTTATGTAAATCATGCGTTGAAAAAGAAAAACCAAAAAATTCGCATTATCAATACGGAGGTACATGGAAGAAATAGGCATTTTTTTGTACTTTTAATTTAAAATAAATCAAATGGGCGTAGGAGCAATCGTTATCGCAACACTAATCGTCTGTATTGGATTTTTAATCCTTGCAGAAATCAAAGAAAGATATTTATAAAACCAAATCTTATGGCAACATACGAATGTAATCAATGTGGAATGGCCGTTAATGCCAGCTGTGCAAAATGCGATCAAGCCTTAGTCAATGATCATTTAGACGTAAATGGGCAACAAGTGCAAATTTCTAAATGTCCGCAATGCGAAGGGAAAATAAAATCCCCTCAGTGCTGCGGAGAAGACATGCAGTGCGCGGTATAATTTAGGCGACTAAAAAACGGAAAAATTCTTTCCACCAATTCATAGTTATATCGTTTGTACTTAAAGAACGATAAAACACCCGCTTTATTGCTTTTGAAATGGATAAACCACTCAACACGAAAGAAATAGGTCTTCAGCGCAGTATGCATTGCCCTGATTGGGACCTCCATAAAAGCCACCTACAAAAGCAATTTTCTTTTGCCAACTTTAAAGAAGCGGTAGATTTTGTCAACTTAATTGCCCCTATTGCAGAGGCCCAACGGCATCATCCTGATATTCAAATTAATTATAACAAAGTTCATTTAAGCCTTACCACCAAAGACAGCAATGGGATTACCCAAAAAGATTTTGCTCTGGCGATGGAAATTGATACCTTACTAAAAAAATAAATTATGGAATGGTACATGAAAAATAGATGGTGGATTTGGTCTGTAACTGGCGTTTATGTCGCTTACCGATTGTACACCTCCATTATGCTTTAAACAAAACCCAATAACTGCCCCACAGTTATCTCTTATTTTTTCCTACTTATGAATGCTATGCAAGACATCGCTTACCAAATTCCTGGTACAACAGAGGTCACCCGCTTTGAAAAAATACACAATCTGTGCTTTAGTAGTGCGAAAATAGCTTCCAAAGTCGTTGCAGCTGAAATCGCCAACGGGATAAAAAAATCTCCTAAAAGATTCGTTTTAGGACTTGCCACCGGCTCCTCTCCTATTGAGATTTATCGCGAACTTGTTCGGCTACATAAAAATGATGCCCTTAGCTTTAGAAACGTTATAAGCTTCAATTTAGATGAATACCTGGGTCTATCACCAACGCACTTTAATAGTTACCATCACTTTATGCAGGAACACCTGTTCCAATATATTGATTTGCCGAAAGCACAACAATTTATCCCGAAAGGAAATCTAAACCAAGAGGAAATTGAAGCGCAATGCAAAGCGTATGAAGCTAAAATACAAGAGTATGGCGGCATTGATTTTCAACTTCTTGGGATTGGAAGAACGGGGCATGTAGGGTTTAACGAACCAGGTTCTCATATCAATTCTCAAACACGGCTAATTCATCTAGACCCCATAACAAGAGAAGATGCTGCCGATGATTTTAACGGGCTAAATCATGTCCCCAAGAGCGCCATTACCATTGGCATAAAGACTATTCTTTCTTCAAAGCGTATTGTTCTAGTAGGATGGGGAAATAAGAAAGCTGAAATCATTGCAAAAGTCGTTGAAGGGAAAATCAAAAAACAATACCCTGCAAGCTACCTGCAACAACACCAAAACTGCAGTTTTATCTTAGACCAAGAAGCAAGCGCATTATTGACTAAACACAAAAGCCCTTGGCTTGTTGGGCAATGCAGTTGGTCAACGCTGCTCAAAAAAAAAGCCGTTTGCTGGTTAAGTCAACAGGTCAAAAAACCCATCCTACAGCTTACGTCAAAAGATTATAATGAACATGGCTTGGCTGATTTATGTACACTTGAAGGAAGTGCTTATGATTTGAACATATGGATGTTTAACCAATTGCAAGCTACGATAACAGGCTGGCCAGGAGGCAAGCCAAATCACGATGATAACCAAAGACCAGAACGAGCTAAACCTTCAAAAAAACGCTGCTTAATTTTTAGCCCGCATCCAGATGATGATGTCATTTCAATGGGCGGAACCCTTGCGCGATTAATCGATCAAGGGCATCAAGTGGATATCGCCTATCAAACCTCAGGAAATATTGCAGTATCTAACGAAGAGGCCCTTAAATTTCTCACGGTTGCCCAAAATACCATTTGTAAAAATTCGGCCGAAAAAAAGGACCTTGCGCTACTCAATAATCGCATCCAAAAAAAACTACTTAACTTTAATGAACGCCAGCGACTGCTTAAAATAAAAGGCGCCATTCGTGCTGCCGAATGCATTGCAGTTGCCGATTTTTTAGCTTTAGAAAAAGAGCATTTGCATTTCTTGAACCTCCCGTTTTATGAAACAGGACAAATCGTAAAAAACAAACCCACACAGGAGGATGTTGATCGAACTGTTGCCTTGATTAAAAAACTACAACCGCATCAAATTTTTGCAGCAGGAGATCTAGCAGATCCGCATGGAACACATCAAACCTGTCTTGAAATTATTTTTGAAGCGCTTAAAAACTTAAAAAAGGAAACATTTATGAAAAACTGCTGGGTATGGCTTTATCGGGGTGCATGGCAAGAATGGCCTATCGAAGAAATTGAGATGGCTGTCCCTTTAAGCCCAGATCAAGTGGTCCAAAAACGAAACGCCATTTTATTTCATCAATCCCAGAAAGACAAGGTGATGTTTCAAGGGGAAGACAAACGCGAATTTTGGGTAAGAGCAGAACAACGCAACCAGAAAACAGCAGCACTCTACAATCAATTAGGTCTTGCAGAATACAAAGCAATAGAAGCCTTTAAACGCTATATGCCCTAATCACTCCTCCCATGGTACTAAAGAAGAAGCATAAAAGTTGACCCCTTTTTTATTTAAGATTTTCCCATGTTGAACTAAGCGATTCTTATGCGAATGCCATTCTTCAAACATTCAAGGGGTCTGAATTGATATTAGACCCATTTAGGGAAGTGGAATTACGGAAAGCTTTAGGAAAAATTAGAAAGGAATTTTTTAAAATTACCATAAACATATTAAATAACTAATTAAAGTCAAAAATCAGTAATTCCCCGTAAAAGACTACATTTAAAGAAAAAACATGCGCGCATACATTTATCTCTTTCTCCTTTTCCCTTTTTTCGCTTTTGCACAAATTAATTCACAGGACGTCGAAATCGTACGCGATGATTTTGGGGTTCCCCATATTTTTGGTAAAACCGATGCAGATGTTGCCTATGGTTTGGCCTGGGCCCATGCTGAGGACGACTTTAAAACCATTCAACAAGGTTATTTGGCAGGAAATGCCCTTTTGGGAAAACACATTGGTACCAAAGGCGCAGGAGCCGACTTTGTCGCCCAATTTATCGGATCTAAAGAAATTATCGAAAAGGAATATGACCAAAAGATTAGTCCTGAATACAAGAAAATTGCCGAAGCTTATGCGCAGGCGCTAAACAAATATGCAAGCACCCATCCAGAAGAGGTTTTAGAAGCCGATTTATTTCCTATAACCCCAAAGATGATGCTGCGCTATGCACAATTACAACTCTTTGTCTCTTCCCGTGGAGACTACTGGGTGCAACGTATAATCGGCAATAATGTCAAACTAGAAACCCCAAAGGAAGAAATTACAGGTTCTAACACCTTTGCTTTTAACAGCAGTAAAACAACAGATGGCAACACCTATTTAGCGATCAATACCCACCAACCTTTAGACGGGCCTGTCTCTTGGTATGAAGCGCATTTATGCAGTGAAGAAGGCACCAATATTATTGGAGCGCTTTTTGCCGGAACGCCCAGTATTTTAATTGGCGCTAATCAGCACTTAGCTTGGGCGCATACCGTAAACTATCCCGATAAAACAGATGTGTTTAAATTGGAAATGCATCCCACCAAAAAAGGACAATACAAGGTGGATGGCGAATACCTTACTTTAGCCAAAAAGAAAGCGAAACTCAACATCAAAATATTGGGGATTCCTGTAAAGATTTCTAAAAAATACTACGAAAGTATCTTTGGTCCTACCTTAAAAAATAAATCGGGTTATTATGCCGTTCGCACCCCTGCCTTATATGAGATTAGAGGTTTGGAACAATGGTGGCGCATGAACAAGGCAACTTCCTTTACTGAGTTTTACGATATTCTGAAGATGAAAGCTTTACCTGGCTACAACATTGGCTATGCCGATAAAAACGACACCATTTTCTACATCTCAAATGGTCTAATCCCAAAACGTGCCGAAGGCTACAATTGGAAAGAAGTTGTCCCAGGAAACACCCGTAAAACCCTTTGGACAGAAACCTATGCCATTGAAGAACTCCCTCAAGTAATTCAACCCTCCTCTGGGTATTTTTACAATGCAAACCACAGTCCGTTTTTCTCTTCAGACGATGTAAATAATCCCAACCCTGATGATTTTGCGAAAACGGCCAATTTTGAGACCTATCACAACAATCGTTCTACCCGCTTGAAGCAGTTAATTGAAGCAGAAGACAAAGTTTCCTATGCCGACTTTAAACGCATTAAATACGACAACCAACTCCCTAAACCATTTGTGTATTCTTGGATGAACATCAATTATCTAGAAAAAATGGAGGCAAATCTATATCCAGAAATTAGTGATCTTATTCTTCGCGTTCAAAACTGGGATCGCAAAGCCACTGCTTCCTCCATAGGGGCAGGGACTTACCTAATGCTGTATCACAAATTAAGACCTTATTACGATCAATTGCCCGAACCAAAAATTATTCCAACAGCCATTCTCGTAAAAGCCTTTAAAGAAGTTAAGGCGCATATGCTAAAGTATTTTGGCACAACTGAAGTCGCTTTAGGGGACTATCAAAAATTGGTTAGAGGGAAAAAAGAATTGCCCGTATTTGGCATGAACGATGTTGTTACTGCCATGTCATCTGTTCCCCACAAAGACGGAAAAGTGAAAGTCGTTGCTGGAGAATCTTATATTGAATTGGTGAAATTCACTCCAGATGGACCAGAAATTGAATCTGTTATTTCCTATGGTAGTTCAGACCATCCAGATTCTCCCCACTATGGAGATCAAATGGAACTGTATACCCAGTTTAAAACAAAGAAAATGACCTTTGATAAAGCAACGATTTACGCCAATGCAAAACGCATTTATCACCCTAAATAAAGACTAACTTAAGGCGTTTTTATAGACTTCTATGTATTGATTAACAACAGCGTCAATGTCAAAACGTTTGGCCGAAGCATGGGCGCTGTCTTTCATCTCTTCTAATTTTTGTTCGTCTTTTAAAAGTGCAACAGCCTTTTTGGCCATACCTTCTACATCGCCTAAATCAAAGAGATATCCTGTTTCGCCATCAATATTGACCTCTGGCAAGCCCCCAACATTGGTTGATATTACAGGAACACGCATCATCATGGCTTCAAGGGCTGAGAGCCCAAAGCTTTCTGAAGCAGACGGGAGAACAAACAAATCTGAATAACACAAAATTTGATACACTTGATTGCTTTTCCCTAAAAACTTAACCCGCTCTTCTATGCCTAATTTTTCACAGCTTTCCATTGCGCTTAATCGCTCTGGTCCGTCTCCTACCATAATCAAGATGGCATTCACCTCTTTTTGAATACGATAGAACACTTCAATGACATCTTCAATGCGTTTTACTTTGCGGAAATTACTAATATGGGTGATGATTTTTTGGTCTTCCTGTGCAATTAAACTGCGTTCACAGTCTTCATCGTGATGTTGGTGTTTTGAAAAATCAATGAAATTAGGAATCACCTTAATCGCTTTATGTACATCAAAAATCGCTAGGGTATCTTGTTTTAAACTTTCAGAAACAGAAGTAACACAATCAGAGTGATTGATACTAAAAGTGACAGCTGGTTTATAAAAAGGGTGTTTTCCCACTAGCGTAACATCTGTGCCATGTAATGTGGTTACCATGGGCAAATGAATCCCTTCATCTTTTAACATTTGCTTGGCCATATAGCCTGCATAAGCATGGGGAATGGCATAATGCATATGCAATAATTCAATCCCGTGGGTTTTGACCGTATCAACAAGTTTACTCGATAGTGCTAACTCATAGGGCTGATAGTGAAAAAGTGGATAGTCGGGCACATTAACCTCGTGGAAATGCAAATTACTGTTAAGTACTTCTAGTCTTACGGGCTGCTTATAGGTAATAAAGTGCACTTCGTGACCACGATCTGCAAGGGCGAGACCCAATTCTGTCGCAACAACTCCGCTTCCACCAAAGGTGGGATAACAAACAATAGCAATTTTCATTTAGTATAGAATAGCGTCATGGACTAATTTAAGCATTCGCGGGCGAATATTTTGCTCGATTAACTTTCGATTTTTTGCGGAAGGATAGGTTCTGTTAGATAAAAACACAAACACAATTTGTGTTTCGGGATCGGCCCATGCATAGGTTCCTGTAAACCCAGCATGCCCAAAACTTTCTGGAGAAATACCTTCAAAAGCCATTCCGCCACCCCACAATTGCGGTTTATCTAAGCCCACTCCCCTTCTGTTTTCTTCCTTACAATAATAACACTGATTGAATGCGTCAAAAGTACTGGAAGCAAAAAAGCGTTTTCCGTTATAGGTCCCTTTTTGCAAATACATTTGCATAATCGTTGCCACATCATGTGCAGTAGAAAAAAGACCTGCATGCCCGCTTATACCGCCTTGTAGGGCAGCTGTCATATCGTGGACATAACCCTTCAAGGCTTGGTGTCTAAAATAAGTATCAACTTCTGATGGAACAATGCGTTTTAATGGGAAAGTTTTATGGGCATTAAATGCGGTATTGCTTAAACCCAAAGGAGAAAAGATACGCTCTTCTGCCAGCTGGTCTAGGCCTGTTTTATAGCGTTCTTCTAAAATATGCTGCAAAAAAATAAAAGGAAGATCGGAATAGTGATACCCTTTATCGATCAAATCACTTTCAACCAATGCGGTAAATTGATCTTCGGCTAAAGTCGAACGTCCAAACAGATCTTTTGCTACAGCAATGGAAAAACGCTTTGAGGAATTCGTGCGATAATATTTTCGATGGGGCTTGGCTTGCTTCTTTTTTAAGGTCGTTTTATAAAAGGGAATCCAGGGGGTAATTCCTGCTTGGTGCGATAAGACTTCTTTAAAGGTTAAATTGGCTTTATTACTTCCTTTAAATTGATTTGAAAGCGCTCCTAGCCTGCTGTCAAAAGACATTCGCCCTTGATCTACCTCTTGCATTAATAAAGGTAAAGTGGCCAATACTTTTGTCAGGGAAGCGACATCATAAACATCGGTTAATTCTACTTGCTGCAGCTTATCAAAACGATGATGGCCAAAGGCTTTATGATAGAATATTTGTCCATTTCTTGCGGCGAGGATTTGAAAACCAGGCGCCACAAGCGAATCTATAGCGGTTTGCGCAAGTTGATCTAATTTCAATAAAGCATTCTTATCGATGCCTACTTCAAAAGGGCTTACAGTCTTTAATGCTTTGGAAGGCAACTGGGTAACAATTCCAGACCCTTCAGGAAAAGCAGCATGTATGGAAACAGGTAATTTCCCTTTGGCTGCTTTCTTACCTAAAATCAAGGAAGCGACTTCTTTTTGGGCTGCTGCGTTATTTTGATATCCGACGATTATTCCTTCAAAATCTGTTAACTGTTTTAATTTTGACAAGGCATAGGGCTTGACAAAGCTGGCCAAGAGGACTTGATGCTTTTCGTTCAAAGCATTTAACAGCTCCCGTTCTTTGGGCAAAAAATCAGCGGCCTTCCAAGGACTGGCATTCGATCGATGAAAACCAACAATAATGGTCGACAACTTCTTTGCCGCGTTTAAGACGGTGGGAACATCGCCAGTAAACGTTAGTCTTTGAAGAATACGCTCCTTAGCTAGAGTTTCATAGAAATGTTCTCCCGAAGCATCTCCTAAGGAAAGAAAACCAACGACTTCTTTTTCTTTTAAAGGTAAAACGCCCTCGTTTTTCACCAAAGTGATTGCCTCTCCCATCGCCTTCTGAATCAAATAATCATCTTTAGGGGTATTGAGATCTTGGGCAATCCCAGCAAGTGGAATGGGTGAGAAATCGGCTAAACCTACTTTATACTTGGCTTTTAATATTTTTTTAACCGAATGGGCCAAACGCGCTTCTGTGAATTTCTGTTGTTTGTAAGCCCGTTTCATTTTTTTGATGGCCTTCTTAATATCGTTCGGGATCAACAAAATATCATTACCGGCAAGAAAAGCCGCAACATCAACACTATTGATTTTAGCGACTTCAGTGGCAGCCCCCATATTGAGTGCATCGGTAATAATTAAGCCTTTATAGTTGTTGCGCTGAATTAATAAGTCTTCTATGATTTGCTTTGAAAGGGAAGATGGAATTCCAGCGTCTAATGCAGGTATATTTAAATGCCCCACCATTACAGAAGATACTCCAGCTTGCATTAAGCGATCAAAAGGATATAGTTCTGTTGTCAATAAACGTTCGCGGTCAAAGCGAATTAAAGGCAAGTCTAAATGAGAGTCTTTGGCGGTATCGCCATGCCCAGGAAAATGTTTTGCTGATGAAAGTACACCTGCCTGATGCATTCCTGCCATAAAAGCCAATCCTTTTTGGGCGACATTTTCTTTATTTTCACCAAAAGAGCGATTACCTATAATGGGGTTTTTGGGGTTGGTATTGATGTCTACATCTGGTGCGAAATTAATGTGTACCCCCAAGCGTTTGGCTTGTTCCCCAATGCGATATCCTATGGCTTCTACCAATTTATTGTCTTGAATAGCGCCAAGGGTCATATTCCATGGGAAAGCCTGAACCGAATCTAATCGCATCGCCACTCCCCACTCTGCGTCCATCCCAATTAAAAGCGGTGTTTTACTTGCTTGCTGTAATTGATTGACCCAGCGGGTTTGTTCTACCGGCCCACCCAAAGAAAAGATAATTCCCCCCAGGTGGTAGTCTTCTACTTGACTTTTGATTTGTTTAAAATGAGTATCGCCCTGTTCACTAAAAGCCATAACCATAAACAATTGGCCCAGTTTCTCTTCGGTACTCATTTGAGCGTAAACACTATCTACCCATTGGGTTTGTGCTTCCCAGTCTTTTGACTGTAAGGGATCAATTGCGGATTGAGCAAGAGATAAACCGCTCCATAAGAGTGCTAATAAAAGATAACGCATAAGCAAAGCTTTATTTAATGAAACGGGCATGCCAGCTGTCATAAGCGGGCACCTCCCACAAACTTTCATACTCGCTTTTATCTACCACTAGGTTGTTAAAAACAATGGTATCTAGTGAAACCTTAGGGGTTTTGGCTAATTTTCTAAAGTCTTTTAAAGGAAGGTATTGGATCTGTTCTTTTTCGCGATAGCAAACATTCATTTTATCCAATAGGACCAAATCAAATTTTGCTTCCAGTTGTTGAATTAATCGAACTGAGGCATCAATCGAACAACCGGAGGCGCCTTGAACCGCTTCGTCTAAGCCAATCACAATAAAGCGATCATAAGGTAGATTGAAAGCTGTTTTTAAGGGAGTTCCATGGGTGGCCCATTGGTTTAAAAACTGAGAAAGGATTTCGCTAATCTCCTCCTTTTCAACAGTAGTAAAAGGGCGAGAAGCGGGATAAACCCAAACGCGGGCATGGTCTGGTAAGCTTGAAAAGGGGACTAACATTTAAAGGTCTTTTGCCGTTGCAATCATTTCTGCGAGATCTAAAACAGGCAAGCTGTCTTCTTTCTCTTTATTTTTAACCCCATCAGATAACATGGTGTTACAAAACGGGCAGCCTGCAGCAATAATATCAGGCTGCGTTTCTAGGGCTTCTTCGGTACGCTCAATATTGATGTCTTTATTTCCCTTTTCAGGTTCTTTAAACATTTGCGCTCCTCCTGCACCACAACACAGTCCGCGAGATTTACAGCTTTTCATTTCAACGAGTTCTGCGTCTAACTTTTTAATGAGTTCGCGTGGAGCTTCATAGATATTATTCGCACGGCCTAGATAACAGGGATCGTGATAGGTAATTCTCTTTCCCTTAAAAGTTCCCGCTGCAATGGTCATACGTCCATCGTCCAGTAAATCTCTTAAAAGCTGGGTATGGTGAATTACCTCGTATTTCCCGCCCAATTCTGGATATTCATTCTTTAAAGTATTGAAACAATGCGGACAAGTAGTAACAATTTTCTTTACTTCATAGGCGTTCATGACTTCAATATTGGTCATGGCTTGCATTTGAAATAAAAATTCGTTTCCTGCGCGTTTTGCAGGATCCCCACTGCAGCTTTCTTCAGCGCCTAGCACAGCAAAATCTACCCCTGCATTGTGCAATATTTTCACAAATGCTTTGGTGATTTTTTTGGCCCTTTCATCAAAACTTCCGGCACAGCCTACCCAAAAAAGAATCTCAGGCGATCTTCCTTCTGCGAGGCATTCTGCAAGTGTCGATACTTTAATCATAAGAAATATATTTAGTCGTGTTGCCCATCGTCGAATACTTCGATGGTCACATCTTTTTCAATTAAGTCGGTGAATTTACCATTGTAACGAGTTGCTTTTACCAAGTGGTTGTCTATCCAATGGTAATTTCCGCCACGGGGTTTTCCCATTAATAAACTGTGGTATTTAAAACCGTTTTCTTTTAACCAAGTTTCGGTTACTTCTCTATGACTTTCAACACGAGAGGTGAAGAAACAAATCAAGTGTCCTTGGTCATACCATCCGTTCAGGGTTTCTAGTGCATCTGGATAAAGATTAGCCGTTGCCATACGTTCTGGCTCCTCGTTAGGAATATCGTCACATACTGTTCCGTCAATATCAATGAGGTAATTTTTAATCCCTTCTGGCAATACCGGGCTTACTTCTTCTCCGTCTTCAACTTTTTTGTGTAAATAGCTTTCCGCTTCTTCTTTGTGCATATTTGATCGTATTGTGGTTTATAATTCTTGTGCCCAATTGGCTCTGTCTTGTTGGTTAAAAGGCCATGGGGCTCCGTTGTTTTCGATATTGCTCATCATGTTGTTTAAATCTGTTGGGGCAGCAGATTCTTCCATAACAAGGTATTGACGCATATCCATGATAATAGATAAAGGATCAATGTCTACTGGACAGGCTTCAACACATGCATTACAGGAAGTACAGGCCCATAATTCTTCATGGCTGATGTAGTCCCCTAAGAGTTGTTTTCCGTCGTCGACAAATTGCCCTTTGTTCTTTTCGATATTATCCCCTACTTCTGTCAGACGGTCTCTTGTATCCATCATGATTTTTCGTGGCGATAATTTTTTTCCGGTTTTATTGGCAGGGCATTCACTTGTACAGCGCCCACACTCTGTGCAGGTATATGCGTTGAGAAGTTGCACCTGATTTAAGTCTGTAACATCAGAGGCACCAAATTTTTCCACTTCAGCACCATCGTCTGTTGCAGCATATGGGTCTGCGCTGGGATCCATCATTAATTGGACTTCAGCCGTCACATTGGCATTATTACTGAATTGTCCTTTCGGAGTTAAATTTGCAAAGAAGGTATTGGGGAAAGCCAATAAAATATGCAAGTGCTTTGAGTAATAAAGGTAATTTAAAAAGAAGAAGATCCCAATGATGTGCATCCACCAAGCGGTTCTTTCTATCCGTATGATAGAAGACAAATCACTTCCTTCAAACAAAGGAGCGATAAACTGACTTACTGGAAAAGCGCCTGCCTGGGCGTAGTGCGGAGCATCGGGATAATAGGTTTGAATGGCGAGGTCTGCACCGTTCATGGTTAAAAACAAGCCCATTAAAACAACTTCAAAATAAAGAATAAGATCGGCATCTAATTTGGGCCAACCTTTCATTTCGTCTTTCCAAAAACGCTGAATACGCAGTACATTTCTTCTACACCAAAATAAGATAACAGCTACTAAAACCAAGGCGGCAAAAATTTCAAAACTCGCGATGAGAAAATCGTATAACCCTCCTAAAAAAGGAGCGAAAATTCTATGAGTTCCTGCGATCCCATCAACAACAATTTCCAATAATTCAATATTGATTAAAACAAAGCCAACATAAACAACAACATGCAAAATCCCAGCGATTGGGCGTTTGACCATTTTTGACTGCCCTAAAGCGATTCTAGCCATATTTCCCCAACGATCTTTAGATCGATCGGTTCTATTGATCGCTTTCCCTAAAAAAATATTGCGCTTGATTCTTGAAACATTACGCGTAAAAAAGCCGATTGCTATAAGTAGCAATAGCGTGAAAATAATATTGGGTAAAAAATCTAATAGCATTTATTCCTCCTTTTTGACTTCATAAGGAGCATCTTTCTTTCCGAATAACGAGAAATGCACATAACGTTTTGGATGCTCTTTAAGGTCTTTTATTAATAGTTCAATTTCTTTTGTACTGGCTTCGATATTGTTGTACAACTGCTCATCTTTCAACAATTTCCCCATAGAGCCATTGCCCTGTTCAAGGTCAGATAGTATAAAATTTAGTTTGTTAAGGGTTGTTTCAAAAGAAGTGATGCTTTGTTTGATATTGGACTGAGCTAAGGAATCTGAAAGCTGATTAACATTTTTGCTAATGGCGGCGACGTTCTCTAAGGTTGAACTTATATTTTCTTTTTGCTTTGACAATACTTGATTTAAACCAGTTGCCAAAACATTGATGTTTTTAACGGTTTTAGACAGATCGCTTAAGGTCGTTGATAAATTATTTCGCCCCTCTTTACCGAGGACTTCATTTACGCCAATAAAAAGCGAATCAGCATTTGACAACACACTTTCTAATTTTTGCTGAAGGGGAGCAATTTGCTGATTCACTACATCGGTCAAGCCTGGTTTCACTGTAGCGCGAAGGGTGTCTCCATCTTTAAGTTTTGCTGCGTTGTCGTATACCGGAATAATAGCAATAGACTTGCCGCCAATTAATCCAGCCTCATACAATTCGGCAGTGCTATTGTTGGAAAAGGAAATATCGTTGCGCAAGCTAAAAGAAACCAAGATTTGCGCAGAGTTGGGTAAAAAGTCTATGCTGGCTACTTTCCCAACCGCTAAACCATTAACGGTTACTTTTGTGCCAATTTGAAGCCCTTCTACATTGGTATAAACAGCATAATGGGTGTTTTCGCTTTTAAATAGCGAAGTGCCATTTAAAAAGTTAAACCCAACAAGAAAGGAGAAAATACCACCAAAGATGATTAGTGCGGCTTTTATTTCGTTTGATAGCTTCAAGAGGTAACGTTTAGGTTGACTCAAAACTAAGCATTATTTCTCTTTTAACCTTAATTATTTGGGGGAGATTGCATCAGAAATATTGATCTTAACGCCGTCTTTAAAAGCAACTAAAAAAGCGTGTTCATAGCCCGCTTTAATGGCTTTTTGTTTAAGTCTTTCTGCCGCCTTATACTGCTTTGTTTGACCAAAAAAATAACGGTAAAGGGATCCCGTTTTTTCGCTTGTGACTTCTTTTAAACCTTTAAAATTAGCTTTATTTAGGGGCAAAGAACGAGAACTGGCAGCAATTTGAACTTTAAAAACAATGCCATCCAAGGCTGGATTTAGGGCTACTTCCTTATCCTCCTTTACAATCTCGTTTTGTTCAACAGGACTATTTTTTGCAATACCCCCAGCAGAAACGGATGCAGCCAATTGGTTTTTATAATTTAAAATGGCTTTGGTAATGGTGTTGGCCATTTCTTTTTGTCCCTTTTTAGAATTCAAATACTGTCCCTCTTTTTTGTTGGTCAGAAACCCTACTTCGACTAAAACACTGGGCATATAGGTTTCGCGTAACACCAAAAAACCGGCTTGTTTTACAGTGCGATCTTTTCGTTTTAAATTGGTAACAAAACTCTTCTGAATGGTACTCGCAGCTTCTATACTTTGACCTTGATAGGTTTCTTGCATCAACAATAAACTAATGACTGATTCTGGGTTGTTGGGATCGAAACCATCGTAGGTTGTTTCGTAATCGTCCTCCAGGAAAATAACCGAGTTCTCTTTTTGTGCAATTCTAAAATTGTCTTTTGTGCGGTGCAATCCCAAAACAAAGGTTCCGGCGCCATAGGCTTTGGGGGACGTAAAGGCATCACAATGAATCGAAATAAATAAATCTGCATCTGCTTGATTGGCGATTTTTGCACGATTTTTCAATTCAATAAAACGATCGTCTTTTCGGGTATACAGGATTTTTATGTCTTTTTGTTTGGCGAGCTGTGTCCCAATCAACTTGGTAATATTTAGCGCAATGTGCTTTTCAAAATAGCCGTTACCGCGATTTCCAGTATCTTTCCCTCCGTGGCCAGCATCTAAAACCACGACAAATGCTGCTTTGCCTTCTTGGGCTAGCGCAGATGTATTTGCGAGAAAAAAGACCACGAAAAGGTAAATTAAAGGCCTAATAAAAGAAATATTCTTCATTGCTAATAAAAACATAAAACGGCTAGAGTCTTTAAAAATATATGTAATTTTGACCCTAGGTCGGTTGTCACAAATTTAGCCTTTATCACCTTGCAAACAAAGTCTTTTTATTTATCTCTTCTTTTCTTGTTTTGTGGATTAACCCACTTGCGCTCACAGGGTCTTTTACCGCCAAAAAAACAAGACAGTTTGCCATCGCTTGAATTAATCGAAGAAATTAAACTAGATAGCATTAGTATTCAAGCAAAAGACAGCATCCCGGAAAAAAAACCGTTACTCTTAGATTTAATTCGATACACAGCAAAAGATTCTGTGAAAATCAATCAAAAGAGCAATAAAATCAGGTTATATAATCAGGCCGAGTTAGAATACCAAGACATGAAGTTAACCGCTGGCCTTATTGTTTTGGATTATACCAAAAATGAAGTATATGCAGGACGCATTGCCGACTCGACAGGAGCCTTAAGTCAAAAACCAGTCTTTATTCAAGGGAGAGATGAAGTTAATCCAGATTCAATTCGTTTTAACTTCGACAGCAAAAGAGCCTTAATCTGGAATTCCAAAACAGCCCAAAGCGGCATGAATGTTTTCTCTAGTTTCACCAAGAAAGAAAACGATTCTTTGTATTACATAAAAAACGCAAAAGTAACGACCTCTTCTAACCCAGATAATCCCGACTATTACATTCGAATTAGACAAGGGAAGTTGGTTCCTGGTGGAAAGATCATTGCTAGCGTGAGTAATCTCTATATCGCCAATGTCCCTACCCCGGTCTTTGTTCCCTTCGCCTATTTTCCGGCAGGCGACCAAAAAGAATCTGGTTTTATCTTCCCGACGATTGGTGAAAGTAATCAAAGGGGGTTTTACCTTCAAAACCTGGGATACTATCTTCCTTTTTCTGAATATTTCGACATTAACCTTACAGGTGACTATTACACCAATGGAAGTTATGGGGTTCGTTGGGACACCACTTATCGGGTAAATTATAAATTCTCGGGGAATTTTAGTTTTCGTTATGAAAAATTGGTGAGTGGAGAAAGAGGTTTTGCCGATTATAGCAAAACAAATGTGTATAATCTTAGATGGACCCATAGCCAAGATCCAAAAGCAAGCCCAAATTCTACCTTCTCTGCTTCGGTTAATTTAGGGAGCAGTGAGTATTTTCAGCAATCAATTAATCAATTAAACAGTGCAAATTTCTTGAATAACAACCTAAGCTCATCGGTGTCTTATTCAAGAACCTTTCCCAAATATCCTAGGGTCAATATTTCCTTAACAACAAGCTTATCGCAGAATAAAAACACCCAAACGGCCAACCTTACCCTCCCCACTTTTCAAGGGAATATGGAACGCATTTATCCCTTTGCCAAAAGAGATGGCATTAAAAAAGGCATTCTTCAAAATATTAATTTTCAACTTACAACCGTCGCAGAAAGCCGCATTCAAACGACAGAAGAGAAATTATTTACAAAATCCATGTATGAAGATGCTGTTTCTGGCGTGAGACATAATATTCCAATTGCGACAAACTTTAAGCTTTTTAAACACTTGAGCATCAGTGCTGGAGGGAACTATCGTGAGGTATGGACCCCCAGTACAGTACAATACAAGGATTACAATGAAGTAGATGGAGTTGTGAAAGACACCTTAACGGGATTTGATGCCTTTAGAACCTATAATTACAGTGCAAGTTTAGGAACAACCATCTATGGAACCTTTAATTTTAAGGAAGGAAAAAAACTTCAGTCAATTCGACATACCGTTCGCCCTTCAATAAGCTACAGTACCCAGCCCAGCTTTGATCAATATTTCGACACTTATATCATTGATGCAAATGGTACAACAGCAGAATACACCCGCTTTGAAAATGCGCTTTTTGGACAACCAACAAACGGTTTTTCCAATTCTCTGGGAATAACCATCAATAACTCCCTAGAAGCCAAAGTAAAAGATAAAGATACCACAGCAACCGAACCAAAGAAAATTAGCTTGTTAAACAATTTCAATATCTCGACGAGTTACAATTTAGCTGGAGAATCATTTCAATTGTCACCAGTCCGGATGAGTACCGCCCTAAATTTCTTTCAAAATAAGCTTACAGTAAACCTCAACGCAACCTTTGACCCTTATGGTTTAGATGAAGAATTCAATCGAATTAATGTATTTCACATTAAAAACGGTGGAGGTCTTTTGAGAATGACAAGTGCGAACATGAACATGAGTTTTAAACTCGACAATGACACCTTTAAGAAAGAAAAGGAAGAGGAAGAAGAAGAGGAGGAAGAAGAAGATAATTTAGACTTTGCAGAAAGGGAACGATTGTCTGGTGGAGGAAGAGAAGACGACTTGTTTGGGAAATCGAATGATTTTTCTAATGGCTTGTTTAACGCCGAAGAGAAAAGCAATGCCGTATCGGGAGGACTATACCGAACGGAAATTCCATGGAATTTAAGCTTTGCTCACTCTTTGACCTACAACAATAGCAGAGGGCAAAATGATTTTAGCAACAACTCCTTGATGGTTTCTGGAGATGTAGACCTTACGCCTAAATGGAAAGTAGGCGTTTCTACTGGATATGACTTTAAAGGAAAAGGGGTTACTTACACCCAATTTAGATTTGACCGAGATCTTGATAGCTGGCGCTTAAATTTTAGCTGGGTACCCTTTAGCAATAGAGCGTCTTGGTATTTCTTTATCGGGATTAAATCGGGTCTCTTAAGCGACCTTAAATATGAAAAAAGACGTGAACCAGACCGTCGCTTTTAACCTTCAAGCCAATGAAAAAAACAATTATCACCACAAACAATGCGCCCGCTCCGTTGGGGCCGTATAACCAAGCTGTTCTTGTAAACGACACCCTTTATTTATCGGGGCAAATCCCCCTTATTCCCGGTTCAATGGAATTGGTCGAGGGTGACCTTGTGGCAGAAACCAAACAAGCCATGCAAAATTTAAAAGCTGTTCTTGAAGCAGCCAATATGGACTTTGAAAATGTCGTAAAAACCACTATTTTTTTGAGTGACATGAATAATTTTGCCGCAGTAAATGAAGTATATGGACAGTATTTCAATCATGAAACAGCGCCTGCAAGGGAAACCGTTGAAGTGGCTAATCTACCCAAATTTGTTCGGATTGAAATAGGGATGATTGCCGTAAAATAGAGAAGACCTATGGCCTACTCTTTTAGATCAAGTAAGGCAATATGATAATCTACCAGGCCATCAATGGGTCGTTTTATAACCCTGCCGAGCGTTAACCCATATTCTAGCATTTTTTGCTGAATTTCTTCTTGAAGGAAATAGGCGATCGAGCCAACAAAGTGGATAGGGATAGCTTTAGCATCTTCAAATTGTAAAATTTGATGCTGAATAAAGCGATCTAAACCTGAGCTAATTATATTTTGCATATAGGGTTCCTCCTTATGCTCTATTAAGAATTGGGCAAATTTAGCCAGATAGGTATTCGGATTTTCTTTTCGGTAAAGATTCTCTTTCACGGTATCGGCATCTAACTTGTAAGCAGCGTCAAATTGCGTGGCCAAATGTTTTGGCATTTCATTGAAATAAAAACCCCTTACCAATTGTTTTCCAAAGAAATTACCGCTGGCTTCGTCCATAAGGATATAGCCTAGGGAAATCACTTGCTGTTCAAGGTTAATTCCGTCAAAATAAGAACAGTTTGAGCCCGTTCCAAGAATACACACAATCGAAGGGAGATTAGGTGCAGCGGTAGAGTAAACCGCGGCATAAGTATCTTCTTTAATGCTAAATTTACATTTGGTGAAAATATCCTGAAAGACTTTTAAAATACGGTCAACAGTTGACTGAATTCCGCAGCCCGCACCATAAAAATAGAGATGAGTTACCTCATCTCTATTTGAATAGATTTGATAATTATTGATAATGCGTTCGTTTAAAATAGCTGAGGACAAAACCTGTGGATTTAAACCCAAAGTTTGCGTAGAAAACAAGACCTCTCCAGATTGATCAACAGCAAACCAATCGGTTTTTGTTGAACCACTATCGACAATTAAATACATACTTAAAGCGCGTTTACGTGCTTAGCAAGATCGATCAATTTGTTCGAATAACCACATTCGTTGTCGTACCAGCTAATGATCTTGAAAAAGTTTTCATTTAATTCCATTCCTGCGCCAGCATCAAAAATTGATGTGCGGGCATCTCCAATAAAATCTTGAGACACAACGGCTTCTTCAGTATAACCTAAAACACCTGCCATATCACTTCCAGCGTGCTTTTGCATTGCTGCTTTAATTTCGGCATAGCTGGTTGATTTTTCAAGACGAACTGTTAAATCTACTACAGAAACGTTAGCAGTAGGAACACGGAAAGCCATTCCAGTTAGTTTCCCTACTAGTGAAGGGATAACTTTAGTCACCGCTTTTGCCGCTCCGGTAGAGGCTGGCATAATGTTGACCAAGGCACTACGGCCACCACGGTAATCTTTTTTAGAAGGACCATCAACCGTAAATTGTGTCGCTGTAGTTGCGTGTACTGTTGTCATTAAACCTTCTGCAATACCAAAGTTATCATCTAAAACCTTTGCAATTGGAGCAAGGCAATTGGTTGTACAAGACGCATTAGATACGATGGTTTGATCTGCAGTGGCTTCACTGTGGTTTACGCCCATTACAAACATGGGGGCATCTGCTGAGGGAGCTGAAATTACTACCTTTTTTGCTCCTCCATCAATGTGGGCTTGCGCTTTTTCTAAGGTCGTAAAGATCCCTGTACATTCTGCTACAACATCTGTCCCTAAATCTCCCCAACCAATTTCTGCAGGATTGCGTTCTGCGGAAATCTTAACACGATGACCGTCAACGATCAAGTCACCTCCATCAACAGCTACAGTTCCGTCGTATTTGCCGTGAACTGAGTCATATTTTAATAAGTAAGCTAAATGGTCTACTTCTAAAAGATCATTGATCCCCACGACAGTGACATCTTCTTGTTTCATGGCAGAACGAAAGACCATTCTTCCAATTCTTCCAAAACCGTTTATTCCAATTTTAATTGACATGTTATATAGATTAATTTAATTTTTAAATTGAGAGTATATCTGTTATACGCAACAGATTTTGATTTATTTCTGATTTTCCTTTGATTGCTTGCTCTAAGGGGGTTAATTTCATTTGGTCGTTCATTACGCCAACCATTACATTTGATGCACCATTTTGAAGCGATTCAATTGCATGTACACCCATTCTAGAAGCCAATACACGATCGAAACAACTTGGCGATCCTCCGCGCTGCATATGCCCTAAAACAGAAACCCTAACCTCGTAATAAGGAAGGTTTTTCTCAACATAAGCGGCAAGTTCAAAAACATTTTTACCTGTTTTATCACCTTCTGCAACAACAACTATACTCGAAGATTTTCCTGACTTTTCACTGTGCTTAAGAGAGTCAAGTAATTGCTCAAGCCCTCTGTTTTCCTCCGGGATTAAAATTTCTTCTGCCCCAGCACCTATGCCAGAATTCAATGCAATATGTCCAGCATCTCTTCCCATTACTTCTACAAAGAACAAACGATTATGAGAACTAGCCGTATCGCGAATCTTATCGATAACATCTACTACCGTATTAATAGCGGTATCATAGCCAAGGGTGTATTGTGTGCCGAAAATATCATTATCGATTGTACCAGGGATCCCGATGACAGGAAAATTAAATTCTTCTTGAAAGAGCATCGCTCCAGTAAAAGAACCGTCTCCGCCAATAACAACCATTGCATCTATTTGATACTTTTTGATGTTATCATAGGCTTTCTTTCTTCCTGCTGGTGTTCTAAATTCTAAAGAACGTGCTGAACGAAGAATCGTACCACCCTTATTAACGATATTATTGACGCTTCTGGCTGTAAATTGTTCTAGATTGCCTTCTATTAATCCTTGATAGCCTTGATAAACAGCGAAACATTCAAACTTGTAGAAAATACTTGAACGAACAACGGCCCTTACTGCCGCATTCATTCCTGGAGAGTCTCCCCCAGAAGTTAAGACTGCTATTCTTTTTATGGTTTTATTCATAATCAGCGTCAAATTTAATGAATATAATTTCGAACTAAGTCATCTTACCCAAAAATTGGGTTTTTAAAAAACGACAACGTTTTCAGTTTTCTTTATTGCGGAAATCTATGCCCGCTGTATCCAATTGAATTGGATTGTAAGCTTTTGTTTTAGAGGCCTTTGATGTTATTTTCTGTAATAATTCTTGAAAAGTATTAAAATCAACTTGATACGACATCCCCATGCCTTGGGTGTAGCCAATTTCATCTCCTAAATAGCGAAAATCATTTTCGCGATTAAAAACCTTTGCTTTTAAGGAGCCACTTTCATTTAAGATAAAATCAATTTGAACATCTCCCACGATGACAGATTGTTCAACGCCGTCAACAGGCACCCCAATTTTCCCATTGATTAAAATCCGATCACTTATTTGAGTGCTCAAGGTTAAACCTATCCGGTCTTCAGTTCTTAAATCAATGGTAGAATTTTCTTCTCCTTGTAGATAGTTTAGTCCCACATTTAATTTTCCTTCGTTAGATCCAAGAAGTGTACTAAAGACATCTGAGGCTTTTTCATAAAGGTTGTTGGTTATTCCTTGTAGAGAAACCGACACATCACTAATAAAGATCCCTTGCGACAAAAGAGAGATCGCTTGTAATTGACGTCGCTGTTGATCTGCAAGACGATAATTTATTTCTGAAACGACTATTCCTGTGGTATTGGGAAAAGAAATGTCAAAAACAGGATCGTCTGGTTTGATTAAGTTCCCCACCAATTGAATGCCTACATTGGTTGGGATTTTACGGTTAAAATTAGGGTTATCGACCAATAAGGCAGGATTGGCTCCTCCGGGCACTTGATAGGTTGCTTCAATGTTAAGTTGTGCTTCAAGCGGATCGCCCTCCCATACAATAGTCCCCCCCTGTTCTACTTCAAATTTCTTGTCTATTAAACCTAAGTTTTTGAAATTATAGATCCCTTCATATGCAATAAAATCTCCCCAAATATTGAATTTACCATCAATGTTTGTTTCAATCAAAATATTGCCAGATCCTTTCCCGGAAAGGGTGCTCCCAGAGGATTGGTCTACAACAATCTCTACTTCTGCGTTGCGGTTAACATCAAGATCAAAAATCATTTCAAAGCCTCTAAAGGCTTCGTCAACTGCTGAAATATCTGCGGTAACTTTTTCTTGAACCCCCGCACCCTTTGACAAGTAATCGATAAAAGAAGTGTCTGACAATCCTTTGTCTTCTTGCCATGGAATCACAAGAGTAGTTCCTTCAGAGGTGCTCCCAATTACTTCAAGGGTTAGCGACTTAGTAGGCCCCATAAATCTGGCTTCTCCGTTTAAATAACCATGTCCATAAAATAAAGCATTTTCATCTTCTGGTTTATCGTAAACCAAAAAGCGATCACTTTTTAATTGAAGATCCATTGCCCAAGCGTCGAAATTAACATGCGATAAATTTCCGTTTAGGCTGGCTACTGTATTTGAGCTTTGTTCTTTTAGGATGGCGTTGTTGAAATGAATCAAACGGTCCCTAAAGTCAATCTCGGTGTTTTTACCAAAAACATAGCGGGCATTAATCGAGGGAATGTATACACCAAACTGGTTTAGAGCTCCTTCTCCTCTTAGCTTTAAATCGCCAAACGTTCCCCAAAGATTTAAGTCTCCATTTAAAGTTCCGCTTACATCGGTTAATTTGTCTTTGCCAAGTGCGGAAAGGAAAGACAGCGCTAAATCTTGTAATTGCAAATCCAAATCAAGTTTTGGTGCAGTGTCTTGCATGAAAATATTCCCCACCCCTTTCAAGGTATTTTTTCCCTCCTTACTTAAGGTAGTCTCAATTTGATAGGTCTTAAGTTGTGAACTACCCCCGGCGACCAATGCAAAGTCTCCCATAGCAGTTCCATTGACCACAAAAGAAGCAATGTCAATGTCTGCCTGAAGCAACTGTTGTTCCTCTCCTTGAACGATAGAAAACTGAGAAGACAAGGCGCCTTTAAAATTAAACTTTTCGCTTTTTGGTAAAATCTTTTCTAAGGAAAGCATTTCGGTTTTAAGGGCAAAAGAAAAATCATTTTTAGATTGAAATAAACCTTCTATTGCTATAGATTGCCCAGGAGTAGCAACCGCCAATTCAGCAATGGAAAAGACCTTTAACCCTTGATCATAAATTAATTGATTACTGCTATTTTCAGACAATTGCCAAAGATCTCCTTCTAAATGAACTTTGAGTTGATTCAGCTCAAAAACAGCCTTACCAAGGGTCTGTGCATAGGCGAAATCCACCCGGAAGTCATTGATGTCTTTTTGTCCAAAGCTCCCTTTAAGCACCCCTTGAAGTTTATTTTGTTGTTCTTCCGTAACAAGTGAAACACGCGATATATTCATGTTTTTTCCGCTTAATTTACGGGCGGTAAATCGGGTGAAAACATTTTCGTTTTTAGCAGAGGACCGTAAAGACAAATCTTCGATATCATAACCGCCGTAAGAAATATAAGGCAAATCAAGCGATAAACTTGACCCTCCTTTGAGAGAACTAATTCTTCCATTAAGGGAGATATTATTAGGGGTTTCAACTGCAGGATATAATGCCTTGAGCGTTTTCTTATTTAAAATCAAATCAAAAACAAAACCTTGTTCAGTTTCAATGGTATTGTTTATAGGGAGTAAAAGGGCTTCGCGGATAGCCCCATCGATAAGTTTCGGCAGATTTTGATAGTTGAATTTTCCTTCTAAAGAAAATTGAAATAAATCTGATCCCTGTTGAATTACCTTATTCACCCCGTCTGTATTCGTGAAAAAGAGGGAGAAATCATTGAAAGTGCTTATGGTTCGCTTATTTTCAATAACTGTTTTTTCTACCGTAATTTCCTTTAACGCGTTTTGGGTACCGGTAAAAGCCAAATGTGTCGCTAAAAAAACATTTTCTTTAGGAGGCGCCCAACCAAAAGAAGAAAGGTCTAACCGATCTATTGCACTCTTAAGTACAAAAGGCTTCTCTGAATTATCTAATTCTTGTGTTAAGGCTATATTGAATCTGGCACGTGGATCTTTGGCTTTTAACGTCAAGGCTAATTGCTGCTCATTTTTTGCCCCCTCAATGGTTAAACCTTCAAAAAGAGCGCCATTCCATTGCACTAAATCAAACTGACTGGCCCATTCCAAAGCATCTATTTTTCTTTGGAATAAACTTCCTTCAACTTTGGCATTCCCTTTTGTGATTTCTAAAGAGGGAAAGGAGCGAAAAAAATCTCCTTTGCCAAGTTGATTGAACCACAATTCTTGACTGAACTCCCAACGATCATCTTGTTTCTTAAAAGCTACTGAAGTCTTCACCGCTGCTTGATTAATCATCAAAGACAAAGAACTTGTGAGTGATTGATTGTTTTTAAAATCAAACCCACCCGCAATGCTAACATTATTGAATTTAAATTGATGCAGGGGATGTGTCTTAGGGAGAAGATTTTTTGAATAACGCGCTATGTCTGTTGGCGTAAGTTGGACTTTAAATGCCTCTGCCTTTAAAGACACTCCTGCTTTTTTATTGTAAAACAGCTTTAAATCTCCTTCAAAACGACTTTTATGATCGGTTTGAATATTTAAATTTACATCAAGTGCTGAAAGCGATCCTTTAGCTTCCCCACTAAATCGTATGCGCTCTTTTGGAAGCTGATTAGATGCCGTATTAAACAAAGCTGTGGAAATCCATCCTTGGGTGAGATCCAAAGAAAGCTTTCCCTCTTCCACAAAACGAACAGCGTTTAGAACTGGGGCATCCATTTTTAATTCCCCGGCCAATTGCATATTGGGCGTACTTAATGCAAAATCACTAAGGGAAAACGCATTATTAGATAAGGTGAAAAAGCCTTCTAGCTTATTCAAATTTTCGATATTGGGTGAATTGTAATTGAGTTGTTCAATTTGTCCAGCAAAAGTTGTTGCACTAATGCTGAGGGAAGAAAGTCGCGCATTTATTCCTTCTGCATAAAAAGAAGTGGCTTGGTTTTCATCGACTATTTTTGTTCTTGCTGCCTTTGTCGATAAAAATCCTATCGCTGCATCAAAGGGTTTTCGCTTGTTTGAATTTCGCTTTAACTTGTGTAGAAACTGCTTTAGATTTGAAACACTGTCCCGCTCATAGGTCTTCACAGACAGAAAAGGTTGGTCTATCTCTAAGGAAGAGAAATGGTAATCCCCCACTAAAACCCCTTCTAATTCATTTAACTTTAGTTTTAATTGCCCCACATAAAAAAGGGTATCTCCTCGGTGATCTTTGATTAAAATATCCGCTAAACGAATACGGCCAGAAAGATCAATCTTTGCTGCGCCAATTTGGATATTGGTCTTATAAGAAACATTTAATCTTTTTGTAATGGAATTCGCTACACGGGTTTGCACCTTTTCTGAAGAAAAAAACAAACTGAATGCTATCGCCAGCAACAAAATTGTCGCGAGTAGGAAGAATAGTATTTTGCGCAGATTTTTAATGAGAAATGAGTAATTTTACCATGCTATAAAGTTACTAAATGATAGAACAAAAACCATGCTATATTTTAGCCATTGAATCTTCTTGTGATGACACCGCAGCAGCAGTGTTAAAAAACGATATGGTTTTATCCAATATTATTGCCAATCAGACGATTCACGAAGCTTATGGTGGCGTTGTTCCCGAACTAGCCTCAAGGGCACATCAACAAAATATTGTTCCTGTAGTAGACCAAGCGCTGAAGAAAGCCGGAATTGACAAAAAAGACCTAAGCGCCATTGCTTACACCCGTGGCCCAGGCCTGTTGGGCTCTTTATTAGTAGGCACTTCTTTTGCAAAATCCTTGAGTATGGCCCTTGAAATTCCGCTGATTGAAGTGAACCACCTGCAAGGACATCTGCTGAGTCACTTTATTCAAGATCAAAACCCTATGCCTAAATTTCCTTTCTTAGGTATCACTGTTTCTGGTGGGCATACACAAATTGTCAAGGTAAATGATCATTTTAGTTTAGAAGAACTTGGGACTACCCTAGATGATGCCATCGGTGAAGCGTTTGATAAATGTGGAAAAGTAATGGGCTTAGGCTATCCTGCCGGACCCCATATCGACCGGCTTGCCAAGCAAGGCAATCCAACTGCATTTAGCTTTCCTATTCCTAAGGTTACAGGACTAAACGTCAGTTACAGTGGCTTCAAAACAGCTGTCATAAATTTTCTACACAAGAATCAACAGAAAAACAGCGCTTTTATTGAGGAGAATTTAGCCGATTTATGTGCCTCTATTCAATATACCCTTATTGCAATTATTTTTAATAAAATCAATAAGGCCATAGAAAAAACCGGAATCACAGAAATCGCTATTGGAGGTGGAGTAGCTGCAAATTCAGGCTTACGCAATAAATTAACCCTTGCAGCCAAAGAGCACAATTGGACCGTTCATTTACCCCCTTTTGCTTATACAACAGACAATGCAGCCATGATTGGAATTGTGGGCTATTTTAAATACAAAGAACAACGTTTTGGTGCATTGACAGAAAGTGCCACTGCAAGACTCCCCCTCTAAATGGATTTATTCTTCCTTCCCGATTTAAGCCAAAGCGATACAACTGTGACCTTTCCAAAAGAAGAAAGCAAGCATATTGCAAGGGTACTGCGAAAAAAAGCTGGAGATCATTTACAAGTCACTAACGGAAAGGGGCTAGAAATGATCCTACAACTTGAGCAATTAGGCCAAAGTAAGGTTACGGCTAAAATTATTGAAACAAGCCTTCACCCCCTTCTGCCCTATCAACTGCACATGGCTATTGCCCCAACGAAAAACATCAGTCGTTTAGAATGGTTTATAGAAAAAGCAACCGAAATAGGCGTGCATCAAATCACCCCCTTGATTTGTGAGCATTCAGAACGGAAAGTGGTAAAATTAGATCGTCTAGATAAAATTATTATCGCCGCTTGTAAACAGGCCAAACAATTTTACAAACCCCTGCTCAATCCACCCATTGCTTTCAAAGACTTTATTCACGAACAACAAGAAGGCTTTATAGCGCATTGTCATGAAGGAGAAAAAAAATCCTTTTTTACTTCTCTAAAACCAAGCGGATCCATAACCGTTTTAATTGGCCCTGAAGGAGACTTTAGTAAAGCCGAAGTCGCCAGTGCATTAAGCAAGAACTACCAAGCGATAAGTTTAGGTGAACAACGCCTTAGAACCGAGACTGCCGCAATTATCGCCACCCATACTGTTGCCTTAAAGGCACAATAATTTTTATTCCTATCTTTAAATCATGAAACCATCTCCTATTGCGCAAGGCATACTTCAAGCCATTTTATATCTTTCTTTAATTGGAATAGGTATATATGCCCTCTATCTTTTAGGTTCGCTAATTACTTATTTGCTAATTGCAGCGGTAATCTCTCTTATTGGAAGACCCATTACCGTTTTTTTACAAAAACGCTTAAAATTTGGCAACACAACAGCAGTGGTATCGACCATGGTACTTTTCATTATTTTACTCTTTGGGCTTCTCTCCTTGTTTATTCCTTTGATTTTACAACAGGGTGAAAATCTATCTTTACTTGACGTAGAGGCTTTAGAAATTAAAATTGTTCGCCTTTTTGAAGAAATTGCTACTTACTTTAACTGGGATCAAACCAGTTGGAAAAACTGGCTTTTGGAAAAAGATTGGATGAATACCTTAAATCTAGATGTTGTACCCGAATTTCTCAATGCCATTTTGGGCTGGTTAAGCGGTTTTACCGTTGCTCTTTTTTCTATTGTGTTTGTTTCTTTTTTCCTGTTAAAAGATGCCCAATTATTACAAAAAAGTCTCTTGATCTTTATGCCTATGAAGAACCACCAAAGAATCATGGAGTCTTTTGAGAAAATCAAGGATTTACTCTCGCGTTACTTTATTGGATTATTGCTCCAAATCACAATCCTCTTTGTTATCTACAGTCTTGTCTTGGTGATTTTTGGTATAAAAAATGCTTTGATCATTGCTTTTTTGTGCGCCCTACTCAATTTGATTCCCTATGTTGGCCCTTTAATTGGCGCAGTTCTTATGTTGGTCCTCACCATGACAGCAAATTTAGATGCCGATTTTAGCAGCGTTATTTTACCCAAAGGCATTTACGTTATGATTGGTTTTACCCTTGGGCAACTGATTGACAACTTTTTTAGTCAACCCTATATTTTCTCTACCTCTGTGAAGTCACATCCCTTAGAGATTTTCATTATCATAATGATGGCAGGCATCCTCTTTGGCACCATCGGGCTTATTGTCGCTATCCCGTGCTATACTGCACTTAAAGTGATTTTTAAAGCTTTTTATGCCGATAATCGCATTGTACAATCTTTAACAAAAGACCTATGAAAAAACAACTTTCCCTCTTTTTTGGATTCACCCTTTTCACCCTAGCATTCAGTCTAAATGCTCAAAAACTTTCTAAAACAGAACAAAAGATTGTCGCAAAGGTCAATCAGTACGATCAAGAAGCCATCGACTTTCTTGAAAAAGTGGTTAATATTAATAGTGGTACCATGCACCTTGAAGGAGTAAAAGCAGTCGGAGAAGTCTTTGATGAGGCCTTTAAGGAAATTAACTTTACTACACAGTGGATTGAAATGCCGCCTGAAATGAATAGAGCCGGCCACCTATTCGCCTCTATAAAAGGAAACAAAGGAAAAAAACTCCTACTCATTGGTCATTTAGATACTGTTTTTGAAGCAGACAGTCCTTTTCAAACGTTTGAAAGAAAGGACAGCATTGCTTATGCTCCTGGTGGAAATGACATGAAGGGCGGGAATGTAGTCATTCTATATGCCTTAAAAGCGTTAAATGAACTCAAGCTCTTAAACAATACAAGCATAACAGTTGCTTTTACCGGCGACGAAGAGCGAACGGGAAAACCTTTATCGATCTCAAGAAAAGATTTAATCGAGGCGGCAAAAACAAGTGATATTGCGCTAGGATTTGAAACTGCAACGGGTTTTAACAATGCGACCATTGCCAGAAGAGGTGCTTCTGGCTGGAAGGTAGAAACGGCAGGAAAACGAGCGCATTCCTCAGGGGTGTTTAGTAAACGAACAGGAGCAGGAGCTATTTTTGAAATGGGGCGTATCCTGCATCAGTTCTATGAAGAAGTTCGCGGAGAAGAATACCTCACTTTCAACCCTGGCAATCTTTTAGGGGGCACTTTTGTTGATTATGCACCATTAAAAAGCAGTGGCTCGGCCTATGGTAAAACCAATGTTGTTGCACAAACAGCAGTTGTTCATGGCGGTTTGCGTTTTATTTCTGAAGCACAAAAAGAAAATGCCCGTGCAAAAATGCGCACCATTGTTAATAATCACCTGCCTAGTACAAACGCGACTATTACTTTTACAGATAGCTATCCTGCAATGGGTCCAACTGAAGCAAATAAGGCCCTATTAAAACAATTAAGTGAGGTGAGTGAAGCCCTTGGCTTTGGAGAGGTTGCCGCTTATGATCCTGGGCGACGCGGGGCTGCTGACATTTCTTTTGTTGCAGATTATGTCGATGGTTTAGATGGTTTAGGCAGCATGGGAACTGGTGCCCACACCCCACAAGAAACAGTTAATCTCAACACCTTCAATGATCTGATTAAAAGAACCGCTGTTTTTATATATCGCTTAACAAGGGACTAACGATAGCGTTTGGCCGTTTCTTGTAAGGCAGTGATAGAAGCTTGGAATTCTTCCTTCATTACTTGAACCAATGCCTTTACCGAAAGGACATTCGAAATAGAGGTTACCCCCTGCCCTGCAGACCAGATGGTCTTCCAGGCTTTTGCTTCGGCTTTTGCAGCATCTAATTCACTACCAAAATCAATCTTTTTTGTGTTGCCCCACATTTCTTCGGTAATCCCCATTGCTTCTAAACTGGGACGTAAAAAATTTGCGCTTACTCCAGATACTGCCGCGGTATAGACAATATCACTAGCGCTGCTATCGATGATCATTTGGCGATAGCCATCCTCAGCATTAGACTCTTCTACATTGATAAAGCGAGTGCCCATATAGGCTAAATCTGCGCCCATTTGCAAGGCGGACGCGACATCTCTTCCGTTTGAAATACAGCCCGATAATAGAATGGTTTTGTTATAAAAGGAGCGTACTTCTGCCACGAGTGACATGGGGTTGGTAACTCCTGCATGGCCTCCCGCGCCAGCTGAAACAAGGATTAAGCCGTCTACACCCGCTTCAGCTGCTTTTTCGGCATGGCGCTTTTTAATGATATCGTGAAAGACTAAACCGCCATAGCTATGCACCGCATCAACCAATTGTGATACTGCGCCTAAAGAAGTAATAATCAAGGGAACTTTATGTTTAACACAAATGGCAAGATCTGCTTCTACCCTAGGGTTAGATTGATGTACAATTAAATTCACCCCAAAAGGGGCTGCTTTTTTCCCGGTCTCTGCCTCAAAGGCAGCGAGGGCTTCTTTTATTTCTATTACCCAAGATTCGAAACCGTCTGTAGTGCGTTGATTTAAGGCTGGAAAAGTCCCCACTATCCCATTCTTACAGCACTCAATGACCAATTGTGGACCTGAGATAAGAAACATAGGAGCCGCAACCACAGGTAGAGACAACTGATCTATAAAAGCTGCTTTCATCTTACTTTTTTAATAATAAAGTCCATTCAAAAGAAAACTTAGAGACCATTTGATCGTGTTGATTCATCCCGGTGGCATGTAACCAAACGGTTTGTGGTTCTCCCGTCTCAACAAGGGTTTTTATGGCATTGCGGGCTTCTTCGCCTTGATCGCAATGAAAATTGATTCTTCCAGTGGCTTTTTTTGTAAAAGTCGCTTTGTTGTTCAAAACCAGCATGGAAATATTTTTCCCAGATTCTCTAATCTCTTTTGTCAAAAGGATACCGGTAGGGAACTCTGCCGCCATTCCTTGTACTGCCCAAAACATCGAACTGTATGGGTTTTGATTAATCCAACGGTGTTTGATGCTAGCTGTTGCCCCTTGATCGTCTATATGGGTTAAGCGCACGCCACAAATCCATGCGGCAGGGAGTTTCATCAAAGTAAATAAAGTGTACTTAAAATATTTCATTCTAATTCAATAAGTGTCGAATTTAAAGTTTATTTATTGATTGTTAAAGGAAATCAACTTTTTAATTGCGCTTTAAAAGCGCCTTTAAAGCCCAATAAAATCTTTTATATTTAAGTCAAAATACACATATCTTGAACAGTTTAGTTTTCTCAAAAAAGACAAAAAGTCCTTTTTTACTTCTCCTCCTAATAGCATTTCAATTTTCATTGGCACAAAACAATGGTTTAAGTTTAGATAAAGTAGAGCCGCCTCACTGGTGGATTGGCATGGAACAAGAAGAATTACAACTTTTAGTTTATGCTAAAGACATTGGCGAAGCCTCCATAAAAGTGAATTATCAAGGGGTAGAAGTAATTAAAATGACTCCGGGAAAAAGCAACAATTACCTTTTTATCGATTTAGTGATTAAGAGCCAAGCCAAAGCGGGTACAATATTCCTTCAGTTTTTTAAAGAGGACATCCTCATTCATACCCATCCTTATGAGCTTAAAAAACGTTTAAAGGACAAAAACGATTATCTAGGCTTTGATCATACAGACGCCGTTTATTTAATCACCCCAGATCGATTTGCCAATGGCGACCCTTCCAATGACAGCTTTGACACTTTAACTGAAACCGGGATCAACCGGCAAGACGACTATGCCCGACATGGCGGGGATATCGCAGGCATAACTGCTCATCTTAATTATATCGCAGATTTAGGCTTTACCGCGTTGTGGTCTTCTCCGCTTTTGATCAACGATATGCCAGAGCAATCTTATCACGGCTATGCGATTACTGATTTGTACCAGGTCGATCCGCGTTTTGGTTCCCTAGACGAATACAAGCAACTCGCTAATGCAGCAAAAAAAAGAGGTATCAAATTAATCATGGATCAAGTCGCAAATCACTGCGGCTTAAACCACTGGTGGATGAAAGACCTCCCTTTTGCAGATTGGGTAAATTATCAAGAAGGCTTTGAAAAAGACCAGCCCATTACCACTTCAAATCATCGTCGAACAACGAACCAAGATCAATATGCCAGCAACTATGACAAGGCTTTAATGAATCAAGGATGGTTTGTTCCTCAAATGCCGGATTTAAACCAACGAAATCCTTTCTTAGCAACTTATCTTATTCAAAATAGCATCTGGTGGATTGAAACCCTAGAATTAGGTGGAATTCGACAGGACACCTACCCATATCCTGATAAAGATTTTATGGGCCAATGGGCCAAAGCGATTAGAACAGAATACCCAAACTTCTCTATTGTGGGGGAAGAATGGAGTTACAATCCTTTACTGATTGCTTATTGGCAAGAAGGGAATTCCAACAAAGACGGCTATCAATCCCATTTAACGCATAGCATGGATTTTGCCCTTCAGAAAGCCATACAAAATGGCTTAACAAATAAAGAATCTTGGGACAAAGGCTTGATTGAAATCTATGAAGCACTTGCGAATGATTTTGCCTATGCAGCCCCTAAACGATTAATGGCCTTTTTAGACAACCACGATATGGATCGCGCTTTTACACAATATGGAGAAGATCCCAGCTTGCTAAAGATGGCACTGGCTACTTTACTTACTCTTCCTCGCGTACCACAGCTCTATTATGGAACAGAAATTTTAATGGACAACACCGCTAAACCGCATGACCACGGATTAATCAGAACAGATTTTCCAGGAGGGTGGAAAGAGGACACCGTTAATGCCTTTGATAATAAAGGCTTAAATAAAGATCAAAAAGGCCTAAAGTCTTTTCTTAAAACACTTTTAAATTACAGAAAAGAAAGTCCCGCTATGCTAGAAGGAAAGACCGTACATTTTGCGCCATTTGATGGCGTTTACATCTTATTTAGACTTCATCCAAAGGAGAACTTAATCCTAGTGGTTAACAAGAATGCTTTGCCTGTTAAGATTAATTTAAGTCGATTTGATGAGCTAGACTTTAATGGTAAAACATTTCATAATATTCTAACAGATGAAACCTTCTTATGGTTAGATCAACTTGAATTAAAAAAGCGAGGGGCTTATTTATTTAGCAGCAAAAATTAAAGGAATAAAAAACCCTTGCAAAGTTTTACTCTACAAGGGCTTAAGATTGTAATTAAAAAATTACTTGTGATCGCGATAGGATTCGAACCTATGACCGTCTGCTTAGAAGGCAGATGCTCTATCCAGCTGAGCTACGCGACCAAAGATTTCAATTGTCGGGGTGGCAGGATTCGAACCTGCGACCTCCTGCTCCCAAAGCAGGCGCGATGACCGGGCTACGCTACACCCCGAGGGGGAAATTCAATCTAAAATGAACTTTCCAAATCTTTGCGGAGAGACAGGGATTCGAACCCTGGCGACGGTTACCCGTCGACAGATTAGCAATCTGCTCCATTACCACTCTGGCACCTCTCCTTTTCTAATTGAGATTAGGACTGCAAATGTAATTCGAACAATCTAAAAACACAACGTTTTATTAAAGTTTTATCTAGAGATTATTCTGGATATGCAATTCGCAAATGGTAAACATTCACCAACTTATTGAGCAGTACTTTTTTAACCGTTTCGATTTCAGCTAAAGTAATATTTGCATTGATAAATTGTTTCTCTTCCATTTGCTGGTCAATGATTTTAGCTACAAAAGCAGAAAGGGTGTCAAAAGTAGGTTCCTTTAAACTTTTAGAGGCTGCTTCTACCCCATCCGCCATCATAACAATGGCGGTTTCTTTTGAAAAGGGCTTAGGTCCTTTGTAGGTAAACTCTTTTGCATCAACATCTTGAGTTAGCTCTTGTTGCTTTTTATAAAAATAAAAAACCTTAGAAGTGCCATGATGCGTTCGTATGAAGTCAATAACCCTATCGGGTAAGTTGTATTTTTTGGCTAACGCAATCCCGTCAATAACGTGATCAATGATTATTCTCGCGCTTTCTTTCGGCGATAAATCATCGTGAGGAGAGACACTTCCCCGCTGATTTTCAGAGAAAAAAGTAGGTTTGTTCACTTTTCCAATATCGTGGTATAACGCCCCTACCCTTGTTAAAAGAACATTGGCGTCTATGGCAGAAGCTGCCGCTTCGGCAAGATTGGCCACCTGCAAAGAGTGATGAAAGGTTCCAGGAGCTTTATTGGAAAGTTCTTTAAACACTCCCGAGTTGGTGTCAGACAACTCTAAAAGCGATACATCTGAAACGAGTTTAAAAACCTTCTCATAAAAATAGATAAGTGGCTGTACAAAAAGCGTGAGCAAGCCATTGATGAAAAATAAACCAAAAAGCGGGTAATCAATTTCGCTTAAACTACCACTCCTAATGATGTAAAACGAAAAGTAACTCAAGATATAAACCAATGTTATTTGAGAAACAGAAATAAACAAGTTTGCTCTTTTGTATAACTCAGATGCACTTAAAATAGTTACCATTCCAGCGAGCATTTGTAAAACAACATATTCAAAACTATTTGGCGCTATAAATCCAATCAATAAAATGGACAATACATGGACAAATAATCCTAATCGTGGATCGAAAAATGCTTTGGTAATTAAAGGGAAAATACAAATGGGGAGCGCATACAAATAGGCCGCATCAAACTTGACTACACTGATGCTCATTCCCACCATAAAAAGCAGGTTAAAAAAGATAAAGGTCAATGCTGTGTTGTCTTCAAAAATGTTGGTCCTGTACTGATAAATAAACAACAGCAAAATCAACAACAATAGCATTACGATAATGCTATAGCCTACAAGAATCCAAATTGCATTTAAACTACTTATATTTTCAACGGAATATTGCTGTTTTAAAGAGCGTAGTTTATCCCATTTATCTCCGTCGATAATTTCATTGTTGAGAATAATTTTTTCCCCCTTCCTGACCAAATCTCTGGTGCGCGATATTTTGGCATAAACCTCTACTAGGGATTGCTGACTGAAATTAGCATTATAGGTCAAATTTGGTTCAAGAATAGAAAAAAACAACTGATAGAAGGCTTTATCAAATCGCTTGTACTCCTTATGAATGGTTAAATTCAAATAAACAGTAAGTTCATTTAAATTGATTAAGGCAGAAAAAGGAAAATCTGTTTCTGCTTGCCCATTAATAATCGCAGCAGTTTGTTCTCCTGTAGGCACATAGTTAACCGGTAGAACACCCTTGTCGTAAATAAGCGCTAAGAGCTCAAGACCGTAATCATAATGCCTTTTATACCGAGCACTACCTTCACGAAAAGGAAAATAATTTTTAAAATTCAAATCATAAGCAGCAACTACTTTGTCTTTAATTGTATTGTCTGCATTAAAATAAACAATGGCTTCTTCCCTTAAAGACAGCTTTTCGTTTTCAATTTCTGCATCGCTTTTAATGATGGCAAAATCAAAAGGAGAATACAGGGTTTCATAGGCCCAACTATCGCCTTTATTGAATTCAAAAACAAATTGATTTTTTATGGGAAGTAAATAAACAATAAACAGGCTGCTTAAGGTAAAAAGGAGCCCTTTATAAATGTTTGATTGATTGTTGTAAAATAGACGCAATAATTGTTTCATAAAAAACAGTGGCAGCTTTGAAGGCTAAAGATACATTAATCTAACAAATGTTTTCTGCACTTAAATTTATCTATTATTAGAAAGTTGTTGCTCGATTTTCGTTACTTTTGAACTTGACTAAAGGAAAAAATAACAGCCGTTGAAATATGGGATTTGTCATTTAGGGGTGGTCCCTTTGCGAAAGGAAAATGACCATAAGAGCGAACTAGTATCGCAATTGCTCTATGGAGACGCTTTTAAAATCATTGACCAAAGAAAAGATTGGTATAAAGTTCGGCTTTTATGGGATGCTTATGAAGGCTGGGTTACCCAAAACCAAACTGTTTTAATCGAACAAGAGCAGTACAATGCCCTTCAACAAAAGGATTTTCGCTGTACACAAAACCTAATCGATTTTATTCACCTGAATAAACAAGAAATATTCCCGGTTCCGTTAGGCAGTGATTTACGTGGCTTGTCGCTTTTAAACCACAGCATTGAAGGGAATAATGAAGCACAAGCACTATCAAAAGAAAACCTCATTAAAACGGCCTATAAATTTCTTCATGCACCCTATCTGTGGGGTGGAAAAACCCCTATGGGAATAGATTGTTCCGGATTTACACAAATGGTTTATAAAATCCATGGATTTCCATTAAAAAGAGACGCATGGCAACAAGCACAACAAGGCACTACCTTGAGCTTTATCGATGAAAGCGAACCCGGAGATCTCGCATTCTTTGACAATAAAGAAGGTACTATTATTCACGTGGGGATTTTATTGCAAAATCATTTTATTATTCACGCGCACGGGCAAGTAAGAATTGACCGTATTGATCAAACAGGTATTTTCAACGCCGAAAAGCAAACCCACTCCCACAAGTTGCGATTGATTAAATCTATGCTATAAAAAAAGCCCTTTTAAAAAAAGGGCTTTTTTGTTTTGGGTAGTGGGTGTTTTACTCTTCGTATTTTTCAACGATGGCTTTCATTTCCATAAAACCAGCATTGTCCCCAATGGTCCCATAAATATTACGCAGCGTTTTAACTGCTTCAAGATTGGAATCGTCTAAAGCAATTAACTGCTTTAAAACGGGAACACATTCTTTGTAAAGGGTTTCTCGCTTTAGCTTTAATTCATCATACTTCATGTTGTCTGCACGAGAATTTCCTAAACCGTTCATTTGCTCTACAATAGAAGATTCATTTTCCAGAATAAGTGCTACAAGGTTCAAATAAGCATTTTCCATACTAGGATCTAATTCAATTGCTTTCTCGTAGAACTCACGCGCTTTTTCCTTGTCACCTTGTTCACTGTTAACAACACCTAAGTTAAAGTATAAGACAGCATTGTTTGGGTCTTGCTCTAAGGCTTCTGTAATCAGTTCTTTGTAGCGTTGTTTTTCTCCTAGCTGAATGTATATATTTGCTTCAGTTAAAATCAAACCTATGTCTCCAGGGTTGGCTTTACGCGCATCTTGAACCGCTTTCATCGCATTGTCTTTTTGTCCTAATTGGTTGTAAATCAAAGCGATATTTTTAACGATTTCTGGGTACTTAGATTCTGTATCTTCTACCCTTGGGTTAGTATAATCTTTCGATTTTTGGTAGATCCCATATTCTGTAGCAGAAACCTCAGTTTCTTGATTCGTCGCTACATCGGTTACGAAATATTTGGTCACAATTCCCGTGTACTCAATCTCTTTTAATTGAATATAACGCTCTAGAGCCATGTCAAAATCAGCTCCGTTTACCGCATTAGTTGCAGCATAGTATAAATAGTCTTTATTTCCTGCTGGATCAATTTGATAAGCTAAATATAAGTTTTTAGCTGAGGTAATAAATTCTTTTGCTTCAGATTGCGCAATGGCTGCATTGACTATATCAGACGTTAGTTGTTGCATCTCTGTTGCTAGAGCTGTTTTTAAAGAACTGTTCCCTTTCGCCAATAGTAAATTGTCATAAGCTACTTGAAAGTCTTTGTCTAAACGCGCAATTTGCCCTTTTAGAAAATGGTACTGGGTTTTGATTTTCACTTCATCAGACCCTTCAATAATTGCCTGATTTGCGCTTAATGAAGCCTTTGCCTCTTCAATTTTTGCGGCTTTAAAAAGCTTTTGTGCTTGCCTTAACTCTTTCTTTTGTGCGTAACTAAAAGTTACTAAAAGCCCCAAGATGAGGGTAAATAATTGTTTCATTGTTAATTGGTTATGTTTAGTCGTGTTTATTCAAGATTCGTGCCATCGGTATTGGCGTCTGTTGTTTCATCGTTTTCTTCGATGGATTCTTCTTCTTTCATCACTTTAGCAACCGCTGCAATTTGATCATTTCCTTTCAGGTTGATTAACTTCACCCCTTGGGTAGCTCTTCCCATTACACGAAGTGATTCTACACTCATCCTAATAGCAATCCCTGATTTGTTAATGATCATTAAGTCGTTTTCATCCGTCACGTTTTTGATGGCCACGAGCTCTCCTGTTTTATCGGTTATAGAAATGGTTTTAACCCCTTTTCCACCGCGGTTAGTAATGCGGTAATCCTCTAAACTAGAACGCTTACCGTAGCCGTTTTCTGAAACCACAAGAATATCAGTTGAAGCGTCGTTTACAGAAACCATTCCAATAACTTCGTCTTTTGGACCACTTAAGGTAATCCCTCTAACTCCAGAAGCATTTCGACCCATAGGGCGGGTTTTGCTTTCTTCAAAACGAATGGATTTTCCTGATTTAAGGGCCAAAAGAATTTCACTTTCACCGTTGGTCAACTTTGCTGTAAGTAGTTCATCTCCGTCTTTAACTGTAATGGCGTTTATTCCATTTGCCCTTGGGCGTGAATATTGTTCAAGAGCGGTTTTTTTCACCTGTCCTTCTTTGGTCGCCATAATAACGTAATGGCTGTTGATATAGTCCTCGTCTTTCAGGTCTTGGGTATTGATAAAGGCTTTTACCTTATCGTCTTGCTCAATATTGATTAAGTTTTGTATCGCTCTTCCTTTAGCGGTTTTAGACCCTTCTGGAATCTCGTAAACCCGCATCCAAAAACATTTCCCTTTTTGGGTAAAGAACAACATGTACTGGTGATTTGTTCCTACGAAAAGATGCTCTAAGAAATCTTCATTTCGCGTGGTTGAGGCTTTTTGACCAACACCTCCCCTATTTTGGGTTTTGTATTCTGCCAAAGGCGTACGTTTAATATAACCTGCGTGAGATATGGTTACCACTACCTTGTCGTCTGGAATCATGTCTTCTATACTAAAGTTTCCTCCAGCATATTCGATATTCGAGCGACGTTCATCTCCATATTTTTCTTTGATTTGAACCAGCTCTTCTTTTATGATATTCATACGACGTTCTTTATTGTCGAGGATATCTTTTAAGTCTGCAATGGTTTTGATCAGTTCGTCGTATTCACCACGAAGTTTGTCTTGTTCTAAACCAGTCAATTGGCGCAAGCGCATTTCTACAATGGCTTTGGCTTGAATTTCGGTTAATTTAAACTTTTCAATTAGTTTATTGCGCGCCTCATCAGCATTAGAGGAAGAACGAATTAGGGCGATTACTTCGTCGATATTGTCTGAAGCGATAATTAAACCCTCTAAAATATGGGCGCGTTCTTCTGCTTTACGCAATTCATATTTTGTTCTGCGCACCACAACATCGTGGCGGTGCTCAACAAAATGGTGAATCAAATCTTTAAGATTCAACATTTCTGGACGCCCTTTTACCAATGCAATATTATTTACACTGAAAGAAGATTGTAACTGGGTATACTTATATAGTTTGTTCAGAACAATATTTGGAATAGCATCTCGCTTAAGAATATAAACAATGCGCATTCCTTTTCTATCGGATTCATCGCGGATATTTGAAATACCTTCGATTTTCTTATCGTTGATTAATTCGGCCGTTTTACGGATCATTTCCGCTTTGTTGACCTGATAAGGGATTTCGTTAACAATAATACATTCGCGGCCGTTGACTTCTTCGATGTTGGCCTTTGCACGTAAAACAACACGTCCGCGCCCTGTATGAAAAGCATCGCGTACTCCATCATAGCCGTAGATTGTTCCTCCTGTTGGAAAATCAGGGGCTTTAATGTGTTGCATTAATTCATCAATGCTAATGTCGTTGTTGTCGATATAGCCTATCGTGCCGTCAATTACTTCTGTGAGGTTATGCGGCGGCATGTTTGTCGCCATCCCTACTGCGATTCCAGATGCACCATTGATCAGAAGATTGGGCACCCGAGTAGGCAGTACGGTGGGTTCTTTTAACGTATCATCAAAATTGAGTTGATGGTCTACTGTATCTTTATCAATATCTGCAAGAAGATCTTCTGACATTTTGCGCATGCGCGCTTCAGTATATCGCATTGCAGCAGGACTGTCTCCATCGACTGATCCAAAGTTACCTTGCCCATCGACAAGCAGATAACGCAAGCTCCATTCCTGCGCCATACGCACCATGGTGTCGTAAACAGAAGTGTCACCGTGTGGGTGATATTTCCCGAGTACTTCTCCTACAATACGCGCTGATTTTTTATAAGCAGTCGTTGATCTAATGCCCAATTCATGCATTCCATACAATACACGACGATGAACTGGCTTTAAGCCATCACGAACATCGGGTAATGCACGTGACACAATGACAGACATCGAATAATCGATGTATGCCGATTTCATTTCATCTTCTATGTTGATTGGGATGAGTTTTTCTCCTTCAGCCATAACGAAATTTGGTCTTTAAGTATTTAGGCTAAAATAAATATTTAATGCGCATAAACACTAAGTCAAGCAAGAATTTCTTTGTGATTTATTAACATATTATCTAGAATAAAATATGCCCAAATTTTAACTGCTAAGCCTTTGATTTTAGGAGATTTTTTTGTCTATTAGCAATAAGATTCAAACGAATTGGAATGATGTTTGAGTAAATGAAGTTGAAAAAAAACTAAGAAAAATGGACGATAACTTTTCTCCACGTGTTAAAGACGTTATTTCTTTCAGCAAAGAAGAAGCCCTACGTTTGGGTCATGATTATATAGGGACGGAGCATTTAATGCTCGGTATTTTAAGAGATGGTGGCGGAAAAGCCATTTCCATCTTAAACGCTATTGAGGTTGATTTAGACAACCTCAGACGAAAGGTTGAGATTTTAAATCCAGCCTTGCTGGACAACAGTAGCCTCGAAAACACCAAGCGCAACCTTCATCTTACTAGGCAAGCAGAAAGAGCCCTAAAGACCACTTTCCTGGAAGCTAAATTATTTCAAAGTGATTTAATCGATACGGTACACCTTTTATTGTGCATTTTACGCAATGAAAACGACCCTACTACCAAGCTCTTGCAAAAATTAGATGTCAACTATGATTTGGTCAAAGAACAATTCAAAACCATGTTGACCAACGATTCTGATTATCTCGATTTAGCGAGTTCTTCTTTTTCAGATGAAAAAGAGGAAGAAGATGGGGGAGATAAACAAAACCCATTTGTTCCCGCAGCCGAACCTTCCAAGGCCAAAAAGTCCAAAACCCCTGTTTTAGACAACTTCGGAAAAGACATAACAGTACTTGCTACCCAAGACAAACTTGATCCAGTAGTTGGGCGAGAAAAAGAAATCGAACGCGTTTCGCAAATTCTCAGTAGAAGAAAGAAAAACAATCCTCTTCTCATTGGAGAACCTGGGGTAGGAAAATCTGCCATCGCAGAAGGACTAGCGCTTCGCATTGTTCAAAAGAAAGTTTCAAGAGTACTTTACGGCAAAAGAGTTATCAGTTTGGATTTGGCCAGTCTAGTTGCAGGAACAAAGTACCGTGGGCAATTTGAAGAGCGCATGAAAGCAGTCATGAATGAGCTTGAAAAAAATGACGACATCATCTTGTTTATTGACGAAATCCATACCATTGTGGGTGCTGGAGGCGCAACGGGAAGCCTTGATGCCTCTAATATGTTCAAACCCGCACTTGCCAGAGGAGAAATTCAATGTATTGGGGCTACTACCCTAGACGAATACCGTCAAAACATTGAAAAAGATGGAGCACTAGAAAGACGTTTTCAAAAAGTCGTTATCGAGCAAACTTCTGAAGAAGAGACCATTGAGATCCTACAAAACATCAAAGAAAAGTATGAAAATCACCATAACGTAACCTACACCCAAGAAGCGCTAGAAGCTTGTGTAGAACTCACCGCGCGTTATGTCTCAGATCGTTTTTTACCAGACAAAGCCATTGATGCCCTTGACGAGGCAGGTTCGCGTGTTCACATTAAAAACATGAATGTTCCGCAAGAAGTAATCGATCTTGAAGAAGAATTAGATACCGTTAGAAAGAACAAAAACAATGTTGTTTTAAGACAGAAATACGAAGAGGCGGCCAAACTACGTGATGATGAAAAAAGAGTTGAACGCAACCTAATCGCTGCCCAAGAAAAATGGGAAGAAGAATCAAAACTCAACCGCATTGAAGTAACCGAAACACACATAGCAGATGTGGTTTCAATGATAACAGGTATTCCTGTTCAAAAAATTGTTAGCACGGAAAAAAACAAACTTTCAAAACTAACAGACATCATTGGAGACAGTCTTATCGGCCAAAAAGAAGCCGTTGAAAAGGTAGTGAAATCTATCCAGCGTAATCGCGCAGGACTAAAAGCACCAGACAAGCCCATCGGCTCATTTATATTCCTTGGACAAACCGGAGTTGGAAAAACACAATTGGCCAAAATTCTTGCTAAAGAAATGTTTGATTCTGAGGACAACTTGATTCGAATTGACATGAGCGAATACATGGAAAAATTCGCCATATCACGTTTAATTGGCGCTCCTCCAGGTTATGTTGGCTATGAAGAAGGAGGACAATTAAGCGAAAAAGTTAGAAGAAAACCCTATTCGGTTATCCTACTTGATGAAGTAGAAAAAGCACATCCAGATATTTTCAACATGATGCTTCAAGTTTTAGACGATGGCTTTTTGACCGATAGTTTGGGCAGAAAAATCAACTTCCAAAATACCATTATCATCATGACCTCCAATATTGGGGCGCGACAGCTGAAAGACTTTGGTACTGGCGTTGGTTTCAGCACAACTGCGCAGAAAAATCAATCGGAAGAAATTGAAAAAGGCGTGATTGAAGGTGCTTTAAAGAAGACCTTCGCGCCAGAATTCCTTAATCGGGTAGATGATATAGTGATCTTTAACGCGCTTGAACAAGAAGATATCATGAAAATCGTTGATATCGAATTGAGCAAGCTCAATAAACGCATCAACAAATTAGGCTATACACTACAGTTGACAAAAAAAGCCAAAACCTTTATCGGTGAAAAAGGCTATGACAAGCAATATGGTGCAAGACCACTTTCAAGGGCCTTACAACGTTATGTAGAAGATCTAATTGCTGAAGAAATTGTTTCAAGTAAGCTCAATGAAGGAGATAAAATCAAACTTGATTGGGATGGAAAAGCCGAAAAGCTGCTCCTCGAACTAGATCAGAACTAATTGTATAAACTCCTCAGCTAAAACTGAGGAGTTTTTTTTTATTCACCTTGACAGTATAAAGCATTTACACTATTTTTGTGCCAAATTGATTGATATGTATCCAATTAAACATAACAAAACGTTATTTAGAACCTCTTTCCGTACCCCTTGGGGGTATTCAATCTATTAACGTGAGCATAACAATTCAAAATCCATCTTTCCTTTTTGGAAAAAACCCCTCAAAAACATGAAAGTTTTAAAATTTGGCGGAACATCCGTCGCCAATTCCGTTAGTATATCAAATGTCTTGTCTATTGTAAAACAAGAAGCGCAATGCACTGTTGTTGTCTCTGCTCTTGGAGGAGTAACAGACTTGCTGCTCAATGCTATGGAACAAGCAGCACAAAACGACCCAGAATACAAAAACGTATTCAAAGTATTAGAAGAACGCCATTTAGAAGTTATCAAAGGTTTTATCCCTGCAAAAAACCAAAGCGCGCTAATCAGCTTTGTCAAAGTAGAACTCAATCGCCTTGAAACACTTCTTGAAGGTGTGGCCATGCTTCAAGAAATAACCCCTAAAGCAGCCGATAAAGTGGCCAGTTTTGGCGAACTGCTCTCCAGTACAATTATCGAAGCTGTTTTTCGCGAAAGCAAAATAGATGTTCGCTTATTGGATGGGCGGGACTTAATCGAAACGAATTTACAAAACAACCGACAAGTTATTAATTGGGATAATACCCGTGAAAATGTAGCGGCACTTTATGGTGCATCATCAGCTAAAGTAACCCTTGTCCCTGGCTTTGTAGCAAAAAACAATAAAGGAGAACACACCACCCTAGGCCGTGGAGGATCAGATTTCACCGCTGCTATTCTAGCCAACATACTAGAAGCAACTCGTTTGGAAATTTGGACTGACGTAAGTGGAATGTATACCGCACACCCAAAAATTGTTGCCCAAGCTTCTCCTATCGCTCAACTGAGTTATTTAGAAGCCATGGAATTATCCCATTTTGGTGCAAAAGTGATTTACCCCCCCACCCTACAACCCTTGGTTGAGAAAAAAATTCCGGTGTATATCAAAAATACTTTTGCAGCCGAAGATCAAGGTACCCTTATTACCCAAGTGAAAAGTAACCTTGATGGAGAAGTCGTTAAAGGTATTAGCCATATTGATGGTGTTTCTTTGGTAAGTTTAGAAGGAAGTGGAATGGTTGGTATCCCCGGTTTCTCTAAACGCCTTTTTGAAGCCCTATCGCTTGAAAAAATCAATGTGATTATGATTACACAAGCCTCTTCGGAACATTCCATTTGTATTGGGTTACGCTCTGAAGACGCAAATCGTGCAAAAGCAATCATTGATGAAGAATTTGCCTTCGAAATTTCATTAAATAAAGTCGACCCTGCCCTTGTTGAAAATGACATGGTGAATGTTGCTATGGTTGGGGACGACATGAAAAATCACCAAGGCATTAGCGGAAAAATGTTTAGCACCCTTGGCGCAAACAACGTGAATATTCGCGCTATTGCACAAGGAGCCTCTGAGCGTAATATTTCTATTATTATCGCTAAAAAAGACACCCATAAAGCTTTAAACAGCCTACACGAAGCTTTCTTTGAAGAAAATGTCAAAGAATTAAATCTATTTGTCATTGGAGTAGGAAATGTTGGAAGTAAGCTCATGGAACAAATCCAACAACAACAACAATATCTCCACGACATACTTCAATTGCGCATTCGTGTCATTGCAATTGCTAATTCTAGAACCATGTTACTCAGTGATAATGGTATCGATTTATCCACCTGGGGAGACACCTTAAGCAAAGGAGAAAAAAGCGATGTGAATGCGTTCTTTACCCATGCAAAAGCGTTAAACTTACGCAACAGTATATTCGTAGACAATACAGCAAACGAAGCCATTGCGACCGAATACCAACGCTATCTTGAAAACAATATTGGCGTAGTTACCTGTAATAAAATTGCCTGTGCAGATCAATTAAGCAACTACCAAAAACTCAAGAAGACCTCGCGAAAATACAGCAGTCCCTTCTTGTTTGAAACAAATGTAGGCGCCGGTTTACCGGTAATTGACACCCTGAGTAATTTAATTGCCTCCGGAGATCGCATCCACAAAATTCAAGCGGTCCTATCTGGAAGTTTAAATTTTGTTTTCAATAATTTCCTTGAAAACGACACCTTTAAAGAGGTGGTTATAGCAGCCCAAAAAGAAGGCTATACCGAACCAGATCCAAAAATTGATCTAAGTGGTGTAGATGTTGCTCGAAAGATTTTAATCTTAGCCAGAGAAAGTGGTTTGGCGATAGAACTAGAAGACATTGAAAATGCACCTTTCCTACCCAAAGCGTGTTTAGATACTCCCGATAATGCTTCTTTCTTTGCGTCTCTAGAGGAACACAAAGCGCATTTTAATGCCCTGCTAGACAAGGCCAAGGCGAATAACGCCCGGCTTAAATATGTCGCACAACTTGAAAATGGTCAAGCGAGTGTTGGGCTACAAGAAATCCCACAAGGACACGATTTTTATAACCTTGAAGGAAGTGATAATATCATTTTATTCTACACAGACCGCTATAGTGATCAACCTTTAATTGTTAAAGGAGCTGGTGCTGGAGCAGATGTTACCGCTTCGGGTATATTTGGAGACATAATTAGAATTGGAAAACGCTAATGGAATCAGTAAAAGTTTTTGCCCCTGCAACAGTGGCTAATGTTTCTTGCGGTTTCGATGTTTTAGGCTTTTGTCTCGATCAAGTAGGCGATGAAATAATTGTCCATAAATCAACAAAGCCCGGTGTGCGTATTACAAAAATAGAAGGCCAAAAACTTCCCTTAGCTACAAAAGAAAATGTAGCTGGTGTTGCCGCAGAGGCAATGTTAGAAAATGTTTCTACACCTTTTGGATTTGATATCGAAATTTATAAAGGCATCAAAGCTGGAAGTGGAATTGGAAGCAGTGCTGCAAGTTCTGCAGGAGCCGTATTTGGTATAAATGCGTTATTAGGATCTCCTTTTAGTCGTAATCAACTCATTGAATTCGCCATGAAAGGCGAAGAACTAGCCAGTGGCGCTGCCCATGCAGATAATGTTTCTCCCGCCCTTCTTGGGGGCTTTACCTTAGTGCGCTGCGGAAAAACACCCGATGTTATTTCCCTCCCCGCTCCAACGGAACTTTTTGCCACCATTATTCACCCAAAAATCGAATTGCGTACTGCAGATGCACGCTCTGTTTTAAAGCAAAATATTTCCCTCGACAAAGGAATTCAACAATGGGGTAATTTGGCTGCTTTAGTCAGTGCATTGCACACAAGCGATTATGCCCTAATGTCGCGATCCTTAGTAGATGTGGTAATCGAACCAGAACGCTCTGCCCTCATTCCGTACTTTATGGAAATGAAACAGGCGGCCCTAAACGCAGGCGCCTTAGGCTCTGGAATATCAGGCTCTGGTCCTTCCATTTTCACCCTTTCTAAAGGACAAGCTACCGCCGAAAAAGTAAGACTTGCATTAGTAGAAACCTTTAGCCCCCTAGGAATAGATTTCGACACTTTTGTGTCTCCTATCAATACAAAAGGCGTTCAACTTATCAATATCTAATGAAATATTATAGCCTAAGTAATCCAAACGAAAAAACAAGCTTTGCCCAAGCTGTGGTCAATGGCATTGCACCAGATCGTGGCCTTTATTTTCCGGAAGAAATCCCACAACTAGATCCTTCTTTTTTTCAAGAATTACCACAAATGGGGATTCACGAAATGGCGTATACCGCCATGGCGCCTTTTATTGGAGAAGAGATTCCCAAGGCAACCTTAGAACATATTTTAAAAAACACCTTAGACTTTGAATTCCCCGTAGTTCCTATAGAGGAAAACATAGGATCTCTTGAGTTATTTCACGGACCAACACTTGCCTTTAAAGATGTTGGAGCGCGTTTTATGGCACAGTGTCTGGGTTATTTTAACCGACAAAATACAGCGCAAAAAGTCACCGTACTCGTAGCGACTTCTGGTGATACTGGAGGAGCTGTTGCCAATGGCTTTTTAGGCGTAGAAGGAATTGATGTTGTTATTCTTTACCCAAAAGGAAAAGTAAGCAAAGTGCAAGAACAGCAATTGACAACCCTAGGTCAAAATATTACCGCCTTAGAAGTAGACGGAGTTTTTGACGATTGTCAAGACATGGTTAAAACAGCTTTTCTTGATCAAGAAATTACCTCTAATAGAAAGCTCACCTCTGCTAACTCTATTAACGTGGCGCGATGGTTGCCACAAATGTTGTACTATTTTATTGCATATCGACAGTTAGCCGAACGAAAACAACCCCTGGTATTTTCTGTTCCCAGTGGAAACTTTGGGAATATTTGTGCTGGAATGATGGGACAAAACATGGGGTTACCCATAGATCATTTTATCGCAGCGACAAATATCAACGATGCTGTACCAACCTATCTTGAAACAGGAAATTACGCCGCTGTTAAAACCACTCCAACCATTTCCAATGCAATGGATGTAGGCGATCCAAGTAATTTTGTGCGCATCCAAAAAATCTATGGCAATAACTATACACAGCTAAAAGACCATCTTTCTGGCTATCGTTTTACAGATGATGTTACCCGCGAAGCAATGAAAGACATCTATAAGGCTTCTTCTTATATCGCCGATCCACACGGCGCTGTAGGCTATTTAGGTTTAAAGGACTATTTGCATAAGCACCCCGGAAAGTATGGGGTTTTTCTTGAAACTGCTCACCCTGTTAAATTTTTAGATACGGTAGAAGAAACCCTAAACATTGAAGTGCCCATGCCAGAACGCATCAAGACGCTTCTAGACAAAGAGAAAAAGAGTATTGGCATTAAAAATTACGCTGACCTAAAAGCCTATTTACTGGCTTAATTAGAAAGTTCTGGTAGCCTAAAGTTGTCTAATGGACTGGGGTTTTCCATCATTTTTTCAATGGCTTGCCAGGCCCTGGGTGCAGTAGCAGATAAATTCACCGGACCATCTTGGGTAATGAGAATATCATCTTCAATGCGAATGCCTATTCCCCACCATTTAGGATCACATGGGCTGTTATTGGGTATATAAATCCCTGGTTCAACAGTTACAATTGAATTTTCTGGTAGCGGGCCATAATTACTTAAGTCGTGAACATCTAAACCAATATGATGTGCGGCTCCATGCGGATAATAGCGGCGAAAATCTTGCCTTTTTGATATAATTCCCAGTTCCATTAAACCTTTGCTCACGACCTCTTGTGTTGCTCGAGTGATCGCTGCGGCAGAAGAACCAATCACTGCTTTTTTAATTCCCGCTTCTTGGGCCTCATAAACAATTTGATAAAGTAGACGTTGATCCTCCGTAAAAGTCCCTTTAACGGGTAAGGTTCGGGTTACATCTGCGGTATACCCTTCATACTCGGCGCCTAAGTCCATCAACATCAAATCTGTTTCAGCAGGGGCATCACTATTTTCAATATAGTGCAAGACACAAGCGTTATTCCCTGTTCCAACAATAGAGGGATAACCTTCATAGGCAGCTCCATATTTTTTAAAAACATACTCGTGTATTCCCTGGACTTCTCTTTCAGACATGGCAGGATGTAAGGCTTTCATTACTTCAACTTGGCCAATGGCGGAAATCTCAATCGCGCGTTTAAGTTGCTTCATTTCAAAAGGAGTTTTAACTTCCCTTAAATCACCCATAATTTGTGCCAATTTTTCCACATCAAAAATAAAATCCCTTAAAAGAAAGGCTGTTTTCATCCTCAAATCTGCGGGAACTTCTAGGGTTTCTAAGGCAATAAAATCCTTGATGATTGGATCTTGCAATAGGGTCGAGTCATTGTCTACACTCCACGCCACATAGTTTTGTAAACGATTAAAATTCGCAGGCGTTGCCGTTCGGATGGCTTGTTGAATTTGATACTGTACACGCTTAAAATTTTCGGGGAAATTAATGGCCTTTTTAAAGGTCTTTTTCATTTGATATAAATCATAAGCATCTCCAGCTAAATCACGTTCATCATTTTGAAAATCAAAAATTAATACTTCATCAAATTGGGTGAAATTTGGTGGATTTAGAACGAAATCCTTCCGCAATGCAACACGATCAAAACCCATTTTTTGGGCCCCTTCGACTCCCAGTCGATATCCATTCCATTGTTCGGCGCTTGGATCTCTTTCTTGAACAAACAATTGCTCTTTATAGCGCCCACTTTCGTCTTGTTGCGTAGAAGAATAAATCAATAAAACCGATTGTGGTTCTCTCCACCCACTGAGATAATAGAAATTTGGATCTTGATGATAAACATAATCTACATCATTGGCGCGATTTCGGATAGGATTGGCAAAAATAACAGCTACGCTATTGGCGGGTAATTTCGCCCTCAAGGCAGCTCTTCTTTCTTTATGAAAGCTAATTGCCGCTTCTGAAGGCAGTTGAGCTTGACTAAATAATTGAATTGTATTGAAAAACAAAAAAATGTAAAAGAGAAGACTGTATTTGTGCATAAGTATTGTATTCATTCAAATATTAGCTATTGCAAAAGGGCTAATTTTACCCCAATTTAGCGCTTTTATACAAATGAATATGAAAAAAACACAACTCAATGAATTGCACCATTCTCTTGGTGCAAAAATGGTTTCTTTTGGTGGGTATGAAATGCCTGTAAGCTATAGCAGCATTAAGGAAGAACATCATTGTGTTAGAGAGAAACTAGGGGTGTTTGATGTTTCTCATATGGGGGAATTTATGGTTGAAGGACCAAACGCCAAAGCCTTGCTGCAACATGCTTGTAGTAATGATATCGCCAAACTCATACCAGGAAAAGCGCAGTACAATTACTTCCCCAATACAACAGGGGGTATCGTCGATGATTTGATTGTTTACCAACTTGCTGAAGAACAATATTTCCTTGTAGTTAATGCCGCTAATATCGATAAAGACTGGGCGTGGATTAATGCGTTAAACAGCGCGTTTAAAGCTACTTTAACTAATGTTTCAGAAGCCTACTCCCTTTTGGCTGTTCAGGGCCCTAAAGCAATTGAAGCGCTTCAAGGTTTAACCGATTTTGATCTAGCCAGTCTCCCTTTTTATGCGCATACAATTACACGCTTTGCCGGTATAGAAAACACCATTGTTGCAACCACTGGTTATACGGGGTCTGGCGGAGTAGAAATTTATTGTAAAAATGAAAATGTTAGTCAGGTATGGGAGGCCATCTTTAAAGCAGGAAAAGCCTTTGGAGTACAACCCATTGGATTAGCAGCAAGAGACACCCTTAGACTGGAAATGGGATACTGTCTTTACGGAAATGAAATCAACGACAAAAGTTCACCAATTGCAGCCGGTCTTGGGTGGGTTTCACGCCCTGCAACTGGCTTTGTAAATGCAGAAACAATAGACCAACAAAAGCGCGAAGGAACGAAAGAAAAACTGGTTGGATTTACGTTAATCGATCGCGGTATTCCCAGAAGCGGACATGCTATTGTTACTGCTGCTGGCGAAGTTATTGGAAAAGTTACCTCTGGAACCCAATCTCCTTCCCTCAATAAGGCCATAGGATTAGGGTATGTTCCAGCAGCATTGGCCGTACCAGGAACAATAATTCACCTACAGATTCGCCAAAAAATCATTGCCGCTCAAGTGGTTAAACTTCCTTTTTTAAGGCCTCAAAAATAAAATAGAGTGAAACGCATTTTAATTTTAGGGGGGAGTGGTTTTATTGGGAATGCGCTCTACAAAGAACTCAGCCCTTATTACAGCACCTATGCCACCTATTACTCTTCAAAGCAATTTAAAAAAAACCAACATTTTTATCATTTTGACCATACCCAAGAAGACGTTCACGAAATCATCAAGAAGGTAAAACCAAAATTGATTATTTCTGCAATACGTGGGCCCTTTGAAGATCAAATTGATTTACATCAACAATTAATTGAACACATTCAGCTTTTTGATTGTCGCTTGATGTTCCTTTCTTCTTCTAATGTATATGACGCTTTTCACAACTACCCTTCTTATGAGTTTGACAAAACCCTCTCGGAAAGTATTTATGGCCGCTTAAAGATCAAAATCGAAAACGACATTATGCGCCTTCCGCCCAGTAAATATGTCATTGCGCGTTTGCCCATGATTTTTGGATTACACGCTCCCAGAATCAAAAACATGGAAGAAAAAATAGCCCAAAATGAAGCCATTGAAGTCTTTCCCAATACCATCATTAATTTAAATAGTGATCGAAAATTAAGCCAACAAATTCACTATATCATTAACAAACAGTGCACAGGTGTTTTTCATTTAGGCACAACAGACTTAATCACGCATTACGATTTCCATAAACGACTCGCGGCCAAACGCGGTTGGGAGAATGTGGTTTTTAAACAGGTTTTTACCACCAATGACATGCGCTATATCGCAGTACTCCCAAAGGAAAACAAACTGCCCCCTCACCTGCTTCCCAGCTGCGAAGAAATTCTAGACGATTCCCATATCGCGCTAGCCGATAATGATTAAACTGCTCCCGTCAAATTTTGGGTAATTCACCCATTAAGAATAAATCTTTTAGCCTGCACTTATTCCCTGCAACTACTTCCCAAAGTTTTTTATCTTTGTTCCACTTCAAAAAAAACAGCAGAAATGGGAAGAGCCTTTGAATTTAGAAAAGCACGAAAAATGAAGCGTTGGTCAGCAATGGCTAAAACCTTTACACGTATTGGCAAAGACATTGTCATGGCCGTTAAAGAAGGTGGACCAGATCCAGACAACAATGCGCGCTTACGTGCAGTAATTCAAAATGCAAAGGCGGCGAACATGCCCAAAGACAATGTCGAGCGCGCCATTAAAAAAGCTTCTGACAAGAATACAGAAAACTATAAAGAAGTTTTATTTGAAGGCTATGCCCCCTATGGAATCGCTATTTTAGTGGAAACCGCCACAGACAACAACAACCGAACTGTTGCGAATGTGCGCAGCTATTTCAATAAAGCCAATGGGAACCTAGGGACTTCTGGGTCGGTAGAATTTATGTTTGATCGCACTTGTAACTTTCGCATTAACCCAGAAGGGATTGATCCAGAAGAGTTAGAACTTGAGTTTATTGATTTTGGGGTGGAAGAAGTTTTTGCTGATGAAGACGGTATCTTACTTTATGGACCCTTTGAAAACTTTGGCAGCATTCAAAAAGAGCTAGAAAATCGCGCATTTGACATTTTGTCTTCTGGTTTTGAACGCATCCCACAGACCATGACAAAACTTAGTGCTGAACAAGTGGAAGAGGTCGAAAAACTTATTGAAAAAATAGAGGAAGACGACGATGTACAAAACGTCTACCACAACATGGATACGAGCGAATAAGTCTAAGAGTATTCAGGTACCTTCCCAACAACTCCTTTAAAGAGCGATTTTAAATAAACGAAATCTTTTTCCCTATCTCCTGTTGGGGTAAATAATGGATGAAAAACCATCTCGCGATTTTGCCAGTCAAAGGCGATCGGCAAAATGGGTACACCGGCTTTTTCAGCGATATAATAGAAGCCTGTTTTCCAATCGTCTACTTTTTTACGGGTACCTTCTGGTGCAATGGCCATGCGAAAGATGGCTTCCTCTCCATACATACGCGCAATGGCGTCAACTACTTTTTCATTTTTCTTTCGGTTAAGGGGCATTCCCCCTAAACCTTTAAAAAACCAAGCGGTAAAAGGATTAAACAGTTCTTTTTTTCCAACAAAATGTATGGGTTCTTTTAGATAAGTTCGCACGCCTATGGCAATCACAAAATCCCAATTACTGGTATGGGGTACCACCGCGATAACATATTTTTTATCCTTAGGGAAAGTCCCTTTTAATGAAAACTTAAACACTTTAAAGGCGAAAAATTGAGCGAGAAGTCGGAACATAAAAATATTTCGTTGTATTGACCGAGATATAAACGATTAGAAAAATTCTGCTTAAAAAAAGTACTATCCAAAGATCAATTTATTCTAAACAAATATAAGGCGAAAATTAAGGGAATTTTATTCCTCAGCAGGAAAGTATTCTTTTCCAAAACCAATTAAGTACAACTGCTCTTTTGCACGCGTCATGGCAGTATAAAGCCACCTAAAGTAAGATACAGAGGGTCCATCGGGTAAATAGGGTTGTTCTACAAAGACTTTTTTCCACTGCCCTCCCTGTGATTTATGGCAGGTAATTGCATAAGAATATTTGACTTGAAGTGCATTGAAATAGGGATCGCTTTTTACAGCCATAAAACGCTTGTATTTAGTGGTCAAATGTTTGTAATCTTCATTGACCGCTTGATACAGTTTATTGCCTTCTTCAAAACTCAAGGAAGGGCTTTCTGAACTAAGTGTGTCTAATAGTAACATGGTTTCAAAAGGTTTTTCATCGGGATAATCGACCATAGCAACTTCAACCTTGGCAAAGCGAAAATCGTAAATATCTTTGTGGTCGAGAATACGCAAAATCTTAATTAAATCTCCGTTGGCGATAAAACCTGGAGCAGACTCTGGGGCCAACCAAAAATAGTTGTTCTTTACTACCATTAATTGATCTCCAACAGAAAGTTCTGCCTCTAAAAATAAAATACGCTGGCGTATTTGCTGGTTGTAAAGGTTGGCACGCTTATTTGATCGCACAATAAAAACCGTTTCTTCTAGCCCCTCGTTTTGAATCGATTCTTCTAGGGCTTCTAGAATAGCATTTCCTTCTATCATTCGTTCTACGTCTGTGGAAGAATGCAAATCAAATTTAAAGTCTGTATTCTCCTGCTCTTCTAAAAAAGACCTTAAATGAGTGGCATTGGCCAATATCCCAGAATTCATTTTTTGGCGCACTACCTCTTCCAAGGTGCATTCAACCACTTCTTTATTAAACGCGTGAAGCAAATGATCTCCATCTAGGGCTGGACTTAAACTCAAATGTACAGGAGGCAACTGCGCGGGGTCTCCAACCAGCAAAAGTTTGCAATTAGACCCTGCGTCTACATATTGCATTAAATCTCCTAAAAGCGATCCATTTTCAAAAAGTTTCGTGTTCTGTCGATCATCTCCAATCATTGAAGCTTCGTCAACCACAAAAAGGGTGTTTTTGTATTTATTGGGCTTAAGGGTAAACTGCATACCGCTTCCACCTTCACTTTTGGTGTAATAAATTTGTTTGTGAATGGTAAAAGCCTTCTTCCCAGCATAACCACCCATCACTTTTGCGGCTCGCCCTGTGGGCGCCATTAAAACAGCGCGTTGATTGATTTTAGGCAAAAACCCAACCAAATGTCCGATTGAAGTAGATTTTCCTGTACCAGCGTAACCTTTTAAGACAAAAATAGTATTGGTAGCGGCGTAAAACAAAAAGTCGGTTATCTCATTGATCCAAAGCGCTTGAGAGGCCGTTGGTTTAAAAGGGAACTTTTTGATTAATAAAGCGTTAAATTCGCTTGCTTGCATGTTGGATTTTGCCCGAAAGATAAATCATTTATCAAAACCTTTTCTGAATAAAAAAAAATTGTAGTTTTGTTTCACACAAAATAATTTAAAATGAAGATTGCCGCTCAAGCTGTCCTTTGGATATTAATCGTATTTTTTAGTTACAAAATTTATGACTCTATCAATGGCCCTATTAATTTTAACAAAACCAAAAACGAACGTTACGCCCAAGTAATTAATCGTTTAAAAGACATTCGCAAAGCGCAAATTGCCCACAAAGACGTTAAAGGGGTTTTTGCCAACAACTTTGACAGCCTTGTTGCTTTTGTTGATTCAGGCATTTTCACCTTAATACAAAAAAGAGATTCTTCTTACCTAGAATACGATAAAACTTACCGCATTGATATGCTTAAAGAAGTTGTTGTGATCGATACATTAGGAACCGTTCCTGTGAAAGATTCGCTCTTTGGCCTTTCTGATGCCTACAAGCAAATGTCTTTTGTTCCTATTGAGGGTGTAGAAGATAAAACCTTTGAAATCAAAGCAGAGATCATTGATAAAAACGGCTATAAAGTACCTGTATTTGAGGTTAAAGTTGCCAAAGAGATTGTCTTATTTGATCAAAATGAAGATTTAGTAAAGCAAGAAAACGAAACCATTTCTGTTGACGGAGTAAACGGACCTGCACTTATCTTAGGTTCTTTAACCGAAGTTAGTACTAACGGAAACTGGCCAACTATTTTCGATGCAGCTAAACAATAAGCAACGCACAAAAGATGACTTATCCATCCTTATTCATAAGGGTGGATTTTCTTTTTGTACCCAAGAGCAACATCATTTCCTTCCGCTAGAAGATACGCCACCTACCCAGGAATCCTTGAAGAGTTTTCTGGACTACCATCAATTAAACCAGCAAAAGGTGCAATTGATTTTCATGGACCGTGCTGCCGTTTGTGTTCCACATTCCCTTTTTGATGCAGCACAAAGTGAGCACTATTTTAAGGGCGCTATAGCCCTACCACAAAACACGCATTTTGATCATTACACTCTTCCAAAACTAGACATGGAAATCGTCTTTCCCTGTGACTCCACTTGGATTAATCTTTTTAAAGAGGTATTCCCCCAAATGAAAATCCACCATTTAAGTGGAGCCCTTTTACCCGAATTATCAGCTTTTTCCTTTGGCAAAGCCAAAAAAAACCTCTTCTTGCATCTACGAAAAGATCATTTTGAACTAATGCTTTTTCAAGGTGGACAATTGTTGGCACAAAACACTTTTGCCCATAAAAACGCCGATGAATTTTTGTATTATTTGTTTTATGTTACCGAACAATTTTTCTTAAAACCAGATCAATTCAATCTCTATTTTTTAGGGCGTTACGCTATTTTCAATGACTATTATCAAGGAGTGGAAGAATTCCATCCAAATATCGATTTTATTGAACCGCACTTTCCTGGAGTCGATGCCCAACATCCTGCCCCCTATTTTCAATCGTTTTTTCCAGCATGAGGATCATCTCCGGAACATTTAAAGGAAGACGCTTAAAGGCGCCTAAACAGCTTCCTGTTCGTCCCACAACCGACCGCGCAAAAGAGGCCCTCTTTAATATTCTCAACAATCATTTTCACTGGAATGAGATCAAAACCCTAGATCTTTTCTCCGGCACAGGAAATATTTCATTCGAATTGGCTTCGAGAGGTGTTCAACAACTCACCGCTGTTGATCAAAACAAGCACTGCATTTACTTTATCCACCAAACAGCGCAGGCATTTGATATGCCAATAACAGTGATTAAAAATTCAGTAGAACGCTTTTTAAGCCACCAAATTGGATCTTTTGATTTTATTTTTGCCGACCCTCCTTATTCATTTACCCAAGAACAATTGTTGGGTTTAGCCAATCAATTATTAGAAGAAAATTGGCTTAGTGCAGCTGGGATTTTAGTGCTTGAACACGATAGTCATCTTGATTTATCGCAACACCCTTTATGCTATGAAGACCGTATTTACGGCAGCAGTCGTTTTAGCTTTTTTGCATTAGAGGAAGCATAAAAAAAAGCAGGCCATAAGCCGGATTCTGTCGTGTCTTATCATTTATCTAGGCCCACAATTACTCATGGGCTCCAACCGCCTACCCTTCTACTCGAGCGAGCCGCTCTAAAGCGCAGATTTACTTGGCGTTGCACCGTATAGAGTTTACCTGGTTTCACTACAGCTTAACCTGTACCTGCTTTCTGTTGCACTTGTCCTATTCGCCGAAGCGAACGACGGGTGTTACCCGCTATACTGCTCTGTGGTGTCCGGACTTTCCTCTCCCCGCAAAAGCGAGCAGCGATAAGAGACCTGCTTCCCGCAAAGGTACAATATTGTTAATAATTTTTGCGCCTAAGCGCCTTCATCCTAAGGTTTTCCCAATCCCTTTTTTTACATTTGAAATAATGGAAGCATTCGTTGTCTCAGCACTAAAATACCGTCCCCAACAATTCTCTGATGTTGTTGGACAACAAGCCATTACACATACTTTAGAAAATGCAATTGCGAAAGACCAACTCCCACAGGCATTGTTGTTTTGTGGTCCACGCGGGGTAGGAAAAACCACCTGCGCACGCATTCTGGCGAAAAGAATCAATAGTCAAGCAGAAAATGAAGGCGAACAAGACTTTGCCTTTAATATTTTTGAATTAGATGCAGCGTCCAATAATTCAGTTGAGGACATCCGCAAACTCAATGATCAAGTGCGAATTCCGCCACAAACCGGAAGCCATAAGATTTATATCATTGACGAGGTCCACATGCTTTCCACCGCAGCTTTTAATGCTTTTTTAAAGACCTTAGAAGAACCACCCAAACACGTGATCTTCATCTTAGCTACTACAGAGAAGCACAAGATTATTCCAACCATTTTGTCTCGCTGTCAAATCTTTGAATTTAAACGGATAACTCCAGTAGATGTGCAACATTATTTGGCTGGAATTGCCAAATCCCAAGGAGTGAGCTTTGAAGAAGAAGCACTTCATCTGATTGGTCAAAAGGCCGATGGTGCCATGCGGGATGCCCTTTCAATTTTTGACAGGATGTGCAGCTTTTGCAACAACAATTTAACAGAGGCTGCTGTGGCAGAAAACCTCAATATTCTAGATCATTCTGCCTATTTATCTTTAACCCAAAAACTGACTGAACACGCCATTCCTGAGGCCTTATTACAATACAATGAAATCGTTCAAAAAGGTTTTGATGGAGAACAATTCATCAGCGGTTTAGCCAGTCATTTACGCAATTTATATCTCTGTAAAGACCCTAAGACCCTTCCGCTTTTAGATATTGGTGAAAAACTACAGCTGCGCTATTCAGAACAAACAAAGGCTGTTTCCTTGGCTTGGTTAGCCGATGCGATGGACTTAGCCAACAACTGCGAACTGTCATATAAAAACAGTCAAAACAAACGCCTGCATGTAGAGCTTTGCCTAATGCAAATTGCCTCCCTCCATTTTAATGGAGAAAAAAAAAAGGAAGCTTAATTCCCACCTCCTTCTTCCTGCAAACCAGAACAAAAGAAGCGCCTTTACCCATTTCCAAAGAACAACAACTAGAAGAACCCAAAGCGGCCTATACGCCTAAAAAAGAAACAGCTGTTCCAGCTGTAGTAAGTGATTCTTTTGAAAAAGTCAAAACGCCAGAAAGCCCTAAAGCGATAGCAAACCCACCCAGCTTACCAAAAATTGAAATTTCACCTAAAGCTGAAAAACAAGTTTCTTCTTTCTCCCTTGCGAGTATTCAAAAAAAGAAAGAATGGGAGCAACAACAAAAACCAGAAGAAGAAGAAAAAGACTTGCCCAGCGAAGCTTTTAACCAGGAAGAATTAATCCAACTTTGGAAAAGCTGGCAAGAAGATAAAACCAAAAAAAGAGAGCAAAACTTGGCTTCCTTATTTCAACTGAGCGAACCCATTATACGCGATCAAAATACGATTGAATACACCGTTCCCTCTCCTTTAAATAAAGTAGAACTAGAACGAGAATTTGTTTATTTCCTCCCCTTTTTGCGCAGTGGTCTGAATAATTTTTCCATTCAAATTAAAATCTTGGTCAAAGAAAAGGAAGAAAAGAATTTCATTTATACGCCCGAAGAAAAATACAATCGGCTAAGAGAAATTAATCCTGCTATAGACGAACTACGGAAAAAACTGGATTTAGATTTGTAAATTATTGTGCGCATAGGAACCGATGATTTCTAGCAGATATTCCCTAATTGTTTTCGCGATACAAGACCTTTATCATTCCATCTGAAAGACCAATCTTGGGCACATAAATCTCTGACGCACCACTCCACTGCAATGCTTTTAAATAAATTTGAGTAGCTGGTATAATCACATCAGAACGGTCCGGATTTAACTCCCACTGCACAATGCGCTCGTTATAATCCAATTGATTCAGCTCGTTATAAAGCGTATTCAATTTAATAAAACTCAAAGGCCTCCCCTCTTTTACTTTAGCCATTTTAAAGAGTTTATTAATATTTCCACCAGAACCTAATAAGGCCAATCTAGAATATTCTTTTGTATGGGTTTCGATCCATTCTTTAATCTGCTCCCACACCTTTTCACTCACCATATTGTTGATCATACGCACCGTTCCTACCTTAAAGGATTTTGAGACCACCCTTTTTCCTTTAACCAAGACAGAAAACTCCGTGCTTCCTCCCCCTACATCGATAAACAAGAAAGTGCGATTCTTGTTGATGGAATCAAAAATATTCGTGGTAGCAATGATTTCAGCTTCGCGTTTCCCATCGATAATTTGAATGTTAATGCCTGTTTTCTTTTTAACTTTTGCAATAACTTCTTGGGCATTATTTGCTTCGCGCAAGGCAGAGGTAGCACAAGCCATGTGATTTTTAACATTATTGACCTTCATAATTAATTTAAAGGCTTTCATGGCTTTAACCATTCGCTTCATATTATGGTCAGAAATTTCCCCTACGGTAAAAGCGTCTTGCCCCAAGCGAATGGGAACCCGAACCAAAGAACTCTTCATGTATTTTGGCGGAGCATCAGGGGTAACTACTACATTTGAAATTAACACACGAACAGCATTAGAGCCAATATCTATGGCGGCGTAACGTTCTACTTTCATTATTTAAGCTTCTCATTAAAATAGGCGTAGGTTGCCCATTGGGAACGTATTTTTTCTTGCTCATTTGAAACAAAGGCATTTTGCGCTTGGGTATTCACCAAACGCGCTTTCACATTGTCGTTCCAAGAAATCATAAACGTATCCAATAATTCTTTTTGTAAATCTGGGTCTAAAATAGGACAAGCTACTTCTACTCTATTGTCAATATTACGTGTCATCCAGTCGGCAGAAGAAATATACATCTGTGGATCTCCATCATTTTCAAAGATATATACCCGTGGATGCTCTAAAAATTTATCTACCACACTAATCACGCGAATGTTTTCACTCATCCCAGCTACACCTGGAATCAAACAGCATACCCCGCGAACAATCATATCGATTTGCACGCCAGCCCTACTGGCTTCATAGAGTTTTCCTATGATTTTATAATTGGTGATATTGTTCAGTTTTAAACGAATACGGGCTGGTTTTCCTTCTGTTTTATTTTTGATTTCCTGCTCGATTAAACGAATCAAAGCCGAAAATGTATAGTGGGGAGAAACAATAAGATGCTTGTATTTTTTGATTTTATAATTGACCGACAAAAAATTAAACACCTTAGAAACATCTTTTAAAATCTTTTGATGAGAAGTAAAAAGGGTATAATCAGTATAAATACGGGCAGTAGATTCATTAAAATTCCCCGTACTAATAAAGCCATAGCGTTTTATTTTCTTTCCTTCTGCGCGTTCAATAACACAGATTTTGGTATGCACTTTTAGACCGGGTACGCCAAAAATTAATTGCACGCCTGCTTTTTCTAAACTTTCTGCCGCCTGTATATTATTCTCTTCATCAAAACGGGCCTGCAATTCAATTTGAACCAAAACCTTTTTTCCATTTTTAGCCGCGTTAATCAAGGAACTGGCAACCTGAGATAATTTGGCTAAACGATAAATGGTGATTTTAATGGTTTTGACTTGTGGATCTAATGCCGCTTCGCGCAAAAACTTAATGATATAAGCGAAATTTTGATAAGGGGTATAGATCATATGATCCTTTTTGGCCACAGCTTCCAAAATATTTTCTTCTAAGGAAACCTCTTTTAAAGGCAGGGGCGGAAATGCATCATACAACAAATCTTTTCTATTTAAACTGGGGAAATTCATATAATCCCTACGGTGGTGATAACGCCCTCCAGGAATTAAACTATCGGTCGTGGCCACCCCCAATTTTTGCATTACTATTTCCAGGGTTTCTGGGGCAATTGTTTTATCGTAAACCAAACGAACTGGATCTCCAACCAAGCGATCTTTAACACTGTCAATGATTTTCTCCACATAACTCTTCCCTACATCTTCTTCAATATCCAACTCGGCATCTCGGGTGATTTTAACCATATGCCCTTCAATGCTGTCGTAATTGAACATGCTAAAAATCAAATGAAAATGATAACGAATGAGATCATCCAACATCATCAAATTTTGCTTTTCGCCTTCCGGCGGAAGGGCGATAAAGCGATCAACCTCTTTGGGCATCTCAATCACCGCATAAAGCTTCTCTCCTTCTGCTGTATTGGCAGAAGGGCCAAGCTCCATCTTAATGGCTAAAAAAGCTTTATTGTCCGAAAAATCTTGTTCTGCTTCTTTTAAAATTACGGTCACTAAACGCGGACTTACTTTTTCCAAAAAATAATCCGTTAAGAATTCTGCTTGGTTTGGGTTGACTTGCTCTTCACGTAAAAAATGGATGTTTTCTTTTTCGAGTTGGCCTTCAATCTTAGCAAGAATTTTTGCACTGTCGGCTTGTTGCTGAATCACCACTTTGGTAATGTCTTCCAGGAGTTCATCGGCTTTAACACCGCCTAAGGCTCTTTTTCCTGTTTTTTGCGATTGGGCAATTCGTTTGACCGTAGCAAAACGCACCTGAAAAAATTCATCTAAATTATTCGAGAAAATCCCTAAAAAACGCAGGCGCTCAATCAAAGGGACAGAAGGGTCAGCGGCCTCTTGTAATACCCGGGCGTTAAAATCTAACCAACTGAGTTCTCTATTGATAAATTGATCTTCCTTCATATCGATTTAAGGGCGCTTTTTTTACTTCCATAATTGGGTTGCCCCTCGGCAATATCAGCCCATTTTTCTTGTGTAAAGATAAGGGAAATCCAGTCAGCCGTTTTTAGTTCTGGGGTAGGCTTAACCGAAAGATAATCTGCCGCATAGGAAAAAGCGGGATTATGCCCCACCAAAATCACTTTTGAAAAGCACTCATCCAACTGTTTGACCTGACGTAAAATATCCTCACTGTTAAAGCTATATAGGGCCGCTTTGATTGAAACTTGGGAGAAAGGAAACCCAATTTCATGGGCGAGAATCGTTGCCGTGTGTAAGGCGCGATTCGCAGGACTGCTGATAATGGTCTGATAGGCTTGAAAATCTTTTTTCCAATGCTGTGCAACAGCAGTAATCGCCTTAATCCCTTTTGGTTGTAAAGGGCGATCACGGTCGTCTACTGACCATTCCCATGAGGATTTTGCATGCCGCAAAAACAACAATTCTTTCATTAGGGCGAGAGGCGTTCTGCGGTCCAAGCGGAGTCGCTGGTTAAATCATAACGCAAACGATCGTGCAATCGATTGGGGCGTCCTTGCCAAAATTCTATCTGCTGCGGACGCACTAAGATTCCACCCCAATGGGCTGGGCGTTTTGGCGGACTATCTTTATGTTCTTTTTCTAGGGCAGCTAAGCGCGCTTCTAATACCTCTCGCGAGGCAATTACCTCACTTTGATTTGAAGCAATGGCGCCTAACTGACTACCCAATGGTCGAGAAGAAAAATAGGCGTCAGAAACTTCGGCAGCAACCTTTTCTGCTGTTCCTTTAATAATCACTTGTCGTTCTAGAGCAGGCCAAAAAAAACTAATCCCTACTTGAGGGTGAGCCAATAAGGCCCTGCCCTTTTCGCTCTCATAATTGGTGTACAACACAAAGCCTTCAGCACTGAATTGTTTCAACAACACAACGCGGGCTTTAGGAAAATGATCTTCTCCCAGCGTTACCAGCGACATCGCATTCGCCTCTTCAATGGCTGGATGGGCTTCTGCCTCTGCAAACCACTGTTCAAACAAGGCTATAGGGGAAACCCCTTTTAAGGCATCATCTAAGGCGCCTTTTTCGTAAGACTTGCGCAAATGTCCAATATCGTTTTCTGTGCTCATTATTGCAAGGTAGTACAAAGCCGAAAAAAAGGGAAATTTTATCGCTTAACTTTCCTAGTGAAATATTTTATACATTTATACCAATACAGCGCCCAAATCTGTATCTGATCTTATGAAAACAACCTATATCCCTACTCCTCCTGCGTCCTATTCCGCTATTTTAAAAGCTTCAAAAGACATTGCCTTTGCGATGAAATCAGAACCTATCGTGGGGAGTCTTCTTAAAACCTTGGTTGTTTCTAAGCCTAACGGAAACTTTCTCGAAATAGGCACTGGAACAGGTTTAGCCACCAGCTGGATGCTAGACGGACTAGATCAAAAAAGTCAATTAACCAGTATAGATAATGACGCCAAACTATTGTCCATTGCCAAAAAACACTTTGCCAAAGACAATCGAGTAAACATCCACTGCACTGATGCTGCAGAATGGCTTACACAATATAATGGACTTCCCTTTGACCTTATTTTTGCTGATGCATGGCCAGGAAAGTTTAGTCATTTGGATCAAACCCTAGCTTTACTCAAAACAGGAGGCTTTTATGTTATAGATGGCCTACTGCCACAAGACAATTGGCCCAAAGGGCACCAGCAAAAAGTAAACGCTTTAATCGATAGGTTAAACGCAAAAAGGGGGTTTGCATTAACGCATTTGGACTGGGCAACAGGCGTTATGATTATGGTGAAGAAAGAATCAATCAACTGAGAACTTTTCCGTTTATGCGATAAAAGATGCATTAAAACTAAATCACAAAACCCTTCCCATCCTCTGCGAGGTCAACGTTCTGAAAATGTTGTTGGGCTTGGGTGATAAAGGCATTTAAATCGGGATAGCGAGAGGAAAAATGCCCTAAAATCAATTGGCCTACTTTGGCTTCGGCTGCGATTTGTGCCGCTTCTGCGGCGGTGCTGTGCTTGGTTTTTATGGCCAAATCTTGATGGGTGTCTAAAAAAGTTGCTTCGTGATAAAGGCAAGTAACCCCCTTGATGAGCTGCGCTAAATCGGGTTTATAGGCCGTGTCACTGCAAAAGGCATAAGACTTGAGTACATCTGGATCTAAGGTCAAACGATGATTCTCTATTACAGTTCCATCATCAAGAGAGATGTCTTTCCCTTGCTTGAGGTTTTCCATATCGGCGATACTCACCCCATGCGCTTCAACAGCAGATTGATTAATTTTTCGTGGACCTATTTTTTCTTTGAAAAGATAACCATTTGTATAAACGCGGTGGTCTAACGGGAGGGTTTCAACAGTAAACTTTTGGTGGTCTAACACCATTTCTGATTCAGCACGGTCTAACTCGTGAAAGTAGAGCTTGTAATCGGTCCAAGACTTGGCTAATTTGAGTTGAAGGGTGATAATTTCCTTAATCCCTTTAGGGCCATAAACATGTAAATCTGCAGAGCGCCCCAACAGGCGAAATGTGGAAATCAAACCAATCAAGCCATAAAAATGATCGCCGTGTAAATGGGAAATAAAAATGTGTTGAATACGGGCGAACTTTACCCCCAATTTACGCAGTTGTAATTGTGTTCCTTCTCCGCAGTCAATCAAAACCATTTGCCCTTTAATTTCGAGCAATTGGGCGGTTGTTTGTGCATTCTTTCTGGGGGTAGCGGCGTTACAGCCAAGTATTGTTAATTCCATCCTAAAAACCTAAGTCGCGTTCTATTCTTTCCATTTCAATAAGGTCTTCGGCTTCGCCCAAAGTTGGAACCACTACAAGGCTTTCGGGAAAAAGCGCTAAGAATTCGTTTTGTACAACCAACACCCGCGCGTGTTGCGCAGTAGCGATCTGTTCCAAAAAAATGGCATAGGCGGAAACAAAGGCGGCATCAATGGTCAGTTCACTAGCATCAAAGATATAATCTAACTGAGGGGCTAACGCTATTTCAGCCAAAGGCGAACGTAAAATATGGACTTGTATGGGTTGATCAAATGGATTCATTATTGCTGAGGCTTAATCAGTTTAGCGGCCAAGAGATAAATCACCGCCATACGAATGGCTACGCCGTTTTCGACTTGATCTAAAATAATCGCATGTTCAGAATCGGCCACCTCTGAGCTAATTTCTACCCCCCTGTTCATGGGACCAGGGTGTAGAATGGTAATTTCTTTCCGCAGGCTTTTTAACAAGGGTAACGTAAGGCCATAAAGTTGGGTGTATTCGCGAATGGATGGAAAATAACTTTGGTCCATTCTCTCATTTTGTACGCGCAGCATATTTGCAGCATCGCACCAGCGCAAGGCTTTCTTTAAATCGGGCTCTATGCTCACGCCCAGCGACTCAATGTGCTTGGGCAACAAACTCTTGGGCCCGCAAACTTTGACTTCTGCCCCTAGCATTTTTAAGGCGAAAATATTGGATAGAGCGACCCTTGAATGTAAAATATCTCCAACTATCACAATGCGTTTTCCGGCGACTTCGCCAAAGCGTTCGCGAATAGAATAGGCATCGAGTAATGCCTGGGTGGGATGTTCATGGGTTCCGTCTCCTGCGTTGACAATAATGGCGTCAACATTTTTAGAAAGAAATTCTGCTGCCCCTGGACTGGGGTGACGCATCACCACCATATCGACCTTCATGGCCAAAATATTGTTGACTGTGTCTATTAGGGTTTCTCCTTTCTTTACGGAAGATTGGGCCGCGGAAAAATTAAGAATATCCGCACTTAAGCGCTTTTCGGCCAGTTCAAAAGAAAGTTTGGTTCTGGTTGAATTTTCAAAGAAAAGGTTCGCAATGGTCACATCGCGTAAACTAGGCACCTTTTTAATGGGACGGTTGATGACTTCCTTAAAATGATCGGCAGTGCTAAAGATAAGCTGTAAATCTGCTTCTTTAAGGTATTTAATGCCGAGTAGATGATCAACACTTAATGTATTCATAAAATATCTTTCAAGAGGTATACTGCATCGGTGGCATGGCTGGCCTTCCACTCTACTGTAACCTTGTCGTTTTGTAGGGCATCAACTTGACGTCCTACGTAGTCGGGTTGTATGGGCAAGTCGCGGCTAAAGCGACGGTCAATTAAGGTTAATAGCTCTATACTTTTTGGGCGTCCATAAGATTCAATAGCAGTTAATGCCGCGCGAATGCTTCTGCCGGTATACAGCACATCGTCGACCAAAACAATGTCTTTGCCCTCAATGGGACTGTTCATTTGAGTAGAACTGGCCGCATGGGGTTTGTCAGAACGGCGAAAGTCGTCGCGAAAGAAAGTAGTGTCTAATTTTCCTTGGGGAAGATTGACCCTCCCATAATCTTGGGTAAGACGTTGGGTTAAACGGTCTAAGAGGTAGGTTCCGCGGGGTTGCAGGCCAATTAAGACTGAATTGGAAAAATCGGTGTGATTTTCAATCAATTGGCAAGCCAAACGATGCAAGAGAATATCGATCTGATGTGCATTGAGTAAAAGCTTTGGCTGCATATAGAGACTTTGTACAAAAATAGAACTTTTTTGCTTGTGCATTTCGCCTTCGGCAAAAAAAAACCCGCTGCATGCAGCGGGTTGTATTTAAAATAGATAGCAGCTTACTCCTTATCCATTTGTTGTTTCAAGTTCATTAATGCGTCTAAATCCCCTAAGGTTGTTTTTTCTGCATTATCAGCTTGCATCTTCTTGGTGGCTTTGCGAATGTTTTTACGCTCTTCCTCTCTAAAGATAGCAGTGTGAGATGCAACAACACGTTTAAAGTCTTTGTTGAACTCAATGATTTTGAAATCTGCTGCTTCTTTTAAGCTGATTTTAGAACCGTCTTCTTTCTCTAAATGGCGAGAAGGAACGAAGGCTGTAATGTGCTCATTAAAGGTAATGGTAGCGCCTTTGTCAACCATTTCAGTTAACTCAGCGTTATGCACGGTACCTTCGGCAAAGTCAGTCGCATATTTATCCCAAGGATTGTCTTGCGTCTGCTTGTGGCCTAAGCTCAATTTACGTCCGTCAACATCTAATTCAAGTACAACAACGTCGATGGTTTCCCCTACGGTTAATACTTCAGATGGATGCTTCACTTTCTTGGTCCAAGATAAATCAGAGATGTAAACCAAACCGTCGATACCTTCTTCTAGTTCAATGAAAACACCGAAGTTAGTGAAGTTACGAACGATCCCTTGGTGTTTAGAACCAACAGGATATTTGGTCGTGATATCTGTCCATGGATCTTGGCTTAATTGCTTAATTCCTAAAGACATTTTACGGCTTTCACGGTCAATCGTTAAGATTTGTGCTTCTACCTCATCTCCTACACTAACAAAGTCTTGTGCAGAACGCAAGTGCGTAGACCATGACATTTCAGAAACGTGAATTAAACCTTCCACTCCATCTTCGATTTCAACAAAAGCACCGTAGTCAGCGATAACCACTACTTTACCTTTAACATTCTCTCCTTCTTTGATGGTTTCTCCTAATTTCTCCCATGGGTGATCGCTTAATTGCTTCAATCCAAGTTGGATACGAGATTTGTTATCATCAAAGTCAAGGATAACAACGTTTAATTTTTGATCTAATTCTAAGATTTCACTTGGGTGGTTAATACGACTCCAAGAAAGATCTGTGATGTGAATTAATCCATCTACGCCGCCAAGGTCAATAAACACCCCGTAAGAAGTGATGTTTTTAACGGTACCTTCAAGTACTTGCCCTTTTTCAAGCTGCCCGATGATTTCTTTTTTCTGTTCTTCGATATCTGCTTCGATCAATGCTTTGTGCGAAACAACAACGTTTTTGAATTCGTGGTTGATTTTCACCACCTTGAATTCCATTGTTTTATTTACATATTGATCGTAGTCGCGAATAGGCTTCACGTCAATTTGAGATCCCGGTAAGAAGGCTTCGATCCCGAATACATCAACGATCATTCCCCCTTTAGTACGACATTTAACAAAACCGTTTACGATTTCGCCGCTGTCGTGTGCATTATTAACGCGATCCCATGCTTTAATCACACGTGCTTTACGGTGCGATAAAACCAATTGACCTGTGCGGTCTTCACGGGTATCAACAATAACCTCAACTTTATCACCAACTTTTAGGTTAGGATTGTAACGGAACTCATTTAAAGAGATTACCCCTTCTGATTTAGCGTTGATGTCAATAATCGCTTCACGGTCGGTCATATAAACAACCTCTCCTTCGATTACATCATCATCTGCCGTATCAACAAAGTTTTCACGAACTAATGCTTCGAATTCAGCCAATTGCTTGTCTTCGATCACGTCAATTCCTTCTTCGTAATGGTGCCAGTTGAAGTCTTTCAAAAAGTCTTCTGCATTATTGGCCGTTGGCGCTGCTGCAGCTGCTTCTTGTGTTGTTTCTTCTGTTTGTGGAGTTTCAGCTGCTTGTGGAGCATCTTGCTCTGGTGCAGCTTGTGGTGTAGTTTCTTCAGCCATGGCTAAAAAAATGTTTTTGTATTCTGCTGTTTTATAAGGCTTTACTCGAAAAACAACAGAAGTTGTTTTGTTTTGATTTTTTGTCCTCTCGCCTTAATTCATCGTAAGAGTGCGCAAATATACTGGCTTTTAATGGATTGACAAGTATAAATGACTTTAATTAAAGGGTTTATTGATCTGGAAAGGATTTGTCAAAAAAACCACTTTAGCCAATTTCTGCTTGACAATATCCTAGAATAATGATTATATTTATATCACCCTAAATTCATTATTACTAAAAAACCTACTTATCCCATGAACTCCCTTTTTCGTTTTGACTTCCGCCACCTTCGTGGCGATTTATTTGGTGGCCTTACGGCCGGAATCGTTGCCTTACCCCTCGCCTTAGCCTT
>CBFHVC010000006.1:0-76539 GCA_965659515.1 Candidatus Arcticimaribacter sp. | reverse complement strand
AACTGAGCTAAACCCGTTTTTATTTGACACAAAAGGCGTCCGCCAATGGCGGACACCTCAAGGTCATTTAAAAAACTTTATTGGTTAGTCTAACAACTCAGTTACCTGACCTGCACCTACTGTTCTACCACCCTCACGGATAGCGAAACGTAGACCAACACTTAATGCGATTGGAGAAATTAAATCAACATTGATTGTTAAGTTATCTCCAGGCATAACCATCTCTACTCCGTCAGGAAGGCTAATGTTCCCTGTTACGTCAGTTGTACGTACGTAGAACTGTGGACGGTAGTTGTTGTGGAATGGTGTGTGACGACCACCTTCTTCTTTTTTCAAGATATATACCTCAGCTTTAAATTTAGCGTGAGGAGTTACAGAACCTGGCTTACAGATTACCATACCTCTTTTGATATCGGTCTTTTCAATACCTCTTAATAAGATACCAACGTTATCTCCAGCTTCACCACGGTCTAAGATTTTTCTAAACATCTCAACTCCAGTTACAGTAGAAGTTAATTTTTCAGCACCCATACCAATGATATCAACTGCATCACCTGAATTAAATACTCCAGTCTCAATACGACCAGTAGCAACAGTACCACGACCAGTAATCGAGAATACATCTTCAATTGGCATCAATGCATCTTTATCAACGTCACGCTTAGGTAACTCAATCCATCCATCAACTTCAGCCATCAAGCTCATTACAGTGTCTACCCACTTTTGCTCTCCGTTTAATGCTCCAAGAGCAGAACCAAGAACAACAGGAGTGTTATCTCCGTCATAGTCATAGAAAGAAAGTAACTCACGCACTTCCATTTCAACTAATTCTAATAATTCTTCATCATCAACCATATCGGCTTTGTTCAAGAAAACAACGATACGTGGCACACCAACCTGGCGTCCTAATAAGATGTGTTCTCTTGTTTGTGGCATTGGGCCATCAGTAGCAGCTACTACTAAGATAGCACCATCCATTTGTGCAGCACCAGTAACCATGTTTTTAACATAATCGGCGTGACCTGGACAGTCAACGTGTGCATAGTGACGATTTTCAGTTTGATACTCTACGTGAGAAGTATTAATTGTAATACCACGCTCTTTTTCTTCAGGTGCGTTATCAATCTGGTCGAAGCTACGCGCTTCAGAGTGACCAGCGTCTGACAATACTTTAGTAATTGCAGCAGTAAGGGTGGTTTTACCGTGATCAACGTGGCCAATAGTTCCAATGTTTAAGTGGGGTTTTGACCGGTCAAAAGTTTCTTTAGCCATAATACAGGTTTTTCTTTAGTGTTTTAAGAGGTGCAAATTTATAAATTTTTATGATTAACTTGTTATAAACGAGAAACTTTTTAAAGTTTTTTTTGCAAGTTTATATTTGCTCAAGCATAAATCTTTACTAGTCAAGTTGACCATAGGACGTTAACCCTTATTTTTTTTTATTCTTGTTCATCTGGAGAACAGCTTTTTCAATTCCTGCAGGCGTAAGGGACTCCATAGGAATCAATTCTTTAATGATCTGTATGGTCAAGGTATGTTCCCAAAATTTCAAAGGCTCAGGATTAAGCCAAGCACATTTTGAAAAATGTTTTGTTATCTCCATATAAGTGTGCATGCTTTGATTGCTTAATTCATATGGCGCCATGGCGGCATCACCAACAAAGAAAACATGATAGTTGGGGCTTTTTGAAAGTATGCGTTCAATCGGTACTCGTTTTCTTCGCTGTGGGTCGCTATACACTTGTCCATAGATGGTGTTGTGGAAATAATAGGTTTCCAAGTCATGAGCAAAGCGGGTCTTCATTTTCCTAAAAAGGGTTTGCACTGCTTTGATATAGGGATGCATGGAATAGCCCCCGTTGTCTATAAAGAGCAACACTTGTAATTTCTCTTCGGTTTCATTTTTGATTTCAGGAAGGAAAAGGCCACCCCTTTCTAAACCGCGATCAATGGTGGCTTTAACATCTAAGGTTTCTTGTGCAGATTCTTCTACGATCCCTTTTAATGAAGCCAGTGCTGCATCTATGTTATTGTCATTTAAAATGGCATCTAAATCAACGGGGAAAAAGTTAGCATCGCCCATCACTTTACGGGCCATTTTCCCTCCTCCACTTCCACCGACACGAATACCATCTTTTGCGGCACCGCCATTTCCATAGGGAGAAATTCCGCCAGTTCCCACCCAGTGACTTCCACCGCTGTGATCGCGCTTTTGTTGCTTGAGTACTTCCTCCATTCGCGCCATGAGTTCTTCCAGGGTGAGGTCAGAATAATCGGCCATTTTATCTAATGGACGTCTTTCGCCTGCTGCTTCATTTTCCCGATCTTGGTCTTCTAGATCGCCACTGTCTTTTTCCCAAAGTTCTCTTCCGTCAATCACTTTTTGAATGTCATAGTGGGTAATGTGCACCTCATCTAAAAAAAGATGGGCCATTTCCTTTCTAGACATTTCTTCGTCTAATCGGCCGGCATTTTGTTCTTTCCATTGCTGAAATGTTTTAGAGCGTAAAACGGCATCGTGCAATTGCTCGCCATAGCGAATGTCAATGGACAAAAAGTAATCGTAAAAGGCACGGGTGTAGGGTCCCATTAATTCTGGGCTTTTTACAATAAAAGTCCGCAACACATTGTAAAGATCGCCAATGGTTTTAACCAACTCGCGGTCAATCGCCTTCTGCAATAGCAAAAGGGTGCGTACATCTACTTTTAGATGAAAAGCCTTAAAACGTTCTGGGAGGTTTGTAAACATAGGGCGTTAATTCAAGGAAGTTCCCATAGGGGGTTTTCCGCCACCAAGGGCCAGTTGTCTTTGCACTTTTTCATAATCTGCCTGGGTTTTGATAAGCGTCCCTAGGCCATCTAGCGCATTGAGTTTATCAATGGCTTCTTTTGAACTGAAGGTTTTAATGTATTTTAACCAATTCAATAACTCCCGCGTTGTGGGAGCGCGTTCTAAACCAATTTTTCTAAGCTGATAAAAAATATCTAAAGCGGTATCAACAATCTTGTCACTAACTTTTGGGTGATGCTTTTGAATAATATCGCGCATTTTATCGGCTTCGGGAAATTGAATATAATGATAAATACACCTCCCTTTAAAGGCCGTGGGCAATTCTTGTTCTCTGTTTGATGTAATCACAATAGCGGGCATATCTTCTTCGGATACTTCAATCACCTCGCCAGATTCTGGCATAACAAATTTACGGTGACTCAAAGCATACAGCAAATCGTTTGGAAACTCTCTAGGAGCCTTATCGATTTCATCGATCAAGAGGACTGAATTTGGCGAACCAAAGGCTTTGGCCGCAGGCCCTTTACTAACATAGTCGCCTAAAGACTCTGTATCGCGCCCAGCAGTAGACATTTTTGACGCTAGCCCTTTTTCTTCCCTTTGCGCATTGAGAATCTCAACTTGCGAATCTCTCAAATATTTAACATGGTCAAATTTTGCTACAAACTGCTCTATATTACTTTTTGAACCTGCGGGATACACGTGCAGTTCTAGCCCTTGTGCTTTTGCGTACTGTAAGGGGAGTTCGGTTTTCCCCGTTCCAGGTTCGCCTTCAATCAAAAGGGGCATCCCCAGGGTTCTTGATATATGAAATGCTTGTGCTAATTCTGTATCACACAAATAGTGATCTGATCCTTCCCAATAGCTTTTTTCTGCCATGATTATCTTTTAATATAGTGTTCAAAAATATGTTGAAGTTGTTCTTTACTTATTCTATGATCCCCTTTGTAGGGTAAAGAGGTTACGCCTAAATTGTTTTGTTCCAGTACTGCATTAACCATATCAATGCGCTTTTGGGTTAAAAATTGATCCTCGGTCCCATAGGTAAATAGGATATTTGGGGCTGTTAAATTTGTTTTCCCTTGTTTTAGCTGAATGTCTTCTGGTACCCAACAAGCATAGGGAATAAAATAATCTACCGCGACCAAATCTGCGTGCAACCACCTAAATGCAGTCGTTCCACCTTGCGAAAAAGCTAAAATGGATTTGACACAATGCTTAGGTAACTGCTGTAAAAAGGAAGCGTAAAGACCAGAGAGGTAAGCGCTAAAATCGGCAATCTCGTCTAAACGATCGCGCTTTGTCATCCATGAAGCGACAACAGGACCGCCAAAATCTTTTTCATAAAAACGAATCAAAGCCTCAGGCGCAACAACAAAATGCTCTGTTGGGTCGAAATCCTTGAACTTGTAAAGCATTTGTTCGCAAAGCATTTTTGATCCATGTAAAGCAAACCAAAAGTATTTCGTTTTTGAAGTCAACGTCCCATAAGTGGAATAACGCGCCGTCTTTTTTGTTGTATAATAGTTCGTTTTTATCTCCATGAATCCTTTAGAAAAACTAATCTTCTCATTTATAGAAGTGCTAAATATAGTGTTATCTTCGTGAATATTAAATCTGATTTAAATAAAAAATATGCTTGTTACCACCCTTGAAAACAATATCGCCATTGTCCAACTTAACAATGGAAAGGTAAATGCCATCTCCCATCAACTGGCAAAAGAATTGAAAGAAAGTTTTCTTGCTCTAGCAAAAAACAAAACCGTAGAGGGCGTCATTTTAACCGGGCATACAGGGGCTTTTAGCGCTGGCCTTGACGTTGTTGAGCAAGCCCAGATGAATGAAGAACAGACCCATGCTTTTTGGGTAGATTACTTTGGTGCGTTGCAAGCAATGGTGAGATATCCAAAACCTTTTGTTTGTGCGATTACAGGTTTTGCGCCTGCCGGCGGAACCATTCTTACCCTTTGTGCTGATTATCGCATTATGGCCAAAGAACCCAAACATGTCATTGGGATGCACGAGTTTAAATTATCCATGATTGTTCCAGAATTGATGATGGATCTATGGTGCTATACTTTAGGGGAGCCAAAAGCTTTTCAAGCCTTGCAAAATGCCCAGTTATTTTCTGCACAAGAAGCCTTGGAAGAAAACATTGTTCAAGCCATCGCTCCAGCAGATCAAGTTCTCGACTTAGCTAAAAAACACCTTGAAAAATGCCTTAAAGTTTACGGCCCAGTTTATATAGAAAGCAAACGCCTTGCGCGTAAAAAACTCCTAGCGCTTGTTGATCGCGATCTAGATCAAATGGCTAGCGAATTTGTCTCCACAGGGAAAGACCCTGAACTGAAGAAAAGAGTAGAAGCTTTTGCCGCGCAATTAAAACAAAAATAATGGAGCAAAAAAAACCAATTGTCTCTCTTGAGGTACGTGTTCATTGGGGAGATATGGACGCCATGCAACATGTTAATAATATCATTTATTTAAAATGGATAGAGTCTACCCGCCTATTGCTTTTTGAACAGTTGATGAAAGGAGCAACAGCAGGTCTATCTGAAATCAGTCCTATCCTCGCTTGGAGTGACATTAAGTATATCGCTCCAGTGGTTTATCCAGATACGGTTAAAATAGATTTTGATATCGTCAAATTAGAAGAAGATCGTTTGCAATGCCAAGCGCATTTATTCAGTAAAAGTCAAAATAGACTCGTCGCTATTTCTAATAATACGATTAAGGCATATAATATTAAACTGCTCAAAAAAGCGGAACTTCCTAAACACTGGATAAGTGAATTAAGAGCACATTATGGCGATCTAATCTAACTTAAAAGGTCGTGCTAATCCTTCTTGAATCACAGTGGCTACAAGGTTTCCCTCGCGGTCAAAAATACTTCCTTTTCCTAAACACCGGGCCCCAGAAACATTTGGACTATCCATGGCAAACAACAACCATTCATTGACATCAAAAGGGCGGTGAAACCACATGGCATGATCTAAACTCGCCACTTGAAGGGGCTGAGAGAAATCATTTTTATAATGACCCATAACAGACATAACCAGCAAGTCATAATCTACTGCATAGGCCAAAAACTCTTGTTGCTGCTGCGAACTAAGCGTTGTCTCCTTTTTTAATTTAAACCAGACATTCCTGTTTTCATAAGGAGAAATCAAATGCGAATAATCTTTCTCGGGTCTAAATTCAAACGCAAAAGGATGTCTTGCAAGCAAATAAAGCTTCATCCGGTCGGGCATGTCATTGGTGTTCTTGAGTAAATCTGCATCAGAGAGCAACTCCTCTGGCGCAGCGGCTGCAGGAGAACTAATGTGCTGGTCTAGCGCTTTTTGCGCTATATGAAAAGAAGCCGCCAAAACAAAAATAGCCTTATCGTTTTGAAAAGCAGTTACGCGACGGGTATTAAAACTTCCTCCATCACGAAGGCTTTCTACCTTATAAGTAATGGATGTTTTAATGTCTCCTGGCAATATAAAATAGCCGTGTAACGAATGGACTGATCTATCGGCTGGAACAGTTTGGTGTGCAGCGTGTAGTGACTGGGCTAAAACCTGTCCTCCATAAACACGCTTCCAAACAGTTTGATAGTTTTCACCTTCAAAACTTTTCGCGTCTAATTGTCTTAAGGTAAGTAGGTCGGTTAATCCTTCAGGTGTTTGCATAAAGATGATTTGTTGAATAAAGATAGTATTTCTTTAAAACAAACACTTGTTCTTCGAATAGAATAGAAGGTAAAAGCCCGCCAAAAAGAAGGTTTTATATTTCCCCTTTTTGCTTATAAAGAAATATCAAAGGAATAAGTGCCATCATCAAAACGAACGTTGGGGTAATTTACTGTAGCGTTATCCACGTTAACTTCTGTAATTTCACCATTGACATTGATGGTCATTTTGTTTTCAACTGGGAGTGCGCCATTTTCGCCACCAGGCAATGAGGTTACTACAGTGTTATTGTCTCTATCGGTTAAGATATCAAAAAACACTACAACGCTTACCATCGTTTCTTCTACTTCAAACGCTACACGGTACTGTTGTAATAAATGAACAAATTCATCTTCATCAAGATCATAGAATAAATCCTCTTCTAGATTTAAGCTATGGCTTACTCCATTGATTGTAGTAATAATCTCTGTATTAGGTCTTGCTTTACTAGTGGAAGAAGTTTGTCTTACAACAGAATCAAATGAGGTTAAATTAAAGCTTTCGCTTTTTGAACAGGCAGTCATCAAAATTAGGCTGCATAAAAAAAATAGCTTTTTCATTGTAATTATATTTAGTTAAAGTAAAATTTCAGACATTCCTATTGGGTCAAATACGCTTTCCAAGCCTGCTTACGCAATGGCTTCCCAAATAGCAGATGAAAACCGGTGGCAGAGGTAGAAAACGACCCCTGTTGGCGATTGTTTTCATATATAGAAAACTGAATATCAGAAACTGTTATCATATTCAATCCAATTTCTTTGTTATTCCCTAAAGGAATGGCTGTGTTTTTTTTGTCCTTAAATACTTGTTTAATTTGGTCAAACAAATTGTTTAGTTCCGCTTCAGTCGCGAAAAAAGAAAAGGTTTTATCCGTCTTTTTGCTGCCGCCATCCTGTTGGGCATAATCGATTCTGAATTGATATTTTCCGTTTGATGCTGCTTTGCTTTTTGTCAAACTTAAATTACCCAAAATAGGGGAAATTTTACCAACCAAAATTGTTGAAGTATCTGATTGCGCTATATTGTTTTGCGCAAAAGTGAAGCCTCCAAGAAGCAAAGTAAGGATCAAAAAGACTGTTCTCATTGTATTTTTTTGGATGAATTTCATTTGTTTTTATTTTATGGACAACTGTAAATGGCAACGATCAATCCATCTGATTTACGCACCTCAATAATCTTATTAAAACTGCGCATTTTCATATAGGCAAAACCATTCTGATCAAACAAAAAAGGTTGCGGGAAAGAATAGTTGTTGTTCCAAATAACATAATCCCCTACGGCTGGTTCTTGGTTATCACCTGAATGATAAGCAGTATTAAAAAATTTATTTTCAAAAAGTTGACAATAATAGGATTCATTTTGAACAACTACAGAATTTGAAACGGTGGTAGATTGATAATTATTGGCAATATCAATAGGCCATGGGCAACCATTGAGTGCAGGAACCCCAGCAGCATAGGGACAGCTATCTACTTCATTTAAAATCCCATCCAGGTCCCAATCAGTTTGTTCACTAGAATCAAACACTTCTTCTATAACGTCGTCTAATTCATTTAATGCAGCAGCGGCATAATACCAAACAAAAGAATCTGATTCGTTAATCCCTAAATTATTAATGCGAATAAACATGCTGTAAGATCCATCGTTTGTTCCCGTGATGGCAGCAGTACTTGGGTCTAAATCTGTTGAAGGATTTTCAAGGGCATCAAAAAGCCCATGAACATTGTTCCCACGGGAAGAGGTCGTAAAAAATAAAATCCCTTCTGTTGCGGTGGTAATTCTGAGCGCACCAGCTCTTTGAGTTGTCAAGGTCAATACTTCGAAGGTACCATCGTTTAGATTCCCTCTCTCTTTCGTTGGCTGGTCTGTCCCTCCAACAAAATCATCCCTTGTACCCACCCAATAACGAATATTTGTAGCCTGCGCTAAACCGATATTTTTTATGGTCGTAATTACTTGCGTATACTTTTTGTTTTGTCCAATGGTATAAGCGTTGGTCAACTCAAGACGAGCTGTACCTACAGTAATCTCTCCTTTCACCAGAATGGTGCCATAGGTTACACCGCCAAATACGGTAAAACTACTGGTGTCAAAGACTTGATTTACCATTACCGGGTTATTTACCCGCACCCCATTGGTGTTCCAATTGTTGGTGCCATCTCCACCTACACCAATTCTCGAATCTAAAGGATAATGCACAAGTGGCGATTCTGAATAGGTCAATTTTCGCCAGCTGCTTGAAACAGTGCTATAATAAAAGGGCTGTTCTACATTTCCTGCCGCATTTATGGAAACTTGTACCCCATCACCAAAACGCATCAAACCATTATTAATGGCTTGGTTTGTTCCCGTAAATTGTCCAAAAGCAACCAACGGAATAGTAGCCAAAAGCAGTAAATAAAATAGTCTGTTTGAATTCAAAACAAGCACTTCATTAGATATATACTATAAACACAAAAAGCGCATTTTAATTGCCTAATAAGTGTTAAATAATTTCACTTAAATGAAATATAAAATCAATCTTGTTTTTAGCTGAAGAAAAAAAGAGCAAAAAAAAGGCTTCCGTATTGGGAAGCCTTATATTGTATAGAGCCAACGAGCAGATTTGAACTGCCGACCTCTTCCTTACCAAGGAAACGCTCTACCCCTGAGCTACGTCGGCGTTAATGAGAGCGAGAGACCGGGTTCGAACCGGCGACATTCAGCTTGGAAGGCTGACGCTCTACCAACTGAGCTACTCTCGCATTTTATAAAATTCTTCTCAAGAAAAATTTTAAAGGTGTGGGGAGAGCAGGATTCGAACCTGCGAAGTTAAAAAACAACAGATTTACAGTCTGTCCTCGTTGGCCGCTTGAGTATCTCCCCAAATAAATAAAAAAAAGAACAAAGAGCCGATGGAGGGACTCGAACCCACGACCTGCTGATTACAAATCAGCTGCTCTAGCCAGCTGAGCTACATCGGCTTTTATCTACCCTTTCGAGCGGTGCAAATGTATTGATTTATTTATTTTGTATCAAAGAAAAAAGAAGAAAAAATATTCCTTAAGAACGGATCAGCTCTTTGTGACGAATCAACATGCGCTCTGCAGCTTTGACACTCAAGTCAATAGATTCCTCAAAGCTTTTGCATATCTTCTTGACAACAACGCTTTCTCCGACAATTCCAATCTTAATTTCGGCAAATTTATTGACGCGATTGGTGGAATTTTCAACTTTAAAGACAACGTCAACACTTAAAATTTTGTCATAAAACTGATACAATTTGTCAATTTTACGCTGGGTAAAATGGACTAATTTTTGATCGACGTTAAAGTTGGTAGCTTGTACATTGATTTTCATAAGACAAAGATTTTAAATTAAACTTACTTTTTGTATCCTCTAGGATGGGCGTCTTTATAGACTGCTTTGATTTGCTCCATACTACTATGGGTGTAGATTTGGGTAGCAGCTAGAGAAGCATGGCCCAGTAAATCTTTTACTGTATTCAGGTCTGCTCCTTCATTTAGTAAATGGGTAGCAAAACTATGGCGTAACATATGCGGACTGCGTTTCACCTTAGTTGATACTTTATTAAAGTAATCATTTACCAATTGATACACAAGATTATCGCTTATTTTGTTGCCCTCTTGGGTACAAAAAAAATAAGGGTTTTCCGCTTCCTCCCGCAGTTTTTCTACCATTGTGGCGAAATAAAGCAATTGTTTTTTTAGGGAAGGAATCATGGGAATAATGCGTTCTTTATTGCGTTTTCCTATTACTTTAAGGATATTATTGTCAAAATCAACCCCAGCCCTTTCTAAATGCACCAACTCTGTTCTTCGCATTCCAGTACTATAAAGCGTTTCAATAATTGTTTTGGCCAATAGGCCCCGGTGACTGTCCTCAAAATGTGCTCCGTCTAAGAGCTGTGCAATTTCTTTTGCTGTAAAAGGAAGCTGAACTTTCTTACTTTCTTTGAGGGGTTTGTGTTTTCTAAGGGGGTTAGAGGTCCTCACCTCAATTCGCATAAGAAAATTGTAATAAGAACGCAAAACGGATATTTTGCGGTTAATCGACCGATTGCTATTACCTTGCTCGACCAAATGAACAATCCACGAGCGAATTAAAGGGTAATCAATCTCGTCTATTGTGGCTTCTTGAAATTCCTTTAAGCAATAAGCCGAAAAGGCCTCAAGGTCTTTTTTATAGGCAGTACGCGTGTGTTGAGCGTAATTTTTCTCTTTCTCGATATATTCAATGAACTTAGCTATAGCCATAAAAAAAACGTTGTGATAAAAGATAGTACTTTTACCACAACGTTGAAATTATTTAACATAATTGTTTACTGCATTTCTGCATCACGTAAACCTTGAATATACTGTGCTTTTTGAATTTTAGCTCTGTTCTTGACAGAAGGCTTTAAAAATTGTTTGCGTGCGCGTAGTTGGCGCATCCCGCCTGTTTTATCGAATTTTCTTTTAAAACGCTTTAGCGCTCTATCGATGTTTTCGCCTTCTTTTATTGGAATTATTAACATAAAACGTAACCTCCTCTCTTTTAAAATGTGCGCAAATATAATCGCTTTAGATTAAACCAGCACTATCTTTTTTTATTTCTTTAATAAATCTCTGGAAATAACCAGTTTTTGAATTTCAGTTGTTCCTTCTCCTATGGTACACAATTTTGCATCGCGGTAAAACTTCTCTACCGGATAGTCTTTGGTAAAGCCATAACCACCGTGAATCTGAACGGCTTCATTAGCTATTTTAACACAGGCTTCAGAAGCATACATTTTGGCCATTGCGCCAATTTTAGTAACATTCTTACCTTGCATTTTATCGCTTGCAGCTTTGTGCAAAAGCAATTCTGAGGCTTCAATCTCAGTGGCCATATCGGCTAATTTAAATGCAACAGATTGAAACTTACTGATGGCTTGTCCAAATTGATGGCGCTCTTTTGAATATTTCAAAGAAGCTTGATAAGCGCCTTTGGCGATCCCTAGCGATAATGCGCCGATAGAAATACGTCCTCCGTCGAGGATTTTCATGGATTGAATAAATCCTTCCCCCACTTCACCTAATCTATTTTCGTCTGGAATTCGGCAATTGTCAAAAACCATCTCAGCGGTTTCAGAAGCGCGCATGCCTAGTTTATTTTCTTTTTTGCCTGCCGTAAAACCTGGTGTACCACGTTCTACAACAAAGGCTGTCATTCCGTGGTTATCGCCTTTTTCGCCATTGCGGGCAATCACAACCGCAACATCTCCACTCTTTCCGTGGGTGATAAAGTTTTTGGTTCCGTTCAAAATCCAGTCGTCTCCTTCTTTACGAGCAGTCGTACTCATCCCTTTTGCATCAGAGCCTGTATTGTGTTCTGTTAAGCCCCAAGCACCAATGTGTTCTCCTGAAGTTAACTTTGGGAGCCATTTACAGCGTTGCGCTTCATTTCCAAACAAATAAATATGATTGGTACACAAAGAATTGTGTGCTGCTACAGAAAGTCCAATAGAGGGATCTACAACGGATATTTGTTCAATAATCGCGATATAGGCGTGATAGCTCATCCCTGAGCCACCATATTCTGAGGGAATAATGACCCCTAAAAAGCCCAATTGCCCAGCAATACGCATGGCCTCAAGAGGAAAATATTGAGCTTCATCCCACTCCATCACATGGGGACGCAGGTACTTCTCAGCGTAGTCTTTCGCAGCATCGGCGACCAATTTTAAGGATTCAGTTTCATGGGCAGAAACCAATGTTGGTGTATCCATCATAGCTTTTTAAAACAAATATAGGGTTAATCTTTGAATTTTTAGGCTATCAAAACCTTTGATTGAATGTAAATTAGCCAGGGATAGTTGTTTTAATTCTGTTCTTAAGCGAACTACTTTTCGGGCTTCTGCATAAGAGAGATAAGGCAATTTTGAAAGCTCTTCTACACTGGCTTCTTGTAGCGAGCGTTTATTAAAAGTAGGCTTTGTAATGATACTACAGCGGTCTTGAAGCCGTGCTAACACCTCTGCAGATAAACCATAGACCTCGGCCAGTTGCCCCTTTTCTGTAAAGCCCTGCAAACGCTTTCGGTATCGGATAATGCGCTGACTTAACACTTCCCCTATCCCGTAGATTTTTTGCAATTCTTCTTTGGTGGTCGTATTTAAATCAATTAAAGTATAGGTCTTTTTAAAGGTCTTTTTAGGCTGTTTTTTAACATGAACGGGGAAATTAAAAAAAGAACTGTATATAGATAACCAAGTTGAATCAACTCCTGTAACTCGTTTAAAATCGCTCACCGAATTAATCCATTTTCCCTGCTTGCGATAAGCGTGCAAGCGATCTATTTGTTGCGGACTTAAGTCCAAATAATAGCCGCGCTGATCGCTAATAAAATTAGGATTAAAAGGGTAAATGATTTTAGGTTCCCCAATGGCTTTGAGTGAGTCAATACGGTTTTGCAGGATTTGATCAAGCTGCACGATGCTCTTGTTGGGAATTGCCTGGTTATGCCACCTGAAATAAAGGATTAAACCCAGACAAAAAAGCACAAAAAAAACCGCTATTGCCTTTCGTATAATCGAAAAACCAATAGCGGTCTTAAAAGACATTTTACTTTATTTTACGGTTTTAATCGCTTGTAAATAGCTATTCAATTCTTCTTTAACTTTCGGGAATAAGAAGAACAACCCTATCATATTAGGGAAAACTAACGCTAAGATCATCGCGTCTGAAAAGGTCCAAACTGCAGACATATCTCCTGCTGCGCCAATGACAATAAAAAGCAAGAAAAGTACTTTATAGGTTAAATCAGAAATTTTACTTTTTCCAAAAACAAACATCCAAGACTGTAGTCCGTAATAAGACCATGAAATCATTGTTGAAACTGCAAAAAGAACAACTGCAATCGTTAAGAAAGGACCAGAAAAAGAGATGTATTTGGCAAAAGCAGCTGCGGTAATTGCCGCTCCTTCTACTTGCTGACCATCAATCATCACCATTCCACCTTCACCTCCATATTGGAACACTGTACTGTCGCCGTTAAAGATAATGATGACCAATGCAGTTAAGGTACAAATGACAACCGTATCGATAAAAGGCTCTAGTAAGGCTACTAAACCTTCAGAAGCAGCATATTTTGTTTTTACCGCTGAGTGAGCAATGGAAGCAGAACCTGCCCCAGCTTCGTTTGAGAAAGCGGCTCGCCTAAATCCAGTAATTAAAACCCCGAGAAATCCTCCTAGTCCTGCTTCTGGACTAAAAGCTTGGGTAAAGATCATCCCAAAAGCATCGTCTACAAAAGTTATGTTGGTTATGATAATATAAAGACAGGCTAAGATGTACATCAAGGCCATAAAAGGCACCACTTTTTCGGTTACTTGCGCAATGCGTTTGATTCCACCAATAATTATGATTCCAACAAGTACCATCATTATAAGTCCTATAATTGTTCTTGCACTACCCCCTGTCATCCCAAAAGAATCGACCAATTGCATTGCCGCTTGGTTGGATTGAGCAGCATTCCCTCCTCCGAAAGAAGCACCGATACACAAGACTGCAAAAATAATGGCCAAGGTTTTCCCCAAACGAGCAAAACCGCGTTCTTCTAAGCCTTTTGTGAGATAGTACATGGGACCGCCATAAACGGTTCCATCTGCTCCAACATCACGGTATTTCACCCCAAGGGTACATTCCACAAATTTTGTCGACATCCCAATTAATCCGCATAGAATCATCCAAAAGGTTGCTCCAGGACCACCAACAGCAATTGCTAAAGCGACTCCGGCAATGTTTCCATTCCCGACTGTTCCAGAAACAGCTGTTGCCAGGGCTTGAAAGTGACTTACCTCGCCTTCTTCTCCTTCTTCTCCATGATCGTCTACCTCGTCGTATTTTCCGCGAACGGTGTTAATCGCAGTTGGAAATTGCTTGACATTGATAAAACCAAAATAAACCGTGAAAAACAGGGCCCCACCGACGAGTAAAAAAATGATGGTAGGAATTTCAGTTCCAGGAAAATTATGTAATACTACAGCCCCCCACCAATTGGCGATAGGGGTAAACGCTTCGTTAATACGATCGTCTAAGCCTTGTTCTTGCGCAAATAAAGGCGCTGAAAATAAAAATAAGACTACAGACAGTAATCGTTTAAGTGTTAATTGCATTAGGTTGTTATTAGGTTTCTAAGCTACCAATATCCTAAATTAATCGCTAATAACAAATTCTCTGCGGCATTGTTTACTATAAATCAAACACCGAGCTGCGCTTGGTATAGATTAAATCTTTGAGTTTTAACCAAAAAGCAAGGGTTAAATAAATGACAAAGCCACCCACCAAAGTTGCAAAGGAAGCATAAATGAAAAACAAACGCACACTTTTTACCTTCATCCCAAGACCTTCTGCTAGTCGAGTTGAAACAGCAAAACCGTGTTTTTCTAACCAATGTCTAAAATTCCTTGCCATAGCCTAGGTGTTGTGGTTTAATAAATGAACGCCCACCCTGCAAAGTAAACACTTTTTTAGCTGGCAATAGGTTTTTTTTAATTGAAGAAAAGCTTGGCTATCCAAGGCTGTGTCGACTTCTCCACCTAAGGCTTCAAACCCTTTCACAATGGTGTTTTGCTCTGCTTTTATCTCTTGCATTAAAGTGAAAATATAGGCCGTTGGATCTTGCCCTCTTGCTTTTTGATAACAGTAATACAAAGGAATGAACGTATTTACTTTTAGCAAATCAATAAAAGTGGGGCTCAGTCGCTTCTCTTTGCTATTCTTTGCCGACTTTCCAAAGGTGTAATGGGTCGTCCAAAAAGAAGACACAGCTATCGTATTCATCCATTGGGTTTTTAACGTTGCTCCATCAAATATCTGGGCAAAGAGCTGTTGGGAGGAAGCGTATAAACTGGCCAATTGGGCCAAACGTATGGTGGGGAAATTTTGCGGCCTTAAACGCATAAACCGAACGGAAACTGCAGGTGCCGACAAAGAAAATTTGTGTTTTATGTATTGGTACTCTTTCCAAAGCATGTTTTCATAAGCAGTTGACCTTTCTAAAGAAAGCAAGCCGGCCATTCCCAAAAACAAGGCTTCAAGTAAGCTTACATCGTGCTGCAACTTCCGAATAACTTTAAAAGGGATGTTTTGGGCAAGCGCAAAAAAAGCAGCTCCATTGCTGTTTAAGCCAAAATTTCTTGCGAGTAAGCAAAAAAGAACAGCTTCCCAATCATTCTTGTATTCTTTTAACAGCTGTTGTATTCGCTTCGACTTTACTTCTAATCTTTCTACAAAAAGTCCTTCTTTCCACAAACTAAAAAGCGGACTGGGAAATTGCTTAAAATGGGCTTGACAGGGAATAAAATCAGTCGTTTTCAAAAAGGTTTCTTTGTAATAATCCAAAAGCGATTTCGGCACCAAGTCGCTTAACACAAGGGTGGGCAATCGACTTCCGTCTGCATTAAAAACGGCGATGTCGTCCTCCCAAACCACATGAAGAATGACATTGTCATAGGCTTTATTTTGCTGGTGCCGATGCCGGTACCAATCAGAAGATTTTAAATGAAGCTCAACAGAGCCTACCCATCTTAGATCTCCAATGACCAATTCGGCATTTAAAAAGTCTGGTCCTTCGTTTTGGTTGTGAAAACCTTCACGAATCACCTGCAAGCGTTTTGCTTGAACAGTCCATAATGTTGCGTGTGGAAACTTTTGAAACTTCCATACATAATGCAGGAAGTCCTCTTTCATCGATTTGGGGGCTTTGGATTACTCGACGACTTCTCCAGTCCAGGCTAAAATACCTCCTTTTAGGTTATAGGTCGCTTCAACCCCTAACTGATCTAATAATTGACACGCTTGAGCACTTCTAGCGCCAGAACGACAATAGATAAAATACGCTTTGTCTTTCGCCAAAGCTTGTGCTGCATCCATAAATGCTTGTGGTTGACGGATGTCGATTAAGGTCGCATTGGGGAGGTGTTTTTCCTCGAATTCATCTTCGGTGCGAACATCCAACAATACAGCGTTCTCGTTGGCTAGTCTTTGGGCATCCCATTCGTCTTGGTGTAATTCAGTCATCTCGTTTTTTGTCAAATTTAATGGGAAAAGTTAAGCTGTCAAATCATTTTATACATAAAACTTGTTTCTTCCAAATCTTTCCTTACATTTGTATATACAATTATTGTAGTGGAAGATAATAAAAACAAATTAGACCGAGACTTAGTTGTTGCTATCCTTCGGTTTGGCAATACTTTCAATGACGAACTGAATAGGCTCACCAAACAGTTTGGCATATCGCTCCCTCAGTTTAATGTCTTGCGTATTTTAAGAGGACAAAAAGGAAAGCCTGCGAATTTATCTACCCTGAATGAGCACATGATACATAAAATGAGTAACACAACCCGTTTGGTCGACAAGCTCATTGAAAAAAAATTTGTCGAAAGATGCATTTGTGAAAAAAACAGAAGAAAAGTCGAAATCACCATTACCAATGAAGGCCTTGCTTTATTGGTGAACATGGATGATGAACTTATCGAAAAAGAGCGTAAACTTGTTCAAAATATCAGCCCTACCGAAAAAGAAAAATTAATTACCCTAATCTCAAAACTCACCTAACTTATTTACTTCGTTCAATTTTAACAATTTAATTTTAATTTCTATGAAAAAAACAATTTTATCTATTGCATTAGGTGCTGCCTTTTTATTTGGTGCACAAAATCTTCAAGCGCAAGAAAAAAGCATTGACGCTGCAGCGAGTAACATTCACTGGCTAGGAAAAAAAGTAACCGGACAGCACGAAGGAAATATCGCGCTAAAATCGGGGAGCATTGTCTTAACAGATGGCGCTGTAACAGGCGGAAACTTTGTGGTAGACATGGCTTCAATGACTTGTACTGACTTAGAAGGAGAATACGCAGGAAAATTAATGGGCCACTTAAAGTCAGATGACTTCTTTGGGGTTGAAAATCACCCAGAAGCTACTCTTGTTTTTACCGAAGTATTGGCCAAAGGAAATGGCGTATATGCAGTAACCGGAGATTTTACCATCAAAGGAATCACAAAACCAGCAAGCTTTGATTTAACTGTAGGAGAAAACCAAGCCACTGCAAAAGTAACCATCGACCGTGCAAAACACGATATTCGTTATGGGTCAAACTCTTTCTTTGACAACCTTGGCGATAAAGCCATCTACAACGATTTTGAACTAGATGTAACCTTAAAAATGTAAACCATGCCTAATCGACCTAAATGTGGTTGTGGTAATACACAGAATCCCGATGGATTTTGTGATGGATCACACGCCAAACAATAATTTCTCCCTTGTGTATTGAACAGATTAATTTTTTGAATTATATTTGAAGCAATGAAAACGAGAAACAACAGCACAAATTGGTGGAGCGAATAATACTATTATTCGTGAAACACGCTGTATCAATATATCAAAGGCTTGTCATCACGACAGGCCTTTTTTAATTTTAGGACACCATGAAAAAATTTGCCCTTAAAACGGAACATAAAAAAATCCTTGCAGACACGCTTACGCCTGTGAGCGCATACTTGAAGCTTCGGGATGTTTTTCCACACTCCCTTTTGTTGGAAAGCAGTGACTACCATGCAAACAATAATGACTTCTCGTATATATGCTGCAACCCCATTGCGTCAATCGAATTAAAAAATGGCCAATTAAGCACCCTCTACCCCGATGGAAGTTCCCTTATTGAAACAGCAGATGCCCAAATGGATGTCCCAGAACGCATCCATCAATTCTCACAGCAATTCGACAGTGAACGCTTTCCGTTTAAATTTATCAGTAACGGGATTTTCGGTTATGTCGCCCATGATGCAATAGATCGTTTTGAAAACATCGAACTCAACAAAGCAAAACCAGGACATGAAATTCCTGACATTTACTATGCCGTTTATCAAAACATTATCGCCATTAGCCTTTTTAATCACGAAGCGCATTTGTTTTCGCATGTTTATCAAGGAGAACACAACCTTAGCGAAATAGAAATCCTGCTCAACGCAAAAAACAGCAGTCAATTTAGCTTTGAAAAAGTTGGCGAAAAAACCTCTAATCTGACCGATGCGCAATTCATAGACTTCGTTCAAAAAGGAAAAGAACACTGTTACCGCGGCGACGTATTTCAACTGGTGCTATCGCGCCGCTTTTCGCAAGGGTTTAAAGGAGATGAATTCAATGTCTACAGAACCCTACGCTCGATCAACCCTTCTCCCTATTTGTTTTTCTTTGACTATGGTGACTTTAAGATTTTTGGCAGCTCGCCAGAAGCACAATTGATTGTTCAAAACGGGAAAGCCGAAATTCACCCCATTGCAGGAACCTTTCGCCGAACAGGCGATGATGAAAAAGATGCAATCGCCGCTGGTGAATTAGCCAAAGACCCTAAAGAAAATAGCGAGCACGTTATGCTGGTCGATCTAGCTAGAAATGACTTAAGCCGAAATGGCGCTGAAGTAGTCGTGGAAAAAAACCGCGAAATTCAATTCTATTCCCACGTGATTCACTTGGTTTCTAAAGTAACCTGCACCATGAAAAAAGCGGCCAAAACCTTTCGCGTAGTCGCAGATACTTTTCCCGCAGGAACTTTAAGCGGTGCACCCAAACACAAAGCTTTACAATTAATTGATCGCTATGAAACCACCCAACGAAATTTTTATGGGGGAGCGATTGGGTACATGGACTTTCACGGAAATTTTAACCATGCCATCATCATCCGTTCCTTTTTAAGCAAAAACCACCAACTACACTATCAAGCAGGTGCAGGCATTGTGGCCGACTCTGTCCCGGAAAGTGAGTTACAAGAAGTATACAATAAATTAGGGGCTTTAGACAAAGCCTTAACCCTAGCCGAAGACGTTTAATTATGAAAAAAGTATTTGTCATCGATAATTACGATTCTTTTACCTATAACTTGGTCCATTATCTCGAGGAATTGGGCTGTGCAGTAACGGTAAAACGCAACGATCAATTTGATTTGGACGAACTAGAAGACTACCCGCTACTCCTGCTCTCCCCTGGCCCCGGAATCCCCGATGAATCTGGTTTGCTAAAAGCAGCCATAGAACGCTATGCCCCAACCAAAAAAATCTTGGGAATTTGCTTAGGACAACAAGCTATTGGAGAAGTTTTTGGCGGAAAGCTTGTCAATTTAGACAAAGTCTATCACGGCATTGCTACCCCAGTAAAAATCATTAAAGAAGACGTCTTATTCAAAGATTTACCCGATACTTTCGATATTGGTCGCTACCACTCTTGGGTTGTTCAAACACCTTTGCCAGAAGAACTTGTGGCCACTTCAGTAGATGAAGCAGGGCAATTGATGTCGCTGCGGCACACATCCTATGACGTTTGTGCAGTTCAATACCATCCTGAATCTGTCCTTACGCCGCATGGCAAAAAAATATTAGATAACTGGATCAATAGTTAAGCATGAAAGCCATTCTCAACAGACTTATTCAACACGAACAACTTAGCAAGGAAGAAGCCCGGCAGATGATCATTAATATCGCCGATGGGCAATACAACAGCGCTCAAATTGCTTCTTTCCTAACCGTTTACATGATGCGCAGCATTAGTTTAGAAGAACTAGAAGGCTTTCGTTCTGCCTTATTAGACTTGTGTATCGCCATAGATTTAAGTGAGTTTGATACCATTGATTTATGTGGAACAGGAGGAGACGGAAAAGACACTTTTAATATTTCTACCCTTTCTTCTTTTGTGACTGCCGGAGCAGGGGTAAAAGTTACCAAGCACGGAAACTATGGCGTTTCTTCTAGTTGCGGTTCAAGCAATGTTTTAGAAGCACTTGGAATTAGGTTTTCAAATGAGCAAGACTTCCTCAAACGCTGTGTCGATCAAGCAGGGATTTGTATTCTACACGCGCCACTCTTCCACCCAGCCATGAAAAATGTTGCGCCTGTGCGCCGTGAACTCGGAGTAAAAACCTTCTTTAATATGCTAGGACCACTCGTGAATCCTAGTTTTCCAAAGCACCAATTGACAGGTGTTTTTAATTTAGAATTGGCCCGTTTATACCATTACCTATTTCAAAAAACAGAAACCAACTTCACCATCCTTTATGCCCTAGACGGCTATGATGAAATATCCCTAACAGGAGCGACAAAAGCTTTTAGTAAAAACAGTGAACGGGTCTTAACCCCACAGGATTTTGGTGTAAAACCCCTTACTGCTAAACAAATCGCTGGCGGTGATGCAGTCGCCTCTTCCGCAAAAATATTTATGGATGTATTGCAAAATAAAGGCACCCAAGCACAACAAGATGTGGTTTGTGCCAATGCCGGAATGGCCATAGCAACTGCCTTAAACCTATCGCCAATTCAAGGCTTTGAAAAAGCCCAAGAATCTTTGCATTCTGGCAAAGCACTTAACGCCCTAACCCAACTTCAAAATCTAAGTAAAACATGAGCATTTTAGACCGTATTGTTGCCGATAAAAGAACGGAAGTTGCGCTGCGAAAGCAACTATTCCCAACCAGCTATTGGGAAGCTTCTCCGCTATTTGGTCGCCCAACGCATTCTTTGGCAAAAAAACTTAGCAATAGCGCTTCGGGAATTATTGCCGAACACAAACGACGCTCGCCCTCGAAACAAAACATCAATAGCGCTCTTTCTGTCATTGATGTAGCGAAAGGATATGAAGATGCTGGGGTTTGCGGAATGTCAGTCCTAACAGATGGCAAATATTTTGGGGGATCTTTAGAGGATTTGACCCAAGCCCGAGCCGTAACAGAATTTCCATTATTGCGCAAAGAATTCATCATTGACGAATATCAATTGATAGAAGCAAAGGCCCATGGTGCAGATGTGATTTTATTAATCGCATCCGTTTTAAGCAGGGAAGAAATTCAACAACTATCAACCGTAGCAAAAAGCCTTGAACTAGAGGTCTTACTCGAAGTGCATAATCTAGAAGAACTGGAAAAATCCATCATGCCTACTTTAGACATGCTCGGTGTGAACAACCGCAACCTAAAAACCTTTGAGGTCTCGCTAGATACGAGTAGAGCTTTAGCAGAAAAAATCCCTGCTGAATTTGTCAAAGTTTCTGAAAGCGGAATAAGCGATGTAAACGCCATAAAAAACTTGAAAACCTACGGCTACCAAGGTTTTTTAGTAGGAGAAAATTTCATGAAAACCGAACATCCTGGAGCAGCAGCCGGTGATTTCATCAAACAATTTGAGGCATGAAATTAAAAGTTTGTGGGATGCGTGAACCCGAAAACATCACTGCCTTAAGCGCTTTAAAGCCAGACTATATGGGCTTTATCTTTTGGGCGCCTTCTAGCCGTTATGTAAGCGACAGCACCCCTCAACTAAACAAGAATATCAAAAAAACGGGGGTATTTGTCGATGCTTCTATTGATTATATTCAAAGTAGCATCCAAGCACATCAGCTTCAAGCAGTTCAATTGCACGGAGAAGAAACCCCCAATTATTGTCAATTGGTTCAAGGCTTTGGCGTTGAAGTCATCAAGGCCTTTTCGATTAAAGACTGTTTCGATTTCAATGCGCTTACCGCTTATGAAAACAACTGTGACTTCTTTTTATTTGACACCAAAGGCGCCTTGCCAGGGGGAAACGGTTATAGCTTTGACTGGAGCCTTTTAAAAGAGTACCCCTCGCAAAAGCCCTTCTTTTTAAGCGGTGGCATAGGGCTTGAAAATATTCCCCAGATAAAAGAATTATTAAATACGAATTTACCCCTCTATGCTATTGATGTAAATAGTAAATTTGAAGTCGCTCCAGGGCTTAAAAAAATAGAAGAGCTAACACAATTTAAAAAGGAAATTGTATGAATTATAATGTAGATGAAAAAGGATATTACGGTGACTTTGGCGGAGCTTTTATTCCTGAAATGTTGTACCCTAATGTAGCAGAATTGCGCGAAAACTATCTTAAAATCGCTGCAGAACCAGATTTTAAGAAAGAGTTTGATGAATTACTAAAGGCCTATGTAGGAAGACCTACGCCTTTGTATTTTGCCAAACGCTTGTCTGAACGATACAACACCAAAATTTACCTTAAAAGAGAAGACCTTTGCCACACAGGTGCGCATAAAGTCAATAATACCATAGGGCAAATTTTACTGGCCAAACGTCTGGGTAAAAACCGCATCATTGCAGAAACAGGGGCGGGACAACACGGGGTTGCCACTGCCACAGTTTGTGCATTAATGGGGATTGAGTGTATTATTTACATGGGCGCGATCGACATCAAACGTCAAGCACCCAATGTCGCCAGAATGAAAATGCTAGGGGCAGAAGTTCGGCCAGCACAATCTGGAAGTAAAACCTTAAAAGACGCTACAAATGAAGCCATTCGCGACTGGATTAACAATCCAGTTGACACGCATTATATCATTGGATCAGTCGTAGGACCGCATCCTTATCCAGATATGGTGGCCCGCTTTCAAGCTGTCATTAGTGAAGAAACCAAATGGCAATTACAAGAACAAGAAGGACGTGACTATCCAGATCATGTTATTGCTTGTGTGGGCGGCGGAAGTAACGCCGCTGGCTTGTATTACCACTACCTCAACGATGAACGCGTAAATATTATCGCTGTGGAAGCCGCTGGAAAAGGAATTGACTCGGGCGAAAGTGCAGCAACTTCGGCCCTTGGAAAAGAAGGCATTATTCATGGAAGTAAAACCCTGTTAATGCAAACCCCCGACGGACAAATTACAGAGCCTTACTCTATTTCAGCAGGCTTAGATTATCCAGGAGTAGGCCCCATGCATGCCCATTTATTTAGAACAAAACGCGCAGAATTTATTTCTATTCCAGACCAAGAAGCGATGGATTGGGGATTGACCCTCTCGCAAATGGAGGGAATTATTCCTGCGATAGAAACAGCCCATGCTTTTGCCGCACTAGACGTGCGTAAATTTGGTCCAGAAGAGATTGTTGTGTTCAACTGCTCTGGTCGTGGCGATAAAGACCTTGAAACCTATATTGACTATTTTAAGTTATAATCAAAAAAAATGGTGCTTTCTGATCATCAATTTTATGTATATCTGATTACAAACAAGCCAAATGGAACGCTGTACACGGGTATGACCAACAATCTGATGCGTCGCATTTTAGAACACAAGAATAAGATTAACGAGGGCTTTTCAAAACGGTATGGATTAGATATACTTGTTTATTATGAAATCTTTAAAAAACCGTTAGAAGCTATCACAAGAGAAAAACGAATAAAAAAATGGAAACGACAATGGAAAATTGAATTGATTGAGTTCATGAATCCGGATTGGAAAGACTTGGCGGAGGATTGGTATTGATTCCTGCTTTCGCAGGAATGACCAAAGGCTTCCCAGGAATGACCAAAGGCTTTCACAGGAATGACCAAAGGCTTCGCAGGAACGACCAAAGGCTTTCGTAAGAATGACCAAAGGCTTTCGCAGGAATGACCAAAGGCTTTCGCAGGAATGACCAAAGGCTTTCACAGGAATGACCAAAGGCTTTCGCAGGAATGACCAAAGGCTTCCGCAGGAATGACCAAGGGCTTTCACAGGAATGACCAAAGGCTTTCGTAAGAATGACCAAAGGCTTTCGTAAGAATGACCAAAGGCTTCCGCAGGAATGACCAAAGGATTCCGCAGGAGTGACCAAGGGCTTTCACAGGAATGACCAAAGGCTTTCGCAGGAATGACCAAAGGCTTCCACAGAAACTACCTTCAGTCACTCCGCACTTGATTCGCAGTCCAAAAAAACCCTCCATGATACAGAATCCATAGGTTTCCCATTGGAAAAAGAAAAAAAAGAAAATGAATCAAAATAGAATCGATCAAAAATTTAAAGAAGACAAAAAACTCTTGTCCATTTATTTCTCTGCTGGTTTTCCACAACTAGAAGACACTGTTCCTGTATTAAAAAACCTACAAGCCGCTGGCGTGGATATGGTTGAAATAGGCCTGCCTTTTTCAGATCCTTTGGCCGACGGGCCTACTATTCAAGAAAGCTCTACCCAAGCCCTGCATAACGGAATGACAACTGAAAAACTGTTTGCACAATTAGAAGGCATTCGCGAGCACATAGACATTCCGCTGGTTTTAATGGGCTATTTTAACCCTATGATGCAATACGGGATTGAGCAATTTTGCCAACGCTGTGAAGCCATAGGAATTGACGGACTCATTATTCCAGATCTACCGGTAGATGTGTATCATGAGAAATACAAAAACTTATTCGACCAACACGGTTTGTACAATATGTTTTTAATCACTCCACAAACGCCAGAAGAGCGCATTCGCTATATAGATGAAGTGTCTAACGGTTTTATTTATATGGTATCTAGCGCTGCTGTAACCGGTGCGCAAAGTGCCTTTGGCGACACCCAAACCAGCTATTTCAAGCGTATTGCCAAAATGGAACTCAGCACCCCTACTGTGGTTGGTTTTGGTATTAGCAATGCCGATACCTATCAAGCAGCCACTGCCAATTCACGCGGAGCAATCATTGGCTCGGCTTTTATTAAATTTTTAGAAAAAGAAGGGGTCGATCAAATTGAACAATTTGTTCAATCCATTCGCACTTAATGCCTGCTTGTGTAGAAATAACTGCGCTTTAAGGCAAGCCTTAACCCTAATTTCCTAAAAAAAGAAAGGTGTTTACATCCAAGGTTCGATTATTGGTAGCAACAGCATTGCTCGAACCGCCTAAATTAGCTGAGTTCACCGTTATGGTATGGCTGTGCGCTCCATCAGCTGAAGCAAACATGGCACTACTATTCCCTGTAAATTCTTTATCGGCTCTTAATATGAAATTTCCATTATCTCCTACATCAGCAACACTTCCCCGCAAAGAATGCCTATGCCCCCCACTATTGGCATCTGTAGTAGCTGTATGACCATGCGCTAAATTAGGCAAATCACTTGCATTCCATAAATTATCCGTGTTTCCCCCTAAACTCCCCACAGTAGACGAGTTCCCATCTATATCTGCTAGATAGGTCGCATTATTGGAACCATTGCCTGAAGTTTGTGGCAAAGAAGTTGTACTCGCACCAAACAGCGCTTCAAATTGTGTTCTTTGGGAAGCAGTAAGGCTCGATTTATTTCTACCGTTTAAAAGTATCCAACCTCCATGGTCTGCTGTTTGAACCCCTTGTTTTATGTCTCCTATCGTAGCGCCACCCCCGCTTACCCAATTGGTTCCCGCTCCGGTGCTACTCAGTAGCTGCCCCGCTGTCCCAGTGTCGTTGCTGGAATCTATAAGGGTACCTGTAATGCGTACATTACCTGAAACATGTAGGCTTTCGGTAGGATTGTTTGTCCCTATTCCTACACGATTGGTAGATCCATCTACAAAAAGAGTCGCATTGTTATTTCCCACTTGGAAATCGCCTGTGCCTGTATTAAAGGTTAAATTATTGTTGTTTTGGCTGAGGGTTCTTACACCAACTAGCGCGCCATCTATGGTGTAAATATTTCCCATGGTACTATTGGCCGTGTCAGCAACCTTAAGCCAGTTACCTGAACTGCCCCCTTCCCAAAAGTAAAATCCTTGGCCTTCTAGTCCGTTGGCGGTGCTGGGGTTGGTATTATACACCAAGAGGCCGTTATGGGCGCTACTTGCTGTTCCCGTTATGGGAGCAAAGGTATTTATACTGGTTAAGAAAATACGTGGGGCCAAAAAACCTCTATCAGCAGACACCAAGTCTAAAATTGCACTGGGATTAGGGGTATTAGTTCCCATACTGTATTGTGCTTGGGCAGAAAAAAAACACAAACCAGCGACCAGCAAGAAAAATAATTGCTTTTAAAAAGAGCAATAGAGATATTTACTTCTAATTAAGACACTTAAAAAATATTTCATGAAGATGATCAATTATCAAAATAACGTTTAAAGTTGACTTCAATTTAACAACTGACCTATAAAGAAGTTATAAGTGGTTAGCATTATATAATAGGTGGTGAATTGAGATTTACAGTTCGATTAAATATTCGTTAATCAGTATGGGCGTAATGCTTAACTGCTCTACCTTTTCTTACTATCGCCATGTAGATGCTTGCGTAAGCAAGAAGGAGGAAGAGCGGTAGAAACGACCAAAAAGAGCGAAAGAAGAAGCCTGGATCTTCCCATAAGAAAGATCAATGACTATCCCTGTAAAAAAACAGCCGCATACTGTTCTAACCTAAAATCAAAAGTGGTGTAATGGGGATTCTTGACTTTGTTTGCTTTGTAAAGCGCCATGCTGCCAATGGCGCGGTTTGCTGCACCAGAGGGCGCAGTGAGGGTATGGGTTGTAATACTTCTTCCGGCCCATGTAAACTGATGTATTCGTGGAACTTCATTCGAGAGACAACGCAAGGGAATTGCTGCTTTCTTTAATAGTTTACGCATAAAATATTCTGGGCCATTTTTACTGTTTCCCCCGGTGAAAATAAGCGTGGTTACTTTGGGGTGTTGTTTTAAAATGCCCAAAATATCCCGAAGCTCTACCCTTTGCATCCCTAAATCAGCGGCATCAATTTTATCGCGATAGGCCGCCCCAACAATATCGCAAATGCCTATTTTTTCTCGCTTTAAAAAGGCTTTACGCTGTTCAATGGCAAAGTGGGTGTTTTCAAAGACCAAATCAAGCTGGTAAATTTCATTCCAAATCTTCCATAACATTCCATTGCTGCTGCCATAACAAAAATCGACATCTTGCGCGTTTAAATCCCCCGTAGTAAAACGCGGCGGTGGCATGGTGCCTACGATTAAACGGCTACTGTCTGTTAAAATATAAGGAGAATAAGGATGTGTGTGGTAAAACATTTGGCAACTCGCTAAAAAACAATTAGTTTTAATTCCACCAAATCTACTACTTATGGGAAAAGGAGACAAAAAAAGCCGTCGGGGAAAAATTGTAAACAAAACTTTTGGCGCTCGCCGAAAGACCAAACGCAACAAGAGAAAAGACAGGGCCGCTAGATCTAGCGAATAAAAACGGGTTGTTCCGCCTTTTCGGTATGGGCTTCACTGAATTGATATCCATCGGTGGTAAAAGCCTTTATATCTGCTAAACTGTTTGCACCACTGTCAATGACATAGCGTGCCATACTCCCGCGTGCTTTTTTGGCAAAAAAGGAAATTATTTTTAGTTGCCCATTTTTAAAGTCTTTGAATTGCGGGCTAATAATGGTTGCATTGAGTGCCTTGGTATCGATGGCAGCAAAATATTCATTGCTGGCTAGGTTGAGTAGAATTTCATCTGCTTGCATTTCAGCATTAAGGCTTTGGGTTACTTTCTCTTTCCAAAAAGCAGGGAGGTTTTTCTTTACACCTACCGGCATTTTGGTTCCCATTTCTAAACGATAAGGCTGAATTAAATCTAGGGGTTTAAGTAAACCATAAAGTCCTGAAAGAATGCGCAGTTGATCTTGCAGCTTTGCTGTATTGTTTTCTGACAAGCTATAGGCATCTAGCCCTGTATAAACGTCACCGTCAAAAGCATATACTGCTGGACGGGCATTGCTTGGGGTAAAAGGCAATTCAAAATCTTGATTGCGTTGCCAGTTCAATTGCGATAAATTAGCGGAAATGCCCATTAGCTTCCCTAAAGCAGCTGCAGATTTCTTTTTTAACAACTTATTGATGCGTTCTGCTTCTTGCAAAAAAACAGCTTCAGAAAATACTGTCGTGGGGAGTTTCGATTCGAAATTAAGGGACTTTGCAGGAGAAACAATCATTTTCATAGAATAGGCTTTTTATCAAAAATAAGCGGGAATTTTGACTTGCGCAATCTAAGTGGATTATTATCCTTGATGATTCAATTACAACTGCTTATGTTGTGCATAATGTCGCCATTTGTCTAAGACTTCAACCATGTCTTGTGGGATTTCAGAATTAAACTGCATCCATTGCCCGGTTTTAGGATGTTCAAAGCCCAAAGTTTTGGCATGCAAGGCCTGCCTTGGAATTAATTTAAAACAGTTTTCGACAAACTGTTTGTACTTACTAAAAGAAATTCCTTTTAAAATTGCATCTCCCCCATAGCGTGCGTCGTTAAACAAGGTATGGCCAATGTGCTTCATGTGTGCGCGAATTTGATGGGTACGCCCAGTTTCTAATTGACATTCCACCAAGGTAACATACCCCAATCGTTCAATCACTTTATAGTGCGTAATCGCGGGTTTTCCTGCCTCTCCCTCTGGAAAAACCATCATCTGTAAGCGGTTTTTAGGGTGGCGACCAATGTGGCCCTCAATAGTACCCTCCTCTTCTTTTGGATTCCCCCAGATCAAGGCATAATATTTTCGTTCTGAAGATTTATCAAAAAATTGCTTGGACAAATGCGTAAGGGCGTGCTCGGTTTTAGCAATAACCAAAAGTCCACTGGTGTCTTTATCTATTCGATGAACGAGCCCTGGGCGCTGGTCGGCATTATTGGGCAAATTGTCGAAGTGAAAAAGCAAGGCATTAATCAAAGTCCCTGAGTAATTCCCATGACCAGGATGAACCACCATCCCCGCAGCTTTATTTAGGACAATTACGGTATCGTCTTCATAAATAACATCAATAGGTAAATCTTCTGGAACCAAAAGATTTTCATAAGGCGGATGGGCAAATAAAACCCGTACAACATCTCCTCCCTTTACTTTATAGTTTGATTTTACCGCAAGATCATTGACAAAGATACTCCCTGCCTTTGCAGCTTGTTGTATTTTATTTCTGGTAGCATTTTCAATGCGGTTCATCAAATACTTGTCTACCCTTAAGGGTTCTTGGCCTTTGTCTGCGGTGAAAGAAAAGTGCTCGTGTAAAGCGTCTTCTCCAAATTCTTCTACTGTAGTATTATCGTTTTCCATTCCCTAAAACTAGATCAATTTTTGATGTTTTGGGCAAGACCATACCCGGCTGAATTTTTTCTCCTTTATGGCGCATTTCAAGCACCATATCTTTCCCAATATTATCGCGATAAGTAATTTCTCCTAGCATAAAACCCACCGCTGTTAAACGCGTTTCTGCGTTGCGCTTGGTGATTTGAATTACATCAGGAATACTTAATTTTCGGTATCCTGAAGGATTGAGGGTGAAATAAATTTTACGCCCGCGTTTAACCTCTGCACCAGCCTTAGGATTCTGTTCAATTACGGCATATGGAGGATAATTTGGATTGAACTTGGCTGAATCTAAAACTTCATAGCGCAATTCAAATCGGGTAACAATGGGAGCTATTTCCTGTAAAGCAATTGTTTCAAAATCTGGCACCCTTATGTGTTCGTTGTTTTGCGTCAGTTTACTCAGGCTGTAAAAAAGGGCAATTAACAACAAGCAAATCGCAACAAATGCAAAACCCAAATGCCGTACAAAAACCTTACTGAAAAGAAAACGTAGATAGTTCATTGACTCAATTCTTGGGTAAAGATAAGAAACCCGAAGCGATTGATGCCCTTAAAGGTATGTGCTTTACAAAACGATTGTTATTTTTATGCTATGAAAAAAATCATCGGTGTCGCCAGCGGCGGGTATACCTCTGAGCGAGGGATTTCAAAAAAAAGTGGACAGGTTGTTTTTGACGCATTAAGCGAAAGTAACTTTAACCGTTTTCAAATTGATATTGCGCTTGACAAATGGACAGTAGCAGATACAGAAGGCAATCAATACCCATTAAACAAAGGAGATTTTAGTTTTGAAATCAACAACCAAAAACACCATTTTGACTTTGTCGTGAATATGATCCATGGGGCGCCAGGAGAAAACGGACAGTTGGCCGGCTACCTTGAACTATTAAACATTCCACACAGCAGTTGCGATAGCGCCATGGCCGCTTTGACCTATGATAAAAGAAATTGCTTGGCCGTGGCAAATGATTACGGTATTCCCTCGGCAAAGAGATTACGCCTTGATCAAGGTGTTGCTATTGATCCCGATCTGATTGTAGCCACCTTAGGCCTTCCCTGCTTTGTTAAAGCCAATCGCGCAGGAAGTAGTTTTGGGGTCTATAAAGTTAAGCACAAAGAAGAATTAGCCCCTGCCATAGAAGGAGCTTTTAAAGAAGATGATCAAATTTTAATTGAAGCAGCATTAATCGGAAGAGAAATTACGGTGGGTGTGCTTGAGTGGCAAGGGGAGATAATGGTTTTGCCTATAACAGAAATCATCAGTGAAAATGACTTTTTCGATTATGAAGCCAAGTACGAAGGGAAATCACAAGAAATTACACCAGCAAAATTACCGAAGGAGTGGGAGGATAGCGCAAAAGCAATGGCCAAAGACATTTATTTAAAATTAGGCTTAAAGGGCATTACAAGGTCAGAGTTTATATTTCAAGACGGCATCCCGCATTTACTTGAAATCAACACCATTCCAGGAATGACTTTGCAAAGTATTATTCCGCAGCAGGCAGCCGCTGCAGACATTTCGCTTCCAGCATTAATCTCGGGAATAATTAACAGCAACTTATCCAAAAACACTACATTTAGACCATGAGACGCGCTATTTTTCCCGGTTCTTTTGATCCCATTACAATGGGTCATGTTGATATTATTCGGCGTAGTTTGCCCTTATTTGATGAATTAATCATCGCGATTGGTATCAATTCAACCAAAAAATACATGTTTTCGCTCGAACAACGAAAAGCTTTTATCGAAGCGACCTTTGCAGCTGAATCGAAAATTAAAGTGGACACTTATGAAGGTTTAACGGTAGATTACTGCAATCAAATTAACGCCAACTTTATTGTACGCGGTTTGCGCAACCCCGCAGACTTTGAGTTTGAAAAAACGATAACCCAAGTCAATCGACGTTTGTCTAATATTGAGACCGTCTTTTTATTAACCTCTGCTGAAACTTCTTTTATCAGCAGCAGTATTGTGCGAGAAGTTATCCATTTTGGGGGCGATTATTCTTCTATGGTCCCAAAGGGGGTTCATTTATAGGTTTGCTTTTTCCCACAACAGGGTAATATTGGCATAAGCGTTTTTAAATAAACGGGGCACCTCGGCAGCATCAACCCAAACAGCTTTTTGAATTCCCTCTTCTTCTTGCGGGATTAATGTTCCCACAAAATCTGTTTCCATAGCATACCAATAGGTTTTTTTTAAACGGTATTTACCATTGCGGTGGAACAAATGCAGGGTTGTGGGAAGCGTTTTAGTAAGCTGCAAGCCTTCCACGCCTGTTTCCTCCTCCACTTCTCTTATGGCAGCGGTTTGCACAGACTCGTCTTCTTCGATTCTACCTTTGGGAATATCCCATTTGTTATTGCGATAAATAAAAAGAAACTGCTTTGTTTGACGATGTTGCACCACGCCACCAGCTGCTTCAATGACCTTAAAAAGTGCATAAAAAAGGGACCACAGTTTTTCTTCCTTGGCGTGATAGAGATACAACTGCTTGACTTTCTTTGACTTTAGGGCTGCAATAATGCTTTTCTTATGGGTGAATTTCAGAAAAAAGACAGGCGATTCTAGGGTTTGTTCAACAAAAGAAGTGGTTAAAATGATTGGCTTTTGATTAAAAAATACTTTATACATTTGCGTATGATTTATAGTGAACTGATTGCAGCCGAAACGGCACAACACCTCTTGCAAATTAATGCAATTAAATTGAATCCCGAAAACCCATTTACTTGGGCCAGCGGATGGAAATCTCCTATTTACTGTGACAATCGACTTGCGCTCTCCTATCCTAATGTTCGGGATTTTTTGGCCAAGAGTATCGCAGACGAAGTGAAAAAACGCTTTGGAACCGATGTAACCATTGCTGGAGTTGCCACAGGAGCCATTGGTATTGGTATGCTTGTTGCCGAGAAACTGAACCTCCCCTTTATCTACGTTCGCCCTGAACCAAAAAAACACGGAAGACAAAATCAAATTGAAGGTCACGCACCAGCGGGAAAACCCATTGTTGTGATTGAAGACTTGATTAGTACAGGGAAAAGTAGTTTAAACGCGGTGGCGGCAATCAAAGCGCAAGGTTTTTCTGTTTTAGGGATGCTCGCTTTGTTTTCTTACGGCTTTAAAATTGCAGAAGAAAACTTTTTAAAAGAAGGGGTTGAACTCTTTACCTTAAGCAATTACGATCATTTATTGCGCTTTGCGAATGCACAAAAAGCCATTACAGACGAACAGGTAAAAACCTTATCCCAATGGAGAAAAGATCCTGCTAATTGGACCCCTTAATACACCCATTGAACTGTTTTGTGTTGGAAATAACGCAGTTTATTATCAGTCGTTCTTAAGATTAATTCACCTTGCTGACTTACACCTTCTACCGAGGCGGTTAATGCTTCGCCATTTTCAAGAAATTGCCGTTGTTCACCTAACCCAAAAAGAGCTTGATTAAAAGCGTTGAAACTTTCTTCGACAGTCATTTTAGCCTTAAAATAAAACGTGAGCTCTATTAAAATCTTATCCAACACCTCTTCTAAAACAAAAGGACGTCCAGAAGACAATTGCATGGAACTTGCTTGTGCTAAAGCGGGAAAATCTAGCTGATTTACGTTCAAACCGATGCCTACGATACTTGCAACGTGTTTTCCTCCTCTGTAGAGATTTTCAATCAAGAGGCCACAAATTTTTTTGTTTTCTGACAAAATGTCGTTCGGCCATTTAACACTGACAGCCGGAATACCAAAAGAATTTAACGCCTTTTTAACCGCAAGGGCAACCCAGGTATTCAAAACAAATACAGTGGGCAAATTGGCTTCTTTTTGCGACAGAAAAAACGAAAAAGTAAGGTTCTGATTCGGTTCAGAGATCCATTGACGATCCCTTTGCCCCTTCCCTTTTTGTTGATCTAGTGCCCAAAGAAGATCCCCGTGCACTATTTCAGCCTTGTGGTACTGTCGTTTCAGGGCTGAATTTGTCGAGTCAATGGCACTAATTTTGCTAATCTTGAAATATGACATTTGTTACTGTATTGTCGCCAAGAAAGTAATAAATTTGTAAAAACTAAAAACATTAATGACAAAAACTTCAAATGCTGCTGATAACCTTATCGCACAAATCATTTTGGGCGTAGAAGAAGTAAAAGGATTAGACATCAAATTACTAGACTTAAAATCATTAGACAACACTGTTTGCGATTATTTTGTTGTCTGCTCTGGTACATCAAATACGCATGTTTCTGCCATTGTACAATCAATTCAAAAAATTGTAAGCAAAGCTTTAAAAGAAAAACCCTATCACACAGAGGGTTTAGACAATTCAGAATGGGTCTTAATGGATTATATTAATGTAGTGGTGCATGTATTTCAAAAACCAACTCGAGAATTCTATAACATTGAAGAATTATGGGGAGATGCAGAAACAACGGCCATTGCCTCTAATTATTAAATAAAATGACGAAAAAGAAAAAAGACAATAAACCAAAATTTAATCCTTACTGGCTCTACGGTATGGTCATCGTACTATTATTGAGCCTAAGTTTTTTTGGTGAGGGGAATTTACAATCTACAGGAAAAACAAATACCTCAACTTTTGAGCGATACTTAAACAACGGAGACATTGACCGTGTTGTAATTCAAAACGAAAAAACTGCCCGTATTTTCTTAAAAGCAAGTGCTTTAGAAAAGCCCGATCATCAGGCCTTAAAAAAGGAGAATTTTCTTGGATCTGTCAATACCCAAGGCCCACATTATGCTTTTGAGTTTGGTGACTTAAAGTTATTTCAAGAAAAACTAGAGCGTGCCAAAGCAAATAACATCGCCTTCAGCTATGAATTCGTCACCATCGAAAACAAGTTTTTTGATGTGATTCTTAGTTTTCTCCCCATAATCGTTATCGTATTGGTTTGGATCTTCATCATGCGCCGCATGTCTGGAAATGCAGGCGGAGGTGCTGGCGGTCAAATTTTCAATATTGGAAAATCAAAGGCCAAGCTCTTCGATGAAAAAACCGATATCAAGGTAACCTTTAAAGATGTCGCTGGTTTAGAAGGCGCGAAAGAAGAGGTTCAAGAAATTGTTGACTTCCTTAAAAACCCGCAAAAATATACTGTACTTGGTGGAAAAATTCCGAAGGGAGCCTTGCTTGTAGGACAACCTGGAACAGGTAAAACTTTACTTGCCAAAGCCGTAGCAGGAGAAGCCCAAGTACCTTTCTTCTCCCTTTCTGGTTCAGACTTTGTCGAAATGTTTGTTGGTGTTGGTGCCTCTAGGGTAAGAGACCTCTTTAAACAAGCCAAAGACAAATCGCCCGCAATTATCTTTATAGATGAAATTGACGCCATTGGAAGAGCAAGAGGGAAAAGCAATATGACTGGCTCTAACGATGAGCGAGAAAATACCTTAAACCAACTCTTGACAGAAATGGACGGATTTGGAACAAGTACCAACGTAATTATTCTAGCAGCGACAAACCGTGCAGATGTATTAGACAAAGCCTTAATGCGTGCAGGTCGCTTTGATCGTCAAATTTATGTTGATCTACCAGATGTGCGCGAACGCAAAGAAATTTTCGCCGTTCACTTAAAACCTTTGAAAACAACCAAAGGGTTGGATACAGAATTCTTATCAAAACAAACCCCAGGCTTTTCTGGAGCAGATATTGCCAATGTATGTAACGAAGCAGCCTTGATTGCTGCTAGAAAGAATAAAAAGTCTGTAGGCAAGCAAGATTTTCTAGATGCCGTTGACCGTATTGTTGGTGGCCTAGAAAAGAAAAATAAAATCATTACCCAGGAAGAAAAGAAAACGATTGCCTTTCACGAAGCCGGACACGCCATGGTGGGCTGGTTGTTAAAATACGCTGCACCTCTAGTTAAAGTAACCATTGTGCCAAGAGGGCAATCCCTTGGTGCTGCATGGTACTTGCCTGAAGAACGCATGATTGTTCGAACTGATCAAATGCTGGATGAAATGTGCGCCACACTTGGGGGTAGAGCAGCAGAAAAAGTGATTTTCGACAAAATTTCTACCGGAGCTTTAAGCGATTTAGAAAAAGTAACCCGTCAGGCCAAAGCAATGGTAACGGTCTATGGACTAAATGATGAGATTGGGAATGTTACTTATTATGATTCAAGCGGACAGTCAGACTATAATTTCTCCAAACCATATTCTGAAGAAACAGCCCAAACCATTGATAAGGAAATTTCTAAAATTATTGAAGAACAATACGATCGTGCATGCAAACTAGTCGAAGAAAACCGCGATAAGTTAACTGCATTGGCAAATCGCCTTTTGGAAAAGGAAGTCATTTTTAAAGATGATTTGATCACTATTTTAGGGGAACGTCCTTTTGATAAAAAGGAAGACGAAAAAGAAGAAGAACCACAAGCACCCTTATCGGAATCAGCAACGACAGAAGAGGCCTAGAACGTGGGAATATTCGATCAATTTTTCGGGAAAAACAAGCCTAAAAAAGAGAAGGATCAAAGTCAGTACCTCCCAGAGGAAAAAAGTCCGAAGGAGATTAAGTTTGCGCATAACTTTACCAGTCGCGGAGGAAAGTTTGTTTACTGTGAAGATGCGCAAAGCACCGCTTATTACTTCGAGCAGATTTTACAAGAAAACGGCTGGTCCAGAGCAGATGTCATCGGACAAAACAATGTACTCTCCTCTTTCTTTCAATTAGATAACAACAACCCTTCGCCAGAAGCTTTGGTGATCCATTGTGAGTATTTAATTGCCAATAAAGGCGCCATTTTAATTTGTAATCGGCAAATTCAAGAAAAAAAATTGAGCGACCTACCGCAAAATCTCATTATCATTGCGACCAGTAATGACTTTAAAGATGATGTAAGCGAGGCCATGACCGCCATCAATCAAAATTACAAAAACAACCTTCCTTCCAATATTACTACTTTAAATGCCTTTGATCCTGCCAAAGAAAATGATTTTCTCTCTTATGGGGGGAGCGCAAAAAATTTATATTTGCTAGTTCAGGAAGTAAACGAATGAAAGAATTCATCACAAGAGTAATCTCTGGCCTATTGTATGTGGCACTATTAACCACAACAATGTTTGCCTCACCCTTGGCTTTTTATTGCCTTATTGCTCTTTTTTCCGCTTTGGCCTTGTGGGAATTTCAACAACTGATCGTCTTTAAAAATAAGCTTGTCCCTGTGGCATTAGTCGGCTTATTTGCTTTGGCCTATTCAAACACCCTCCCTACCCTTGCTTTTGATTTTTTTTTAGTGGCCGTAATTGCGACCAATATATTGATTAGCGTGCTATGCCTCAACAACCGACAAGCTGTGTTTTCGTGGCTTGAAAAAAGTAGCTTCACGCTCTTCTATTTGATTGGGTCCAGTGTTTATATTCCGCTTCTCCTTACATTGAACACAGAAGGCGCACCTTATCTTCTCTTGTTCTTTTATCTATCTATTTGGATAAATAATTCTTTTGCCTATTTGGTAGGATCTCGTTTTGGAAAAACAAAACTATTGCCCGCTATTTCCCCCAAAAAATCTTGGGAAGGTTATATTGGTGGTGCAGTTGCTACAATAATATTGCTCTTTATGGTGGAAAAAAACTTTTCCCTTTATGGCGGTTATTGGTGGTTAATCGCCTTGTTACTTCCTGCTTTGGCAACACTGGGCGATTTTGTGCAATCCTATTTTAAAAGAAGAGCAGGTGTAAAAGACAGTGGTACTTTACTCCCAGGACACGGCGGATTCTATGACCGCATGGATAGTGTTATCTTTACAGCGCCCTTTTACTATTTATTATTAAAATTCATTTAATTATGTTTCATAAAGAAGGTTATCTCATCATCATTAATACATTTTTAATTTGCGCGGCAATTGCCTTGATTGCAGAATATTTTGTTGCCAACCAATGGGGGAAGTACAGCCTCCAGATTGGGGCCGTAATACTACTGGTATTGGTATTACAATTCTTCAGGAACCCCAGCCGCAATACAATCCTCGATGAAAATCATCTCTTGGCGCCAGTAGACGGTAAAGTGGTCATTATTGAAGAAGTATATGAAAAGGAATACTTTAAAGACCAGCGTTTACAGGTTTCCATCTTTATGTCCCCAATTAATGTTCACGTAACCCGTTATCCCATGAGCGGAACAGTCAAATTCAGCAAGTATCACCCTGGGAAGTATTTGGTCGCTTGGCATCCAAAATCGTCAGAACTCAATGAACGGACCACTATCGTGGTTGAAAACGAACAATTTGGGGAAATTCTATACCGCCAGATAGCTGGGGCTGTTGCACGACGCATTGTTAATTATGCTGAAGTAGGCGACAAAGCCGTTCAAGGGGAAGATGCCGGCTTTATCAAATTTGGTTCCCGAGTAGATCTTTTTCTCCCTGTGGGCACCCCAGTTGATGTAGTGCTCGATCAAGTTGTTCGAGGAGGAGAAACAATTCTCTCCAAAAAGTAACGCTAAAGACTGGCTAGACTTTTCTCGATTACAGTGATTTTCTCAAGCGCATCTGCTTCTTTTTTGCGCTCCATCTCAATTACCTTATCGGGTGCATTGCTCACAAAGCGTTCGTTCTGAAGTTTCTTTCGTACCGACTGAAGGAAACCTTTCGCATATTTTAATTCTTCTTCTAGCTTCGCTTTTTCTGCTGCTGCATCTACATTACCTGCTAATGGAATAAAACACTCAAAAGTATCAACACGGAAGCTTGCTCCAGATTCCTGCGGTGCTTCCTCTACCCAATGAATTTCTTCTACGCCCGCCATTTTTTGAATCAAAGCGTGGTATTGCACCTGTTCTGTTTTGGCGACAACATATAACTGCACGGCTTCTTTATGGGAAATATTGCGTTCTTTTCTAAAGTTGCGAACGCCACTAACAATTTTTGTCGCAAGTTCGAAGGCTTTAAGTACAGTTTCATCTATCGCATTTACCGATGGCCAAGCAGAAATCATCAATGCTTCATCGCTAGAGCGTTCTCCCATATGTTGCCAAAGTTCTTCTGTTAAGAAAGGCATAAAAGGATGCATCAATTTTAGGTTATTTTCAAATAAAATTTTGATGCTTTTTAAACTTGCTGCGTCTATAGGGGCGCCATAAGCCGGCTTAACCGCTTCTAATAACCAAGAGCAGAAATCATCCCATAAAAGTTTATAAACCGCCATTAAAGCATCTGATATTCTGTACTTTTCAAAATGATCTTCAATGGTCGCTAAAGTGGCATTAAATTTATTTTCATACCATTCTAGTGCCGCTGTGTTTTGCTTATTTGCTGGGGCGGTCTCATCAACTTCCCAACCGTCAATTAGGCGATATGCATTCCATATTTTATTGGTGAAATTTTTGCCTTGCTGGCACAAACTTTCGTCAAACAACAAATCGTTTCCAGCTGCAGCACTTAACATCAATCCAACCCGCACAGCATCGGCTCCATAGTCTTTGATCAGTTTGAGGGCATCTGGGGAATTTCCAAGCTGTTTTGACATCTTACGCCCTTTTGTATCCCGAACTAAACCTGTTAAATAAACATTAGAGAAAGGTTGCTCTTTTCTATACTCATACCCAGAAATAATCATACGCGCTACCCAAAAGAACAGAATATCTGGCCCGGTAACCAAGTCTTGGGTTGGATAGTAATAATTGATTTCTTCATTGTCTGGATAGCGAATTCCATCAAAAACAGAGATGGGCCATAACCAGGAAGAAAACCAAGTGTCTAAGACATCTGGATCTTGACGTAAATCAGCAGCTTTTAAAGCGGCATTTCCCGATTTCTTTTGGGCTAAAGTCAATGCTTCTTCGGGTGTTTCGGCCACCACGAAATCTGCTTTGTCTTCTCCAAAATAATAGGCTGGGATTTGTTGTCCCCACCACAATTGGCGCGAGATATTCCAGTCCCGAATATTTTCCATCCAATGGCGATAAGTATTATTAAATTTAGCTGGAACCAGATTTACTTCATCTGAATTTAACACTGCATCAATGGCAGGTTTGGCTAAATCTTCCATCTTTAAGAACCATTGATCTGATAAGCGGGGCTCAATTACCGCCTTTGTGCGTTCTGATGTTCCAACATTGTGGTTATAGGGTTCCTTTTTAATCAATGCGCCTGAAGCCTCTAATGCTTTGGCAATTTCTTTGCGTACCACAAAGCGGTCTTTACCTTCATATGCTAAACCATGGCGATTTAGGGTTGCATCTGCATTAAAGATATCGATTACCTCAAGTTGGTGTTTTTCCCCTAAGGTTTTATCGTTTATATCATGTGCTGGGGTTACTTTTAAACAACCCGTTCCAAATTCACGATCGACATATTCGTCTTCAATAATAGGAATAGAACGGTTGGCAATAGGAACAATTACCCTTTTCCCTTTCAAATGGGAATAACGCTCGTCTTCTGGGTGAATACAAACGGCCGTATCTCCTAATAAGGTTTCGGGACGTGTAGTTGCGATTATTACTTTTTCATCACTGTTTTCGACAGCATAAGCGATGTGGTATAAAAAACCGGGTTTTTCAACAAAAATAACTTCTTCATCAGACAGGGTCGTTTGGGCTTCTGGATCCCAGTTGACCATACGGTATCCACGGTAGATTAAACCTTTATTGTATAAATCCACAAATACTTTGATCACGGAGGCATACATGTCTGGATCAAGGGTGAATTTAGTGCGATCCCAATCGCAAGAGCAACCCAATTTTTTAAGCTGTTGCAAAATAACGCCACCGTATTCTTCTGTCCATTCCCAAGCGTGCTTTAAAAACGCTTCCCGACTCAAATCGTTTTTATCAATTCCCTGCTCTTTTAATCGCGCCACTACTTTGGCTTCCGTTGCAATTGAAGCGTGGTCTGTCCCTGGAACCCAACAGGCATTAAAGCCTTTCATTCGGGCACGGCGAATTAGAATATCCTGCAAAGAATTGTTTAACATATGGCCCATGTGCAATACTCCGGTAACATTAGGCGGAGGAATCACAATGGTATAAGCATCACGCTGATCTGGTTTAGAAGCAAAGTACTTTTGCGTTGTCCAATAAGAATACCACTTTTCTTCTACAAGAGATGCGTCAAATTTTGATGGGAGGGCCATAAATGGTCTGGTTTTTGTTATATCTAACAAAAATAATCCTACTAAACTGAAAACGAAAGAAAACGATTGACTTTCTAGGAAAGCCTATCAAAGAAGGATAAAAATTGTATATTTAACCGCATATAAAGCAATAATTATGAGAACATTTTTATTACTATTTACCTTAACTTTAGCCCTTAACGCACAAGCACAAACTGCAGGACCTTCCATTGAATTTACCACACAAGTAGTTGATTATGGAGAAATTGAAAAAGGAAGCGACGGTGTTCGTGTTTTTGAATTTATCAATGCTGGAACACAGCCTTTGGTCATTTCAAAAGTGTACTCTTCCTGCGGATGTACCATTCCCAAAAAACCTGAAGCACCGATTGCTCCTGGAGAAAAAGGAGAGATTCAAGTGAAATATGACACCAATCGCGTTGGGCCTATTCGAAAAACGATCACAGTAAACTCAAATTCGACCAATGCACCCATAGTTTCCCTGAAAATTAAAGGGACGGTTTTGTAGCAAAAATCGATTGAAGACGGAAGTTGAACTTCAGCAGGCTATCGCCTCTTTTAATGCGCAATTTTATCCTGTCTCCTGGCGCTTTTTGAAGGATCGCCAAAACCTTCTCCATTTTCATATGATGGGTTTTTTTGCCATTGATTTGCCATAAAACATCACCTGCCATTATACCAGCTTCATAAGCAGGAGAAGCAGGACGGACATAGGTCACCCTTAAAACTGGTTGAAATGACAATTGATAACGGTCTTGTAAAAGAATTGCTATCCCCTCATTTCCTGTTTCTCCAACACGCTGAACAGAAGGCAAACGCTGTTTGACCAGTTGGACCCCATCATAGGCGATTTCCATTCCCGATAAATTATAATAAAAAGGTGCTTGCGTCTTCACTCCCCGGCGAATCATTAATTGCTTGTTGGGATAGTCAAAAAGAATTTTAAAACGGCTTAACAACTCTGCACCTACACTTCCCAAACGATTTTTCTGTAGCGAAAGTGTTGCGAAGTTTGCTGGATTAGGGTAGGCAACTTTAAGCTGATTTAATTGGGTTCCACCAAAAAACAAAGCGGCCATTTTACCTCTTTCTCCATAAACATCTCCATTAATTCCCGTTCCTAAAAAATCTTCAAATACGGGTGGAGTTTTCTCAAAAGCGATGTCTTTTGAAAAAAGCCACAGCGCATCACTCAGCCCAGTATCTAACAAAAAAACACCTTCTTTTGGTGTTGTCCCAGCTTGTTGAATTTTTAAATTCACATAGGGCTTGCGTTTGTGCAAATGAAAAGGCAGCCTTGTGCTGTTTTTCTTTTTCCAGCGTCGTTGGACTTTATGGGGATTTATATGCAAAAACTTTCGTGGATAATTAATCAAAACAGGGTAATGCTGAAATAAATCATATCCAATAATGCCATCAATATGGGTCCCAATGCGTTTACTGAGGATAAATTCACTCTCTGGCAAAACAAGCAAGGTTAGGTCTTGTATAAACAAATCGCCTATTTTCAATTGATTGATTTTAACCTTATAAGCCGAAAGAGCAGGTTGATCGCCCAATCCACGTAATAAATAGGGATGGTCTTGTTTTAAGCCCAATTGTTGTGCTTTGTGATTGTCAAATAATAAGGTGTGACCCACGCCAGTATCCACGAGAAACTTCATTTCTACCCCTTGAATGGAGACAGGAATAATGATTAAATTCGATTTCCATTCAAAAGGAATTCTGGTCTTGGCATCAGGGGGAATAATAAGCTTGTTTTGCGCATTACCCATAAAGACAAATAGACAAAACAGCCAAAAATAGTATTGCTGGGGCATAAGCATGATTTAGGGACAATTAGCCCACTTTTAATTTGAACAAAAAGGGGAGAATTTGTTAAATCACAACAAATTTCATTCCATAAAAACAAGTCCCCTTTTTTTTTAAGATATTTGCAGCTGATTTACCGCTACTATGCCATTGATATCCCAAAAAGGAAAAGATTTACCAGAATCGCCCATTCGCAAGTTGGTGCACTTTGCTGATGCAGCTAAAGCAAAAGGCATACACGTTCACCACCTCAATATTGGACAACCAGATATCAATGCGCCAGAAGAAGCCATGGCTGTTGTTAAAAACAGTACTTTAGATTTACTTCCCTATGGATCTTCTGAAGGCTCTTTAGCCTATCGTACTGCTTTGGTGAATTACTACAATCAACACCAGATTGCTATTGCACCTGAGGAAATCATTGTTACCACAGGAGCAAGCGAAGCCTTGGCCTTCACTTTAAATTCTATCTGCGATGCAGGCGATGAAATTATTATCCCGGAACCTTTTTATGCCAACTACAATGGATTTGCTGCTGCCGCAAGTGTAAATGTTGTGCCGGTTGTTTCCCTTTTTGACGAACAATTCAAATTACCCGAACTATCAGAAATTGAAGCAAAAATCAGCGATAAAACACGTGCCATATTACTGTGTAACCCTAGTAATCCAACAGGCTATTTATATACAAAAGCGGAAATCACCGCCTTAGGGCAACTCGCTTTAAAACACGATCTCTTTTTTATTGTAGATGAAGTTTACCGAGAATTTATTCACGATGCAACAATGGAACACTATTCTGTTCTTCAATTGGAAGGTCTAGAACAGCACGCGATCATGATCGACTCAGTTTCTAAACGTTACAGCATGTGTGGCGCAAGAGTAGGTGCGATGGTGAGTCGAAATAAAGACTTATTAGCCACCGCCTTAAAATTTGCGCATTTACGCTTATCTCCTGCCACCTATGCATTGATGGCAAGCGAAGCTGCCTTAAAAGCTCCTGCTTCTTATTTAGAGAATGTTGTAAAAGAATACACCGCAAGAAAAGAAACCCTCATTAAAGCTTTTGAACAAATTGATGGGGTAAGGGTTTCGAATCCTACCGGGGCTTTTTACTGCATGGCAGAACTGCCTGTAGATGATGCTGAAGATTTTTCTAAATGGCTATTGACAGACTTTTCTTATCAACAAGAAACCGTTATGTTTGCGCCAGCAGCTGGATTTTATTCCACCCCTGGCTATGGGAAAAAAGAAGTTCGCATTGGGTTTGTTTTAAATCAAGAAAAGTTAAAACGTGCTGCCGTAATTTTAGAAAGAGCCCTTGTTGCCTACGCCAATTCCTAAGGATTGACTAACTTGCCTTCAAGTAGTTGTTCATGAAATTACACCCGCATTTTTCTTTAAAAAACTTCAACACCTTTGGAATAGAACAAACAGCAGAAAACTTTGTTGCTGTTACTACACAAAGTGAACTCAAAGAAGCATTAAGCCTAAAACAGTTTGAGCAAAAATTCATTATAGGCGGGGGTAGTAACCTTTTACTCACCCAACCCATCAAGGGTTTATGCATCCATATTGCCCTTAAGGGAATTAAGATCATTCAAGAAGACGATGAAACTGTTTTAGTTGAAGCAATGGCGGGGGAAAACTGGCATGACTTTGTTTGTTGGACTTTAGATCAAGGCTATGGAGGTTTAGAAAATCTCTCCCTTATTCCAGGGAATGTGGGCAGTTCGCCTATTCAAAATATCGGCGCTTATGGCGTAGAATTAAAAGATGTTTTTGCTGGCTGTATTGCCCTGAATAAAACAAAGTTAATCACGCGTGCGTTTTCTTTAGAAGAGGCCAATTTTGGCTATCGCTCTTCTTACTTTAAATTGACCGGAAAAGGGCAATATGTAATTACTTCAGTTCGATTTAGATTGACGAAAACGGAACATAAAATAAATATTGACTACGGAGCAATTAAAACAGCCCTAGGCAATTTAGCCGCGACCCCAAAAAACATATCAAATGCGGTTATTGGCATTCGCCAAAGTAAACTTCCCAACCCCGCAGAACTGGGCAATAGCGGAAGTTTCTTTAAAAATCCCGTAATTTCAAAATCCCAGTTTGAAACATTAGAAGTCACTTATCCGGATTTACCAGCTTATCCACAAGAAGACGGTCAAGTCAAAGTGCCTGCCGGCTGGCTGATAGATCATTTGGGTTTTAAAGGCAAAAGAATAGGCGACGCTGGGGTTCATGCAAAACAAGCCCTAGTCTTGGTTAATTATGGCATGGCTTCTGGCCAGGAAATTTTGGCCTTAGCCAAGGCAATTCAAGCTGCTGTAAAAGACAACTTTGACATTGTTCTTGAGGCCGAAGTGAATATCCTTTAGTTATTCTCGGTTTTTTGAATCAATTTGTATGGTCACTGGACCATCGTTGCACAACTCCACTTTCATGTCTGCACCAAAGACACCTTTCGCCACTGTTTTACCTATAAATGCTTCGGCTTTTTGACAAAAAGCCTCATACAAGGGAATGGCATGATCGTGTTTTGCCGCACGCATATAAGAAGGCCGATTGCCTTTTTTTGTTGCTGCCATTAATGTAAACTGACTAATCACTAGAAGTTCTCCATCTATTTCCAAAAGGGATTTATTCATTACCCCGTTTTGATCATTAAAGATGCGCAAGTTCAAGGTTTTGTTGAGCAACCAATCGAGATCTTCGGTTGTATCTGCCGTTTCAATCCCTAATAAAACAAGGAGTCCTTGCTCAATTTGGCCCACAATTTTATTTTCTACAGCAACCGATGCTTTTGTCACCCTTTGAATAACTACACGCATAATTAATTTCTATAAGGTGTGTCTTGCTCTAATAATTGCAAATAGCTATCATAACGAGAGGGAGCAATACTTTCGTCTTCTACTCCGGCTTTGACTGCACAATGCGGTTCGTCTACATGCAGGCAATTATTGAATTTACATTGTGGTTTTAGGGCGTAAAACTCGGTGAAATAATTCCCCAATTCTTCAGGTGCCATATCAACTACGCCAAAACCTTTAATGCCAGGGGTGTCTATAATGCGTACCTCTTGGGTTAAATCAAACATTTCGGCATAGGTAGTGGTATGTTGTCCTTGTTGGTGTTGCGATGAAATTTCTGCTGTACGTAGGTTTAGATTAGGAGAAAGTGCATTGAGTAAAGTTGACTTACCTACCCCACTGTGGCCAGAAAACATGGAAACTTTCCCTTTCATTAGCATCGCTATTTTGTCAATATCCGCTTGATCAAAGCAAGAGATTTCATAACAAGCTAAGGCTAAGGCTTCATAAATACTTTTCATGTAGGCGATCTCTTCCAACTCCTCTCTAGTATAGGTGTCCATTTTATTAAAAACCAAAACCACCGGAATCTCATAGGCTTGTGCTGTGATCAAAAAACGGTCAATAAAGGCGAAAAAAGTAGGAGGATTATTTAGGGTAATCAACAATAAAGCCTGGTCAATATTCGAGGCAATAATGTGGGTTTGTTTGGAAAGGTTCACTGATCGGCGCACAATATAATTGTCGCGCGGAAGAATATCTTCTATAATTCCTTTGGTTAAATCGCCTTCTTCGTAAAGACTAAATTTAACCTTGTCGCCCACTGCAATAGGGTTAGTGTGCTTAATTCCTTTTAAGCGAAACTTGCCTTTTATACGGCAATCATAAAAATGGCCCTGGGTACTTTTTACCCAATACCAACTTCCGGTTGAACGATAAACAATTCCTTCTTGCAATGCAAATGATTTAGCTGGTTAAAGATAGCTTAGATTTGCTAAAAACGCCAAGATTCTTCTGCCATTTACTATCTTTGCACAAAACCAATTGAATGGCTAAAAAAACAATGTTAATGATTCTCGATGGATGGGGAAAAGCCCCTAATCCAGCGGTATCAGCAGTAGATCAAGCAAAGACACCTTTTATTGATAGTTTATACGAAAACTTCTCTCACAATGACCTCTATACCGATGGGATGCATGTGGGCCTTCCAGAAGGCCAAATGGGAAATAGCGAAGTAGGCCACATGAATTTAGGCGCTGGTCGTATTGTTTATCAAGATTTGGCAAAAATTAATTTAGCTTTACAAGAAGACACCCTTAAAGAGGAAAAGGTTTTGCTAGAAGCCATTGCCTATGCAAAAGCAAACAATAAACCCATACACATGTTGGGGCTTTTATCCGATGGTGGAGTTCACGCTCACATCAATCATATCAAAGGTTTTTTAGATATTTTTAAAGCAGAAGACATCAAAGATGTTTATCTCCACGCTTTTTCAGATGGAAGAGATGTCGATCAACAATCTGGGGCTGGTTTTATTGAAGCCCTAGAAGCGCATATGGCAAAAACAACAGGGAAAATTGCTTCCATAATTGGCCGCTATTTTGCTATGGATCGCGATCAAAGATGGGATCGTGTTAAAAAAGCGTATGATCTTCTGGTGCATGGCACCGGAAGCGAAACAAATGATTTTTCGGCTTCGTTAAAAGCTTCTTATCAAGGGGGTACCACAGATGAATTTATCGAACCCCTAGTTGCTGCTAACAAAGAAGGAAGAATCAAAGCAGGAGATGTTGTTTTGTTCTTCAACTTTAGAACAGATCGCGGGCGAGAATTAACCCAGATGCTATCGCAGAAAGCATTTCCAGAGCAAGAGACAACTCCTTTGGAACTCTACTATGTTACACTAACCAACTATGATAAAAACTTTAATAACGTCCAAGTTATTTTTGACAAAGACAACATTAAAGATACCCTAGGGGAAACCTTATCAAAAGCAGGGAAAATTCAAATTCGCATTGCTGAAACGGAAAAATATCCCCACGTTACTTTCTTTTTTAACGGAGGACAAGAAGCCCCATTTGAAGGAGAAGAACGCATTTTATGCCCTTCGCCAAAGGTCGCAACCTATGACCTACAACCAGAGATGAGCGCCTATGAAATTCGCGATGCGATCATCCCAGAAATTCAAAAAGAAACGGCAGATTTCATCTGTTTAAATTTCGCGAACCCAGATATGGTAGGACATACAGGAGATTTGCAAGCCGCTGTAAAAGCGTGTGAAACAGTAGACGAATGCGCCCAAGCCATTATTGAAACTGCCTTAGCAAAAGACTATTCTGTTTTAGTTATCGCAGATCACGGAAACTGTGAAACCATGCTTAATGAAGATGGGAGTCCACACACAGCACACACGACAAATCCAGTGCCCGTAATTTTAGTAGAAAACGAAAAAAGGCCCATTAAATCTGGTGTATTAGGGGATATTGCTCCGACTATATTAGACTTAATGCAGGTTGATCAACCTGCGGCAATGACACAAAAATCATTACTTTAGCAATATGCGACAGTCCATTTTACTGCTTCTTTTTTGTTTGGCTTTAAGTTGTAAGCAGCAAGCCAAAAACAAAACCGAACAACCAAAAGTCCAACAAGAAGTTCCTATTCCCGATTCCCTCCTCGGTAAAGATTGGGATGGAAATGAGATTTTGGTCGGGGAAATTAATTATGCCCAAATGGCCGAATATTCTAAAGCATGGTTTATGGAAGACTATGCCAACTATCGTGTTAACGCAGAACGTTTAGCCCAAATTAAACCCTTGTTAAAAGAGAAAACGGTTGTATTGCTTATGGGAACTTGGTGCGAAGATAGTCAGCGTGAAGTCCCGGCTATGATGAAAATCCTAGACCAAGCCGGCTATGACACTTCTAGCATTAAAATCATTGCTGTTGACGAAGATAAAAGAACAAAGGAAAACTTAGAAAAAGCTTACGATTTGTCCTATATCCCAGCCCTAATTTTCTTTGAAGGAGAAAAAGAAATGAATCGAATTGTAGAATTCCCGATCAATTCATTAGAACAAGATATCCTTGACATTTTGAGTGGTCAAGAATACAAAAATGCTTACGCTGAATGAGTGCCATCATTTTAAAAACTGCCGAAGAAATTGAATTAATGCGCGAAAGCGCTTTAATTGTATCTAAAACCCTGGGCATGCTTGCAGGAGAAATTAAACCCGGAATAAGCACGCTTGCACTAGACGCAATGGCAGAAAGCTTTATTCGAGATCACGGAGCCATTCCTGGCTTCCTGGGGCTATACGATTTTCCCAACACCTTGTGCATGAGTCCAAATACGCAAGTCGTACACGGCATCCCTAACAACGACCCTTTGCAAGAAGGAGATATTATTTCCATTGACTGCGGGGCACTCAAAAACGGCTTTTATGGAGATCATGCTTATACTTTTGCCGTAGGTGAAATTGCTCCTGCCACGGAAAAATTATTGCGCATTACAAAAGAATCGCTTTATGCTGGTATTGACGCTTTTCGTGCAGGTAACCGCACTGGAGATTTAGGCTATGCCATTCAGCACTATTGCGAAAAAGAAGGCTATGGGGTTGTACGAGAATTAGTGGGTCACGGTCTAGGAACAACGATGCATGAAGGACCCGAGGTTCCTAATTATGGAAGACGTGGCCGGGGAAAGAAATTTGTAGATGGCATGGTCCTAGCGATTGAACCCATGATTAACGGCGGAACACATCGCATCAAACAGTTGAAAGATGGCTGGACCATTTTAACCGCCGATGGACAACCTTCTGCACATTTTGAACACAATGTTGCTTTAGTCGATGGCAAACCAGAATTGCTTTCCACCTTTCAGTATATCTATGAGGCCTTAGGAATAGAAAGCGATGAAGAAATGCCCTTTCGCAGCAAACCCCTTTCGGCATGAAATGGTTGCTCAACTTTTTACCGCGACCATTTTTAATTCAACTGAGTCTAATTTTTCGCCCCTTCATTAAAGCCTTTTTTAAAGGAAATCGCTTTACTGATCCCATTGATGGAAGTTCTTACAGGACTTTTCTGCCGTATGGCTATGATAAATTGAGACCAAATGCTTTGTGCCCCGGAACCTTATCGCTTGAACGACATCGCTATTTGTGGTTATATCTGCAACGCCAAACCACTTTCCTTGAAGACAAAATAAACGTCTTGCATGTCGCACCAGAACAAGTATTTTATTCAAAATTCAAACAATTTAATCACTGGGAATACACCACTACCGACCTGCATTCTCCCCTTGCTGATGTTAAAGCAGATATTTGCGCCTTACCTTTTGCAGACAACAGTTATGACCTTATTCTTTGCAATCATGTATTAGAACACATCCCAGACGACGAGGCGGCGATGAAAGAACTCTATCGGGTGTTGAAAAAAGGGGGAACCCTTATTGCGCAAGTCCCTTTAAATGAAAATGCCGAAGAAACCTTTGAGGACGACAGCATCATTGATCCAAAAGAACGCACTAGGATTTTTGGGCAATATGATCATGTGCGTGTTTATGGAAACGATTACTACAAACGTCTAAACAAGTTTGGTTTTAAAGCCAAGGCCATTGACTTTTTAACGGAGCTATCAAAGAAAGAGCAAGAACAATTTGCTTTACCTAAACAGGAAAAAATACCGATAGCCGTAAAATAATTACCAGCGAGACGAAGCTACCTCTTCCACCGAAGCGCCTTTGGCTAAAATCCAATAAGCAGCTAAGGTCGGGTCTGCTTCTATCATGGCTTTTGCGCGTTCAAAAGGCATTACCATAAGCGTAGTTGCATAGGCGTCAGCGGTCATACAGTCTTTGGCTTTAACAGAAGCACTCAATACTTTTGATCGAACAGGTTTTCCGTTTAAAGGATTAATTGAGTGAACGAATTTCTGTCCGGTATTTTCATCTATCCGAAACTTACGGTAATTGCCAGAGGTGGCTAAAGCTTGGTTGTCTAGAGATAAAACCGCTTGTAAAGAACGTTCTTCTGTTTGTTGCGGATGATCAATTCCTATTTTCCATAATTCCCCTGAAACAGGATTAATCCCTTTGGCGACAATTTCGCCGCCAATTTCTACCAAATGGTGTTCACTGCCAAGGCTGCTTAAATACTGGGCCACCAAATCTACTGTATAGCCTTTAGCGATTGCATTAAAATCAAGGTATATCGCTGGATTGTCTTTTACAATACGGTCATCGATGAATTGAATTCTCGCCCAGCCCGTAATTTCCATAATACTATCTCTTTGGGCAGGTGAAATTTCCGTTAAGGGTTTTTCTGGACCAAACCCATAGGCATTTACCCAAGCGCCAACCGTAGGATCAAAATAACCTTGGGTTTTATACCACAGTAAATTCGCTTTATTGAATACCGCTTTAAAGTGGTGATCTACTTTAAGCAGGCTATCTCCACGATTGATTTTACTGATATCGGAGTCGGGTAAATAGGTCGACAAAGATTTATTAACCACATAAAAAATAGAATCTATACCTGCTTGAACGGTCTCATAATCAGCATCAATTTCTTGGTATTGCACACCATAATTGGTCCCTAAAGCGTAGCCTTGGTGCAGGAGGAGTTTAGGTGTTGAATCACATCCAATATAAAGGAAAAGCAATGCGATAAATATTCTTTTATCCATGTAATGTTATTTCTTGTAAACCTTGATAATTGATCGCAAAAGGGTCTTCTTGGGTTAAAGGCAATTCATAATTATCGCCATGAGCTAAACCTACCCCAGCAAAATAGGTTCTGGCCTCAAACTTTTCTGCATGGGCGCGGACTTTTTCCATTAATACGCCATCGTATTGCGTAGGATTTTGGGGGTATTGGACAGCACGAACAATTATAAAATGAAGTTTTTTTTCTTTTAAGCACACAAACTGTGGATCTTTCTTCAATTCAGAATTAACGGTTAAAAATTCAAAGCCTGCCGCTTCCAATTCCTTGCCGACCACTTCCATCGCTGTGTTGTGTAATTGTTGCTCGTTTAACATAGTGCAAAATAAAAAAAGGTGGCCAATTGGCCACCTTAAAATGTATTTTATCCTCCGAAGTCGTCGAAACGAACATTCTCTGGTGGAACACCAAAATCATCGGCCATTTTTTCTACCGCTTGATTCATTAATGGGGGGCCACAGAAATAAACTTCGATGTCTTCTGGTGCTTCGTGGGCTGACAAATAGTTGTCAATAACCACTTGGTGAACAAAGCCTTTAAAGCCGTCACCTTCACCATCTAAACCGTCTTTAACATTCCAGTTGTCTTCTTCTGATGGTTCAGACAAGGCTACATAAAATTTAAAGTTAGGAAAATCTCTTTCCAAAGCTCTAAAGTGTTCTAAGTAGAATAATTCTCTTTTGGAACGACCGCCATACCAGAAGGTAACTTTACGTCCTGTTTTAACAGTGCGGAAGAGTTCGTATAAGTGAGAACGCATCGGTGCCATTCCGGCTCCACCACCAACGTAAAGCATTTCTGCTTCAGACTCGTTGATGAAGAATTCACCAAATGGACCAGAGATGGTTACCTTATCGCCTGCTTTTTTAGAGAAGATATAGGAAGATGCAATTCCAGGATTGACATCCATCCAACCGTTCTTAGCACGATCCCATGGCGGAGTAGCAATACGTACATTTAACATCACTTCTCTTCCTTCTGCAGGGTAAGAAGCCATTGAATAGGCACGCTCAACAGACTCTGGATTTTTCATCACCAAAGGCCAAAGGTTGAACTTGTCCCACTCTAATTTAAATTTATCAGGTTCTCCTGGGTGCTCTTCTGGGTGAGCAGAGATGTCCATGTCTTGAAAATTCACTTCACATTCTGGAATTTCAATTTGAATGTATCCACCCGCTTTGTAATCCATTTCTTCTGGTAATTCAACAACAAATTCTTTAATGAAAGAAGCAACATTCCAGTTTCTAACAACGGTAGCTTCCCATTTTTTAATTCCAAAGACCTCTTCTGGCACTTGAATTACCATATTTTCTTTCACCTTAACCTGGCAGCCTAAGCGCCAACCTTCGGCAATTTCTTTGCGTGAAAAGTGGGGTTTTTCAGTGGGAAGAATTTCTCCTCCTCCTTCTAATACTTGACATCTACACTGGATGCAAGTTCCACCACCTCCACAAGCAGAAGGCAAAAATATTTTGTTGTTTCCTAATGTGTTTAATAAAGTGCTTCCTGAAGAAACCTCAACGTCGTTCTCGCCATTGATAAGCAATGAAACTGGACCAGAGGGCATTAGTTTGGCTTTAGCTCCTAATAACATACCCACCAACACAAAGATGATGCTTAAAAAGACAACGACACTCGCTATAATAATTGTATAATCCATTTCTTGCTTATAATTTAATTCCCATAAAACTCATAAATCCAATCGCCATTAAACCTGTAATAATAAAGGTTATTCCTAGTCCACGCAGGGGTGCGGGTACGTTCGAGTAGGTGATTTTTTCGCGAATCGCTGCAATAGCGATGATGGCTAAAAACCAACCAATTCCTGAACCAAAGCCATAGACTGCTGACTCTGCTACGCCTGCAAAATCTTTTTGCTGCATAAAGAGAGAGCCCCCTAAGATCGCACAGTTTACTGCGATCAAGGGTAAGAAAATCCCAAGAGCGCCGTATAAAGCTGGTGCAAATTTTTCTACAATCATCTCTACCAATTGAACCATGGAAGCGATTACTGCAATAAACATGATAAAGCTCAAAAAGCTTAAATCTAGATCAGTATATTCTGCGCCTAACCATGCTAAAGCACCTGGCTTTAGAAGGTAAGTATCTAATAAGAAGTTAATCGGTACAGTGATCGAAAGAACGAAGATAACGGCTGCTCCTAAACCAACTGCTGTTTTTACTGTTTTAGAAACCGCTAGATAAGAACACATCCCTAAAAAATAGGCGAAAATCATGTTTTCGATAAAGATGCTCTTGACAAATAAATTAACGTATGCTTCCATGATTTAGTTTTTTTCAATGAGTTTACGGTTACGGGCACGTTGCAACCAGATAAAGATTCCTACCGTAATCAAAGCCATAGGTGACAACAACATTAGACCATTATTTTCATAGCCCATTGCATAAGCCGCATCTGGAATTACTTGAATTCCCATTAACTTTCCAGATCCTAACAATTCTCTAAAGAAAGCAACAGCAATTAAGATAAATCCATATCCAGCTGCGTTTCCAATTCCATCGAGGAAAGACTTCCACACGCCATTCCCAAGGGCAAAAGCTTCTAGACGGCCCATCACGATACAGTTTGTAATAATCAATCCAATAAAGATGGATAACTCTTTATAAACATCATAAGCAAAGGCTTTTAATACTTGGTCAACAAGTACTACCATTGCTGCTACAACCACTAACTGTACGATAATTCTAATACGGTTTGGGATAAGGTTACGCAAAAGAGAGATAATCACATTCGAAGCGGCCATTACTGCCATTACCGAAATACTCATTACAATCGCTGGTTTTAATTGTACTGTAATCGCTAGGGCAGAACAAATTCCCAATACTTGAACAGTAATGGGGTTGTTGTCATCCATTGGATCAGATAACAAGGCGCGATTCTTCTTAGAAAAAAGCGGCTCTTTTTCTTTGTTCACGAAAAACAAAGTGGGTTTTTGATTGGTTTGGTTTTCCTTCGCCATGAGTTTAATTTTGGTATGCGATCGTATTTTCTTCTATGGTTTCTTCAAGCACTTCTTCTACTTGTGCTTCTTCAATTGAAGGGACCTCAGCAGGTACATTGTTTTTAAAGAAAGCGGTGTAATGCGCTAAGCGTTCACTAATCATGTCTGTTACGCCATCTCCGGTAATTGTAGCACCAGAAATTGCATCAACTTCGTGATCTTCTTTGTCTAGACCGGTAGGGTCATTGTTTGTTTTAGAAACATTAATACCAACTAGTTCGCCTTCGGCAGAATAGATTTTTTCACCAACAAAACGATCTTGAAACCAGCTTTGGGTAATTTCTGCACCTAGTCCGGCCGTTTCCCCTTTGTGGTCAAAAACAGCTCCTTTAATGGTGGTCATATCGTCTTCCAAAGCAATATATCCCCAAATGGCATCCCAAAGTCCGGCACCGCGTAAAGGCACTATATAGTATTTAGCTGCGTCTACTTCTGCAACATAAAGTGGAAAGCGTTGTTGCTCAACAGGTTTCTTGGTTTCTGTGGCCATTTGTACTTTAAAAGCATTGACTGCAGCATCGTTAGAACCGTCGGCAACTAAAGCCAATTCTTGTTTAATGTATTGGTTGTACAAGCCTTCTGCCTTATCACGATCGGTTTCAATCCCGATAGTGGATAAGATATTTTGCATTTTTTCTTTACGAACATTTTCGTTTTGCTTGTCTTTTAAAGAGGTTGCGGTGAAGGCCAAAGAAGACGCTACGACCAATACCATTGCGGCAGCAAAAAGAAAAGTATATGCGTTACTATCTCTATTCATAATTAAGCAGTTTTAATTTGAGCAGCTGCCCAACGTTTTTTTCTACGGTTGATATTTGCTTCAATCACATAATGATCAATGGTTGGCGCAAAAACATTCATTAAAAGAATGGCGAGCATTACGCCCTCTGGATAAGCTGGATTAAATACCCGAATAAGGATACAGAAAATTCCAACTAGAATCCCGTAAATCCATTTTCCTTGTGTTGTTTGTGCAGCAGATACTGGATCGGTTGCCATAAAGACAATTCCAAAAGCAAAACCACCTACAACTAGATGGTTCATCCAATCAAAGCTCATTAAAGCATTTGCGCCCCACAGGTTGAACAAGAAGCCCATAAAGGCTGCCCCTGCAATTCCACCAACGATAATTCGCCAGCTTCCAACGCCTGTGGCGATAAGAATTAGTGCACCAACGGCTACCCAAAGGGTTGACGTTTCTGCGATTGAACCAGGGATCGCCCCTTGGAACATTTCAAAGAAGGAATAGTTAACATTGTTTCCTGCAGCAAGACTCCCCAAGATTGTTTCACCTGAAATAGCATCTACATTGGAGGCTTCCGAAACCCATACTTTATTTCCAGACATATAAGTTGGATAAGCAAAGAAGGCAAATGCACGTGCTGTTAAAGCGGGATTAAGAATATTCATCCCTGTTCCACCAAAGGCTTCTTTGGCAATTAAAACAGCAAAAGCAACAGAAATAGCCACCATCCATAAAGGAATATCAACCGGCATAATCATCGGAATGAGTAGTCCTGTTACCAGGTAGCCTTCGTTTACTTCGTGCCCACGATAGATGGCAAATATAAATTCTATTGTTAGTCCTACAATATAGGAAACCGCGATCATAGGAACAATTTTCCATGCACCATGAATAAAGGCATCCATAAAGGTGAATGCTTCTCCAGTTTGAATAAAGTATTGGTATCCTGTATTATAAATCCCGTAAATCAATGCAGGCAATAGCGCAATAATTACGGTTACCATGGTCCGTTTTAAGTCTACTGCATCACGAACATGCGCACCAGTTTTTGTGGTGTGGTTCGGTACAAATAAAAAAGTGTCAAAAGCGTTGATTGCCGGAGCAAAACGCTCAAATTTTTCGCCTTTCGCAAAAGGCTTCTTTAAATTGTCAAGGGTGTTTCTTAAAAAATTCATACGCTTCTTTTTTATCCTTCTTCTTTTATCATTAATTCAATTCCCTGTTTGATAATTTCTTGCGCTTCAATTTTAGAAGTACTAGAATAGTCAACTAAAGCAAAATCTTGCGGAACAACTTCATAAATACCTAAAGCTTCCATTCGCTCTACATCTTCAATCATACATGCTTTTAGTAACTGCATAGGGAAAATATCCATTGGAAGTACTTTTTCCATTTCGCCAGTTACCACTAAGGCGCGTTCTTCACCGTTAAGGTTAGTGTCTACCTTTGCCTTGCGTTTTCCAAAAATCCAAGACAAAGAAGTTTTTGACATACTTGGAATGGCATTATCTACAAAAGGTAACCAACCAAACATGCGGTAGTTGTTTCCTTCTGGAATAACACTGAATACGTTATTGTAGTAGCCCAAATAATTATCTGGGGCAGTTGCTGTTCCTGTCAAAACATCTCCATTGATGAAGCGATTTGGTTGACTGTTGTCTACTTCCGCTCCTTGCAATAAAGCTTCAATAGAGGAACCGATGGTTGCTTTGTAATATTGTGGATTTTTAACGGATGAACCAACAACTGCTACTGTTCTTTGTGCAGAAAATTCTCCCTTTAAAAATAAGGCACCAATATTGGCGACATCTTCTGGGTTAACCACCCAAACGCGTTCTCCTGCATTCACAGGGGCGATATGATGTATTTGAACCCCTACATTCCCTGCAGGGTGACTACCACTAACACCAACAACATTGGCATTGTCTACTTTTTCAAAGAAACCTTTAAAATTCGCATCTGCAGTAAGGGTAAGATTGTGTGTCAATTTAGCGAGTACATCAATTCCTTTTTGAAATTCAGCCTTGCTGTTTTTTAACAAAAAGTCATAATCAACATCTAAAGGTGCTGTGGTAAAAGTAGAAACAAAAATTGCTTTAGGCGTGTCCTCTGGTCGCGCAATCGTTCCGTATGGACGTTGCGTAATAAAAGGCCAAGCGCCTGCTTTGAGCAAAATTTCTTTTGTTTGTTCCTGATCTAAAACATCTAACTCGGGGATTTCGTGTTTTACCGCTGCTGCTGAATCGTCTTGGGTAACTACAACCGCTAAGATTTTTCTTTTTGGTCCACGTACAATAGCTGTGACTTCACCGCTAACGGGAGAAACAAAATGAATCCGTGGATTTTCTTTGGCGAAAAACAAGGGACTTCCTTTCTCTACCTTAGCACCTTCTTTAACAAGAAGTTTGGCTGTGGTTGAAAAGAAATCATCTGGTTTAAGTGCAAATGTTTTGGAGGGGTGAATATCAACCAATATCTTATTGGCCTCACCTTCAAGGTTTAAGTTAAAACCTTTTCGAATTCTTATGTCTTTGGACATTTGTTTATCGTTAAATTCTAAAATTCACGCAAATTTAGCAATTTAAACTTGCTTCAAAAAACGCTCATCAAATGAATTTTGGTTATTTATAATCATTCTAATTAAGCTGTTTAAGCTTTGAGTTTTGGGCATTGACTTTAAAACAATAGCCGTAAAGTTTTCTTTATCTTTGTTTAATGAAGCATTTAAGACTGTTTGCATTACTCTTCTTCTTATGCGATATGGCGCTAGGTCAAATTGCTAAAGAATCAACAAAAGTAGACTTCATCAAATCCATCTATTTTTCAGGAGGTGATCAACTACAACAAATTCCAATCATTCGGCAAAACGAAAGTTTTCGTCTTTCCTTCGATGATTTACTCGCTCAAGACAACGATTACTACTATCGCATTAAATATTACAACAAAGATTGGACCCCCAGCACTTTATTTCAAAATCAATATTTAACGGGCTTTGACAACCAGCGAATCGACAATTTCAAAAGCTCTTATGGCACTTTACAACGCTACAATAATTACACCGTTTCACTCCCAAATGAAAATACTCAATTCAAGGTTTCTGGCAATTATATGATCGAAATCTACAATGCTTATGATGAGTTGATGTTCGCAAGGAAGTTTTTGATTTACGAGGACAAAGCACAGGTTCAATTGGGCGTTTATCCTGCACAAAACATAGCGCAATTACGCTCGCATCAAAACTTACAATTCACCATCAACCCGTTATTTAGCGTTAGGAATCCAAAAAATGATTTAAGTGTTCTTTTATTGCAGAATGACCAGTGGAATAGCCGTATTCTTGCACCCGCTCCACAATACAATAACGGGAATAGCCTAGTGTATCGCTATAACGAGGAAACCCAATTTGAAGGGGGAAACGAATACCTTAATTTTGACACAAAAGATTTACGCGCTGCTACACAAAACATTAGCTATGTCAACAAAGGTGAATTATATGAGCATTACCTCTACACCAATGCGCCACGTAAAAATCTCCCTTATACCTATTACCCAGACATCAATGGTAATTTCTTAATTCAAACCCTGCAGGGCGAAGATCCTGATACTGAAGCTGACTATACTGAAGTCTATTTCAGCTTGGCCAAACAATACGCATTAAAAGAGGAAGAAATTTATATCTATGGAAAATTCAACAACTATGCATTAACCGAAGAAAACAGAATGATTTACAACCCGAGTCTTGAAATCTATGAGGGCATTTTATTGTTAAAACAAGGTTTTTACAACTATAAATACGTTGAAGTACAAGACGAAAACCTTATTAAAAACAGTATTTCAGACAGTCATTCCCAAACAGAAAACCTTTATACTGTTCTTGTTTACCATCGCGGAATAGGGCAAATGTACGATGCATTAATCGGTGTTGGTCAAGCCCAATCTTTTGCTTTAAAAAGATAAAAAGCAACGAATTTAACTGAATAAAGCACAAAGCGATGAATTTATATTGTATTTTTGCTTAACTTGCTATTAGTTAAGGAAATAATTATGTTTCAACAGGTCACTAGAGGAATTAAAATTTCAGTACTAACAAAGTACGAAGGGGCTTTTTTGAAAAACAATCTACTCCACCACGCTTTTCGTTATACTGTTCGAATTGAAAATCAAGGCAAAGACGTTGTTCAATTGATCAATCGCAATTGGAAAATTATGGAATCTAATCATCGGCCGCATTTTGTTGAGGGGGCTGGCGTTATAGGAAAGAAGCCCATTTTAAAATCAGGAGAAACACATACTTATCAATCCAATTGTATTTTAAGTTCTCCTATTGGAGCTATGAGTGGATTTTACACCATGGTCAACTTTTCCTCAGCCCAGGAGTTTGAAGTAGAAATCCCCAACTTTAAATTAGCCGCTACATTTGCATTAAATTGATTTAATTTTTCTTTATTTGAAAAAAAAAATCATGCAAAACAGTTTCCCAAGAAGCCCAAAGGCGATCAACGAGCCTGTTCGTACTTATTCTCCTGGTAGTGAAGAAGTAACAACAGTATTACAAGCATATAAAACTTTATACAATCAAAGGACAGAAGTCCCCTTGACCATACACGGGGAAAAGATCAAAACCGATCATACCGCAGAAATGCGTCCGCCCCACGATCACCAACATTTGCTTGGCGTATATCATTTAGCCGATAAAAAAAATGTTGAACAAGCAATTGAAAGTGCGCTAGAAGCTAGAAAAGCATGGAGTAAATTATCATTCCAGCACAGAGCGACTATCTTTTTAAGAGCGGCCGATTTACTCGCAGGTCCCTATCGCGCGAAAATCAACGCTTCTACTATGCTTGCACAGTCAAAAAACATACATCAAGCAGAAATAGACGCTGCTTGTGAGTTTATTGACTTTTTGCGTTTTAACGTTCAATTTGCGGAAGAAATTTACAATGAACAACCCTATTCTGGAGACGGAGTTTGGAACAGATTAAGTTACCGCCCATTAGAAGGTTTTGTCTATGCCATTAGCCCCTTTAATTTTACAGCTATCGCCGGCAATTTATCTGCAGCTCCAGCCTTAATGGGAAATACCGTTGTATGGAAACCAAGTGATCATCAAATTTTATCTGCCCATGTTATCATGGAAGTATTTGAAGAAGCTGGCCTCCCCCCCGGCGTCATCAATATGGTAATGGGAGAGCCTGAAATGGTCACGAATACCGTACTTGAATCCCCAGATTTTGCTGGTATTCACTTTACTGGATCTACCTTTATTTTTAAAAGTATTTGGCAAAAAATTGGGCAAAATATACATCAATACAAAACCTACCCAAGAATTGTAGGCGAAACGGGAGGGAAAGATTTTATTATAGCGCATTCAAGCGCCGCAGTTGAAGAAGTTGCCACTGGAATAGTGCGTGGTGCTTTTGAATTTCAAGGGCAAAAATGTTCTGCCGCATCAAGGGTTTATTTACCAAAATCTAAAGCAGAAGCCATTCTAGCGCAAGTGGCTAATGCTCTTGACAGCATTTCGATGGGATCGCCCGAAGACTTTAGCAACTTTGTTACTGCAGTCATTCACAAAGGTGCCTTTGACCGCTTAAAAGCAGCTATTGAGCAAGCAAAACAAGCGGAAGAAGTAACCGTTTATCACGGAGGTAATTGTGACGATAGTAAAGGCTACTTTGTTGAACCTACTGTTTTGGTTACAACAAACCCGCACTATGACACCATGTCCAGAGAATTGTTTGGTCCAATCGTTACGGTATATATTTACGAAGATAAAAACTTTGAAGCAACCTTAGAACTTGTAGATCAAACCTCAGCCTATGCCTTAACAGGTGCTATTTTTTCAAAAGATCGTTATGCGGTAGAGACCGCACTTCAAGCCTTAGAAAACAGTGCAGGGAATTTCTACATCAACGATAAACCCACAGGTGCCGTGGTGGGACAGCAACCTTTTGGCGGAGCCAGAGCTTCTGGAACAAACGACAAGGCTGGATCAAAATTAAATCTTTTGCGCTGGGTTTCTCCTCGCTTAATTAAAGAACCCTTGTTAACCCCAAAAGATTACCGCTATCCCTTTTTAGGAGAATAAATTTTTGTTAAAATTACGAGGAACTATTTTATGGGTTTTATCTTTCTGGAAACCCATAAAATACCCCATGTCATGAAAACATACTTCTGCTCTTTCATCCTATTATCTTGTTGTTGCTTTTTTGCACTCGCACAAGACAATGCTATTGCATACCGTGTTACAAAAGAATACAACCAAAAGGGTGAACTCATTCGCTATGATTCAATTAAAACGAAAAAGAATAAATGGGTAAGCCCTAACTACAGTGGCCGTTTAAACAAAGAAAAACTAGACACGCTTTTGAAAGGGCTCGCAACTATTGGCGAAAAAATGAACGTTTTTATCTCAGACTCGATTTCTAAGAAAATTAATCGCGTGTTAAATGACGAAAACTTTACGATTTGGATGGATGCATTTGATCAAAATGAGGTCGAAATTACAACAGAAGACCAGGATAGTATAGGCTTGAAAATGCAAATAAAGATGGACCGTTTTAAAGCAAACAACGATGCTAGTCTAGAACAACAACTAGAGAAAGAGCTGAAACGCATTCAGCAAAAGCTGTCAAAAATAAAAGCCAAAAAGAAAGCTCAATAAAACAAACCGTTGGCCAAATTACGCAGCTGAATGGAAACGCTTTCGCGTTGTTCCTCAAGAACAAAAATCATTTCTTGTGCCACTTTTGTTGCAGAATAATCTCCAGCAATTCGCTTGATCAAATCTTGCCCATTTTGATCGACTATACGCACCACAGGATTGTTCCAACTGGGTTCCCCATAGCGTCTTAGTATTGCAGCATCTTTTCCGCCTTTGTTATTAAATACAGCCAGCGGAATAAAATAACTTTCAATAGCATCAACAATAATGGTATTACTCAATACACCTTTCCCATAATTCCTGCAGGTTAAACAACCGGGGACTTCTTGAAACAGTAAAAAAATGGGCTTGCCTTGGTTTTTAGAAAGCATCAAGGCCTGCGCATAATCGCGATACCAAGCAACTTTCCCCAATTCTTGGGGTTGTGTTGTGGGCAGCGTGCGTTCTTGGCCATAGGATAAATAGCAGAAAAACAAGAAAAAGAAAAGGGACATGCGAATCATTTGAGGAAGCTTTAGACCTTAACCCCCGCAATCGATATGCCAAAAAAAAATACTTTTTAGCATTTTAACTTTTCAAAGGAAGGTATACCACTTTTTTGGTATCAAAAAATGCTTCTTTGTAATAGGCCGAAAGCGGAAATTCTTCTGCCTGAGGGAATTGCGTTAATTCTTCCTTGAGGTCGCCACCCTTTAGATACAATATCCCATTGTTTAACTTATGTGTTCCTTTATTTTTGACATTCTTTTTCACCCAAGGAACGAAATCTTCCATTTTAGTCACTGCTCTACTTACAACAAAATCAACGGGTTGCTTGAATTCTTGTGCCCTTTGGTGTCTAGCTTCAATGTTTTTTAAATGCAAGGCTTCGGCAATCGCTTGTACCACTTTGATTTTTTTACCAATTGAATCAATCAAATAGAAATCTACTTTGGGATAAAGTATGGCTAAAGGAATCCCGGGGAAACCTCCGCCAGTACCGACATCTAAAACCCGTGTTCCCGATTTAAAATGCTGAACCTTAGCAATTCCCAAAGAGTGTAAAACATGTTTTTCATAAAGCGCATCAATGTCTTTGCGAGATATCACATTGATCTTTGCATTCCATTCTTTGTACAAAAAGGCGAGTTTATCAAACTGTTGATATTGATGTTTAGAAAGTGCAGGGAAATAGTGCTGTATAATGCTCAAAATTCGTAGTTTTATTAAAACAATCAAAGATACATTCTTATCTGCTATGGATAAACAAACAAACAACAAACCCCTGCGATTTTCACGAAAAGATCCTAAGAAGTTTTTTCAAACCTTAAACAAAAGGGTGAATGATCATTTTAAAAACCGCAAAGCACCTAAAACTGGGAACTGGCAATTGTACTTGAAAACTATAATTATGTTTTCTTTATTAGTCGCGCCTTATTTTCTCATCCTGTTGAGCGATCTCAACATCTGGATTAAACTCGTCCTAGCTATCGTCATGGGAGTTGGTATGGCTGGAGTGGGCATGAACGTCATGCACGACGGAAACCATGGTTCATTTTCAAAATATGACTGGATCAATAAAACCATGGGAGCAAGTATCTATTTGCTCGCCGGTAATGTACATAACTGGAAAGTACAACACAATATTTTACACCACACCTACACTAATATTCACGGGCATGATGAAGACTTAGAAGCAGGAAGAATTATTCGTTTTTCAAAACACAGCGATTGGTTTTCTTTTCATCGCTTTCAACACTATTACGCGGTTTTCGTCTATGGTTTACTAACTTTTAACTGGGTGCTTACCTCAGATTTTCAACAAATCCGACGCTACTTAAAACAGAAACTTACTTACCGTAAAAAACTCCAACCCATGCGCCAATGGATGATTTTAATCGGAACAAAAGTCATGTATTCTGGAATATGGATCATCATCCCTATGCTGGTTATGAAAATGCCATGGTGGCAAATCCTTTTAGGTTTCTTTATAATGCACTATACCGCAGGTCTTATTTTAAGCCTAACCTTTCAATTGGCTCACGTTATTGAAGATGCGCAAATGCCCTTACCTGACAAAGAAACTGGGAACATGAAAAATACTTGGGCCATACACCAACTATTAACCACGGTTAATTTTTCAACAAAAAACAAATTTGTCAACTGGTTTACAGGAGGCTTGAATCATCAAATTGAACACCATATTTTTCCACACATAAGCCATATACATTACACAGATATAGCCAAAATTGTGAAAAAAACCGCAAAGGAATTTAATTTGCCTTACAATGAGTACAAAACTACGCGAAGTGCCTTATTTTCGCATTTCAAACATTTAAAAAAGATGGGGGTTCAACCCGCATAAACGACGATTAGTATGGAGGCACTTTCAGCACGAATAAACAGTTTACCTGTATCGGCTACGCTTGCAATGGCAGCAAAAGCCCGTGAGTTAAAAAACGAAGGAATTGATGTAATTGGCTTAAGTCTTGGAGAACCTGATTTTAATACCCCAGAGTTCATCAAAGAGGCTGCGATTCAAGCAGTCAACGATAATTACAACTCCTATTCCCCAGTAGATGGCTATGCTGATTTAAAGCAGGCGATTATTACAAAATTTAAGCGGGATAACGGTTTGGATTATGCTGCAAATCAGATTGTAGTTTCTACCGGAGCTAAACAATCTATCGCTAATGTTTGTATGGTTTTACTTGATCCAGGCGATGAAGTATTACTTCCTGCGCCTTACTGGGTGAGCTATTCTGCAATTGCAACCCTTGCTGAAGCAAAATCAACCATTATTCCGACCAGTATCGATAATGACTTTAAAATTACGCCAGCACAACTTGAGGCCGCAATAACGCCAAAAACAAAACTCATAATGTTCAACTCGCCCAATAACCCGAGTGGAACAATCTATACAGAAGAAGAGTACCGTGCCTTAGGAGAAGTACTTGAAAAATATCCCAACATATACATTATGTCTGATGAGATTTACGAACACATTAATTATGGAACGCCGCACTTTAGTATCGCTGCAATTCCAGCTCTATATGACCGCACCATTACTGTAAACGGAGTGGCAAAGGCTTTCGCAATGACAGGATGGCGAATTGGTTATATCGGAGCGCCTGCATGGATCGCGAAAGCGTGTAACAAAATGCAAGGACAAATTACTTCTGGCGCAAACTGTATCGCGCAACGTGCCACAATTACCGCACTTGAGGCACCTGTTAGCAATATCCAATATATGGTCGATGAATTTCAAAGTCGCCGTAAACTCATTATAGAGCTTCTCTCTGCCATTCCTGGTTTCCGTATCAATGAACCTGAAGGAGCATTCTATGTATTCCCAGATGTTTCGCACTATTTTGGCAAAACAATGAAGGGAAAAACAATCAACGATGCTTCAGACTTTGCACTTTACTTACTTGAAGAAGCCCATGTAGCCACGGTAACTGGAGACGCTTTTGGAAATGGAGATTGTATTCGTATTTCCTACGCCGCTTCTGTCGAGAATATCAAAGAAGCAATTGCACGTATTGCGAAAGCATTGGCTTAACACAATTCATATTGAGATAAAAAAACCGCCTTTTTAAGGCGGTTTTTTTATACCCCTTAGGTAAAAATATAAGTGTACTTTAGCAAAGTGATACTACTACATGAAATTTAACGATCTTGCCCTAGAGGCCCCTCTATTAAAAGCACTTGAAAAACAAGGCTATACCCAACCTACTCCTATCCAAGAACAAGCCATTCCCATTTTATTAAAAGGGCATGATTTATTAGGCGTTGCCCAAACCGGAACAGGAAAAACTGCTGCCTTTGGTATTCCGATTATAAATCATTTGTACAAAGACAATTCAACCGGAAAAGGAAGACGCAAAATAAAAGCCCTTGTCGTTACACCAACACGGGAATTGGCCATTCAAATTGCCGAAAACTTCACTGCCTATAGTCAGTACACCAACCTCAGAAGCACAGTGATTTTTGGTGGAGTTAAACAAGCGCAACAAGTCAAAAATCTGCGTAATGGAGTGGATATACTCATCGCAACACCTGGACGATTACTGGATTTGATGAGTCAAGGCTACATTACTTTTAAAGATTTAAAATATGTGGTTTTAGACGAGGCAGACCAAATGCTTGACATGGGCTTTATTCACGATGTCAAAAAAATAATTGCCCATCTTCCTAAAAAAAGACAATCGCTGTTCTTCTCGGCCACCATGCCAAAAACCATCGTCGAATTATCTAAAAAAATGCTGGGTAACTTTGAACGCGTAACCATTAAACCAGAACAGGCAACGGCAGAAAAAGTAGAACAAGGTATTTATTTTGTAAATAAAAGCAATAAACCAAAACTATTGGTTCATTTACTTGAAGAGCGGAAAAACGAATCTGTTCTTGTTTTTTCTAGAACCAAACACGGCGCAAATAAGATTGTAAAAAAACTGGAGCAAGCTGGTATTCGATCCGCGGCTATTCATGGAAATAAATCGCAAAATATGCGACAGAAAGCACTAGGGGATTTTAAAATGGGGAAACTAAATGTTCTTGTAGCAACAGATATCGCAGCCCGAGGAATTGACATTGACGAACTTTCACTTGTGATCAATTTTGATCTTCCCAATGTATCCGAGACCTATGTCCACAGGATAGGTAGAACCGGACGAGCAAATGCCAGCGGTATCGCGCTATCCTTTTGTATGGCAGAAGAACGCCCTTATCTTAAAGATATTGAGCAACTCATCAAACAAAAAGTACCTCGCCTAGGAGATCATCCATTTATGGAAGACCACGATGCAATAGAAGAGGCTACTGTTAAAAAACCAGCTAAAGCAAGGGGAAGCAAGCGAAACTATGGTCGGAACAATCGCTCAAAAAAAAGAAAGTAAGCATAACAGCTTACTAACTTAATTCTTTGCTTTTTTTAATTCTTCGTAAAATCGCGCACAAGCTACAAAGTGCCACGGGACTACTACAAGCACCCCAACGCCTAAACATATTACGCCAAGAATATACCAAGGAATAAAGCGCAAAGTGAGACCTAACAATTTAAAACGATATCCTGAAGTCAAGTTCCAACTTTCGTTTAAACAGGCACTAAAAGACAATTCAGGTCGATCTGCCATGATATAAAACGTCATGGAAAGCGAAAGGCCCACAATAATTCCGGGAATAATCAAAAAAACAAATCCAACAACCACAAGGATGGTGTAGCAAAGATTCGCTAAAAAGCTTTTTCCAAAGAATTTGAACCCGTCAAAAAGTTGAAAAAAGTGGGGAGTTTCTCCCTTTATTACTGAAAAAGAAAAATAAGCTAATCCCACAGAGAATGGACCTGATAACAACAAACTGATTACGCCTTCCCCGTTTGGAAAGATACTGGAAGGAACTCCCACAATAAATACATAAACAAAAGTAACCAGAACAGCTAGGCCCCAGTGAGGGGCCAAATCCTTTCTGGATTGGCGCATTAAATATAGATTTGAAAAAGACATCACAATTTGCTTTGCAGCAAGATAAAAAAAAACCGCCTACTGGCGGTTTTCTTTACTTATCCTTTTACGATTTGTTCTTGATGGTTAATCGACTCTTGGTGGATGGCTTTAAAGAGACGAAGTATAAATTCTTCTGAGAGATTTCGCTCTTCTCCTTCTAAAACCATTTTACCTAGAATCTCATTCCAACGTTTGTTTTGAAGCACAGCGACATTATTGGTTTTCTTTAATTCACCAATGGCTTCTGCTACTTTCATGCGTTGCCCTAAAGTATCTAGAATCGCTTGATCGGCAACATCAATTTGTGCGCGAAGGTGCTGTAATTCTGTTTGATAGGCTTCCTCATCTGTTGTAGTCGCTCTGATTTTTAAATCCTCCATAATCTGGATCAAAGCTTTTGGCGTTACCTGCTGTGCAGCGTCACTCCAAGCATTATCTGGATCCCAGTGACTTTCGATCATTAAACCATCAAAGTTTAAATCAAGGGCCATTTGACAGGTATCAAAAATCATATCACGCTTTCCAGTAATATGCGAAGGATCGCAAATCAATGGAAGATCCGGGAAACGGTTTTGTACCTCAACAGCGATTTGCCATTCTGGATTGTTTCTGTATTTTGATTTACCATAGGCAGAAAATCCTCGGTGAATTAACCCTAGGTTTTTGATGTTGGCGGTGTACAAACGCTCTACGCCACCTAACCAAAGTGCTACATCTGGATTTACAGGGTTTTTAACCAAAACAATTTTATCTGTTCCTTCAAGTGCATCAGCGATTTCTTGCACAATAAAAGGACTTACTGTTGAACGGGCACCAATCCATAAGATATCGATATCGTGTTCTAAGGCAAGTTTTACATGGTCTTTATTCGCCACCTCGGTTGCGGTCAATAAACCGGTTTCTTCTTTAACACGTTGTAGCCATTTTAAACCAATCGCACCAACCCCTTCAAAATTTCCAGGACGGGTTCTTGGTTTCCAAATTCCGGCGCGATAAACCGTAACATCGGTATCTTTGAGTTCATGAGCAATCTTCATAACTTGCTCTTCGGTTTCGGCACTACAAGGCCCACCGATTACTAAAGGATGCGAAAGACCAAAGTCGTTTAACCATTCGCGCATTGCTGGTGTATTCTCCATATCTAATTATTGTGTTTTATTCCGTTTAAGATGGTTGTTAATTGATTTGTATGTTTCATTTGTTGGTGCAAGTCGTCGATAGCATCTGCAGCCAATTTACTTTTGAAATCTTCTAAATTTTTAATGTAAGCCGAAAGAATTTCCAATACATTTTCTTTGTTCTGCTCAAAAATAGGCGCCCACATATCGGGAGAACTTTTTGCCAAGCGCACCGTTGACTCAAAACCACTGCCGGCTAAATCAAAAATATTTTGTTCATCGGCTTCTTGTTCTAACACTGTTTTCCCTAACATAAAAGAACTGATGTGCGATAAATGGGAGACGCAGGCCATGTGACGGTCGTGCTCTTGTGGTTCCATAAAGCGCAAATACATGCCCATTTGACGAAAAATCGTCTTGGACCAAGTTAATAAATCGGCACGGGTTTTTTTGGCTTCACATAATATCTGAGGCTTTCCAGCAAAAAGACCCGTATGGGCTGCTTGGGGACCCGAAAACTCTGTTCCTGCAATGGGGTGCGCCGCTAGATATTGTTCGCGTTTTGGGTGGTTTTCTACCACTTTACACAACTGCTCTTTGGTTGACCCTACATCCCATAACAAAGCATCGTCGTTTAACGCATCTAAAAGCTTTGGCAATAAAAGCAAGCACTCTTTTACGGGAATACTTAAAATTACACGATCTGCTGCTGCGATGGTAGCAAGGCTACCTTTTTGATCTATAATACCTAGAGCAAGGGCTTCTTCTAAATGCGCCTCGTTTGTATCTACGCCAACAAGCACAAAATCAGGGGATAATTTTTTAAGCTCTAAAGCCATAGACCCACCTATCAAACCAATACCGATGACATATATTTTCATGCTTTCATTCGGTTTATAGCGGTTTGGATTTGGGCTTCATTTACACAGAGAGAGAAACGAATGTAGCCTTCCCCTTGGGTTCCAAAAATAGTTCCAGGGGTAATAAAGATATCTTTCTCATAGAGAATTTTATCAATGTATTCTTCTGCGGCGATGCTAGTATCATTGAGCTTAGCCCAAACAAACATCCCAACACTATTGGTGTCAAAAGTAGCATTCATTAAAGTCGCTAATTCTTCAACCAGTTTTCTTCTTTTACGGTAAGTGTCATTGAGCGATGTAAACCAAGTATCTGGCGCATTTAAGGCAGCAATCGCCCCTTGCTGAATACCGTAAAACATACCAGAATCCATATTGCTTTTTACCTTTAAAACGGCTTGAATATTTTCGGCATTCCCCGATAACATCCCTACGCGCCAGCCGGCCATATTAAACGATTTACTCAACGAATTCAACTCCATGGCTACGGCCTTTGCACCAGGTAGAGACAAAAGGCTTTGGGGCTCATCGTTAAGAATAAAACTATAAGGATTATCATTGATCAATAAAATGTCCTCTTTCGCTGCCCATTCCAATAATTTTTCAAGGCAAGCGCGATCGGCATTTGTTCCTGTGGGCATATGGGGATAATTCACCCACATTAATTTTATTTTTGACGTATCAAGCGCCGCTAGGGCCGTAAAATCAGGTTGCCAATTATTTTCAGCGGTTAAGTCATAAAAAACTGGAGTAGCCTCGACTAGTTGTGTAACAGCGCTGTAGGTTGGGTAACCAGGATTAGGAATCAACACATCATCTCCTTTATTTAAAAAGGCCATAGAAACATGCATGATTCCTTCTTTAGATCCCATCAGTGGTAAAACCTCCGACGAAGGATCGAGGGCAACAGCATAATTGCGCTGGTAAAACTGGGCAATCGCTGTTCTTAATTCGGGTAAACCTTGGTAACTTTGATACATGTTTGCACGCGGATGCGACATTGCGTTGTTAAGTGCTTCAACAACAGAAGGGTGTGGCGGTAAATCTGGGCTTCCAATTCCCATATTTAAAACAGGCTTTCCTGCTTGAACTAAGCCCGCGACTTCTCGCAATTTCTTGGAGAAATAGTACTCTTTAACGCTTTCAAGTCTCGTGGCTGTTTTTATTTTCATTTTTTTGCGTCGGCGTATTCACCTAATATTTTAAATTCTAAGGCCATGATTTTTAAAATCTGACGTGCTTTTTCGTATTGTTCAAAAGTGTCGAAAGTAACATCGACAAAAAAGGCATATTTCCCTGGAGTTTCAATAACTGGTAAGGATTGAATTTTGGTTAAATTCAACAAGCAATCGCTCATTACGTTTAAAATAGCCGCTAAACTTCCTCTTTGGTGGTCTAAAATAAATTTTAAAGAAGCCTTATTGATTTCCGTTGGTGGTAAACTTCCGTTCTTTTTTTGAACGATCACAAAACGGGTAATGTTATTTTTAATGGTTTGAATAGATTCAGCCAATACATTTAAACCATAAATCGCAGCAGCAGCTTTGGGTGCAATGGCAGCAATGCCTTTTTTTTGCGCTTCAAAAATCAGCCGCGCAGCATCGGCAGTATCTGCTGCTTCAATTAATTTAATTTGTGGATACTTTTTAAAGAATGCCTTACACTGTAATAAAGCCATCGGATGAGAATGCACTTCACGAATCTCTTCAATGCTTTGATCAGGCAAAGTCATCAAGGTGTGATTTATATTCAAATTGTATTCCCCAACAATACTGAGATCGTTATGATCAATAAGCGCATAATTAGGAATAATTGATCCTGCTATAGAATTTTCAAGGGCCATAACGGCCTGCTTCACTTCCCCAGAAAGGAGGGCATCGACAACCGCATCAAAACTCAGGCATGCTTTTAATGCCACATCAGTATGGAAGTAGTCCATGGCCACTGCGTGGTGAAAAGAGCCCTTAATTCCTTGAATTGCGATTTTAGTTTCCATTTATAGTCCAAAAAAAAAGTCCCGAACATTTGTCAGGACTTTAATTTATATTGTAATGTTTGTTTATTACAAAGTCCTTCCTGCTTCATTAAAGAAGTAAAAGAAATCATTGTAATAAAAAAACGTGCTGTTCATCGTATTAAATTATAAATACAAAATTAATCGCTCTTTAGACAAAAACAAATTTTTCTTCTTCTTTTTTGAAAGGATTGAAGTTTAAACTAAAATTGGGGTGCATTAATGATAGTATATTTTAAAATTCTGCGAAAAAATATTCTAAAATACTGATATAAAAAAGGGGCATCATTGATTTAGATTACCCCTTAAATTATAATTGTTTTTTCATAATACTCACATCTTTCAAATAAGTAAAATGTAAACGTTATTACATTTTGATATATCGAAACTTCATCACTATTTGAATTTATTATTTAATAAAATTAATATTAAAAATAACGAGACTATGATATTCAGTATAACTTTTTTATCTGTTATAATTGCTTTAGGGTTAGACAAGTCAATGAAAAGCAAATTTGAGATAAATAAAATTATAGCTAAAGTTAGCAATAGTTTATTTAAGTTATTTGATATCATTCTCCAAATCTAGTTACACCTGCACAGGAAATAGGTTCAGTATCTACTGCTTCGTAGATATATCTCGCAATTCTACCAAGGTAATACCACCCAGGGCGTCCTCCATTGATGTTTTCTAACTCCAAGTTTGTTAATTCTCTCATGTTTCATAAAATTTTATTATTATAAACTATTCCATCCTTCACGAAACTCTGACACAGCTCTATCCCAATCAGTATTCAATATTACAATTGCAAACGCCACAACCGGAAGCCATGCGACACCACCGCTTGTGTTTTTCATTTCTTTTTCTGTCATAGGAACAACTCCCAGAAATCCATATTCATTAAGTTTTTTCATGATAAAAAATTTAAGGTTTATTTGATTAAAATTAAACTCGTTCACTGCAATAACCTTGCAGTAGAAAAAAAATAACCCCCATTAATTATCTTAATTTCATCGTCATTAATAAACTTAATAGAAAAATTGATCTTTAAATCAAATGAATTTACATAATGGTAAGTTTTAAGTCTTCTATCGTATTTTATTTTTGCTCCGAAATCCTTTAAATAGTCAATCATCAGGTAAGTACTTCGCTCACTAACGCCTAATTTCTTTGATAGTTCAAGCGGAGTTCCTGTAATCTCATTATTAATTAATTTATGGAGATGAGATAATCGATTAAGGTTCTCTAGATTAAAATATTTTAACATGGTGTTAAATTTAATGGGCACTACTAACTTAGTTAATTTTTCCACTTTTTAAAATATTTCAAACCCACAAAAACAAATTTTTGCTCCTGTTTTTTTAGAAAAAGGAGTAATTTACTTGCGAAACCAACAAACTTAAATGAAAATGTTACGCCATTGCTGTCTTCTCCTATGCTTTTCGCTTATTTCTTGTGTAAAAGTCGAAGTCAAGGTAGAAAAAAACCCCAATGATTTTACTTTTCTTGAAACCACCATTGCTGAATTATCTTCCGGTTATACCCAAGGAGACTTTTCGATTGAGGAGGTAACCCAAGCCTACATGAACCGCATTGAACAAATCGATAAAGCAGGGCCCAGACTTCGGTCTATCATACAAGTTAATCCCATGGCGATCGCTATCGCCAAAGCACTAGACCAAGAACTAAAAGAGGGGAAATCTCGTGGCCCCTTGCATGGCATCCCCGTTGTCTTAAAAGACAATATTGACACCCATGATAAAATGAATACCACTGCAGGATCAAGGGCCTTAAAAAATTCAAAACCTTTGCAAGACAGCCCACTTGCTAGGCAATTACGCGCTGCTGGCGCAGTTATTTTGGCGAAAGCCAATCTAAGCGAATGGGCAAACTTTAGAGGGCAAAACTCTTCTAGCGGCTGGAGCGGCATCAATGGGCAAACCAAAAATCCTTATGTACTAACACGAAACCCCTGTGGCTCGAGTTCTGGTTCTGCTGTCGCTGTTTCAGCCAATTTAACTTTGCTGGCCATTGGAACCGAAACCAATGGTTCAATTGTATGTCCTTCCAACGCCAATGGAATTGTGGGGATTAAACCCACTGTGGGTTTAATTAGCCGTTCTGGGATTATCCCCATTTCTTTTACCCAAGATACCGCTGGCCCGATGGCGAGAACTTTAACAGATGCGACCATCGCTTTAGGTGCACTTACGGCCATCGATCCCGCAGATCGTAAAACCCTGGTAGAAGGAAGAATCGCATTAAAGGACTATACCCCATATCTGAAGAAAGATGGAGTAGCGGGAAAACGCATTGCGCTTTATACTGCACCATTAGGTCAAAATGCCGAAGTGGACAGCTTAGTGCGGCAATCGATTCGAACGCTTGAAGCTGCTGGAGCAACTGTAATCGAAATTGACAACATCGCCCCCAGAGGAACAGGAGGCAACTCTTTTCAAGTTATGCTTCACGAATACAAAGCAGGGCTCAATGCTTACTTTAAATCTTTGGGGGAGAATGCACCCATCAAAAGCTTAGACGAACTCATCGCTTTTAATGAAGCAGATTCAATTGAATTAAAATATTACAATCAGGCCTATTTAAAAATAGCCAATAAAAAAGAAGACTTAGCAAGTGAAGCTTATCAAACAGCCCTAGCGAATCTTCAACGCATGAGTCAAAAAGAAGGGATTGACCGCGTTATGGACGAATACGATTTAGATGCTATTATTGCTCCTACCGGAAGTCCCGCATGGAGTACCGATTGGTTGAACGGAGATAATCATCATGTGGGAAGCTCTTCCGCAGCAGCATGGGCCGGTTACCCTAATATTACAATTCCCATGGGCGCCATTCACGGTTTACCAGTAGGCTTATCTTTCTTTGGACGTGCCTGGAGTGAACCAACCTTAATTGAAATCGCTTTTGGCTTTGAACAAAAAACCAAAGCTCGTATCATTCCAACCTTTAAGAAAAATGATGAAGAATAAATGAAAAAACTATTACAACAGCTCCTCGCTATAGAGCACTTCGATGTCATCCTAGTACTTGGTATTCTAATTGGCTTTGGCCTTGTCGAATCCTTTGCTGGATTCTTACAAAATTCAAAACGCAAAAAAGGAGATTGGACCCAAGAGGTCCTGAGTTTTTTTCTTCTTTCTACCGCAATAAAGCCCGCAATTGTAGCGACTGTTTTTTTCTTAGGAAATAGCTTTTTTCCCCAGGGTGCTAGCCTCTTGTCAAGCCTTTCATTCATCAGTTTATTTTTAGGTTATATTCTCATCGATGACCTTTTGCAATATTGGTACCATCGTTCTGCACATGAATATCCTTTCCTTTGGAAATTACACCGCAGTCATCATCAAGCAGAAGAAATGGGCTACTTCGTTTCTTATCGCAATGCCCTTTTGTACTATATTATGATGCCGAATATCTGGTGGGTGGGCTTAATTGTTTTTGCCGGCGGTGCCAAAGCTGTTGCTTTAGGACTTGTAATAAAACAAGCGATAATCATCAGTTCACACAGTCAAATTAAATGGGATAAACCATTTTATAAATACACCTTTTTAAAACCCTTTATTAAAGTTTTAGAGCGCATTATTATTACGCCTTCTTTTCACCATGCGCATCACGGCAGGTCAATGTTGGATAACGCAAGTGACCCCAATGCGAATTTTGGAAATATGTTTAGCCTATGGGATCAATTCTTTGGAACGGCAAAGTTCCAAAACGCTTATCCAGAAACCTACGGTTTACAAAAGAAAACAGAAGACGACTGGACTGCAGCTTACTTCTACCCATTTATCAAGTCGAAAGACAAAAAAAGTAATTGGCATAAAGATTTTCAACTACAGAAAACAGCAACAAAAGATGCTTTAACGGTATCCTTAACCAAAGGAGACAACTATCTATGGTGTGCTTGTGGCAAAAGCAGCCAACAACCTTTCTGCGATGGTTCCCATCATGGAAGTAAAATTAAACCCTTAAAATTTACGGCAAAAAGAACTGGAGAAGTGCGCTTATGCAATTGCAAGGCGACCAAAAAAGGACCTTTTTGCGATGACACTCACCTAAATCTATAAACATGTCAAAGAAAGCCATTATTGTAGGTGCAAGCTCCGGAATTGGAAAAGCCCTCGCCATTGTTTTAGCTCAAAAAGGATATCAAGTTGGTATTACAGGACGCCGCGGTGAACTGCTGGAAGAAATAAAAGCAATTTACCCAAATTCGATTATTCCCTTGGTGGCCGATGCTACCCATCCCGATGCAGAGAAAGACCTCGACAACCTTGTGAATGCCTTAGGTGGTCTTGAGCTCTTGGTTATTTCTGCTGGAATGGGCGTACTAAATAAAACGCTAGATTATTCTATTGAAAATGCCACCAATCAGCTCAACGTAGTTGCCTTCACCAAAATGGTGAATTGGGGAGTACATTTTTTTGAAACCCAAGGCCACGGCCATCTCGCCAATATCTCTTCCGTTGCCAGCAGAAGAGGAGGGCGTCAAACGCCTTCTTATAATGCATCAAAAGCCTATCAGTCGAATTATTTTGAAGGGGTAAGACAACGCTTTTATAAGTTAAAACTTCCTATCGCCACAACAGACATTCGCCCTGGCTTTGTCGATACAGACATGGTACAAGGAAGTGGCATATTCTGGATGGCACCAAAAGAAAAAGCCGCTAACCAAATTTACAATGCCCTCCAAAACAAAAAATCAGTCGTGTATATTACCAAACGCTGGGCACTAATTGCTTTTATTTTTTCGAATATGCCCAAATGGATGCATAAAAGAATGTAAAGTTTTACCTTTAGCAAAAAAGTAAATCGTGTTACAACTTCAAAATATTACCAAAAATTACGCAGAAGTTGCTGCCTTAAAAGGGGTTTCTTTTACCCTAAATCCAGGGGAAGTTGTAGGCCTGCTTGGACCCAATGGAGCAGGAAAATCTACCCTGATGAAAATCTTAACCGGCTATCTCAAAACCTGGGAAGGAGAGGTGTTTTATGGCGAAAAAAAGCTGCGTCATAACATCAAAAGCATACAGCAGGTCACGGGTTATTTACCCGAAAATAACCCGCTTTATCCCGATTTATACGTTTTGGAATACCTTCAGTTTATCGCGGGATTATACCGCATTAAAAATGCTCCCTTTGATCAAGTCATTCAGAAAGTAGGCTTAGAGGAAGTACGCAAGCGAAAAATAAACACCCTTTCAAAAGGCTACCAGCAAAGGGTTGGTCTCGCGGCAGCCTTACTCCATGATCCTGAAATTTTAATTCTTGACGAACCCACCACTGGATTAGACCCCAATCAACTCATCGAGATTCGCAAACTCATTCGCGCACTGGGGGAGGAAAAAATTGTCTTATTGTCCACCCATATCCTATCAGAAGTAGAAAGTGTTTGCGATCGTGTGATTATTATTCGCCAAGGAGAAGTGGTGGCAGATGAAAGCCTAGCGACCTTGCGGAAAGGACAGCAACAAATCGTTCAAGTAGAATTTGACTACCGCATCGAAACCGAAGCCCTAAGTAAAATTGAAGGCATTACTAAGGCTGTTAATACCTTTGACTTTCAATACGAATTGTATTGTAATGGTCAAGAGGACATTCGTCCAAAAGTCTTTGACTTTGCGCACGACAACCAATTAAAGATTCTCTCTCTTCAACAAAAAAATGAAAACCTAGCGGAACTGTTTAACCAGTTGACCAAGTAGTTTTGATCTAAATCACTATTTTGACCTTAATGTTTAAAAGCTAAAAAATCGCCTCAGCAATCGCCTTGATATTATCTGATTTCCCCATGGAGTAATAATGCAGAAAAGGCACCCCTGCGTCTTTCAATTCTTGGCTTTGTTG
>CBFHVC010000005.1:0-92135 GCA_965659515.1 Candidatus Arcticimaribacter sp. | reverse complement strand
TCTCAAAATGGTTTTGTTCTTCATGTATCTTTGATACACGCTGTCATTTTCTATTTTTTCAAAGATCGTTTGCTAAAGCTATTACCCCTTAGCGGGTGCAAATATAAAACGCTTTTTCTCCACCCACAACACTACTGCAAAAAATTATTTGAAGTTTTTTTTCGCTACAAAATAAAGGGCTGCAAAACAGCCTCTTATGTTACTCAAAAAAATTCCAAATTAATCCAAAACGGATAATACTGTCGCGATACGGATATCCTACTGCACTATAATAGTCATATCCCGTAAAGGAAGCATTCGCATGTTCGTACTTTAAATAGAAACGTGCTTTTTGAATTTTTCCGTTAAAAAAGACATCTACTCGCGGAAAATCCCCGATTTCTTGTTGGTCTTGTCGCATAAAATCCCCTAGAAGCGGATTGTATTGATCAGCATAGTAGCTGGTGAAGTAATGCCCGGTGATCCCTGTTTGCACATACAAGGCTTTTTTAAACAAATGAGAACTAAAGCTCAAGGTGGTCCTAACATTCCATTCTGGAACGTTAATCGGCGGTGTTGTCGCATTGACTGTGGACATGACTTTTTGGTATTGCGCTGTGGTGGTTAAGCCGAACTTCCAAAGGTTGTATTGAGAAGTATAGCGCGCTTTTAAATAGGTAATCGTTTCTGGGGCTTGAATCACCTCCGCCAAGAGTGTTTGAGGTAAAAGAGTAGCTTCTTCTTGCACAGGGAAAACCTGGTTGTAGTAGGTATAATTGTCTAAACGCTGAAGAAAACCGCTTATCGCCCCCCATTTAGGATGTGACAAGGTTGCCGATAAGCTGCTTATTTTTTCATTCACCAGACTGTCGTTGTACCAGTTATAGGCGGCATAAGCACTTCTGTACCGAATAAAATTGAAATTAGGACTCTTATTAATAAAGCTTGCTTTGACCTGAAAGAAGAGATCATTGGACAGGGTGATTTTTGCCTGCAGGCTAATTTCATCACTTAAACGATCACTAAATAAGGTTTTGTTAAAGTGAGCTGTAAAGTCGAAACCCCTCCATAAAAAGGCATAGTCAGCATTAAGAAAGGTTTGATTTGCCTCCAGATTAAGCGGATCTCCCCCTAAGGTATTTGTGGCAGGAACGGTTCCCTCTAACGTCTCTACTTCTGGCAAAAGAATAGTATAATCGATGGCGGAGATTTCCAGCCCCGCAGTTAGCTTTCCTAATACAGGGCTCTGCAATTCGGTTTGAAATCTGTTTTTTAAAATCGCCCATTGCACCTCATCAAGGACAGGAACACTGGTGTCTCTCTCTCCAAAATAGGCCGAAGCACGCGTGTCTTCATAGCGGTAAAATTTAGACTCATTCATGATTTGCTGCCCAATCGTCCAAGTGGACCCCGTAGAATCTTTGGCATGCACCAGGGCGTAGTTGTGCTCAAAAAAAGATCTTTTCCCTTTAAGCTCATTAATTGAACTAGCGAGTTTTACCGCTAAAACAGATCGCTCCAGAAAATCTTCATCGCCTGATTCAAAGAGCTGAATTCCGATGTCGGTTATTCCTCCGTTCTCTTGATTTTCATGGGATTGGGAAACATAGTGCACTTTTGCTTTATAGCGCTCGTTTTTGGTCTGATAGGTCATGGACCAACGAAAGGCTTGTCCTGCTGACCGTTGATTGAGGTATTTCCCCAAGGAGCGCATCCCACGAAAAGCAAGCGCGAAATTAAATTGTGGGGATGTATTAACACTTATGGTTGCGTCTGTTAACTGCCCCTGTTCTAAAGTCGTTCTAAAAAAAAGTTCTGTTAATGGGGTTGGGACTCTGTAATACTTAACATCTTCCACTTCAAAATAACCATAGTGTTTTGATCGTGCACCCATCTGGGGCTGTAAAGAGGTCTGGGTAAAATCGTGCCCCAAACGATTAAAAGCCGATCCTACATTGACAAAAGGGAGTAGCTCGAAATAATCCTCGCGCAAAAAGTTGGCTTTGTATTCTTTTTGAATCGTCAGGGTGGTATCGACATGAACGGTTCTTTTTCCCTGCTGGAAAATTTCATACATCTCTATGGTTGCGGTGTCTATAACTGCCGCTTTCTGCTCTTTAACAATAAGGCCTTTTTTAGGGGGAAGACTGTCTTTTTTAACGGTTAAAGTATCCCGTTGTTGAACAGGCCTTTCAACGGTTGAACTTGCCGTCGTAAGCGATAGCGCTGTTACTGCATTTGCTTCGACTTCTACTTGGGCCCAAAGGAGTTGCAGGGGCAATAATAAAAAGATAAAAAAATACCGATGTGGCATAGAGAATATGTTTTGTGCGAAGTTATAACTAAATTTGAATTCCTGTTTGAATTTATTCTATGCGATCTAATGGTTTGCACTATGGCCCTAAAAAGGGAGAAAGCGAGCGTAAGACCTAAAATCCCAAGAGATCAAATACGGCTTGTTAAACAAATGCATGAAACAACTCCCGTCGCAACACACCAACCTAATTGAAGCTGGCACCGATGAAGCAGGAAGAGGTTGTTTGGCAGGGCCTGTAACTGCCGCCGCCGTTATTCTCCCCTCAGATTTCACGCATCCGTTGTTAAACGACTCCAAAAAGCTGACCAAAAAACAACGGGCTGCCTTACGCCCCATTATTGAAAAGGAAGCCATTGCCTTTTCGGTTGCCCATTGTAGCGTTGTCGAAATTGAAGAAATCAATATTTTAAACGCCTCTATTAAAGCCATGCACAACGCCATTTCGGGTTTATCTGTTCGCCCAGAATTTATCGCTGTTGATGGAAATCGCTTCCATAATTTCGAAGCAATTCCCCATGAATGTATCATTAAAGGCGATGGGAAATACCTCAACATTGCCGCTGCCTCTGTTTTGGCCAAAACCTATCGCGATGATATTATGTTGGCATTAGACCTTAAATTCCCCCAATACCATTGGAAGACAAATAAAGGCTATCCCACCAAGTCCCATCGGGAAGGAATCTTAAAAAGTGGCCCTAGCCCCCACCATAGAAAAACTTTTCGATTACTTCCAGAACAACTGTCAATTGATTTTTGAGTTTCTTAATTTTGCACGACTAAGCCATTGCTATGAATTTTAAATTGTTTCCCCTTTTTGCCACCACTGCTATATTAAGTATTGCTCTTTTTACCGCCTGTGAAACGGTACAGCAAAACAACACCCAATTGGTGGATTGGATTCCACAAAACACGCCTTTAGCGATACAATTAAACAATCCAAACGAAATAGAAAATGCGTTTAAAAACAACCCCATTCTTAAACAGCTTCCCAAAAGTCATCCTGCGTTAACGCAAAAATTAACGGCTTTTACAACACAAAATACTTCCCCAAAAATCTTTAGTCTTACGCCTTATGGGAAAAACGAAAAAGCCTTAAGCATTGTTTATAAAGCTCCGCTAGACAGCACCTATCTCGCTTTTCCAAAGGAAGAATACAGCGGCGAAACAATTTATCTTACCCAAGAAAACAACAGCCCGCTTTATACCGCATTTATCGACGGCTTTACCCTGCATGCCGACACCAAGATTGTCTTGGAAAATTGCATTCGCAATTACCAGCAGAAAGCCAAAGGCATTAACGCGCCCAACTTTTATGAAATGGTCAAAACAGCCGATGAGGATGCGCCATTAAACATTCATATCAAAGGGCAGCAAGAAGATCTTTTTAAAACAGTTCTAGGGCAACTGCCTTTGTTTCCTAAAATTGGCGAAAATTGGGCAAGCTTAGATCTCCATCTTACCGCCAATGCTCTTGAGGTAGACGGCTTACTCCAGGTAATCGACTCTATTGGAGATCCTGTGGGTTTGCTTCACTCAAGTGAGCCAAAAGAAACCGTACTAACCCAAGCCATTCCAATGCAAATGACTTCGGCATTTATCATGACCCTAGACAACCTTCAGCTTTTAGAAGACAAGTTTAAAAAATGGGTACGCTTTCTCAATTTAGCTACTTTAACCACCGATTTATCTGCGCTGAAAGGTATTGATGAACTTGGGCTAGTGGCATTAAAAGAAGAAATCGCTTTAATCTTTCATTTAAATAATGAAGCTACAGCCGAAGCCACATTTATTCCAGAAAGTCAAGCCAAAAAATACCGGGATATCCCCTATTTTAAAACCTCGCTTGCCCGAGAATTAAGCTTAGTCGTGATGAGTTTAGGGGAGCAAGTCAATGTTGCATGGGTGGCCAAGATAGACGACTTTCTCTTTTTTGCAGAAAGTGAAGCTGGCATTAAATCACTTATTGCGTCTTATAAAGATGAAAAAACATTAGAAAAATCCCTTTCCTACAAACGTTTTTCAGAACAAACACTTTCCGACAAGAGTAGTTTATTGTGGATTGGTAATACAAACGCGCTGCGCAGTACTTTCCCAGAAAAAGGGTTTTGGAAAAGCCTAGACAGTGAAAAATTGCCCTATGTCGCTTTTCAAGGGGTGGTAGAAAGTGACTTTATGCACCTGCATTTTCGCCTTTCTCAGGAAGAAAACACAAGCCAAGAAAAAACAACCACCAATGTCGCTTTAATCTCTTTAGACCATCCTGTTGCTACAACGCCTCAGTGGCTTCACAATCATCGAACTAAACAAAAAGACATTGCCGTACAAGACGATCAAAACGTTCTTTACCTCTATTCCAACACCGGCACGCTTTTCTGGAAAAAACCCTTAGAAGGAAAAATCATTGGAGCGATTGAACAGGTTGATTTGTATAAAAACGGGCGTTTACAAATGGCCTTTAGAACAGATAAACGTTTTTATATCCTCGATCGAAATGGGAAAGTAGTTGCGCCTTTTAATAAGAAAATAAAAACGTCTACCACCGCACAACCATTGGCTGTTTTTGATTATGATCAAAGCAGGAACTATCGTTTTCTTCTAGCGCAAGACAAGAATGTTATCATGCTCGACAACAAAGGGCGAAAAGTCAATGGCTTTAAATTCACCAAGGGTGCTTCGACGATTAGTGCGCAACCAAAACACATTCGCTTTGGTAACAAAGACTATATTGTTATTAAAGAAGCCAGTGGGAAAATAAATATCCTAAACAGAACTGGGCAAACCCGCGTTAAAATCAAGACCCCCATTAAAGCCTCTAATCAAGCGGTTTATGCTTACTTAAAAACCTTTACTACCACCGATGAGGCAGGGAATCTTGTTCAAATAGATCCAAAGGGGAATGTTGTTTTAACGAACTTGGGGCTAAATCCAAAACATGAAATAACGGCAAGCACAAAATCTTTGGTCACTTTAACCGACAATATTTTAACCATTAAAGGTATGCCCGTTAGTCTTCCCTATGGACAATATACTGCGCCAAGGATTTTCTACCTCAACAATACTATTTATGTAAGCGTTACTGATATAGACGCCCAAAAAGTTTACCTCTATTACAGTAACGGAAAGGCTATTAGTGGCTTTCCGGTTTATGGGGTTGCCGCCATGGAGCTCAATAATGCAGATAAAGACAAAGCCTTGGAATTTGTAGTTCAAGGCGAAAGCAAAGATTTATTGATTTATAAAATCAATTGAGCCATTTGAACGGGGAAAAAGTAAAATCTTATTAGGACAACTTACTTCTTTACTACCTCAGCTTTAAAGAGCGCACTAAAATGCGTGAGCATTTTTGCCTTTACTTCGGCTAGAGGGACTTCACGTTTTAACTCAGCAGCCAAAGAAGTCACGGCTTTCCCTTGGATTCCACAGGGAATAATATAGTCAAAATAGCTTAAGTCAGTATTGACATTTAAAGCAAAACCATGCATGGTTACCCAACGACTTGCTTTCACACCCATCGCGCAAATTTTCCGTGCAAAGGGTGTTCCCACGGCCAACCATACCCCTGTTTCCCCAGGACTCCTTTCGGCCTTTAGGCCATAGTCAAGAAGTGTCCTAATCACGGCTTCTTCTAGCAGGCGAAGGTATTGATGTATATCGGTGAAGAAATTTTCGAGATCAAGAATAGGATAACCCACCAATTGTCCCGGGCCATGAAAGGTAATATCTCCCCCCCGATTGGTGGTGAAAAATGCGATTCCTTTTTCTTTCAGTTGCGCTTCATTAAGTAATAAGTGTTTGGGTAAACCACTTTTTCCAAGGGTTATTACTGGCGGATGCTCTACCCAATAAAAATAATTGGGGGTAATGGCTGGAACTACAGCAGCTCTGTTTTGTTTTTTAAGATCCACTATTTTTTGCAATTGTTGCTCTTGAAGATCCCAGGTAGGCTTATAAGCCTGAAGTCCTAGATCGATTACGGTAAGCCGCTTGTTCTGTGTTTGGTTCAAAACTGATTGGTGTTATTTAGAATCACCAAAGCGGCAATGGTTCCTGGAACCCAACCACAAAGGGTTAATAAAAAGACAATTACAATGGATCCACACCCATAATCTAGCACCGCTAGGGGCGGAAAAACAATGGCCAATAAAACGCGAAAAAGACTCATGGATAAAAAAATGATTGCGTAGGCTAATTTAACAACTTTGAATTGTTACAGACTCCTTATCTTTGCTAAAATTTTTACACTATGGCCGGTTTAAGCGAGCAGGAAATTATCAGAAGAGAGAAATTAGCTAAATTAAGAGCATTAGGAATAGACCCTTATCCTGCGCCACTTTATCCAGTTGACCATACTTCAGAAGACATTAAAAATACATTTGAAGAGGGGAAAGAAGTTGTGATTGCCGGACGCTTAATGTCGCGCCGTATTCAAGGAAAAGCAAGTTTTGCCGAATTGCAAGACAGCAAAGGGCGAATACAAGTATATTTCAACCGCGACGAAATTTGCCCCGCTGAAGACAAGACCTTGTATAACGAGGTGTATAAAAAACTACTCGACATCGGCGATATTATTGGGATTAAAGGAAGTCTTTTTACCACAAAAGTTGGGGAACAAACCGTTCAAGTAAGCGCCTTTTCTGTACTTAATAAGACCCTTCGCCCACTTCCCTTGCCCAAAACAGATGCTGAGGGGAAGGTTTATGATGAGTTTAACGACCCTGAACTGCGTTACCGCCAGCGTTATGTTGATTTAATCGTTAACCCAAAAGTGAAGGACACTTTTATCAAACGCACCAAAATCACCAATAGCATCCGTTCGTTTTTTAATGAGCGAGAATACCTAGAGGTAGAAACCCCTATTCTACAACCTATTCCTGGAGGTGCATCTGCACGTCCTTTTATGACCCATCACAACGCATTGGACATCCCGTTGTATTTACGCATTGCCAATGAACTTTATCTAAAAAGACTTATAGTTGGTGGCTTCGACGGTGTTTATGAATTCTCTAAGGACTTTAGAAACGAAGGAATGGACAGAACACACAATCCAGAGTTTACCGTCATGGAATTGTATGTCGCCTATAAAGACTATTTCTGGATGATGGAAACCACTGAGGCATTACTTGAAAAAGTAGCAGTAGAATCCAATGGTACTTCTGCCGTTACCGTTGGTGAAAACACCATTGACTTTAAAGCCCCCTATCCACGTGTGCCAATTCTAGAAGCCATTAAGGTACATACAGGAATAGATGTTGCTGAAATGGAAGAAGAAGAATTACGTGCTACAGCAAAAAAACTAGGCCTTGAAGTAGACGAAACCATGGGAATAGGAAAACTGATAGATGAAATTTTTGGGGAAAAATGCGAGCACCACTACATTCAACCCACATTTATCACAGATTATCCCAAGGAGATGAGTCCTTTAACCAAGGAACACCGAGACAACAAACGTTTGACAGAACGCTTTGAATTGATGGTTAACGGAAAAGAATTGGCCAACGCTTATTCAGAGCTAAATGATCCTATTGATCAAAGAGAACGTTTTGAAGAGCAATTAAAATTGAGTGAAAAAGGAGATGATGAAGCGATGTTTATCGATCAAGATTTTCTTCGTGCCTTAGAATATGGAATGCCGCCTACTTCTGGTATTGGCATTGGCATTGATCGTTTGGTAATGTTAATGACTAACAACAGCTCTATTCAAGAAGTACTTTTCTTTCCGCAAATGCGTCCTGAAAAGAAGGCAGTTGAATTGACCGAAGAGGAAAAAATCATTTATAATTTATTAAAAGCCAACCATCCTGTTCTTCTAGCTACTCTAAAAGAACAAGCTGGATTAAGCAACAAAAAATGGGATATTTCTCTAAAAGGTTTAGGGAAAAAAGGCCTTACAAAAGTTGAAAAGAACGAGGAAGGCCTTTGGGTAACGCTCCACTAAAAGACCTTAAACTCGGTTCTTCTGTTTTCAAGATGCTGTTGATCGCTGCAACTAACCCCATTGGCACATTTGTTTAAGAGTTTGGTTTCCCCATAGCCAACAGCGATTAGCCTAGCGGGATCAACGCCCTTTGAAATCAAATATTCGACCACGTTTTTGGCGCGATTTTCAGATAGCGTTAAGTTAAACTGATCGCCTCCTTGCGCATCTGTATGCGACCCGATTTCTACAATAGCGCTCAAGTCTTCTTCTAGCACTTTTAATATATATTTATCTATGGTACGCTTTGAACTAGCATTTAAAGCAGCACTCCCAAGGGCATAGTGTATCGGAAGCAGCTTCCCTCTTTCTGGAATAGTACAGGGTACTTCTCTCCAGGCATTCATCCCCCCTTTTTTAACTAGTACTTTTTTGGTAACCTCTTTGTAAACCGCTGGAATCGTTACTTTTTTGGTGGTTTCATCTTTCACCAAAACATTGCGCTCTACCATTTGGGTTTTGGCGGGAATCGCCTCCTCAAGGGTTTGCGCTGGGCGAACTTCTACTTGACGGCTAATTAATTTAAAGCGTCCGTCAACACGCTCGGCCGAAGTATTGGCTTCTGCTTGTATTTTTTCTACCGGAATCTCTCTTTCAATGGCTGGAATCTCACGGTAATGAAAAACACGGCAATCCGCAGGGTTAATGGAGGGGCAATCGGGATCGTCTTCTCCAGCAATCCAATTCCCTGTTTTGGGCCTTACTTCTACTGTTTCAAAATCGGTTGAAAAAGTAGCTGGAATCACTTTTAACTGATGATAAGGATCTTTAATCCACAAAGTATCTGTGATGGTTTCGTACTGCGCCGCTTCATAAATATAGCGTTTTGAGGCAGGGCGAATTACGATTTCCTGGTACTCTTTTTTATACACAGCCGGAACCACTTCAAGTTGGTCGTAAGCTGGTTTAATTAAAACACGGGTAACTTCACTTTTGTACTCATCAGGCACAATACATTTGGCAAAACATTTGTTGGGCCCTGGATTTTCTGGTAATTCTGCTAAATATTCTTGCGCAAAAGTGGTTGTAGCGCATAGCATAGCAATAAAAAAGTAACTTTTTTTCATAAGTAGGTTATTTTGATTTGGGCCTACAAATTACTCAAAAAAAGCAAACTACAAAAAACTACAGACTTTTTAACCAGCTGGAAAAGGCCGTTAGGGTAAAATCAATGTCATCTTCAGAAAGGGCATCGTTTAAGAAATAACTTTCAAAAGCACTGGGCGGTAAATAAACACCACGGGCTAACATCCCGTGAAAATAGGCTTTAAAATGGGCGTTATTCCCCAAGGCTGCAGTGTCAAAATCCACTACGGGAGTGTCCGTAAAATGCAAAGACAACATAGACCCTAAACGGTTGAAATGATGGGGCAAGCCTTTGGCTTCAATTAAGGACTTCATGCCATGGTGTAAGCTTGCTGTTTTTTGATCTAAGCGCTCGAATAGTGCTTTGTCTTTTTGAAGCATGGTGATGGTGGTTAAGCCTGCGATCATTGCTAAAGGATTTCCGCTTAAGGTTCCCGCTTGATAAACGGGTCCTTCTGGGGCTAACTCTTGCATGATTTCTTTTCGCGCAGCAAACGCCCCTACGGGAAGTCCTCCTCCAATTACTTTTCCAAAGGTGACAATATCTGCTTTTATCCCTAAGCGTTCTTGCGCCCCGCCAAGGGCCAACCTAAAGCCAGTCATAACTTCATCAAAAATCAATAGTGCGCCATATTGATCGCACAAAGCGCGAAGGCCTTCGAGGAAGCCCTTTTGCGGAACAATACAACCCATATTTCCTGCAACTGGTTCAATAATAATGGCGGCAATGCTATCTCCTTGTTGCTTAAAAATTGCTGCAACACTTGCTAAATCATTGTATTTGGCTAAAAGTGTATCTTTCGCTGTGCCTTGGGTTACTCCAGGACTATTGGGGGAACCAAAGGTAACAGCCCCGCTTCCTGCTTGAATTAAAAAGGCATCTGAATGCCCGTGGTAACAACCGGCAAATTTGATGATTTTTTCTCTTTTGGTAAAGCCTCTGGCCAAACGCACAGCACTCATACAAGCTTCTGTCCCTGAGTTGACAAAACGCACCTTATCGATATTTGGGACAAGATCGACCACCAAAGTAGCAATGGCGGTTTCTAAGGCAGTAGGGATCCCATAGGAGGTTCCCTTTTGGGCTTGTTCAGTTATGGCACTAATAACAGCTTCTTCTGCGTGTCCCAATATCATGGGGCCCCAACTAGAAATATAATCGATTAATTTATTCCCATCGGCATCATACAGATAGGCACCTTTTGCTTTTTCAATAAAAATAGGGTCTCCCCCTACGGATTGAAAGGCACGAACGGGAGAATTCACTCCCCCGGGAATTACTTTTTTTGCGGCTTCAAAAAGGGCGCTACTGCGTTGGTATTGCATATTATTGCTTTGGTAAAATAAGTTCTTGTCCTAAATGTATGGTATTGTCTTTAAGCGCATTTTTATGTTTTAAATCCCTTAATTCTACCTTGAGTTTTCTCGCTATAGAATAAAGGGTATCGCCTTGTTGCACCACATACACCTTTTCGTCGGCGCTAGGGGCTTTCTTTTTTTGCTGAACAATATCGGCGGCGTCTTTTTTATCGTAGGCGGCTAAATCAAAACGCTCTATCAAGCGAATTAACTTATTGGGGTATTTTGGATCTGTGGCATAACCGGCCTTTTTCAATCCTCTTGCCCAAGCTTTATAATCTCTTTTGCCTAAATCGAAAAGAAAAGCATAACGCGATCTTTCAGATAAAAACAAGGAATGGTCTCTATAAGATTCCCCTGCGTCCGTATAAACCCTAAAACATTCTCCTTTTTCATCATCGTCGTGATAGATTCTTTTGCCTTGCCAATCGCGATGACATTTGATGCCAAAGTGATTGTTCCCCTCAAGGGCTAATCTTCCTGTGCCAAAACCAGACTCCAATAAGCCTTGTGCAAGGGTAATGCTCGCGGGAATTTTATAGGTTTTCATTTCGCGTTGTGCGATTGGACCAAAAACACGAAGGTATTCTGCGACCTTATCCGCTGTACTTAGGGGGCGTTTTACTGTATTTGGAATCGTTTGTAGAGCTTCCGTTTCTTTTGGCTGCACAATTTTTTTTGCAGGGACTTTTTCAGCAACAGCTTCAGGGCGTTTTTGACGTACACTTTTGGTAACACTACAACTACTCAAAAAAAGACAACTGAACAAAAAGCAAGCTATAGCCCAACTTTTATAAGGGGTCTTCCTTTTGTTTTTTGTTGTTGATTGAAACCCGCTATACTTTGGATTCCGCCTGTATGAATAATCAAAATATTTTTCCCCCAACGCCATTGGTCCTGTTTAATTAAAGCAAAAATACCAAAAAGGAGCTTTCCAGTATAGATTGGATCCAGAAGAATTTGATGCTTTTCATAAAAAGAATTGATAAAAGCGACCAATTCATTGGTTGCTTTCCCATAACGCCCGCCCTGTGTTGCTTTTAGAAGGTTAAAATTACTTTGATCTGGTGCTTCCTTTTCAATCCATTGGCGCACATTTTCATCGTGAACAACATCAAAGCCAAGCAATTGTTGGTGGGGAGAAGAAGCCTTTAGTAAGCCCATAAAAGTCCCTCCCGTCCCTACAGCCACGGCGATGGTATCGAATGCTTTGTCTTCAGGCAAAAGAATTTCTTCACAACCCTTTACAGCAAGTGCGTTCGTTCCGCCTTCGGCCAAAAGGGCATATTTATTTTCAGCCAATATTGTTTGCACCAAAGTCGCCTGCGCTTTTTCGCGGTAAGCATCCCGACTTAAAAAATAAAGCTGCATCCCCTGTGCTTCACAAAAAGTCAAAGTAGCATTTCGGCTTTTGAGTGCCAATTCATCTCCGCGAACAAAACCGATGGTTGGCAAACCTTCTAACTTTCCTGCAGCGGCAGTAGCTGCTAGATGATTGGAAAAGGCACCGCCAAAAGTGGCCACGCCCTTGGCTTGTATCGCTTTGTAGTGGGCGAAATTGTATTTGAGTTTTCTAAACTTATTTCCAGAAATAAACGGATGAAGCTTGTCTTCCCTTTTAATTGTAATTGAAATGCCGTTTATTTGTGTAATAAATTCATTTTGAACAAGGTGCGAAGCGATCCAACTCATAACTTTTGTTGTCGCAAATGTACCCATTATAAATTACTTTAGGAGAAAGAAAGCATATGTTGGGGAAGCAAAAATTAGAGGATGGAGACTACTACTTATCTCCAGAAGGATACAAGGTTTTTACTGAGCAATTCCACCTAAAAAGAGGCTATTGTTGTGAAAGCGGATGTCGCCATTGTCCCTTTGGCTTTAATCAATCCAAAAAAAGGCATTAAATTTGATATATAACGAATAAAAGCATCTACCCATGAAACGTCTCTTTCTTTTATTGCTAGCTGTAGTTAGTGTTCAATGTTCTTCTATTCGCGTTTTTGCAGATCACGATAGCAGTGTTGATTTCGACCAATACAAAACCTATGCGTTTTTTAAGCCGGGCATAGAAGAGATTGAAATCTCAGATTTAGACAAAAGAAGGATTCTTAAAGCGATAGAAGCACAGCTGGAGGGCAAATCTTTACGCCTTTCTGCTTCGCCAGATCTATTGATAAATATTGCTGTCAAAGCAACAGACCGCGTAACTGTGAACAATTTCAACAATCCCGGTTTTGGCTGGGGATGGGGCTGGGGATGGAATCCCTGGTTTTGGGGGGCAAATAATACCAGTGTTAGCACCCAAACACGTGGAGAATTATTTATCGATATTATCGATGCAGAAACAAAACTTTTGGTCTGGCAAGGGAAAGGCTATGGTGGAATTAGCGAATACAGTAAAAAGCGGGAGGAACGCATACAGACCTTTGTGGCCGAAATTTTGGCCAATTACCCGCCTGAAAAACCAGAAAGCGAGACTTTATAAACTCATGTTTTTGTGTGTTTTAAGCGACAGAAAGCTTAGCTTTGCAGCTGCTTAAATCAACACATTGAAAACACTATTCTCCCGCCTCTCCCTAAATCCAAAAAACGACATTTTATCTGGCCTTACCGTTGCGCTAGCTTTGGTTCCTGAAGCTGTAGCTTTTGCCTTTATCGCGGGCATTGATCCTCTTGTGGGATTATATGGCGCCTTTATGATGGGGCTTGTTACTGCCCTTTTTGGGGGACGCCCCGGAATGATTTCTGGAGCAACTGGAGCGATGGCTGTTGTTATGGTTTACATGATTCAACAAGGGAATGCAGTTGGAAATACCCTAGCAGAACCTATCGACAATTTAGGTCTTTACTGGTTATTTATCACCTTGCTTTTTGTTGGCCTTATTCAAATTGCCGCCGGAATTTTCAAATTAGGGAAATTTGTACGCCTTATTCCCCACCCTGTTATGATGGGTTTTGTCAATGGTCTAGCCATTGTTATCTTCCTTTCACAGCTGGGCTTATTCAAACAAACTGTAAATGGCACAACCCATTGGTTAAGCGGAGATGCACTTTACATTATGCTCGGTTTAGTAGCCCTTACTATGGCCATTATGTATTTTCTTCCGAAGTTAACAACTAAAATTCCAGCTGCCCTAGCGGCAATTGTTATTGTGGCTTGTATCACTGTTTTTGGTGGTATTGAAGCAAGCACCGTAGGATCGTTTATTCGCGACGGAGGAGGCGAAGGGCTTCAAGGAGGCTTGCCCCAATTTCAAACCGTTATTTTTTCGCTATTTTCTACTTTAAATGGTCACTGGGATTTAATTCTTTCTACGGCCTTTTTATTGGCTGCAGTGGGCTTAATTGAATCTTTAATGACCCTCAACCTAATTGATGAAATTACGGAAACCCGCGGAAGCGGAAATAGAGAATGCCTTGCCCAAGGAACCGCGAATATTCTCAACGGTCTTTTTGGCGGAATGGGTGGCTGTGCCATGATTGGCCAGTCGATTATTAACGTAAACTCTGGAGGACGTGGACGTCTCTCTGGGATTGTTGCCGCAATTGCATTGCTTTGTTTTGTCCTTTTTGGTTCTTCCGTTATTGAACAAATTCCTATTGCTGCCCTGGTAGGGGTCATGTTTATGGTTGTCATTGGCACCTTTGCCTGGAGTAGTTTTAGAATTATCAATAAGATCCCCCGCAAGGACGCTTTCATCTTGGTTATTGTGTCAGCAGTGACCGTAATGGAGGATTTGGCCATTGCAGTGCTCGTAGGTGTAATTATTGCCGCCCTAGTTTTTGCTTGGGAAAATGCAACCATGATTCGCGCACGAAAGAGTTTTAAAGAAGATGGCACGAAAGTTTATGAAATATGGGGGCCGTTGTTCTTTGGTTCGATTCAAAACTTCAATGCGAAATTTGATATCAACAACGATCCTGAAAACATCGAAATCGACTTTATTGAATCACGTGTTTCAGATCATTCTGGAATTGAAGCTTTAGAAAATTTGATTGAAAAATACGTAAAGAGAAATAAAAACATTCGCTTAACCCATTTAAGCCCAGAGTGTAAAACACTTTTACTGAAGGCCAATCCAAATTTTGAAAAGGCCATTGAAGCATCTATTGACGATCCCCGCTATTATGTAGTAACCGATTTAGTCGATCGAGAAGTTTAAATCAATGCTTCTGCAGCTTTAAGGGCTGCTGGAATACCTTCGCTGTTTTTTCCTCCTGCAGTGGCAAAGAAGGGCTGTCCACCACCACCCCCTTGGATGTGTTTTCCAAGGTCGCGTACAATTGCACCTGCATTCAGGCCTTTTTCAGTAACTAACTCTTTAGAGATATAACAGCTAAGCACTGGCTTACCGCCTTTTTTAGACGCTAAAATCAAAAACAAATTGGTCTTATCTTGTCCTAAAGAAAAAGCGAGATCTTTCATCGCTCCTCCATCAAGGTCAACCTCTTTAATCAAAACAGCGACGCCATTTTTTTCAGTAATCGTAGCTGCTAAGTTTTGTTTGATCGCTGTGAGTTGAACTTTTGCCAAAGCTTGGATTTCTTTTTTCAAATCAGTCATTTCTCCCTGCAAACTTTCAATGGCTTTTAGGGTGTCTTGCGGCTGATTTAGCAATGCTTGTACTTGCTCAAGCAAGGCAGTTTGATCTTCAAAATAGGTTTTGGTTGCATCTCCTGTAATCGCTTCAATACGGCGAATTCCAGAAGCTACCGCACTTTCTGAAGTGATTTTAAAATGCCAAATGTCTGCAGTATTTCGCACATGGGTTCCTCCACACAATTCGATGGATTTTCCATATCGAATGGTACGCACGGTGTCGCCGTATTTTTCGCCAAAAAGTGCCATAGCCCCTTGTTCCATGGCCTCTGCTAAAATCGCATCGCGGTTTTCCTCTAGGGGCAACTGCTCTTGGATTCTGGCGTTGACAAATTGTTCAACTTGTTTTAATTCTTCCGCACTGACTTTGGCATAATGGGAAAAGTCAAAGCGAAATTCTCCAGAATGCACCATCGAGCCTTTTTGCTCTACATGCGCACCAAGTACTTCTCTTAAAGCTTGGTGCAACAAGTGCGTTGCCGTATGGTTACTCGATGTCCGTTGTCTTTGTTTAGCATCCACAACAGCTTTAAAGCTTTCCTCTATTTTATTGGGGAGATTCTGGGTGAAATGGATGATAAGATTGTTTTCTTTTCTTGTATTGAGGATGTAGTAAATATCACCATTAGCAGCTTCGAGATACCCTTTATCGCCAACTTGCCCTCCACCTTCTGGATAGAAAGGGGTTAGGTTAAAAACCAATTGGTAAAAATCTCCTTCTTTGGCCGTGGTCATTTTACGGTAACGGGTCACTTTTACTTGCGCTTCTAAATTGTCATAACCCACAAACTCTTCTAACTCGTCTTGTTCTAGAACAACCCAGTCACCTGCTTTAGAAGAAGCTGCAGCCCTTGAGCGCTTTTTTTGTTGCTCCATCGAAGCATTAAAACCAGCTTCGTCGACAGTATAGCCTCTTTCACTGGCAATTAAAGCCGTAAGATCATAAGGAAAACCATAGGTGTCGTATAACTCGAAAGCTTTTGCACCGTCTAATTCTTTTTCTTTGGTTCCTTTTAAAATTGCATCAAGTAACAAAAGTCCTTGGTCTAAGGTTTTTAAGAAAGAATTTTCTTCTTCTCTAATTACGTTAAAAGCTAGTTTTTGTTCGCGTTTTAGTTCTGGAAAAGCATCCCCCATTTGTTTTTCTAGGGTCGATACCAACAAATGTATAAAGGCTTCTTTTTGGCCTAAAAAAGTAAAGCCATATCGAATTGCACGGCGTAAAATGCGGCGAATCACATAGCCAGCGCCATTGTTACTAGGCAGCTGTCCATCGGCGATGGCAAAATAGACGGTTCTTACGTGGTCGGCAATAACGCGAATAGCGCGATCTGTTTCTAGACTACTCCCGTATTCTGTTTTGGTTAAAGCTTCAATTTCCCGAATTAATGGTGTAAAAACATCGGTATCGTAGTTGGACTTTTTGCCTTGTAAAACCATACAAAGCCGTTCAAAGCCCATACCGGTGTCAATGTGTTTCTCTGGGAGCTGTTCTAAGCTTCCATTGGCTTTTCGGTTAAATTCAATAAAAACCAAGTTCCATACTTCAACCACTTGAGGATGATCTTGATTGACTAAACTTGCCCCGTCAACTTCTTTTTTTTCTTCTTCAGAACGAATATCGACATGAATTTCTGAACAAGGTCCGCATGGCCCTTGATCGCCCATTTCCCAAAAATTATCTTTTTTATTTCCCAAAAGAATCCTGTCTTCTGGTACAAACTTTTTCCAAAAGTTATAGGCTTCCATATCGCGTTCTAGCCCTTCGTTATCGTCTCCTTCAAAAATGGTTACGTAAAGAATTGCAGGATCAATTTTAAAGCGCTCGGTTAAAATTTCCCAAGCCCACGCAATGGCCTCCTCTTTAAAGTAATCGCCAAAACTCCAATTGCCTAACATTTCAAAGAAAGTATGGTGATAAGTGTCTATCCCTACCTCTTCTAGATCGTTGTGCTTTCCAGAAACGCGCAGACATTTTTGGGTATCAGCCACCCGTTTGTTTTTAGGGATTTTATTCCCTAAAAAATACTCTTTAAACTGGTTCATCCCTGCATTGGTAAACATTAATGTGGGGTCATCTTTCACTACCATAGGGGCAGATGGAACAATTTGATGGGTTTTTTCGTTGAAAAAATCTAAAAAGTGTTGGCGTATTTCAGCTGATTTCATGGTGTAAATGCGTTAAAAAGGCAAATCTTGCGCGCAAAATTTGTTATATTTGTGGAACATTCGTTTGTTACTGCAAAAGAAAACAAAATTTATAAGAAATCTGTTTATGGCAAAGGTTAAATATTATTACGATCCTGAAACACTTTCTTACCGACCATTGCGAAGCGGTAAAACGCTTAAAATCTCTAATTTCTTTTTGTTTCTTATTTCGTCTTTCCTCTTTGGATTATTTACCCTATTTGGTTTATTAACGACAGATTTTTTAAACACACCGAAAGAATTATTACTTGAAAGAGAATTGAAAAATTATGAATTTCAATTTGATTTACTCGCCCAGCGTTTAGAGCAAATGGAAGGTGTAATGACCGAGATTGAAAATCGCGACAACGAAATTTACAGGGCTTATTTTGAAGCAAGTCCAATTCCAGAAGAACAACGCCGCGCGGGTTTTGGAGGAGTCAATCGCTATAAGAAACTGGAAGGTTTTGGCAATTCCGATCAAATTATCGCCACCACCAAACAAATAGACATTCTCTCTAGAATGCTGGTTGTGCAGTCAAAGTCGCTTGAAGAAATTCAACAACTCGCAGAGAAGAAAGAAGACTTTCTCGCCGCCATTCCCTCGATACAACCCATAAAAAAAGAAGATTTAAAACGCATGGCGTCTGGTTATGGCTGGCGTATTGATCCTTTTACCAAGAAAAGAAGAAAACACAAAGGCATGGATTTCTCTGCCAACAGAGGAACACCGATCTATGCAACAGGAGATGGAGTGGTAAAAAGAGCAGATAACCGTTCCTCTGGTTATGGCCGCCATATTCGCATTGATCACGGTTTTGGTTATGTAAGTCTATATGCCCACTTAAACAAATACAATGTTCGTCGCGGACAGAAAATCAAACGCGGAGATATCATTGGTTTTGTAGGGAATACAGGGCGTTCTGTTGCGTCACACCTGCACTATGAAATTTTAAAGGACGGGGTTAAAATCAATCCTTTAAATTTTTATTTGGACGATCTAAGTCCCGCCGAATTTGACGCAATTGTCAACCAGGCTTCACAAGAGAACCAATCGTTAGATTAATCTCATGAAAATCAATTTACCTGAAAAAAGGTACTATGCTATTGGAGAGGTCGCCAAGGCTTTTGGCGTAAACACATCACTTTTGCGCTATTGGGAGAAAGAGTTCAAACAGATTCAACCCAAGAAAAAAACCTCGGGTATCCGTAAATTCACCCCTGGCGATATTGAAAACATTCAGTTAATCCATCACCTTTTAAAAGAAAAAGGAATGACTATTGACGGGGCAAAAAACCAACTAGCTCAATCGCATGACGCTGCAAAAAGCAAACTGAAGCTTCAGAATAATCTGGAAAAAATCAAAGCTGAGTTAACCGCTTTACGTGATAATCTTTAATTATTTTTTTCTGAAGAAGATATTAATGGGCACTCCATTAAAATCATAAATCTCGCGCAATTGATTTTCTAAAAATCGCTTGTAAGGGTCTTTTACATACTGGGGTAAATTACAAAAGAAAGCAAATTGCGGATAGGGCGAAGGCAACTGGGTGCAGAATTTGATCTTGACAAACTTCCCTTTATTTGCCGGTGGTGGCGTATTTTCGATCAGCGGTAAAATCGTATCGTTTAGCTTTCTTGTTGGAATGCGATTAGATCGTGCTTGATATACTTTAACGGCCGTTTCAATAGCTTTAAAGATGCGTTGTTTGGTTAATGCAGAGATAAAAACAATAGGCACATCGACAAAAGGAGCTGTTTCTTTGCGAATTTCCTGCTCAAAGCCTTTGGTGGTTTTGTGGTCTTTCTCGACCAAATCCCATTTATTGACCAAAATCACTACTCCTTTATTGTTGCGGTGGGCTAGCCAAAAGATGTTTTGCACTTGGCCGTCAAATCCTCGGGTGGCATCAACAACTAAAATCACTACATCACTGTGCTCAATTGCGCGAACAGAACGCATCACAGAGTAAAATTCGATGTCTTCTTTCACCTTCTTTTTTCGGCGAATTCCAGCCGTATCGACTAGATTAAATTCAAAGCCAAAACGATTGTATTTGGTGTCTATACTATCTCTTGTGGTCCCAGGAATATCGGTTACGATATAGCGCTCTTCCCCAATTAAAGCATTGATAAAAGAAGATTTTCCAGCGTTTGGACGTCCTACAACAGCAAAGCGGGGCAGTTCGCTTGAGGTATCTTCTAGCTGTGCGGGTAAAGAAGCAACCAAATCATCTAAAAGCTCTCCGGTTCCACTTCCGTTAATTCCAGAAATATTGTAAATTTTATCGAACCCTAAACTGTAGAACTCAACCGCATCGTCTTGACGCATCGCATTATCTACTTTATTGACAACTAAAAAAACAGGCTTTCTTGAGCGGCGCAATAGCTGGGCTACTTCTTCGTCCATTCCAGTAACACCTGTTTCTACCTCAACCATAAAAACAATGGCATCTGCCTCGTCTATGGCGAGTTCAACTTGTTTATCGATTTCTTTTTCAAAAACATCTTCACTTCCCACAACATAACCTCCGGTGTCTATTAGGGAAAACTCTATCCCATTCCAGTCAGATTTACCATAATGGCGATCTCTTGTAACACCACTAACGGCATCTACAATAGCTTCTCGCTTTTGAATCATTCGATTAAAAAAGGTGGATTTCCCAACATTTGGGCGTCCAACAATCGCTACAATTGCACTCATGGAGGTAATTTTTATGCAAAAGTAACCTTTTTAAAAGGATCTAGTGCTGGGATTAGTACTTATAACCAAAGCGTTTCAATTGTCGTTCATTAGAACGCCAATCTTTGTTGACCTTTACATAAAGCTCAAGGTGAACCTTTTTGGTAAAAAAAGCCTGCAATTTCTCACGAGCGCCAACGCCCACACGCTTTAGTGCAGAACCCTTATGTCCAATGATAATGCCTTTTTGGGTTTCGCGTTCGACCATAATGATCGCGCGAATTTTAATGATTTTTTCGGCTTCTTTAAATTCTTCTGTGTCCACCTCTACAGCATAGGGGATTTCTTTGTCGTAATGCTGCAAGATTTGTTCCCTTATCGCTTCATTGACAAAAAAACGCTCTGACTTGTCTGTCATTTGATCTTTCGGAAAATACGGAGGAGAAACGGGCAAGAGGGTAATCAAGTGGTTGAGTACTTCTTGAACAGAAAAACCGGTTAAGGCCGATATAGGAAAGACTTTTGCCATAGGGAATAGACCTTGCCAATATTCAACAGAAGCAATCAATGCCGCTTGGTCTGTTTGATCAATTTTATTGATTAAAACCAGTACAGGAATAGACAAGCGTTGAATTTTCTCGAACAACTTTTGGTCTTTCATTTGGGTCTCCCCCACCTCAAGCATATAGATCAGGATATCTGCATCTTCAAGGGCAGTTTTCACGAAATCCATCATAGAAGATTGCATCTCATAACTTGGGGTTATAACCCCTGGGGTGTCTGATAAAACCAATTGATACTCCTCAGCATTTAAAATACCTAAAATGCGGTGTCTTGTGGTTTGTGCCTTTGGGGTTATGATAGACAAACGTTCTCCAACCCATGCATTCATTAGGGTAGATTTTCCTACGTTGGGGTTTCCAACAATAGAAACAAAGCCAGCTTTATGGTTCTCATTCATTTAGTACAAAGGTACACAAGAAAGCAGCAAAGGTGTTGGTGTTTGACGATAAAGTTGTATATTTGCACCCACAGCGCGGGATAGAGCAGTAGGTAGCTCGTCGGGCTCATAACCCGAAGGTCACAGGTTCGAGTCCTGTTCCCGCTACAAAGAAACGCCTTGAGCAATCAAGGCGTTTTTATTTTGGGGGCAATTGATGCTTGCATCGTATTGAGAACAAAAGAATAAAATCAGATTGCAAAGCAATCAAGGTTTCTTTGGGCTGTTTCCGTTATTGGCCCATTCTGGAACAAGGTGGAAGAATGAATCCTGTTCCCGCTACAAAGAAACGCCTTGAGCAATCAAGGCGTTTTTATTTTGGGGGCAATTGATGCTTGCATCGTATTGGGAACAAAAATAAACGTTTTGTTGAACAAAAAGTAAACAAGCTAAATCAAGAACACAAATCCGTAAATTAATATAGTAAGCAAATGAAGAATTCGCTTATTTATTAAAGTATTATATATCAGTTGTTTATAAATTAAGTGCAGATTTAATTTGCTGTTTTTAACAATAGTTAATTATTAATTTCCAATTTAATTTTTGTGTTTGAAATAAATTTTTAGATTTGCACATCAATTCTACACAAATGAATTGGTTTATGGTTAGAAGTCCTCGAATTCTGTTCGAGGGCTTTTTTTATTCCCTACCTTTATTTACATGAAAAAAATCTTTGTTTTCTTCCTTTTGTCTTTACACTTAAGTTGGGGACAAAAAGATAGCTTAGCGGTTATTCAACTGAAAGAAGTTGAACTAAAGTCCATCCGACTAAAAACACCCATTGAGCAATTTCCTGCAGCCATTTACAAAAAAGAAATTCCCCAACGCTGGCAAGGGCCACAAGTTTCGTTACAAGAATACATCAATGATTTACCGGGAATCGTCAGTTTTAATCGCAGTAACTATGCGCAAGATTTACGGCTCTCAATTCGTGGGTTTGGTGCCAGAGCTGCTTTTGGAATTAGAGGAATTAAGTTAATCGTTGATGGGATACCAGAGACAACCCCAGATGGTCAAGGTCAATTAGACAATTTACCCTTAGGTATATTATCTTCTATAGAGATTTTGCGTGGACCAAGCGCTGTGCGTTACGGCAATAGTGCCGGCGGAGTCGTCAGTCTTAATACCTTAGAAGACATTCAGGAAAATTTGCATCAATTCACTTTGCGTGGCGGAAGTTATGGTGCCCAACAGTTGCAATATACTGCCGGAATAAAAACAGAAAAAACCACCGCCATCTTTCATCTCAATCACTCGAAAGCAAAAGGATATCGAGAAAACAGTGGTTTTGAAAACAACCTATTCAATGCTAAAGTAAAACACCGATTTTCGCCTTTTATACAGGCTGTTGTTCAATTGAACGCCACCCATAGTCCTTATGCTCAAGATGCCGGAGGGCAAACCATTGAAGAATTAAATCAGAATCGCCGCAATGCCCGTGATAGAAATCTACAATTCAAAACGGGAGAAACCATTACACATTATAAAAGCGGGCTTTCCCTGCAATATGAAAAGAAAAATATAACTGCCTCCCTTTATGGATTTGTTGCCCAGCGAAACTTTGAAGGAAAACTTCCTTTTTCCAACGGAGGTTGGGTTGCATTAGACAGAAAATATGTGGGACAAGGAGGACATTTCGGTCTAAGCAAAACAGTTCGGAAAATACAATTGAAAACACAGTTGAGCTATGATTTCGCAGCGCAAACAGATCAAAGAAAACGCTTTATAAACAACGAAGGAAGCAAAGGAGATTTAACTTTACACCAAAAAGAGGGTTTTAATAGCTTTGGCCTGGCCTTGATTCAACACCTTGTTTATGGACCCCTTGTGCTGAACGGAGGGCTTCGCTGGGATACCAATGAACTAAAGGTCGCTGACAACTTTCTTAGTGACGGAAATGACAGTGCAAAAAGAAAACTAAATGCTTGGAGTCCACAATTAGGCATTAACCTAAAACTTTCTTCTCGCTTAAATGGTTTTGGGAATTTTTCCCGAAGTTATGAAACCCCCACCCTTAGTGAATTGAGCGCTAATCCGAGTAATTCGGGCGGATTTAATCCCGCTATTGACATTCAAATTGCCGATAACCTAGAAGGGGGAATTCACTATACCGCTAAAAACACAAAAGCCAGTCTTGTTTATTTTTACATCAGCACAAGAAACGATTTAGTCGCCTATGAATTAGCTGCTTTTCAAGGAAGAACATTTTATCAAAATGCAGGAAGCACAAAAAGAAAAGGAATTGAATTCGTGCTTAAACAACAATTTAGTCCACAATTCAATGCACAAATCACTTTCAACACCAGCGATTTCACTTATGGCAATTTCACCCAAAATGGCGAAAATTTTAGTGGAAATCGATTGCCGGGAATTCCCACTAGTTTTGGCGCATTAAATCTTTCCTATCAATGGAAAAATCAGCTTCAGTTAAATTACACCAAAACCTATCGCGGGGAACTATTTGCCGATAATAGCAATGAAAATAAAGTAGAAGCATTTTATCGTGATGACCTTAGCTTTAGACTTCCCCTAAAAAAATTAGGTGCAAAAACAGGATTTATTTTAGGCTGCACCAACCTATTCAACGTTTTGTATAGCGACAATATCCGCATCAATGCCTTTGGAAATCGCTTTTTTGAAGCTGCGCCAGAACGAGAAATTTATGCAGGTTTACAGTGGCGATTTTAAAGCTGAATTACTTTAAAGTCTGTTCTTCTGTTTAGTTGATGTTCTTCTTCGCTTAATTGATAACAAGCACTTTCTGTAATCCAAGTAGAAATGGATTGCCCTGCTAATTGCGCTTGTATTTCTTTTAATTCGTCATAACGATCCGACTCAGCCACCACGACACGCGTAAGCGCTTCGTTAGAAACTGCTTTTGCTGCAAACCCTGCTTCCGCTAATTTTGCGATTAAAGCTGTTGCATTCTCTTTTTGACTGTACGATCCTGCAACAAGGATATAGTCCTTTATTCCGTCTTTATTGGCTGCTGCTTCTCCATAGCCTTTCCCATAAATTCGCGCTGGTTTATCAATTCGGGCTTGAACATAAGTAATGATCGCCTGTGTTCTTCTTTCAGATAAAGCCAAATTATATGCTGCACTCCCGCGACAATCGGTAAAAGAGCTCAATTCGATTTCCAAACTTGGATTCTTTTGCATTACCGCAACCACTTGATCTACCCGCTCGAGGTATTGCGTTAAAATATTGCTTTTATCTAAGTTAAAGAAGATGGACGCAAAGGCCTCCGAAATTTCTTTGTTAAGCTCTTCTGGATCAACAGCTGCGCGTTCTAATTGCACCCAAATATTGTCTGAATAACCTTTAACGGTTTTAAGTCTGTAGGCAAAAGAATCTTTTTCAGCCAAAGGCTGATTGTTTTTATATAAGAAAGACCCATTTCTATTGAGAAAAATGGAACCATTGACAGGAGGAACCGTTGGAACAGCTTCTTTTTCAATTAACCTTTGCAAAGGATCTTTGTCTTGTAAAAAAGCAATATCATTTTTTAACACCCCATTATTCGCAATAATTAACGTATCAGAGGGGACAAAGACATAACGATCGTCTATCCCGCTAATCTCTGGGGTATAGGGGAAGCTATAAAGGTCATCTGCACCTTTTCCTCCTTCGCGATCAGAGGCGAAATAACCCAAGCTTAAGTCTGGCCTTATGCCAAAGGAAAAATCGTCTTCTTTTGTGTTGATTTCTTTCCCTAGAAGAAAAGCCTCCCAACGTTTTTCAATACGGTGTTCTGCCAAATAAATATCGAGATTCCCTATTCCTTCTCTTCCGTTAGAAGAGAAAAACACTTGGTTTTCATTAAAAGCATAAGGAAAAACCTCATCTTCTTCGGTATTAATATCTGGCCCAAGATTAACGGGATCAGAAAAACGTCCTCCTTCTATATCAACATAATAAAGGTCCATTCCGCCATAGCCTTCAGGTCGATCGCTTGCAAAAAACAATCGCTTACCGTTGGGCGTAATCGATGGGTGTAAAGTAGAATAGCCCGCTATATTAAAAGGTAACGGTAGGGCAATTTTATCTTGATTGATCTCTGCTTTTTTAATAAAATAAACATTGAGCTGCAGGGTCTTCTTTGCATCAAAACCTTTATCAGAACGAGAGAAATAGAAACGATCGCTGGCTGGGTGATATGATCCAGGTCCTTCTTGAAAAAAGCTGTTGACAGAGGTGGGCAAGGCTCCTTCTGGATTAAGCGAAGATGGACTTGCGGTAAATGAAGCCTGATAAAAATTATAAATAGGCCTGTCTGATTGAATCCGTTTTAACACTTTCCTGAGGCCTTTCGTATTTTCTTGGTCACTTAAATAAAACACCTTACTACGTTGTTTATTTTCCAAAAAAATCAACCCAAATTCATTGTTTACTGTATTGCCTTCTACACCTCTAATTTTATATGGCGAAGTCGTAAAACGCTTTTTGTACAGCAAACTATCGTTGGCATATAAAGAAGGGGTTTTCCAAGCTAAGCGATAGGCTTTTGTTCTATACTCTTTTGCAAGACGATCTTCCCCGATTAATAAATTCGCATAGCGATAATAATCCTGAACGCTTGCCTCATTTGAATTGGCCACTGGTTCATAGGTCATTTTTGCGTTTTCTGCTTGCTGGGTCAATTCATAAGCTTGAGCAAAATTGCGCTGTTGCGCTAAGCTGAGCTCTTGTTGTGCTTCTTCAAAATAAGCGATCGCCTGCGCGTATTTTGCATTGATAAAATAATAATCTCCCCAACTGTCTTTTGAAGCTGTATTCTCTTCTTGTCCCCATAAATTTACGCCAGTGAAGAAAAATAAAACGATAAAAAATACAAACTGTTTCATGTTAGAAGAATCTAGGTGAGCGAAGGAAGCCTTGTGATTTTGTTGTTAAATCAAAGCGCAAAAACAGCTCGTGTGTTGTTGCGTTTAAACCATTGTTAATAAAGGAAGACGGAAAGCCATAAGAGTAGCCAATACTGAATTGATTTCCTAAATGTATACCCAACAATGCACTGGTGCCCGTTCCTGCAAAAGAACGAAAGGTATCGGCATTAAAATTATTTCTGATTTGCCCCCCTACCCAAAACGTCTCATTGAAGATGGCCATCATAGAAAAATCATAGCCCGCAACGCTTTTGGTTTGCTTTAAAAGTAAGCTAGGTTTAAGCATAAAATTATCTGACAATGGAACCAAGCCACCACTAATTAAATAAAGATGCCTTTCCAATTGATAGGCCTCATGAGCCAATATTTGCGGAATCGCCATGCCGAAATAAAATTGCTGACTGTAATAATAAAAGCCAAAGCCTATATTTGGCAAAAGGTTTTGGTCTTGGGCTAAAACAAAAGCTTGATCATTCGGCATTAGCGTATTGATCATCTCTGGGTTGATAAAATAATTTAACATCCCCGCTTTTAGGCCTACGGCCAAACGATGGTCTTTTCGATTTAAGCGCAAGTGATAGGCTAAATCAATGCTAAAGGAAGTCGTGCTAACAGGGCCTATTTTATCGTTTAAGACACTTAAACCAAAGCCTATATTTTTGGCAGATAAGGGCCCAGTATACGACAAGGTCTGGGTTAAAGGCGCTCCTTCAATCCCGTTCCATTGCGAACGTAAAACAGAAGTGAAATTAGACAGCCCACGCGCACCTGCATAACCAGGATTAATCGCTTGATGATTAAACATATAGTGACTGAAACTTGACTCTTGTTGCCCACTAACCATCGAAGTCAAACTGCTTAACAGAAAAAATAAAAATATCTTTTTCATTAGTTTGCTCTTCGTTTAATGAATACAAAACCTGTTAAGGGAGGACGACCATCGTCTAATTCTAAAAGGTAGAAATAAGTCCCTTCTGGTAAGTTATTACCACTAGAAATAAAAGACTGTACGTTAGAGGTCCCGGTCCAATCATTGTTGTATTGCGTTGTTTCATAGACCTTGGTTTCCCAGCGATTAAACACACTTAAGCGATAGCCAACTGGACCGTTTAAACCTTCAATTTCCCAAGTGTCATTTACGCCATCTCCATCTGGTGAAAAGGCATTTGGAATAACGATATCTGCAGCTCCAAGGGTAATAACATCAGAGATAATGGGTGTTTGACAAACAAAGGCTACATTTTGTGCCCTTAAACGATATTGTTTTCCGCCATAAGAAGTGTCTGCATTATTCCACTGTAACTGATTGGTGCTACTTCCTTGAATAACAATACCATCAACAATATCTTCCCAAACGGGGAAAGCAATTGTACCTGTATTTTCTTGCCACTGATAAGAGGCCAAAGTTGGACTATTAACATTTGCGCTAGCCTGCATATTTGCAGAGAAAGTTATGTTTGAAGGAGGTTGATTAAGCCATGTTAATAAAAGACCTACTTCTTGAAAATCATTAAGCCCGTTTGTGTCGCTGTCATTCGGAATTTGATAGCCCCCTTGCCCTACAACTCTACCTTGTGTATCTACAGTAAGTGGGCTTTCCCCTAACAGCCCATCGTCATCTGGATCAAGGGCTCCTGCTTCTACTGTATCAAAGCAATTATCACCATCAGCATCTAAGTCTAAATGATCTGGAATTCCATCAAAATCAGTGTCTAGAAAACCTTCTACGCTGTCTAAAATACCATCATTGTCATCGTCTAAATCTAAGGTATTCGACACTTGATCGTTGTCACAATCTCCTTTATCTAATCGAGGAAGGCTAATGCTTTGAAAACGATAACTGCAAGGATCTTGTGGATCGGTTCCATCGGTTTCCTCTTGGGCGTTTTCAACCCCATCGCCATCTATATCAGCATCACAAAGATCTCCTATCCCGTCAGTGTCAAAATCGCGCTGATCTAAATTAGGGATCAAAGGACAATTATCAACTGCATCAAAAATTCCATCCCCATCTGCATCGGCATCATTATCAAGGTTTAGTATTGCGACAAGCGAGATAGATAAACTACAGTAAAAGCTATCGCAATTTGTATTATCGATCGTCAGCATTAGGTTCGATAAAATAGCGCCATCAATTAGATTGTCATCTACTCCCGTAACAGTAATCGATTGGGGGGTATTCCAGTTGGAAGGCAGAAACACAAGTGCTGATGTGGAAACCTGTAATTCGCTTGCGTCTTCTACGCCAATTAAAAGGGTTGTCGTGGCAGCGATACTTGTTTGCAAAGAAACCATAACGACACTATTTAGGCCATCTTCTGATACTTGATTGGCAGCAATAATGACCAAACCTGGATTATCGTTATCATTATTGTAAAGAGCAACATCTGCAACATTTGCCGCTGTTAAATTATTATAAGGGAGGTCTGCACTGGTTGGATTTCCAGTAATTAATTCAATTCTTCTTCTTCCATCTATAATCGTATCATCTACCCCCGTTAAAACAATTTGATTTAGCTGGGGTTGATTCCAATTGGCTGCAACAATCACAATGCTGGACACGGGCAAACTAAGTTCATCTATTTCCCCTGCTAAGGAAAGTGGAATGGTTACATCTGCGGAAGGCTCTGATAGCAATTCAAAATTGAGGGTGATGGTACCGCCTGACTCAGTGGCGTCAAAATTGTTGTTAAGAGCACTTATAACTATCCCTGGCGCATCATCGTCTTGATTCATAACGACAAAATCATCTACCTCAACAGCAGTGATTGCGCCAAAATGAACATCGGTAGAACTTACGTTTTCGGTAACTATGGTAACGGTTTGACTTCCATCTGAAAAAGGAGGACTATCGTTAATTCCATCTATTGTAATGAGCTGTGGAATGTTCCAGTTGGCGGGGGTAAATTGAACAAGACTTTGTTGTGGTAGCGCTTCTGCGGTGTTGGTTGAGCGCAATTCAAAACTTACATCTGCTGTAGGAATTGCGGTTAGCTGAACAGAAAAACTTGCTGTGTCGCCGGCTTCGCTAGACAGATTGTCTATTGGTGTTATGGTAATACTTGCTACATCATTATCTGCATTTGCTGCCATAACTACTTGCGGGGCCAAAGCCAAAAACCCAGGATCTGAGCTGGCATTAATCATTGCCGTAATAGAAACTTGTTGGGTTCCATCAATAATAAAATCGTCTACTGTTTGCAGGCTAACCGTTTGAGTTGTATTCCAGCTTAGCGGAGAAAAAACATAGGAAGCCGGATTGGCGACCAGTACTTCCCCAACATCCGCAGAACTAAAATCAATGGTCACTGGAGTAAGCGGCGCAACAGTCAACTGCACCCCAAAAGTTAGGGTCGTTGTAGCACCTTCTGTCAAACTACCCAGCAGGGGAGACAAAATAAAGCCTGGAGCATCATTGTCTAGGGTAGCGACCGCAAGACTTTGTGACGCAACGCCACTAAAGGCATTTGAAGGAGAAAAAGAACTTACCCCTATACTGATCGTACTCGTAACTGTTCCATCTAAAATAATATCATCTACACTGGTTAAAGAAACCGTTTGAGATAGGTTCCAATCTGTGTCTGTAAAAACCAATGAGGTAGTTGTGGTATTGACCTTTGATTCTGTGGTGTCTAAGGAAACAATATCCAAAATGACAAAATCGCCAACGTCTGGACTTGCATCAAGCACAACGGTGAAACTTACCGTATTGGTATTGCCTTCTTCTAGACTTCCGCCGTTAACTGGGCTTAAGCTAAAACCTGCAACTTCATTATCCAAATTCGGTACTAGGATCGTCTGTGCTGTAACACTACTTACATAAGAAGCATCAGAAGTAGGGTCTACACTAAAAGTGATCGAAGTATTGATTGTGCCATCGATAAAAAAGTCATCTATAGAGGTTAGCAGCAGGGTTTGTGGCGTATTCCAATTCGCATTAGTAAAAGTCACACTAGTGGTAGAAAGAACGATTTCGTCTGTAGGAGAAGTCGTCAAGCTAAGAATTACATCATTAATGGGACGCAAATTTAAGACCATCGTTAAGCTTGCCGTTTGTGTCGCACCTTCTGTTAAAACCCCGGTAATAGCCGAAAGGCTAAACCCAGGAATATCGTTATCGGAATTATCAACAAGCACCGTTTGCGAGGCTAGGGCTGTAAAAGCAGCGTCTGAACTGCTATTCACTGCAGCAGTGATAGAGACGGTTTGGGTTCCATCGACCAAAAGCTCATCGACGGATGTTAAGGTCACCGTTTGGGCTAGATTCCAATTAGAAGGGGTAAAGGTTAAACTTGCGGTTCCCACTGTAACTTCTGTCAAATCTAAACTTTGTACATCAATAATTATATCATTTAAAGGTTCCGCCGTAAGCACTACACTGACTTGTGCCGTTTGGGGATTGCCTTCGGTCAAATTTCCTGCAACTGGACTTAAGGTAAAACCAGCTACTTCATCGTCGAGGATATTAATTACATAATTTACTGGGGTAATCGAATAACAATCGTCTGATGCAGCCGCATCTAATTCTATTCTAAACGTCTCGTTTTTATCTCCATCTGCAATTAAATCATCTACCGTAGTAATGGTCCCTGTTTGTACCACATTCCAATTTGACGGAGTAAAGGTCATCGAGGCGGGAAAAACAGTCATCTGGGCGGCATCTGTAGAGGTTAAATCATAGACCACATTGCCTGTGGGTTGATCGTCTAGCACAATAGAGAAAGTACTTGTGTTACTCCCTTCTGTTAAAACGGCCAAAGTATTGGTTGAAGTGAAGGTTCCATAAACCAAATCGACAACGACTGCTAATCTATTTTCGCTTTCGCGATAAGAAGGAGCTGTAGGATCAGATAAATTTGCCGCCTCAACATAGTAGGTAGTGCCATCTACCAAAGGTGTCGTAACAGGAAGGAATGTAGTGGTTCCCGTAGCAGAGGAAAACCACACTAAATTATAAGAGTTACTGGTAATGTCTGTCCTAGGATTGACCCCCTCTAGGCGACTTGCACTTAAGGCTAAATCGTTTAATGTTGGAGAGCCTGAAGCACAAATGGTTTGGGTGGTTGTACCCGAAACAACATTCGTTGCTGTAGGCATTAGAATTTCGTCAGTTACACATATTGACGTTGACGTAAAGCGAACAGCTTGCACATTGTTTTCTCCACCAGTTGATGCAGTAAAACCCCAGTAAGTTATGTTACTAGAGAAAATTGTATTGATTAAATCAACGGTGACTGAGTTGGTGAAGGTTGTTGCGTTACTGTGCCTTAGTTCGTAAGAAAGAACGCTTGTCATTGGGTCCCAATTTATCACCAAATCATGCCATTGATTATTTTCTAAATTTGGCACATCTTGTAACATTGCGGCGGTTGGTCTCACAACACTAGCTCCGTTAGGCACAAAGGCGAGGTGATCTAAACTATACGCCTGAGAAGCCGTTGCTGAATAAGGTGGATCTGCTGATGGATTACCCGCAATATCTCCATTGGCATAGGTGTCTATTTCAATCGCATAAGAAGGGGTAATTGGGGTTGCTCCACCATAGCCAATTCCATAGCCTGAAGTGCCTTGACCGGTATCTAAATTTTGAATAACAAAGGCCATACCATCTGCACCCGGATTATCGCTACCGCCAAGAAAAATCTCGAAATCTAAGGTGAAAGCCACCCGAAGATCTAATTTATTTTGATACCATACAGAACCTGAAATAGAATTTACAGCTGGGGTAATCTGAAGAGTATTTGTCCCTACACTTGAAGCTTGATTTACCAAATTAAAATCACTCGCGACAAAAGAACGCGAAGCACATACTTCTGGATCATCATCTTGGTTCCTTACCTGTCTTATTTGATCGCTTAAAGGATCGAATAAATCGTCTGAGTTTGGATCATCAACAGAAAAAGTAAGGTCCACTGTTTTATCTCCATCCCGAACAGAATCATCTACTCCTGTGACAACTATGGTCTGTGTTGTATTCCAATTGGCAGGAGTAAAAACCAAGGTGGTCGTTGACAAGCCTACTTCAGCCGTATTTGGATTTGTGACAAGAATTGTTACCGCAGCACTAGGTTTTCGATCTAGATAGACTAGTATCGAGGCAGTTACTGTCCCAGACTCATTTACTGTAATTAAACCCGTGGGACTAACGATAAATCCTGCATTCCTAGGATCGATATAATCGACGATGAAATCGCTATCACTGTCATTTACACTTCCTTCTACACTATCGCTAAAACCATCATCATCCGAATCTAAATCGAGATAATTGGGTGTACCATCACTATCGGTATCTGTGGATGTTTCTGTTGCATCTATAATACCGTCTGCATCAGAATCTAAGTCGAGGTAATTTGGGATGGTGTCTCCATCAGTATCAACGGTTGTTTCTACGGAAGTTAAAATGCCATCTCCGTCATCGTCATTGTCCATAAAGTTGAGTACCCCATCGGCGTCAGTATCTGCTGTTCCACCCTCCGTACTGTCTAAAACCCCATCACCATCGGTATCTAAATCAAAGCTATTTTGAATACCATCACCATCGGTGTCGAGTGAACAAGCACTTGCCGGGCGATCAAAAGAAATCATATCTAATAAATTTCCAAAGCCCCCACCTGCGGTAGCTTCAAAAAGAAAAACAGTTGAAACCTGACCGCTGGGCACCAAATAAACCCCAGAATAATCTTGCCAAGTCACTGTTGCAGTTCGTGTATCAATAATCGTGGAGGTTGTCGAAGATACCCCTGCCCGAATATTGATGGTTTGTACCGGATTATTATCTCTAGATAAATGACTAGCCGACCAGATCATATAAGTTCCTGGAAGGGTATTTATTGTTTGAAACAAAGCAGCTGTTTCAGTTGCATTGATTTCTGCTAGACGACTGCCCTCTCTGGCATTATAAGTTCGGTCCAACACCCTACCATCACACCAAATTTCCATTTGATTATCCGTTGCTGTGGTCTCCCAGCCATCAATGGTGCTTTCATTAAAAATACCATCACATCCACTCGTGCCTTGCTCAAAACCTCCATTCACTAAACCACCATTGACATATCCACATTCAACACTGTCTAAAATACCATCATTGTCGTCATCTGGGTCAAAGTGATCTGAGATACCGTCGCCATCGTTATCTTCAAAAACATAAGGGTCAGTCCCAATGGTAATTTCGTCGTCATCTTCCAGGCCGTCATTATCAGCATCGATATCTAAATGATCTGGAATACCGTCATTATCGGTGTCCCGGGCTTCTTCTACCCGAATATTATCCATGTATTCATCAATGGCGAAACCAAAAGCAGCGGTATTTAGCCAAGGATAATCGGAGACGGGACCTAAATCTACCTCTGTCGCTTCTACTGGGGCTCCTAAGGTTCCACTACTGTATTTCGCAACGGTGTTATGGGCCATTAAACTCCAAACATTAGAAGTATTATTGGCCTTAAAAAAACTGGTTTGTTGTCTAAACCAACCTGCTGTTCTGGCAATTGCTGGAAAGGAAAAATTACTTGTAGGGTTGCGTTTTGCGCCATTATTTGCATCTGAAAAATAATAAAGGTAGACCCCATCAATACTCCCCACGATATCGTCTTCCCAAACAGGATCTTGACCCGCAGCACCTATAAAAGAGGCAAATTCATTGCAACAGCTATCAACGCTAGGACTTCCAGAAACTTTAAAATCTGCACTAATGGTGATATAGGTGTTGGTCGTCGAACTTATATCGGAAAGAACCGATGCATAAGATCCTATGGCCTCATCTTCAGCGGTGGCCGTATTGGCATCTTGAAATAACATTTGACTAACATCTCCATTATCCAATGTACTGGTTACAATCCTGGATATGGGATCTACACTACGTGTATTTGCATTGTAAGACCAATGCGCTTCTTTGATTCCGGTTAAACCAGCAACACTAGTATTGCCACTGGAAATACCCGCATTAAAGGCTACACTTTCAAAATCTTCAAAATTAGCAGAATAGCCTTCATTTACATCTAAAATCCCATCCCCGTCATCATCTGTATCACAAACATCACCAACTCCATCTCCATCTGTATCTAATTGAAGTGGGTTAAAGGTTGAACTACAGTTGTCAGAACCATTTGAAATTCCATCCCGGTCGCAATCTGCTGCGAGCCATTGAGAGCTTAAGGTTGGGTCAGTGGGCTGTGGGGAACAAGGTCCAATTACCGTTAAGGTTGCACTGCTTTGACTTGAAAAGCAAACATTATCTGGGTGAGAAATCAATAAATCGTATACTTTCCCATCTAAGCCAGTAACATCAGATAAGGTTAGTGCGATACTCGTCGCACCAGCATAAATACCTCCATTTGAAATATCTACTCCGTCTTCTTGCCATTGGTAAACAAATCCAGTACTGGCATCAAAGCCCGAAGCATAATTTGGTGTGCCATCTGAATTAAAATCGACTGTGCTAGATGCAACGGCAGAAGTTATGGCGAAAGTGGCACTCGTTCCTGCAAAAATCGTTTGACTCGTCAATGCAGTAGGATCGATAGAAATGCTAGTCGCCATTTGGTAGGTTGACAAACTTGAACTCACCACCGAAGCCACTGGAGAAGTTGTATAGGTATTCGTTGTTACCCCTGCGGCAATGACTAATCCGTTGGCATTTACCCCGCCATTTGTTAATGTAGGAGTGTCTATACCATAAATTCCTGTATCGCCTCCATCTGCACTATTGGATCCATAAGCTTCATTCGCATCTGAACACCCATCATTGTCAGAATCATAATCTTGCTCGTCTATTAAACCATCAAAATCAGCATCACGGCACATGGAAAAAACAAATTGTCCAGAATTTGGGCTTACTGACGCTAAGTTGAGATAATTGATCCTAATTTGTGAAATGGGTAAATTACTATAAACATCAAATTCCGCAAAAGTTAAGCCCGAAGATGTTCCTGATACTATAATTGAATTTGCTGAAATTTGAATATTTGCGTTAGAGGAAGAAAGAACTATCCATTCAAATTCGGCAGGTGCCCCCACGGCTATAAACTCGAATTGATCAGCTGTAGTAATGTTGGAAGCTCCAATACTACTATCTGCCCCAAAGCGTATTTTTGTAGCAGACCCTAGGGTCATTGTTGTTGTAAATGAATGACCAACAACTGCCACAGGATCTTCAAAGCGCAGTAAACTCCCCCCGCTTACAGAAGAGATAGAGACCATCCCATCTGTCCCTACCACTTGAACGGGTGCATCAATGGTAATGGAGGAAGTGAGTGTATCCCCATTTAGAAAATCAGTAAAAACCGCTGAGGGGTCTCCTGGAGATAAACCAGCTGAAATCGCAGAAAAATCGATGAAGGTAATAGGACATTCCTCGGTATCTAAAATACCGTTATTGTTATCGTCAAAATCAAGGTAATCCAAAACTTCATCTCCATCACAATCCCCAACTGGGCCGGGACATTGCGCGATGGAAATTTGTATAGACAACAACACAAAAAGCAGCTGTAATAGCTGTGGTAACCGCATATGGAAATGGGCACTACCTAATTTCATCTATAATTAATATAATAGTAAGTAATTTATATAGTCTATTTTTAAACGTAAACTGCCGTACTTTTATTGTGCTACTTGACTTTAAAAGGAAGAAGAGTGATCATAAACAGTTTTCCATTCGGCATTAATTTTTCAAAAAAAAACAGGGTGAAAAAGAATAGGGACACTTTCATAAAGTTCTTTATTTTGACATTTTAAACAAAAAAGTCTATAGTTCATCTTACTGAAAACACCTAAGGGATTGATTTTAGGCGAATTTATCAAAAGAGTGGCCAAAAAATCTTTATATTTAGATACTATATTTTTGAAAACCAAATACAATGAAACACTTTTACCTTCCACAAATACTTTTCTGTGGGCTTTTTCTAAGCCTAACAATCGGCTGTCAAGAAAGCCCAAAAGAAGAAAAAATAACAACAATTAATGAAGACATAACGACAGACACCCAGTGGACTGCAGATAACAATTATGTGCTCGATGGTCAAGTCACTGTTGCGCCAGGTGCAACCTTAAGTATTGCGCCAGGAACTGTAATAAAAGCAAATCCTGCAGAGGCACCCAATGTATCCATGCTTGTTGTTGCAAAAGGCGGCCAATTAATGGCAGAAGGTACCGCAGAACAACCCATCATTTTTACAACGATTAATGATAATATAGATCCAGCTAAAGGAGTAAAATCTTCTTTAGAAAGCAAAGATGTAGGTTTGTGGGGAGGAATTATTCTTTTGGGTGATGCACCCATTTCTATACCAAATGGCGATGAAAGAACCTTTTATATTGGACTTGACACAAACAACGACAATAGTTACTATGGTGGTGAAAATAAAGAAGACAATTCTGGCGTATTAGAATATGTCTCTATCCGTCACGGTGGTGTATTTATTGGTACGGGAAGTGAATCAAACGGACTTACCCTTTGTGGGGTGGGGGCTAAAACCAAAATAAATCAAGTTGAAATATTTGCCAATCAAGATGACGGGATTGAATTATTTGGCGGAACAGTAAACATTTCTAATTTAATTGTCCATGCCAGTGCAGATGATGCTATTGACATTGATCAAGGATACAAGGGCACTATAACAAACTTTTTAATTGAGTTAGGAGATGATTCTGACAATGCACTTGAAATAAGTGCTGGTGAAGGAGAAGACAAAGGAGATTTCACACTTAGCAATGGCGTAATTGATGGAATGGGACGAGCAAACACCCTTCTCTATACCATCGATGAACAAGCCAAAGGTTTACTCTCGAATGTGAAAAGTATTAATATTGGTGAAGATGTCGTTGCAAACAATAATGCAAAAGAAGTCCGCATAGAAGAAGGAACAGCTAGCGCTGTAACTGAAATGAATTTTGCGTGGACGCGTTCAAAAGAAAAATAGCATTTTTGCTATTAAAGTTAAGAAGGGCACCTTATAGGTGTCCTTTTTTTATTCTTCTAAACCTAGGGCTGAAAAATGAATCAATTCATGGGTATACAGATACGTAAGCGCAATGGGGCGACAGCAAACCTCACAATCTTCAACATAATACTGTTCTTCCGCTAAAGACTCTAGGAACATAGAAATGGTCTCCCAACAGGCGGGACATTGAAAATGATGCTCGTACATTAGGACTCCATTTCCATTAATGATTCAACAACAGCCTCCCACTCTTCCATGGCCTTAGCGAGATCTTCCTTTTTCTGATGATAGCTTTCAAAAAAGTTGGCTTGCGCAATCGTTGCATCATAGTTTATGGCTAATTCAACATCAATGGCTTTTATCTCTTTCTCTAAAGTGGCAATGGTTCGCTCAAACTTAGCTTGCTTGTTTTGTAAAGATTTAATCTTTTTTTGTGTTTGATAGTCGTTTACAGAAGGAGCTTCTTTTATTTTTTTGACTTTTTCTACCCGTTCAAGTGCAACCAAAGAATCTAATTTTTTCTGCTCTAAATAAAATTTAACATCACCTAAATACTCTTTTAATTTATGGTCCTTAAATTCTAAAACACGATCACTTAAGCCTTGTAAAAAATCGCGATCGTGAGAAACAAGAATTAGGGTACCCTGGAATTTCTTTAAGGCTTCTTTTAAAACATTTTTAGAACGTATATCCAGGTGGTTTGTGGGTTCATCCATCACCAACACATTAAAAGGAGAAAGTAAAAGCTTACAAAGTGCAAGCCGATTTCGCTCCCCTCCAGAAAGAACTTTTACCTTTTTCTCTACATCATCACCTCTAAACATAAACGCCCCCAGCATATCCCTTACACGAGAACGGTTTTCGTCTGTAGCAGCATCTTCCATGGTTTGCAATAAGCTCAATGAACCATCGAGATATTCGGCTTGATTCTGGGCGAAATAACCCAGCATTACATTGTGCCCAAGTTCACATGTCCCCTCAAAATCAATTTCGTCAACGATGATTTTAGCCAAAGTAGATTTTCCTTGGCCGTTTTGCCCGACGAAAGCAGTCTTTGTTCCTCGCTCAATTTCAACGTCAACTTGCTGTAACACTTTTTTTGGCCCGTAATGCTTAGAGATTTTTTCTGCCCGAAGGACTACTTTCCCAGGCTGTTTAGCTACAGGAAAATTAAGTTTCATAGCAGCATTATCCTCGACATCTAATTCTATTCGTTCAATCTTATCGAGCTTTTTTAGAAGCGATTGTGCCATAGCGGCTTTTGAGGCTTTCGCCCGAAAACGCTCAATCAATTTCTCGGTTTGTTCAATTTCTTTCGCTTGGTTTTTCTGAGCAGCTCTTTGCTGAATCATGATTTCTTCGCGTAAAATCAAATAAGCAGAATAAGGTTTTTTATAGTCGTATATGCGGCCAGCGACAATTTCTATGGTTCTATTAGAAGTATTGTCTAGAAACATTTTATCGTGGGAAACCAATACTACTGCCCCACGATACTTGGTTAAGAATTCTTCTAGCCAGATAATCGATTCAATATCTAAGTGGTTGGTAGGCTCATCTAACAATAAAATATCGTTGTCTTGAAGTAACAATTTGGCTAATTCAATGCGCATACGCCATCCTCCAGAGAAAGTGTCGGTCTTCTTTTCAAAATCCTCGGCTTGAAAACCTAGGCCTTGTAAAATACGTTCTGTAGTACCCTGATAATTATAGCCACCGATCAACTCATAGCGTTCAGTAACATCGTTTAAGGAAATAATAAGGTCATTGTAACTTGCCGATTCATAATCTGTTCTGGTGACCAAGGCCTCGTTAATTTGTTCCATTTGGGCTTCCAGTTGCTTGATCTCCTCAAAAGCTTGATAGGCCTCCTCTAGAACGGTCCTCCCTTTTTCAAAGTCAATATCTTGTCGCAAAAAGCCTAGACGTACTTCTTTCTCCTTGGAAATAGATCCAGAAGTGGGTTCAGTGTCTTTGGCAATAAGATGTAACATGGTGGATTTTCCCGCACCATTTTTGCCAACTAGCCCTACTCTATCTCCTGCGGCTAATCGAAAAGAAACATCACTAAAAAGGGTTTCACCGCCAAAAGAAACCGTCATATTTTGTACACTAAGCATTCCGAAAAATTTTTACAAAAGTGAGAAAACAGATGGACATAGCCCTAGTTTCGGCCTTTTTTTTCAAAGCGATTAAGATCGACCTCTTGGGGTAAAGCTATCTTATTGTTAATATGCTGAAACAACCATTTAGCTGCAGTAGGTGCTGTTAAAACGCCACGTGATCCCATCCCGTTTAATAAATGAACATTTGTAAAATCTTTATGCGTTCCAATCAAAGGGCGTCGGTCTTTTACCGTAGGACGAATGTGTGCGATTTGCTTTACAACTGTAAAGGGAACATCGATCATACGTGCTATTCTGTCTTTTAACCATTTTTCCCCTTCCGCAGTAATGGATAGGCTTTTATCTTGTTGTTCAAAAGAAGCACCGGCCCAATAAGTGTCATTCCCTAAAGGAGCAATAAAAATAGGCCCTTTTAAAATGGCATTCATTTGCAACTCAGGAGCGTGAATAAGCAATATTTGCCCTTTAGATCCGACTAAAGGAAGCTGCTTAAAATAGGGGTTTTTCACCATGGCATAGCCTTCGCAGAAAACGATTCGCTTTGCTGTAATGTCCCCATAGGTTACTTGCGTAGGACTTAATTTAAGCTGTGCGTAATCAAAGGAAGTAATACTAAGGTGTGGAGCAATATCGCATTTATAGGCTTGAATTAAAGCGGTGGTGTCAAGACGTCCACAATGCTGTACTTCGGCATAACCCAATGGGCTTTTAATTCCTGGAAGGGCGTTCATCTTTATTCTAGGGGAGAGAAAACGTGATAAACCTTCACGGTCTGAAGCAACCGACCATTGATTGTGATCTGCAGCGACACTAAATAACTTTAAAATGGGATAGGGATAAAGCGTTTTTAAAGAAAGTTTTTTTTCAATTGCAGTATAAAAAGGGAGGGCAAAGGCGTGAAAATTGGCGCCTTCCCAAGACATATTAAAACGTTTTAAAACAGTGGGATTATAAATTCCAGCAGCAATGATGGAAGACCCCCCAGCAGCTTGATCAATTACATGAAAAGAACACTTATTTTGGCTTAAGGTTTCAGCATATGCCAAACCCGCTAAGCCAAAACCAACAATAAGGGTATCTACCTGTTTCATAAACGAATTAAAACACAAAACGCTGCCCTAAAGCAGCGTTTTATAAAATATTAATCTATTCATTTAATTGTTCCACATATCCTGTTCAAAGTCACGTATAACAGATTTGATGCGTTCAGACTCTAAAAGTTGCTGTAAAGCATCTTCATAAATATAAGACTGAACTTCACGGTCTTGGTAAACGTTTTCTTCTTTATAGATCACTGCATTAAAGCGTCTGGAATTTAACATATGATCAAATGAAATGGGCTGCGAAGAGTTACGTGTATTGAACACATAAGCTTCATTCAACACTTCACGTGCATCTGGAAACCAAACCCAAAATAGCGGATAGGTTTCATTGGGATCGCCCGGAGGTGCAGCAGCTGGATCTGGGTTTTTGAACTGTAAATCTGTGGCACAAGGTGCAATACCCAATAGGCGGTATTTCATTTCTCCTTGGCGCTTGTCAAAATACCATGTCCCTTTGATACGGTATTCTAATACGTCAGCTGAACTTAATTCTACTGGTACCAAAAACTCGTTCAATTCAGCTTGATCTGTAACGCCTTGATTAATCAATTCGTTGTAAGTTTCTGTTTCAAAAGTAAATTTCAGTTTACTTAAAACCTGCTCGTAAGTGAACTTGGTTTTAAAATACCCACCGTCGTCAGCATAAATTTCTTTAATTCTTCCATCTTCAATTCCTTTGATTAAGACATCAAATAAGGAACGTCTATCATCGCCTAGATTACGTGGATTTGAAGGGAAATAAAAAGGAAAGTTAATGCGTTCGTCTAAGTCGATACGCTCCCAAACAGTCTTTGACCATAACACATCACGATCATCGATAAAGCCATAAACTAATGGACCTTCATCGTTTGCTGCAATTTGCTGTTCATTCAACTTACCCACTTCTTGGGGTACTCTTGCATTTAGCAAGTTCGCTTGAGCAACAACCATTGTTGAAGACAAGGTAACGAATAACAAAAAGAGGATGAACAATGTGTTTTTCATGGGTTTATAAAATTTCGATTAGCACAGGTGCAACACGCTTAAACTTATAATTGGGTTTAGCAGGGTTTTGCACTTTCAAATCAAAAATACTGATTTCCTGTCCTTTACGCGCTCTACTTAAGGCCTGTTTAGCTTGCGCATTTAAACGAGTACCTTTACAAGTAATGGTAGGCGAACCTGGTATTTTTATTTTAAATTCTAGGGTCTTAAGGGTTAAATCAAAGTCAAAATCTTCCATGATAGCCCCAACCTGAGAACGTTGAATACTTGCGATTGGTAATCTAATTTTACCAGATTGTTTAAAGAAGGTCGCACTTGGACGTGGAAGATCTTTAATTCTAAATTTAGTCTTGGTAGATATGGATTGACCATCGGGTAATTTACCTGTTGCTGTAATCGTAATTTGACTTCCTTTTCCAGGATTCATGATAAACTTACTACCACGTGATTTTTTCAAACCAGGTGCAGTAGCACGCACCTTATCATTTGGGATACCAGGAATAGAAATCGTCATGGGATTATCCACACCACGATAGACAACATTCATTTTATCAGCTGAAATAACCGCTGAATTTGGTTTAGAAATTACAGCAAAAGATTGTGAAACTGGGATTCTAGATTCTACCCCTGCATTGCGGAAAATTAAATCTCCTTCAATTACATGGTCTCCAGGATTTCCAGCGCTAATATTTAACTTAATTCCTCCAGGAATTTTCTCGTATTCGCTTTCATTCAGTTTACGTCCGTCTAAAGTAACCTCAACTTCGTTCGGGTTTTGCGCTCCACTTTTACGCCCTAAAATAACACTTCCATCAAAGGTTTCGCCTTGGTAGTAAGCTCCTTTTTCAGCCTTCAATAAAGTGATATAGTTATCGGTGGTCACCTTACTACTCGCCTCTAACTCTTTTCCTAATAATGCATTTAAAACATCGCTTTCTGTCAAGCGGATATCATTTTGCATCATCGTTAATTTAGCCAAAGAAGAGATTAATGGAAAACCTTCAAAATTAATGGATAACCAAGGTTGTGGTTGCCCATCGCTATTTGGAACATTTCCTTCAAAATCTCCTGTGTAGAAACGCTCTTCAACTAACTCGGTATACTGCGGAAATTGAGAGGCAAAAACCTGAATAACGCGCATCTTATAGTCGTTTATCATATCTACAAAAGCTTGTCCTTCTGGTCCAACGCCGTTGGCGTCGAAGAAAACAAGGTCCAAGGCTTCACCTTTATCCATTTGGGAATACTTTTCCAATTCTGGATCGGCTAACCTTTGCTTTTCGGTTATGATGTCTTTAATTTCTTGGATACGTGAATAAAAGGCATCCGATTGTTTTCGGATTTCTTTTGCAGTTCGGTCGTGACCAATCCACTTTCCTTCTTTTTCTTGGGCATTTACTTGAATTTTATCGTAGTAAATGATGTTCCCTTGATTAACACGTTCGTTTGCACTTTGAATTTTCTTGAACATTTGTCCAAAACCATCCAAAACTTCTTTACTAACATTTAATGCTAACATGGTAATAAATACCAAGTACATCAACGCAATAAGTTTATTACGTGGGGATTCGTTTGCTCCAGCCATTGCTTACTTAGTTTTTGTTCATAGCAGAAAGCATTCCGCCATATACTTGATTAAGTGTAGCTAGATTGTCAGACAAAGCCTCCATTTGTGCTTTTAAACGCTCTGCATTTTGTGCTACTTGATCGTTATAAGCTCCGTGAGATCCGGCGCTTTGAACCTGAGCAGAATACAGCTCATTCAAAGAAGCCAATTGAACGGCAGCTTTGTTTAATTGATCAGCATAGTTTTGAGAAGAAGATGCAGCATCTGCAGCAGGTGACAATGCACGCGCTGAAGATTCTAAATTTTGAATGCTTTTGGTTAAACCGCTAATTAAAGCAACATCCATTTTTGCTTCTTGTAATAATTCGTCAATTTTAGAAGAAAGTCCTTCGTTATTGCTTCCGCCTGAACTGTGTCCTTCTCCAGCGTGGTGCTCTTCATAAGAAGCGTGTTCTTCACGAACATCGTCCAGCATTAATCCTCCAATTAAGAAAATGATGGCTTCTGTCCCTAGTCCAAGACCAAGAACTACCCCTCCAGTGATGGGTCCAATCTCTAAGTGAAGAATTTTAAATAGTGCTCCAACAATTACAACAGCTCCCCCAATTTGGAATAGCATGTGCATCATTATTTTTCTTCTTAAGCGTGCTTTTAATTTTTTTGCGTCCATTTTATGAAATAATTTAGTATGTGATAAAGATAGAAGTTTTCTATTTAATTTTTACTTTTTCAGAACCTAAATAATCCTGAACAGTCCTAAAGCCAATATAGCTTCTAGCAGTGTCTTGGTACTCATAGTCTCGAGAACTAACACGCAAGAAATACGCTACATCTTTCCAAGATCCTCCACGCACTACCTTGCGATCTTCATCGTTAAGTGACATGTTTGGATTTAAAGAAGAAACGTATTCATATGCCCCTGGATCGTAGGAAGATTCAGTCCATTCAGACACATTTCCTGCCATATTATACAGGTTGAAATCGTTGGGTAGATAAGATTTTGCCTCTACTGCATACATCGCTTGATCAGCAGAATAATCTCCTCTTAGCGGTTTAAAGTTAGCTAAGAAACAACCGCGATCATTTAAAAGATAAGGCGATCCCCATGGGTAAGTCCCTGAGGGTATTCCGCCTCTTGCGGCATATTCCCATTCTGCTTCTGTGGGCAATCTAAAATTGTTGACTAACGGCTTGCCTTTAGATTTTTGATAAGAATTTTTGTAATGCGTTCTCCAGTTACAAAAAGCGACCGCTTGCGTCCATGAAATCCCAACAACTGGATAATCTAAATAAGCAGGGTGCCAAAAATAGTCGTTGTGCATGGGTTCATTATAAGAGTAGTTGAAATCTTTTATCCAAACAGTGGTGTCTGGATAGATTTCCAAATCTTCTTGATGGATAAAAGGAAGCCTATCGCGGTTGTTAATTGGATCGCTTTTTCTTGCTAAAGCAGCAGCTTCAGCATCAAACCAAGAATATTTGTATTTAATTTTTCTAACGTCAATTTTCATTTCACCGTTGTACCAAACCTCGGGGGGTAAATAAAGACTATCCATTACCTCTACATAGGCTAAATCCACATAACTGTTCGGATCATATTCAACGTCTTGATCCCAATTTAACGGACGTCCTAAAAGCGGATCACCTGTTTCGGGGTCAATATAATTTTCACGCATGTATTTTTGAAAAGGGGTCATGTCTGCAGTATCTGCATCCTTGAAGGCGAATTCGCCTATTCCTTCTCCAGCGGCACCGTCTTCTCCTAAATCTAATTCGGCTGCTTTACGTGCCAGCATGGCAAGCGCAACTGAATCTCGAACCCAGTAAACAAATTGTTTGTATTCGCTATTGGTGATTTCTGTTTCGTCCATATAAAAAGAACGAACAGTCACTGTTTTGGCGGGTGCGTTTTTAAGTTGAGCGATGTCGTCATCTTGTTTCCCCATAATAAAAGCTCCACCTTCGACAAGTGTCATACCGTAAGGCTTCTCAGGGAACCATTTCTTTTCTTTTACGCCGATTAATTCTCCACGCTTGTTTCCACAGCTGTAGACCAACATCATTGCAAAAATGAAAACAATAATTTTCTTCATATAGTCTTTTAACGTGGGGCGTTTAAATATATTTTATCTCTTACTAATATTTTCTTAAAAAAGTTAAAATTTCTCTTTTAAAGTCAACTTCTTTTAGATGCTTTCCACCAGCGATCTGGTAAAACATCTTGACAAGCGTCAAGATAATCTTGATGCGTGCAAGATAATAACGCGCTTCTTTTGCTTTTATTATCTAAATAACTCTCTGTGCGCATTTCCATCCACCATCTTTGGCTTTTATTACTTTTAAAAAAAATCAATTCTCTATCTGACATTTGGACCGAATAGCGCGTAAAACCTTGACTTGTTGCAACTGGGTACTCATCAAAACGGTTGTTTACTCCTTCAACAAAATACCAAATAATTTGCGCGAGCAATTTATGAAATATTGTTGAATTAGGTAAATCAAAACAACCTAGAACGCTAATTCGATCGCTTATTCCAGCATATCGCGATAAAGCACAGATGGTTCGGCTGTCAATTCCATTAGGCATACCTTGCGGAAAAGTTCCGTCTGCAAGACCACTTAAAACTTTCATGTCAAAGCTCGCAATATCTGCTTCTCTAAATACTGGTTCTGTTTTTTGCGGATGATCTAGCACATGCCCCAAGCGAAAAAATTCAAAGAATAGCTTTTCCATGAGGTCTAATTCTTCTTGTGCAATTAAATAAGATTGATATCCCAGGTTGGTGAAATTGTATAATTTACTGGGGTTTTGCATAATTATTTCACTCATATAAGAACGCCCAGAAATCAATTCCTCTTCTTGAGAAAAATCAAATCGATTGTCTACAGAAACGATATTTACCCATTGGTTTGCTTGTTCAAATGAACGGTATAACGCTACGGTTAAATCTTGACTCCCTCCTAAAATAATGGGGATAATATTCAATTGCCGCAAATAAGTAACGATTTCTGATAAAGCAAAATAAGTGTCTTCTGGGGTTTCACCAGAAGGAAGATTCCCTAGGTCTGCTAGAGAAACATGCCAATTACCCGGATACAATTGGTAAAACTCACGTCTAAAAGCGTCAATATCATAGTCAATAACGGGATAATAGCTATTTCTACTTTCCTGTAAACCAATCAGGGCAATCTTGGCTTTTTTTAGCGCTGGAAAGCCCAGCTTCTCTGTATGCACTTGAATGGATTTTCCCAATACTTGATTAGGAAGCAAGGTAGCTACTCCTAAAACCGCATCTTCTACAGGGGTGAGAAAATCAAGACTCATTTTACTTTTTCGTTTTTCGCTTGGTTGCGGCTTTTTTCTTCTTCGGCTTTTTGGCTTCTAGCCTTTTGATGGCCTCTTCAAGCGTAATCTTGGTTGGATCAATATCTTTTGAAAGCTCAATTTTAAGTTTTCCTTGAATAATATTAGATCTTCCCCATCGGGCTTTTTCTACCCGAATCCCTTCTTCTTCCCAATTGTGAACAAGCTTGTCTTTTTCTTTTTGAATTTTATCTTCAATCAAACTAACGAGATCTTGATCACTTAAATTATCAAAATCATATTTCTTATTGACATTGATAAACATCCCACTCCATTTTATAAAAGGGCCAAAACGACCTTTTCCTTTGGTAACAGGCAAATCGTTATACATATATATAGGAGCATCTGCTTTTTTCTTTTCTTCAATTAACACAATGGCCAATTCTCGATCTACTTCCATGGGGTTTTCCCCTTTGGGTAAAGAAACAAATACACTTCCAAATTTAACATAAGGGCCAAAGCGTCCATTGTTTACTGAAACAACTTCTCCTTCATATTCCCCTAAATCTTTGGGCAATTGAAATAAATCTAGGGCTTCTTCAAAGCTAATGGTATCGAGTTGTTGATCTTGATTTAAACTGGCAAAAACAGCTGCTTCTTCATCGTCTGCGTCTCCTATTTGTGCGATAGGGCCGAATTTCCCTAAACGCACTTTTACGGTTCTTCCAGAATCGGGGTGCTTGCCTAAAACGCGTTCTCCAGACTCGCGTTCTGCGTGTTCTTTAACGTGTTTAACCGTTGTTTGAAAATCGCCATAAAACCCTTTAATCATTTTGATCCAGTCTTCTTTCCCTTCAGCGATTTCATCAAAATTTTGCTCTACCTGTGCCGTGAAATTATAATCGAGAATATTTTCAAAGTTGTTGACCAAAAAATCATTCACAATCATACCGATATCTGTGGGAACAAGTTTCCCTTTATCAGAACCGACCATTTCTGTTAAGCGGCTTGCCGTAACTTCTCCGTTTTCAAGGGCAAACTGTTGGTAAGATCGCTGAACGCCTTCTATCGTTCCTTTGGCAATATAGCCTCTGTTTTGTACGGTAGAAATGGTTGGCGCATAAGTCGATGGTCGCCCAATGCCTAGTTCTTCTAATTTCTTTACCAAAGAGGCTTCTGTAAAACGATAAGGCGGCCTTGAGAAACGCTGTGTCGCTACGAGCGATTTCAAATTCAAGGATTCGCCTTTCTCTACTGGTGGTAAAATTCCTTGGGACTCTTCTTCATCGTCATCTACACCTTCTAGATAGACCTTTAAAAACCCTTCAAAAGTAAGGATCTCTCCGCGGGCAGTAAACACTTCTTTGTGTTGGTCTGCCGCAATTTTCAAGACGGTACGCTCTAACTTAGCATCACTCATTTGCGAGGCAATGGTTCGCTTCCAAATAAGATCATACAAACGCATTTGGTCGTACTCAGCATCAATTTTATCACGCCCTAAATCTGTAGGGCGAATCGCTTCGTGAGCTTCTTGTGCCCCTTTGCTCTTGGTTTTAAAATTTCGCGCCTGTGCGAAATCTTCTCCATAACGTTTGCCTATTTCTCCCAGGGCTGCATTTTGTGCTTCCTTAGAAAGGTTAACGCTATCTGTTCTCATATAAGTAATTAAACCTGCCTCATATAATCTTTGCGCAAGGGTCATGGTTTTACTCACAGAGAAAAATAATTTTCTTGCGGCTTCTTGCTGTAAGGTAGAGGTGGTAAATGGCCCGGTAGGACTTTTCTTGGCCGGTTTTGTTTCTTTGGCGGCAACACTAAATTTTGCGTTGGCATTCTGTGCTAAAAAGGCTTCTACTTTTTCTGCATCATCAAAGGTGGTGTTAAGCGCGGCTTTAATGGATTTGTTTCCACTGGTTAAAAACTCGGCCTGTGTTTTGAACATAGAAACAGGAACAAAAGCTTTTATTTCTCTTTCGCGTTCTACAATAAGCCGCACAGATACAGACTGAACGCGACCAGCCGAAAGGCCTCCTTTTACTTTTCGCCATAAAACCGGCGATAATTCATAGCCCACCAAACGGTCTAAAACACGACGAGCTTGCTGCGCATTAACAAGATTATAATCTATTTCCCGGGGGGTATCAATCGCTTTCAAAATGGCGTTCTTGGTAATCTCATGAAAGACAATGCGCTTCGTATTGGCTTCTTTTAATTCCAGGGTGTTGGCTAAATGCCATGCGATAGCCTCTCCTTCTCGGTCTTCATCGCTCGCTAGCCATACAGTCTCTGCTTTCTTGGCCAACGTTTTTAATTCAGACACAACTTTTTTCTTGTCAGAAGAGACAATGTATTTGGGTAAAAAATCTCCATCAACATCTACTCCTAGCTCTTTCGAGGGAAGGTCAGCAATGTGCCCAAAGCTTGAAGCGACTTTAAATTCTTTTCCTAAAAATTTTTCGATTGTTTTTGCCTTTGCAGGGGACTCAACAATAACTAAATTTTTTGCCATAATAGATGTTTAACGAGAACAAAAGTAGGTGAATTTTTCTTCGGCTCAAATTTTAAGCGAGATGGAAAAATAAACTTGTCTTTAAAACACGCTAAAAACAAGGCGATTTAACGGCTGTTTTATGCTACAAAAAAACATGACAAAATGGCGGTAATTCCTTACTTTTGTATAGTTTTTGAAAAGAAAAATGTAACGCTTAAATAAAAGCATTCCGCAATGGAGCAAAGTTTAGATAAAAAAATTACGCCTGCAACAGATGGTGTTGTAATTGATCATTCTGCTAAAAAAGCAGGAGAAAAGTCAGTATATATTGAATCCTATGGCTGTCAAATGAACTTTTCAGACAGCGAAGTGGTGGCCGCTATCTTAGCCAAAGAGGGTTATCAAACAACCCCAAAAATGGATACAGCTGATTTGATTTTGGTCAACACCTGTTCCATCAGAGAGAAAGCAGAACTCACCGTTCGCAAACGCTTAGAGAAATTCAATGCCGTTAAAAAAACAAATCCCAACATGAAAGTGGGGGTTTTAGGCTGTATGGCAGAACGCCTAAAACACAAATTTTTAGAAGAAGAAAAAATAGTGGACATGGTGGTTGGGCCAGATGCCTATAAAGACCTTCCCAATCTTTTAGCAGAAATCAATGCAGGTAGAGATGCCGTCAATGTAATCTTGTCGAAAGAAGAAACCTATGGCGATATTGCCCCAATCCGAATTGATTCAAACGGCGTAAGTGCCTTCGTATCCATCACCCGGGGGTGTGACAACATGTGCACTTTTTGCGTGGTTCCCTTTACCCGCGGGAGAGAGCGCAGCCGTGATCCAAAAAGCATCTTACAAGAAATTGATGATTTAGCCCAAAGAGGGTTTAAAGAAATTACCCTTTTAGGACAAAATGTTGACAGCTATTTGTGGTATGGCGGAGGGCTAAAAAAAGATTATGAGAAAGCCACGCCCTTACAGCAAAAAACAGCCGTAGACTTTTCTAAATTGTTGGCCATGGCGGCAGAAACTTACCCAAGGATTCGTTTTCGCTTCTCTACCTCTAACCCACAAGACATGACGGTCGATGTTTTACACACCATGGCGAAATACCCCAATATTTGTAAGTACATTCACTTGCCTGTTCAGTCTGGAAGTGATCGTATCTTGAAAAAAATGAATCGCCTACACAGCCGTGAAGAATATTTTAATTTGATCGATAACATTCATAAAATCATTCCTGGCTGCGCCATTTCTCAAGACATGATTGCAGGTTTCCCAACAGAAACAGAAGAAGACCACCAAGATACGTTAAGCCTTATGGACTATGTTAAATATGACTTTGGGTTTATGTTTGCTTATTCTGAAAGGCCAGGTACGCTTGCAGAAAGAAAAATGGAAGATGATGTTCCACAAGCTGTTAAAAAAAGACGCTTAGCAGAGATCATTGAAAAACAACAAGCCCACAGTCGCTTCAGAACAGAAGCCTTTTTAGGACAAACGGTTTGTGTTTTAATCGAGAAAGAATCCAAACGCTCGCAAGAACATTGGAGCGGAAGAACGACGCAAAATACCGTAGTGGTTTTCCCAAAAGAAAACTTTAAGGTGGGCGAATTTGTGGATGTGAAAATCGAAGATTGCACCTCTGCTACGCTCCTAGGAACAGCAAAAGGCATTTCAGCAAACATCTAATTCAGCGGTTATGGAAAACTTACAAAGCATAAAACAACGGTTTGGAATCATTGGAATTAGTCAAGGACTAGATCGCGCTTTAAACAAAGCTTTGCGGGTAGCAAGTACAGATATCTCGGTATTGGTTACCGGAGAAAGCGGTGTTGGAAAAGAAAGTATCCCTAAAATCATCCATCAAAATTCGCATCGGAAACACGCAAAATACATCGCTGTAAACTGTGGTGCTATTCCAGAAGGAACCATTGACAGTGAACTCTTTGGTCACGAAAAAGGGGCTTTTACTGGGGCTACCTCAACCAGAAATGGCTATTTTGAAGTTGCCGATGGTGGAACCATCTTTTTAGACGAAGTAGGAGAATTACCTTTATCGACACAGGTGCGTTTATTACGCGTCTTAGAAACAGGAGAATTCTTAAAGGTTGGGTCTTCCAAAACCCAAACGACTAATGTGCGCATCGTCGCGGCAACCAATGTAAACATGCGCGACGCGATTCAGAAAAATAAATTTCGAGAAGATCTTTACTACCGACTAAGTACAGTAGACATTCACCTACCCGCCTTAAGGGATCGAAAAGAAGACATCCCCCTACTCTTCCGAAAATTTGCTGCAGACTTTGCCCAAAAATACCGCATGCCCACCTTGCGCCTAGATGAACAAGCACAGGAACTTTTGGTCCAATACAATTGGAACGGAAACATTAGGCAATTGCGCAATGTAGCAGAACAAATTTCTGTTTTAGAACAAGACAGGTTACTTTCCGCTATCAGCTTACGCCCTTATCTTCCCAATATGGGAGCACAGCTTCCCGCTCTTGTTGAAGACAAAAAAGATAAAAGTGATTTTGCCTCAGAAAGAGAAATCCTTTACAAGGTACTTTTTGATATGAAAAACGATCTTAACGACTTGAAGAAGCTTACCTTAGAACTGATGAATCAAGACACCAGTTCTGAAGAAAAAGAAGGTTTGATTCAAAAAATTTACGGCAATGATACACTAAACGAAAAACAGGAAAACACCTTAACGGTCATGAATGCATTGCACGAACCGCAACAAACAAACGTCCCTGTTCACACACCAGACCAGTACAGCTATGCCGAAACCATAGAAGCAGAAGAAACCCTTTCACTTTTAGAAAAAGAAATTGAAATGATTAAAAAAGCGCTGGAACGGTCAAAGGGAAAACGCAAACTTGCTGCAGAAGAACTGGGCATTTCAGAAAGAACGCTTTACCGCAAAATAAAACAATATGATCTCAATGAAGATGAAATTTAAATTCCGCCCAATTGTATTGTATTTTTTAATGTGTTGGACCTTTATCCAATGTGGAATCTACTCCTTTACCGGAGCATCTATCCCTCCTGGAACTGAAACCTACCAAGTAAATTATTTTATCAATGAAGCCGGAAACCGCCCTGGCTCGACCATTGAACCGGGCTTAGACCAAGAATTCACCATAGCGCTACAAGACCTCTTGATGAATCAAACCAATCTTCAACTTGTAAAAAACAATGCCGATTTAATCTACGAAGGAGAAATAACACAGTACAGCATTACCCCTACCACCTCAACCGCCAACAATACGGCAGCACAAAACCGATTGACCATGGCGGTTAATGTGCGTTATACCAATAACAAAAAAGAAGAAGATTCTTTTGAACAACGTTTTTCTTTCTTTTATGATTTTGATGCCAACCAACAGTTGTTTGATATAAAATCAACAGCCAATAAAGAAATCTTTGAACGCATCACGCAAGAAATTTTTAACGCCTCTTTGGCCAAATGGTAATCTATGACAGCGCAAGAATACAGTGATTTAATCACCCATTTTGATCCTAAAAGCGAAAGCCAGCGAAAAGCCTTTGAAAAAATCACCTACCGCTATCCCTATTTTCAATCGGCTTATGCGCATTATTTAAAAACCCTAAAAGCACAAGAGCAATACAATTACGAATTAATCTTGCGCAAAACAGCCGTATTGAGTCCACAAAGAGAGGCCTTGCAGAATTGGCTAGAAAAGGATCTAGAAAAAGCCCCTTTTGAAGGACTTGAAATAATTAAAACAAAAGCGACAGAGAAAGGAATCGAAACGGAAGTTGCTCCTCCAGTTCCCCAAAAACCTGCGCCTGTTACTCCTGATGAAATTAAAACAACCGCAGTCGAAACAAGTACTGCTCTAGATAAACCCAAAGAAACACCTCAGGAAAAGTCTGCGAAAAAAAGCCAAGTAAAAAAGAAAGAAGCGCCTGTTGCAATGACCTATGCAGACTGGGTTATCTATTCTGCTAAAGGAAAAATTACCCCAAAGGAAAAAAGCACCAGTCTAGAAGAAAAAATATCCCTGATAGACACCTTTTTAGAAAATCGCCCTAAAATTCCCCCCGTTCGGCAAGACCAACCCAAAGTTGACCTTTCGGCAAATAACGCCTTCAATAAAGAGGAACTAATGACCGAAACTTTAGCCAAGGTTTATCTGCAACAAAAGAAATTCAAAAAGGCGCTCTATGCCTATCAGATATTAAGTTTGAAATATCCAGAAAAAAATAGTTTCTTTGCAAACCAAATCAAGAAGATTAAACAGTTACAACAAAAAAGCTAAGTCATGAGCACTTTTTCAATATTTATTACACTGATCCTTATTGTTTGCTTTCTCCTCATTCTTGTGGTGATGGTACAAAATCCTAAAGGTGGAGGTTTATCTTCTTCTTTTGGAGGTGGCGGCCAACAGCTAGGCGGGGTGCAAAAAACAACCGATTTCCTAGACCGAAGCACTTGGATCTTGGCAACACTTTTATTAGCACTCATCTTATTGTCGAATTTCGGCATTGAAAGTGGAACCACTAACAACACCAACGAATCAAAGCTGATTGATGCAGCGACAGAACAAAGCATTCCAGAAACTTTACCAGAAGAAATTCCAGAAGTTCCTGTAGACGCTACGCCAGAACAATAAACGGAAATTACACCGCTATAAATTATGCCAGCTTACTGACAAGCTGGCATTTTTTTTTATAAAAATGTCACTAATCAGGCTTGGCACAGTTTCTGAAAAAGGAAAAACAAATTAATATCATTATGAGCAATTTAAACATTAAACCCTTAGCAGACCGCGTTCTAGTAGAACCTGCTGCTGCAGAAACAAAAACTTCTTCGGGTATAATTATTCCCGATACAGCAAAAGAAAAACCACAAAGAGGAACTGTTGTTGCCGTAGGTCCAGGCACCAAAGACAATCCAGTTACCTTAAGCGTAGGTGATACGGTGTTGTATGGAAAATACGCTGGAACAGAACTCAATCATGAAGGAAGTGACTACCTCATCATGAAAGAAGCAGATATTTTAGCAATTGTTTAATTCACTTTAAAAAAAAATCATGGCAAAAAAAATAGAATTTGATATCGACGCAAGAGACGGTATAAAGCGCGGGGTAGATGCCTTAGCCAATGCAGTAAAAGTAACCCTTGGTCCAAAAGGGCGTAATGTTATTATTGGAAAAGCCTTTGGTGCACCACATGTTACAAAAGATGGGGTTACAGTAGCCAAAGAAATCGAACTAGAAGATGCGCTAGAAAACATGGGGGCGCAAATGGTAAAAGAAGTTGCCTCTAAGACCAACGATCTTGCCGGTGACGGAACAACTACTGCAACTATTCTTGCACAAGCGATCGTTAAAGAAGGCCTAAAAAATGTTGCCGCAGGGGCAAATCCGCTTGATTTAAAAAGAGGAATTGACAAAGCAGTTGAAGCCATTGTTGGGGAACTAGAAAACCAAGCGGTTGAAGTTGGCGATGCGTCAGAAAAAATCAAACAAGTTGCAAGTATCTCGGCAAACAACGACGAAACAATTGGTAGCCTAATCACTACTGCTTTTGAAAAAGTAGGAAAAGAAGGCGTAATTACCGTTGAAGAAGCCAAGGGAACAGACACCTATGTTGATGTTGTAGAAGGAATGCAATTTGATCGCGGTTACCTATCGCCTTATTTTGTTACAGATTCTGAAAAGATGGAAGCTGATCTTGAAACGCCCTATATTTTATTGTACGACAAAAAGATCTCTTCCATGAAAGATCTACTTCCTGTACTTGAGCCAGTGGCACAAACAGGAAAACCTTTGTTAATTATTGCAGAAGATGTAGATGGAGAAGCACTAGCTACCCTTGTTGTAAATAAATTAAGAGGCGCCTTAAAAATTGCTGCGGTAAAAGCACCCGGTTTTGGCGACCGAAGAAAAGCAATGCTAGAAGATATTGCCATTTTAACAGGAGGAACTGTTATCGCTGAAGAGCGTGGATTCACCCTGGAAAACACAACCATTGAAATGTTAGGAACGGCAGAAAAAGTAACCATTGATAAAGACAACACTACCGTTGTAAATGGTGCTGGTGCTGCAGAAGCGATCGAAGGGCGTGTAGGGCAAATCAAAGCGCAAATTGAAAACGCTACCTCTGATTACGACAAAGAAAAATTACAAGAGCGTTTGGCGAAACTCGCTGGAGGAGTTGCTGTACTTTATGTTGGCGCTCCATCTGAGGTTGAAATGAAAGAAAAGAAAGACCGTGTAGACGATGCACTTCACGCAACCCGTGCGGCAGTTGAAGAAGGAATTGTTGCTGGTGGTGGAGTAGCACTGCTAAACACTAAAAACAGCTTAGCCGATATCGAAGCACACAATGCAGATGAGGCAACCGGTATCCAAATCATCAATTCTGCCATAGAATCGCCTTTGCGTACCATCGTAGCGAACTCTGGGGGAGAAGGCGCTGTAATTGTTGCTAAAGTTTTAGAAGGCGACAAAAACTTTGGTTACAACGCCAAAGAGGGCACCTATGTTGACATGTTAAAAGAAGGGATCATCGATCCTAAAAAAGTTACACGTGTAGCCCTTGAAAATGCTGCTTCTGTAGCAGGAATGATTTTAACAACAGAATGTGCTTTAATGGACATTAAAGAAGATGCTCCAGCCGGTGGTGCTATGCCTCCTATGGGCGGCGGAATGCCAGGTATGATGTAAGTAAATTACTTCTTGAAATCACTTAAGCCGCTCATTTTGAGCGGCTTTTTTGGTTTTTATATTTATTTTTTTACTTTTAAGGAAACCTAAATCTTATTATTATGTCAAAAAATCTACTTTTATCAGGAATCGCTGGTGCCATCGTTTATTTTCTTTTGGGATGGCTTGTTTATGGAATTTTATTCCCAGAGCTCGTTAGTGAAGGAGAGACCCATTCCATGCTTTACATCTTTTTGGGCTGCTTGTCTTACGCCTTTGCCTATGCCTATATTTTTACCCGATGGGCAAGTATTAGCACCTTTAAAACAGGCTTTAATGCTGGATTGGTTATTGGGTTATTCTATTCGTTAAATTGGTCCTTCTTTACCCAAAATGGTCCTATTGAATTTTTGCCTTTTACCAAAGCCGTCGTCATTGCATGCCTTATCAATGGTTTTCTCGCAGGAACGGTTGCTTTTGTCAATGGTAAAGTTTCGTGAAAAATAAAACTGCAAAAAAAAGCGACCTATTTAGGTCGCTTTTTTTTATTCTACTTTTTTCTTGCGCTCATATAGGCAACACATGGGCAAGCTTTCATAGACCTCATCTGGTGCTGAGGCTAGTGGGGTGTCATGCCCCGCATTGGCAATGGCTTGATGCACTTCTTCTAGACGCACTTTGTTCGCGTCAAATAAAAGAGTGAATTGATGGGTAGGGATGTCCCAACTTGCTGTTTTTACGCCTTTAATCCCGAAGGCTGTTTTTTCAATTCTCGCTTTACACATTCCGCAAACGCCTTCTACTTCAAAAGCGGTTTTTTGGATGTCTTTCTTTTGACTAAATAAACTAATGGGCGCTATAAAAAGAAGGATCAGAATTATTTTTTTCATGAAATTATTTTTTTAAGTTAAACCGTAATCCGGCATAAATCATTCGACCAAAAACAGGTGCATAGACTAAACTAGCGTCAAAATTCCTGCCAAAGGGTTGATCTATTCCTATAACGGGATTTGATTGTCTTTGATTGGTTAAATTTTCTCCCCCTAAATATACTTCAAACTTTGGAGAAAACACACGCGTCAATTGTGCATTCCACAAACCATATCCTGACGCTGAAAAATCAAAACCATCTCTTGGATTCGATGGCAAGCGCTGTTCTCCCACAAAATGGTAGGTCAAATCTGCTCGCCATCCTTTTCCTTCTGGAGTTACATTATTGTAATCGGCATTAGCAAAAAAGCGGTGTTCTGGTTGAAGCGGCCGCTGTTTTAAACCGCCGATATAAGTAGTTTTCACCTGATAATTTTTGTAGGCAAAACGCGTACTAACATTTTTAAAAGGCGCATAATCCATTCCTAGCTGGAAACTTTTGGCAAAGCTTTTACCCTCAAGATTGTAAAAACGAATATACCGTGCAGTTTCCCAATCTACCACTACCTGATCTTGAAAGTTGGTGATGTAATAATCCAAACTAAGCTCTCCTTGCTGTCCAAAGAGGGAAAATCCTTGCTGCATACTTCCGCCATAATTCAAGGCTTTTTCCGGACGAAGTCCATAAATACTTCCGCCATTTTGGCGAAGATCAATTGCGCGATTTGTGGCAAATAAAGTTTGGTTCTCTGCAAAGATGTTCGCGGCTTTTCGCCCTTGGCCCATTGAAAATCTCAAGGCTGCCCTTTCCCAAGGGGTATAGCGCAGGTGAAGGCGAGGAGTGATAAAGGTGCCCAAATGATTATGACGGTCTAATCGCATTCCAGCCACAATATTCCATTTGTCTAAACTGTCATAGGTATACTCAAAAAAGGCCCCTAAAACGCGATCTGTTCTTTGATAATTTAGCCCGTCTACTACTTCAATATATTGGTCCCAAGCCAAATTAATTCCTGTTTTAAACTTGCTTTTTGTGTTCCCAATAATGGAATTAAACAGCAAATTGCTAAAAAAGCTTTGGTGATCAATGTTGTATTGTCTTAATCCGAAATAGGCTTTTTGGTCGTGACGATTAAAAGCGGCTTGAAAGCCAAAACTTTGATAAGTAAGCAAAGGAAATACATAACCTAGTTTTACAGAAGCGTCAAAGCGTTGGGTATCTATTTCACTTCCCCAATGATGGGTTAAGCCACGATCTATCTGCGGCTTGAAGGCCGCTGCACCCGTTTGTTTTTGGTCCTCTAAATAGCGTAGACTTAAAAAGCTAACCCATCCTTTTTCGGCATTGGTGTACTGCCAACGGTTCAATAGGTTAATTTGCTTTGTTAAGGGAAAGTCTAAAAAGCCATCGTTGTTTTGATCTGTAACTAAAGTGCGTTGATTCCCATGAAGGTATAAGCCTGTATTCCATCGATCGGATAATTTTGTATTCCAATGGGCATTAGCCTCTTGTCTTCCATTAATAGATGAAAATAGATTCACAAATAAAGGCGCATCTAAAAATGGCTTTTGCAATTCTGTATTGATTTGCCCTGCAATGCTTTCAAAACCATTGGTTACACTTCCTGCCCCTTTTGTGATTTGAATACTTTCGATCCAGGTACCCGGCGTGTAAGTCAATCCATAAATCTGAGAAGCTCCTCTTACGGAAGGTATATTTTCCTCGGTAATTAACAAATAAGGACTTGAAAGCCCCAGCATTCTAATTTGTTTGGTTCCCGTAAGAGCGTCAGAGAAATTAACATCGATAGAAGGGTTGGTTTCAAAACTTTCAGACAAATTACAGCAAGCAGCTTTTAGCAACTCAGCGCTGTTAACTTGCATAATATTTTGCGCTGTTAAATAAGATTTTTGTGCCGCTTTTCGGCGCTGGGTCAGCTCAATTTCTGCTAGCTGCTCACCCGTGTCTTCTTTCATAAAATGAAAGATCTTTTTTCCTTGAACTGTTTGCAAAGTGTCCGTTTTAAAACCCAGGTATTTTATCACCAATTGATTGGTCGCTGGAATGGGAGCAATTGTAAATTTTCCTTCTTGATCTGAAACTGTCCCGACGGAGGAATCCAGCCAAAAAATATTTACGCCTTCGAGCGGATAGGTTTCATTATTTTCTTGAATTAAAACACGCCCTTGGACGGCTTGCTGTGCCATCATAAAGAAAGGAGCGATAAAAAAAAGGCAGTATAAAGTATGTTTCATTTTTTATGTATAAGTAGTGATTATTGTTATTTCAATTGAAAAGACAACTAACTTCTTATTCATAAAAAAGAGGGGCACAAAAATGGGTGTAAAGTTGTTCCTTGGGAGGAGGGGGACGATAGCCCAATTGCAGCGCAATCGGCGCGTTTAAAGCTGGAAGGACTACAAGAGGCTGAAATACTACTATAGATTGCTGTAGCTTATTTTTCGCTTCGTCACTAAGGTTTTGGTCCGTATCATTTTGTGCGATAACAACATCGTCATTACAACAACTTTTTTGACTGAATTCAAGTGCGTCTGCAGGGAGGGCTTTTTTCTCCATCCCACAGCCTTTTGCATCAAAAGCCCAAGAAATTTTTGCGATGTGGTTTCCACAATAATGCACATTAAATGCCAGACCTATTTTACTTTGTAAAAAAAGCAAGAGCAATAAAAAAATGCGCAATTGTTTCATCATCAATTATTTCACCCCAAAGATAAACATTTAAACCATACCCAATAGCATGCCAAGCGCCATCAAAAGCATAATGCTGTTTTCAATCAGCGTAGCTTCTGTCATGGGTAGGTTGAGGGCAGTACCTAGGCAGGCGCATTGGATGGTGCTTTTTTGTCTTAATTGCTTTATTACCCCCAGGGTGGTGCTTCCCAATATAACCAGGGTGGTCCAAAGGGCCATTGACAATTCAAACTGATATAAAAAGGCTAAACCCAAAGCGGTTTCTATAAAAGGATAAATCCAACCGTAAAACTTTAGGCGCTTTGCTATAGGGTCATATTGCGCAAAAGAAGCTGGAAAACCTTTGTAATCTAAAAATTTAAAGAAGCCAAAGACCAAATAAAACAGCCCCATAAAATAGGTCATAAAAAGGGCAAGTGATGCGAGTTTTGACAGCAGCAAGCTGCCTACTGTTACATAACCCAAAATCAAAAACAAGGGGCGCAGTTGCGCCAATTTTGATGGTCCAGCTGTTTTTACTTCTGTTGCCATAGAATGTACTGTATACTTTGGCCCTAAAACTTTTTCTATCGCTTCAGGGGATATAGATTTTGGTGACTCGAAGCTCGCCTGGGCTTTTTCTAAACTAACTTCTACCCCAGTTAAACCGGGCATAGCACCCATTTTTTCTGCAACTCCACGGCGACAGTTTTGACAGGTCATCCCGATTACTTGTACCTTTTGTTTCATAGCGTAAATTTAGCGCATTTTTTGTTGATTTAATTGCATAAATTCTACCTATAAAGCTGCTTATTTCCTTGATGATTTCCCTATTTTTGAAAAAAAATGTGGTGGTCGATTATTCCCAACTTTTAACAACTTGCACAGCTTTACTCGAAAAAGCTACAAACGATAGGTTTGCCTGCTTAAACGCAATATGCGATTACCTTCAAAAAGAAGTCGAAGTATATGACTGGGTAGGCTTTTATATGGCTAATCACGAAACCAAAACCCTGCACCTTAAAGCCTTTGCTGGAATTCCAACCGACCACGAGATTATCCCATTTGGGAAAGGGATTTGTGGACAAGTGGCCCTTTCAAATGACAACTTTATCGTAGCCGATGTTGCCGCCCAAGACAATTATATCGCCTGCGATATTCATGTAAAATCTGAAATCGTCATTCCGCTTTTTTCAAAAGGGGTAAATATTGGACAAATCGATATCGATTCAAATAAAATAAAAGCGTTTAACGAAAAAGACGCGCAATTTCTAGAACAACTCAATATGGCTATCGCCGAAAAACTATTTTAATTTCTCCCACATGAGCATTTCCTTAAAAATCACTTCTGCCTTAATCTCTGTTTTTGACAAAGAAGGGCTAGCCCCCATTGTACAAGAACTCAATAAACAAGGCGTTACCCTTTATTCTACCGGGGGAACAGAGAAATTCATTCGAGATTTAGGCATTGATGTCGTAGCGGTAGAAGACATTACCTCCTACCCTTCCATTTTAGGAGGGCGTGTAAAAACGCTTCATCCAAAAGTGTTTGGCGGGATTTTAAATCGACAAAACAACACTTCAGACCAAGAAGAATTAGCACAATATGAAATTCCACAATTGGATTTGGTGATTGTAGATCTATATCCCTTTGAAAAAACAGTTGCTTCTGGTGCATGTGAACAAGATATTATTGAAAAAATTGACATTGGTGGCATTTCTTTAATTCGTGCTGCAGCCAAAAACTTTGCAGATGTTTTATGTGTTTCAGACAAAAACGATTATCAAGAAGTACTTGATTTATTGATAGCAACAAAAGGAGCGCCTAGCAGAGACGACAGAAAACGCTTTGCCACTAAAGCCTTCCAAATTTCTTCTCATTACGACAGCGCTATCTTCAATTATTTTAATGAAGCTACCCAAGCGTCTAGCGCGTTGAAGCTAAGTCAGCAAGAAGCAAAATCATTGCGTTATGGTGAAAACCCGCACCAAAAAGGAACCTTCTATGGCGCTTTAAACGATTTGTTAGAACAAGTTCACGGGAAAGAAGTTTCCTATAATAACCTGCTTGACATTGATGCTGCAGTGAATTTAATGTTGGAATTTCAAGCTGACGGACCCACATTTGCCATTTTAAAGCACAATAATGCCTGCGGGTTTGCTAGTAGGGAGACACTTGTTCAAGCCTATGAGGATGCTTTAGCCGGCGATCCCGTTTCTGCGTTCGGAGGCGTACTCATTGCCAATAAAGAAATAGACCTAGTGACTGCAGAAAAAATCAACGAGCTTTTCTGCGAAGTGGTTATTGCGCCTTCCTTCACTGAAGAGGCTCTTAACTGCTTAAAAAGCAAAAAGAATCGCATCTTATTGCTTCAAAAAACAGCCACCTTAGCAGCAAAAACAGTGAGAACTTGTTTAAATGGCTACCTTGTTCAAGACCGCGATAATATTACCGATGCACAAGAACATTTAACTACAGCCACTGAAATGTCACCGAGTGAAAAAGAAATCAACGATCTTTTATTTGCTTCTAAAATCTGTAAACACACTAAATCAAATACCATCGTTTTAGTGAAAGACGGACAACTACTCGCTTCTGGAACAGGACAAACTTCACGGGTGGATGCATTGAGACAAGCCATTGAAAAAGCCAATAGCTTTGGATTTGATCTTGAAAATGCAGCAATGGCTAGTGATGCTTTCTTCCCTTTCCCAGACTGTGTGGAAATTGCCTATAATGCTGGAGTGCGATCAGTTATTCAACCAGGAGGCTCGATTAAAGACCAGTTATCCATTGATTATTGTAATGCTAAAAAGATGGCCATGGTATTTACCGGAATACGCCATTTTAAACATTAATTTTCTTAACTTTGGGAAACTGCCTAAAATATTTCACCACACATGGGTTTTTTTGACTTTTTAACAGAAGAAATAGCGATTGATCTGGGGACTGCAAATACACTTATCATTCATAAAGATAAAGTTGTTGTAGACAGCCCCTCCATTGTAGCCATAGACCGTTCAACCAATAAAGTTATTGCAATTGGCCATGAAGCGAGTATGATGCAAGGGAAAACCCATGAAAACATCAAAACCATTCGCCCTTTAAAAGATGGTGTAATTGCAGATTTTAACGCTTCAGAACAAATGATTAGCATGCTAATTAAAAGCGTTCCAACCCTAAAGAAAAAATTAATTACACCTTCGCTTAAAATGGTGATTTGCATTCCTTCTGGTATTACCGAAGTGGAAATGCGGGCCGTTAGAGAATCTGCTGAACGGGTTAACGGAAAAGAAGTCTACTTAATTCACGAACCTATGGCAGCAGCGATAGGAATTGGAATTGACATAAAGCAGCCCAAAGGAAACATGATTGTGGACATAGGTGGGGGAACAACCGAAATTGCAGTAATTGCGCTTTCCGGTATCGTTTGTGATAAATCTGTTAAGATTGCAGGAGATGTTTTCACCAATGACATCGTGTATTATATGCGCCGTCAACACAATTTATATGTGGGAGAACGCACCGCTGAAAAAATAAAAATCAATATTGGAGCGGCCCTTGAGGACCTTGAAAATCCCCCAGAGGAAATGTCTGTTCAAGGACGAGATCTCTTAACGGGAAAACCAAAACAGGCCATGGTCTCGCATAGAGAAGTTGCGCGTGCCTTAGATAAATCGATTTTGCGTATTGAAGATGCCATTATGGAAGCTTTATCGCAAACTCCTCCTGAACTTGCTGCAGATATTTACAATACAGGAATTTATCTTGCCGGTGGTGGTTCAATGTTACGTGGACTTGATAAACGCATCTCTTTGAAAACAGACCTTCCAGTATATATTGCAGAAGACCCACTTCAAGCTGTTGTTAGAGGAACTGGAATTGCCTTAAAAAACATAGACCGTTACAAAACAATTTTGCTTAAATAATTAAAAGATGCAATGGGTTTTAAATGCCATAATTCGCTACAAGAACTTTTTGCTCTATCTCTTTTTATTAAGCATTAGCCTATTACTCTCTGCTTACCAAAGTGAATATCACGGGAACCAGCTCGCCAAAAGCAGCCTCTTTTTTTCTGGAATCATTCATCAACCTTTTAATAATTTATCCAGTTATTTAAACCTAAGTGATGAGAACCAGCGCTTGCAGTTAGAGAACAATACCCTAAAGAATTTGGTTTTAGACAAATTCAATCAATCTGAAATTTTAGCACTTGAAGAGGAAAACCTTGCGGGGCCTAACTACTGGTCTGTTCCAGCAAAATTGATCCGCAATAGTTTTACCAAGAATCGAAATATTCTCCTGTTAGACAAAGGCGAAAAAGACGGCTTAAGTAAAGAAATGGGCGTAATTGGTGCGGAAGGGGTCGTGGGAATTATCAATCAAACCAGTCAAGGATACGCCACTGTACTTTCCATTTTGAATCTCGATTTAAAGATCAATGCAAGATTTAAAAACTCCAATGTTTTTGGCTCACTTTTTTGGAATGGGGAAACGCCTAATAAAATGCAACTAGCAGACATTTCGGTGATCAATCCTGTAGCTGTTGGCGATACCTTGGTCACAGGGGGGATGTCTGCCTATTTTCCAGAAGGAATAACCTTAGGCACCATTAGTAAAGTAGAACGCCCAAATAACGGTGGCTATTACAATTTAGAAGTTGAGTTGATCAATAATATGACCGACATAAAATACGTTTATGTAATTGGAAATAAACGCCGAGAAGAAATCATCGAATTGTTAGAAAAAACACCATGATACAGTACTACACCCGTTTTTTTGGCTTGGCATTTGTCTTGATGCTCTTACAAATTTTGGTTTTTGATCATATTAATCTTTTTGGTTTTAGCAATCCTGCTGTTTATTTAATTCTATTAATTACATATCGATTAACACAAGATCAATTTGGCTTTATTTTTATTGGTTTTGCGCTAGGCATCCTCCTTGACTTACTCACCCAAACTGCAGGTGCACACGCTATAGCTTGCCTAACAACCGCTTTTATTCGGCCAGTTGTTTCCCGCTTCGCCCTAGGTGCGAATTTTGATCAACCCAATGCGATGTTTACAGGAACCTTATTGACCAACCGTTTGTTGTACCTTTTCCTGCTTATTGTCGTCCATCAATTTATTTTTGCCTTTGTAGCCTATTTTAGTATGGCACATTTTTGGATCATCTTTAAACACAGTATTGCGAATACCCTCTTTTCATTTGTCATAATTGCGGCAACAATTAATCTATTGCAACCCAAAACATGATGCGCATATTTTTACTTCGCGTAATTACGGTCCTCATGGCCGGTATTTTTTTGTACCGCTTATTGGACTTGCAAGTAGTCAACACCTCCTATCAAACCCTCTCTGAAAACAATGCTGTTTTAACCATCGCAGAATATCCAGAACGCGGGTTTATCTATGATCGAAACGGGAAATTAATGGTCGCCAATCAACCGGCCTATGATGTCATGATTATTCCAGAAAACGTTTCTCCGTTTGATACCTTAGCCTTTTGTAAATTGACAGGTGTAAGTAAAATAAAACTTATTAGAAGTCTTAAAAAAGCCAGGCGCTATTCTAAACGTTTGCCCTCAGTGGTGGTTAATCAAATTTCTAAAGAAACCTATGCAAAACTGCAGGAACAAATGTGGAAATTCGAAGGTTTCTTTATCCAAAAAAAATCGTTGAGAGCATACCAAGTGAAGCATGGGGCAAATGTTTTGGGCTATGTGAGTGAAGTCAATAACAGCGATTTGAAAAGAAATGAGTACTACAGTTTAGGCGAAATCATTGGGCGACAAGGGGTCGAAAAATCCTATGAAGCTTATTTACGCGGCACCAAAGGAAAACGCTTTCTTCAAAAAGATCGCTTTAACCGTATCCTAGGCCCGTACAAAGAAGGCACCTATGACGTAGCCTCTCGTCCTGCCAAAAACATCCACCTCACTTTAGATGCAGATTTACAGGCTTATGGAGAGACCTTGATGCAAAACAAACGGGGCGGAATTGTCGCCATTGAACCCGCAACAGGAGAGGTGCTAGCCTTGGTTAATGCTCCCTCTTATGATCCTGGTATTTTGGTCGGCAGAAAGCGTTCTTCTAACTACAGAAAACTTGCCAAAGACACCCTTGCTAAACCCCTATTTGATCGCGGACTACTTGCGCAGTACCCCCCGGGATCTCCTTTTAAAACCTTAAATGCATTAATTGCATTGCAAGAAGAGGCCATAACCCCAAAAACAAAACACAGCTGCAATCGCGGTCACTACTATGCTAGAGGGGCGTTTATGGAATGTCATTGTAGAAGAGGAACCCGTAATGATTTACTCAGTGCAATTTACAAATCATGCAATACCTATTTTTCACATACCTATAAAGCCATTATTGAGAAATACCCTACCCCTGAGGAAGGCGTTGATCAATGGAAAGAGCATCTAAAAAGTTTTGGTTTGGGGAATTATCTAGGCTATGATCTTTCAATAGGAAGACCGGGGCATGTGCCTGGAGCAGCCTATTATAATCGCGCCTATAGTAACGGAGGATGGAAGGCACCCACCATTATTTCTAATGCCATTGGGCAAGGAGAATTATTGGCAACCCCAATACAGCTGGCTAACTTTACAGCAGCCATTGCCAATCGTGGTTATTATTACACTCCCCATTTTGTAAAAGAAATAGAAGGCGATTCTCTTACACAAAAATTCACTAAAAAAATAACCAGTATTGACCCAGAACATTTTGAAGTAGTGATTGACGGGATGCACAAAGTGGTTGAAAGAGGCACCGCAAGAATCGCCCGTATAAAAGGCATTGAAGTCTGTGGAAAAACAGGGACCGCCGAAAACTTTACCCGTATTGACGGGGAACGCAAACAGTTAACAGATCACTCTATCTTTATTGCTTTTGCACCAAAAGAAGATCCCAAAATAGCGATAGCAGTCTTTATTGAAAACGGCTATTGGGGAGCGCGTTGGGCAGCACCCATTGCTAGTCTAATGATAGAAGACTACCTCAATGGGAAAGTAAAAAGAAAATGGCTGGAAAAAAGAATGGTAGAAGGTAGTTTAGAAAATGAATATTTAAAACCCATTTCTGGGGAAGCATTTGAAATCAATGAATAAAACCTTTAAAATAGACTGGCTTATTTTATTCATTTACTTGACACTGGTAGTGTTTGGTATTACGAATATTTATTCTGCAACCTTTGATTCCAATCAACCCGAATTGCTCAACCTAAGCCGTTCAATAGGAAAACAACTGGCCTTTTTTATTGTAAGCATTGCTGCCGGTATCTTTATTTTAGCGGCCCCTGCAAAAATATTTGAACGCTTTGCCAGTATTATTTATCTGATTGTTATACTACTGCTCATAGGACTATACCCTTTTGGCAATACCATTTCTGGAGCACGATCATGGTATGCTTTTGGCGGAATTAGTTTACAACCGGCAGAATTTGCCAAGGTGGCTGTTGCCTTGGCTACGGCAAAACTCTTAAGCGAAATTCAGATTGATATTCGCCGATTTAACTCCCTCGCACAAATTGTTTTGATTATCGCTTTGCCAATTGGGTTAATCCTGCTTCAACCCGACGCTGGCTCAGCCTTGGTCTTTGGCGCATTTCTTTTTGTTTTGTTTAGAGAAGGTTTACCCACACCGTATATTTTAATCGTTGCTGGATTAATTTTCTTTTTCGTTCTCACCCTGCTCACGCCACTCCCATTTGTTTATGTAAGTATTGCATTTACCTTAATATCGCTTTACTTCTTTTCAAAAAAGATGAATAAAAAAGCACACTTTACCCCCTATCTCATTTCAATTTTATTGAGTTGTGGCTATGTCTACTCGGTCGATTATATTTTTAATGAACTCTTTGAACAAAGGCACCGCGACCGTTTTAATATTGTTTTGGGAAAAGAAGTCGATACACAAGGAATTGGATACAATCTAAATCAATCTAAAATCGCGATAGGTTCTGGGGGTTGGGAAGGAAAAGGTTTCTTACAAGGCACCCAAACAAAAGGAGGCTTTGTTCCAGAGCAACACACCGACTATATCTTTAGCACCATTGGAGAAGAATGGGGCTTTATGGGGAGTGCCGGAGTAGTCTTGCTTTTTAGTTGTATGATTTTACGCATCTTAAGCAGAGCGGAAGCACAAAAAAATAAATTCTCAAGGGTATATGCCTATAGTGTAGCCAGTATCCTTTTTGTGCATTTCTTTGTCAATATTGGAATGTCAATTGGGCTGGTACCCACTATTGGAATACCCCTGCCGTTCATCAGTTATGGTGGGTCAAGTTTGCTTGCTTTTACCATCTTGATTTTTATCTACCTTAATCTGGATGCCAATCGACAAAACGAAGCTAGCTTTTAATGTCAAGTGCATCGCGTAAAGTATTCCCAAGCAACATAAAAGCTAAAACAAGACTCATAATAGCCAATCCTGGTATGAGGGCCAAATAGGCTTTTCCCAAAAGAATATACCTGAAGTGATCTTTAATCATTCCACCCCAACTGGGGGTTGGGGGTTGCGCACCAATCCCTAAAAAGCTCAAGCCGCTTTCAATTAAAATTGCACTAGCAAAATTGGCTGTTGCAATAACAATGAGCGAAGGGATTAACAATGGAAATATATGATGGGTGAAAATTCTTACAGAAGAAAATCCCATTCCTTTTGCCGCTTGAATAAAGGTTTGTTCTTTTATAGAAATAACTAACCCGCGAACCAAACGGGCAACTTCTACCCACATGGTTAAGCCAACGGCAATAAAAACTTGCCAGAAACCCTTTCCAAGTGCAAGGGTTATAGCGATGACCATTAAAAGGCTAGGGATGCTCCAAACGACATTGATAAACCAGAGAATAACTTGATCTATTTTACCGCCTAAATAACCAGAAAGTCCTCCTAAAACAATCCCTACAATTAAAGAGATCAGTACCGCGATTAATCCAATAGACAAAGATATTCTCGCGCCAAAAAACATTCTACTTAATAAATCGCGGCCAAATTTATCTGTTCCCCAAAAAAAGTTTTGCTTTTTGATGTAGGCTTTCTCAATTGTTTGTGGCGACAGTTTAGACGGGAATACATTTTGGTTAATCGCTTGATAATAGCCTTCTGCACTTCCGTAAGTGCGATAATACAAGCTGTCTTTTTTCCAGTAATAATCTTCGATGGGGATTTCTTCGAGCAAAGGCCCAGCTGCTGAGGGTATTTTTAAAAGTTGCACGGAGAACCCCGGAGGCTTCGAATGAATCGAAACATGCATTTGATTGGCATGTAAAGAATTATCTGGCGCTAAAAAACCAGCACCCACTGCACAGAAAGTGACTAGAAGAATATAAAACAGACTAAGTATACCTAAAGGATTTTTAAGCAGCTTTAACACAATGGATGGCTGTTTCAATACCTTATTGTTTTACTTGGGCTATAGTGCGTTTGTTGCCTTTAAATTGAGCTAAATCACTTAAAACGTTAATGGCTTCATCTATATAGATATCCTTCCCTAAACTTTCTTCCCAACGAACTCTTTTTTCCTTAGAGACTTCGTTTTTTTGAATCATGGGTAAATCCTTTTCGAGGGGTTTAAAAGAAAGGACGCTCTTAAAATCACTTAACTTTTTAAATTTATCTGTCTCTTGGGTTGTAGCTTCATTTTTGGCTAAAAAGGCCTTAAAATTAAGTGGAAAGCTACTGTCTTTTTGTCTGGATTTTACCCATTTTGCTTGTTCGTCGATTAGTTGCACAAAAGGATTATCTGAAAGGCGCTGACGACTGCGTTCTTTGGCGTATTCATATTGAGCGCCAGACGACCATAAGGTAAAGTCTGCTGGGCTAATTTTATCCCATTCCAAGGGGTTATCTTGGTCTTTTTCCCCGGTATTTATATAAGAAAAACGATTGGGAAAAATAATGTCACTTTTCACTCCCTCAAGCTGGGTTGAACCACCGTTAATTCGGTAAAACTTATCAGTTGTTAACTTCATTGCCCCAAGATCTCCATAGGTATTATTTGAGATGATTTGATTCAAATCAATTACATTTTGAACAGTTCCTTTACCAAAAGTTTGTTTACTTCCCAATACAATGGCCCTTTTGTAGTCTTGTAAAGCAGCAGCTAAAATCTCAGAAGCTGAGGCAGAAAATTCGTTCACCAAAAGCACTAAGGGACCTTCCCATTCGATTGATTTATCTAAATCGTTGAGGATTTGTTTTTGCCCTCCCGTTGATTTTACTTGAACAATAGGACCGTCTTCAATAAAATACCCTGCCATATCTACAACTGTTTGCAAAGAACCGCCGCCGTTATTTCTTAAATCAAAAACGATTCCCGCTACTCCTTCAGCTTTTAATTTGGCAATTTCTTTTTTGACATCACTGGCAGCATTTCGGTTACCATAATCGCTAAAGTCTACATAAAAACGGGGTAAATTAATTAATCCAAATCGCTGGTTGTTTTTCTCAATAATGGTCGATTTAGCAAAGGCTTCTTCAAGTTCAATAACATCTCTTGTAATGGGCACTACTGTAATCGCGCCGTCTACTTTCTTGATGGTCAAAAAAACTTGGGTCCCCTTTGGGCCTTTAATTAATTTAATCACATCGTCTAAGCGCATCCCAACGACATCAATCGGGGTTTCATCTACTTGGGCGACTTTTAAAATTTTATCTCCGGGTTCGATTAATTTTCCGCGCCATACGGGACCTCCAGAAATAACTTCTACAATTTCAATTTCTTGATTTCGCTTGGAGAGACGTGCGCCAATCCCCTCGAATTTTCCAGAAATATTTTGGTCGAAGATCTCTTTAGCATTAGGCGCCAAATAACTGGTATGGGGATCGAACTGTAAAGCAATCGCATTGATGTAAATGGAGAAAAAATCGTTGCGATTTAAATCTTCTCGGGCTTCAAAAAAGAATTTCATATCTTCTTTTAACACCTCGCGGGTCTCAACCTCAAGGGCAAGATCGGTTTTAACCACATAGGTAGAATCGGCTTTCTTTTTATCTTCCTCTCGCGTTTTAAAACCAGCGTAAATGCCCAACGCATTGAATTTCAAAAATTTTCGCCAAACCGACTTAAGCTCTGTAAGGGATTCGGCATAAGGAGCGTTTTCATAATCGGTGCTTATACTCCCATCTTTAGAAAAATCAAAAGGTTTGTCTAAGAGTGCAGGATAAAAGTTTTTTACTTGCTGCATTCGCTGTAAAAACTTTTCGTGCGATAGATTAAAGAAATCAATTTTTGAGCCTTTGATTTGATCGTCTATTTTTGTTTTGTAAGAATTGAAATTATTTATATCTGCCTTGATAAAGAATTGATGCCTGCCATCAAGTCCATTCAAATAGTTCATGTATACATTTTCAGAAAAGGCATCGTCAATCTCGGCAGGAGAAAAGTGCCCTCTATTTAAAACATAGGCCACAATTTCAATCAGTAATTTATCTTTTGAGGGGGCTTTTATTTCATCGCTAAAGGCCACCAGTGATAATCCACCAAGCAACAACAGACTTACAGCAATAATTTTTCTCATAGCATTTAGGATTAAAGGTCTAAGATATCGAATTGGCTACGTCCATGCAAACAAGAACGGCCTTTTTGACGGTATTTTAACAGCTTAGGGAAGTATTTTCTTACCTTAGCTAAAAAAGCGTTTATGGCCAAAAGACCCTTGATTTTAGTAACAAATGATGATGGAATTACAGCTCCGGGAATTCGCACCCTAATCGAGGTGATGAATAAAATAGGAGACGTAGTTGTGGTTGCCCCAGATAGCCCACAATCTGGCATGGGACACGCCATTACATTAAACGCCACCCTTTATTGCACTGAAATCAATGTTGACGGTGGTCCACAAAAAGAATTTCAAAGTTCTGGCACCCCCGCAGATTGTGTTAAACTGGCCATTAATGAGTTAATGGATCGAAAGCCAGACCTATGTGTTTCTGGAATTAACCACGGCTCTAACGCCTCCATCAATGTTATCTACTCAGGTACGATGAGTGCAGCTATTGAAGCGGGTATTGAAGGGGTTCCTGCCATTGGTTTTTCGCTTTTAGATTATCGCTGGGCAGCAGATTTCACCCCCCTAAAACCCTTTATAGAAACCATTGTTCGCAATGCCTTAGAACATAAAATTCCCGCTGATGTTGTTTTGAATGTCAACTTTCCGCTTTTAGCGGAAAAAGAAATTAAAGGCATTAAAATTTGTCGACAAGCCAAAGCACGTTGGGTGGAAAAATTCGACAAACGTCAAAACCCAATGGGGAAAGATTACTATTGGTTAACGGGTGAATTTATCAATGAAGATCGCGGTGATGACACCGATGAGGCTGCACTATCTCAAGGCTATATTTCAATTGTCCCAACCCAATTTGACCTAACCGCACACCATGCAATACAAAAATTAAACACTTGGGATTTTGAGAAATAAAGAAAACGCTTTGGGCGCACTTATTGGCCTAATCCTCACAAGCATCGGGATGGGTCTTTTTACCCTATACTTTTCAGAAGGAGCTTTACTCGATAGTTTAAAACTACTCTATTTTCAAAAGAAACTGGGGGCTTTAATTAGCTTGGGAGCTTTATTGAACCTCCCCGTCTTTTTTATTTTAATTCGACGAAAAGAATACCGAATTGCCTACGGACAGGTGGGACTATTAATTCTATTGGTTGCACTAGTGGCCCTACTCAAAGCTTTTTAAATGAAGTACTATATCATCGCTGGAGAAGCCTCGGGTGATCTGCATGGCTCAAATTTGATTAAAGCCATTCGACAAGAAGACCGGGCAGCAGAAATTCGTTGCTGGGGAGGCGATGAGATGGCGGCCCAAGGAGGCACGCTAGTAAAGCATTACAAGGAACTTGCTTTCATGGGTTTTTGGGAGGTTTTCATTAACCTTAAAACCATTTTAAATAATATTTCCTTTTGTAAAAAAGACATCTTGGCCTTCCAGCCAGATGCATTGATCTACATCGATTATCCTGGCTTTAATATGCGCATTGCAGCATGGGCAAAAAAAGAAGGAATTCCCAATCACTATTATATCAGTCCTCAAATATGGGCTTGGAAAGAAAACCGCATTAAAAAAATTAAACGCGATCTCGATGCGCTCTATGTCATACTTCCTTTTGAAGCACCTTATTTCAAAGAAAAACACCAGTATGAAGTTAGTTTTGTAGGACATCCGCTTATTCAAGTTATTCAAGAAGAACAAAAAAAAGCAACCCCTCTCCTTGCGCTAAACGATAGTGGAAAACCCATCATCGCTTTGTTACCCGGAAGCAGAAAACAGGAAATCGATAAAATGATGCCGGTGTTTTTATCGGTCATTGATCGTTTTCCCCACTACCATTTTGTTATTGCTGGTGCCCCGGGTATAGACCCGCTTTGGTATAACAAATTCACCATTCATCCCTCGATTTCCCTGTTGCATAATCAAACCTATGCCCTGTTAAAAAATGCTTATGCAGCCATTGTTACAAGCGGAACAGCGACCCTTGAAACCGCCCTCTTTGGCATTCCACAAATGGTCTGTTACAAAAGCAGTAACATCAGTTATGCCATTGCCAAACGCATTGTAAAGCTGGATTATATTTCTTTGGTCAATTTAATTCTTCAAAAAGAAGTGGTCAAAGAATTAATACAGCACGATTGTACACTGGAAAAAATCAGTGAAGAACTCCACCGACTTGGGGAGCCAAATATCAGGGAAAAAGTAACGCAAGACTATCAAGCCCTGTTTGAACAATTGGGCGAGAAAAATGCCAGTGAAACAGTTGCAAAAGCCATTATCGCTCGCATCAAATAAATCCTTTTGTATATTTAAAGGGTGAAACCCTTGTCTTTACCATTGGTGCCCTACTTATGGGCGTTTATCCTTGGAGTGCATTTTGCTTTTCAAGCTGAGCCCCTTTTTAAGTGGCTTGATCTGGTTTTGGCCTGTTGTTTATTGGTTTATTTTTCGCTTATTTCTCCTTTAAAATGGGGTACGTTAATGGTTGGGGCTTGTTTTTTTATTTTAGGAGAACAAGTGGGTAGGATTGATCAAAAGCTGCCACGGTCTCATTTTACGCAATGGATTGACACCGCAGTAGAAACCACTTTTGAAATTAGTTTGAAAAACAAATTGCGGGCAACAAATACGCAAGAACGTTATTATGCAGAAGTGCATCGAGTCAATCAAAATCCATGCAGTGGAACATTGCTACTTATTCTTGATAGCCGCAGCAGTAGTTCTACTTTACACCACAAGAATAAATGGCTGGTAAAAGGGTGGCTAAGTCCCATTAATGCCCCCTTAAACCCTGGTGAATTTAATTATAAAACGTATTTGCAAGGACGTAAAATCACCCATCAACTTTACAGCAATGTTGCTAGTCTAACTGCTGCAGAGCCTATCCCGTTTTCTTTTCAAAGGATACAGGCCTTTCTGTTGGAACAGCTTGCAAAAAGTGGACTGAAACCTTTAACAATTGCAGTACTTGAAACCATTTTACTTGGTGAACGTGGCAGCTTAGACCCCAGCACAAGAGATCAATTTGCCAAAGCAGGGGTGGTGCATTTATTCGCCATTTCGGGATTGCATATTGGCCTATTGATGCTTTTTTTTCAAAGCCTATTTCGCCCTTTATCCATCCTCCCTCACGGAAGACTATGGCAAAATATAGGCGTGTTGTGTTACTTGTGGATGTATGCTTTTATCGTTGGCGGAACAGCTTCGGTAATTCGTTCAGTCACCTTATTTTCTGCCTATCAAATTGGACAAAACAGTGGCCGGAAACTTCCCACGACCTATTTGGTTTTTCTCTCCATGGGTGTTTTGCTATTTATACGTCCCCGTTTTATCCTACAATTGGGCTTTCAAATGAGCTACCTCGCTGTCTTTGGCATTCTTTACCTCTCCCCTTTACTTCGCCTCAATTTTAACCACAAATTAATGGATTGGTTTTGGCGTTTAACCACTGTTTCTTTGGCTGCACAAATTGCCGTGGCTCCCTTAAACAGTTATCATTTTCATCAATTTCCAGGTTTGTTCTTGCTCAGCAATTGGGTTATACTTCCTTTTATGGGCGTGTTTCTATACGTGAGTTTAGGCATTTTGATTTGGCTTTTCTGGTTTCCTTTGCCAACTTGGGTCAAATGGATGGAAGATAGTGCAGTTACCGCTATTGTTGACTTTGTAGAAATGATTGCTGCCAAGGAGGCTTTTGTCTTTCAAAACATCTATTTTGATCGGTACAGTTTGTATTTAATTTATGCCTGTCTTATTGGTTTCTTCTGTTTGCTAAAAACAAAAAAGGCCTTATGTTTTTTGGGAAATGCAAGCGCTGTTTTATTGCTTTACCTTCAACTTCAACGCCCTGCAAAAGCGAAATTATGGATTGGACATGCCTATAAAAAAAGTCTAATCGTTTCTCAAAACAACAAAGAAATACAGTTTTATTCCTCCGATCGTTTTTTGCCTAACGCCCGCATTATACAAGCATACAAAAGTCATTTCGGAATACACAAATCAAGCTTTAAGCAATTGAAAAACGCCTATCAAATTGGCTCGGATAATCTCCTTATTATAGATGGTCCTTGGGTTTTTGATTTAAAGTCTATCCCTGAAGGATATTGGCTTCTTCAAAAAAACGCCAAAATAAATTTAGCACGTTGCTTGGAGCGAGTAAGGCCCAAAAAAATTATTATCGATGGAAGCAATAGTCCCTTCTATATCAAACAGTGGACAAAAACGATAGAACAGTTGGGCATCCCCTATCACATTACGGGAAAGAAAGGAGCAATTGCGCTTACCCTCGGAAACGCGGAATAAAATTCTTCAAGTAAATTTCAATGTCTTCTGGAGTACTAAAAACAGCATAATCGCCTTGTTTAATCATCTTTAAATAGGGTTCTAATTGCTGCGGTTTATAATAGCCTACTACAGGCATAATGGGATCGCCTTCCTCACTAAAAAAAACCATGGTTGGATATCCTTTAATGCCTAGAAATTGGGTAAACTGGTGGGTGGCATTTCTACTGCGGCGATTGGGGTCATAATTCGGATTGCGAAAAACTTGATCATAGAAATTAATCTCTTCTTCGCCTTCTGCATTGAATTTTACGGCATAATAATGCTCACTAATATAGCGAGCAACATCTCTATTGCCAAAGGTGTTTTTGTCAAGTGCTTTACAAGGGCCACACCATTTGGTATAAACATCCATGAATATTTTCTTCGGTACGGTTTTTTGTGCTTCTAGGGCCTCAGCCAAAGTCATCCATTGGATTTCTTGGGCCTGAAGCGATGTTCCCAATAAAGCGATCAATACAAACAAATACTTTTTCATAACTAATTTTTAATGTACGTCTCCCATGAGTTTATTCAAAAACGGCGCCAATAACAATACAATTACACCGGCGCCTAAAGCATAATTTGAAATCAACGTAAAGCCGTCGATATAAATGGGTAAAGAAACCAAACCACTGACTTGGGTATCGGAACTTTCTACCGCCAATTGTTTCCCAATAAAGCCAACCAATTGAAAAGCATAAGAAGAAGATAAAAACCAGATTCCCATCATAAATGCAACGATACGTTTCGGGGATAAATCGGTGATTTTTGACAAGCCTACGGGAGACATAAATAATTCTCCGATAGAGATTAAAAAATACATGATGATTAAATAAGCAAAAGGAACAAAACCTTCTTCATTAGCTGCTGTTCCACTCAGCTTTAAGACATAAAAACTAACCCCTGCTAGTAATAAACCTATACCAAATTTAAATGGCGTTCTAGGATTTAAATGCTGTTTACTCAAGTAGGTAAACAAAAGGGAAATTGGAATGGACAACAAGATAATAAACATTGAATTCAACGCATTTGTTTGTGAAGCGTTGATCCAAAATAAATCTACATTTCGATCTGCAAACAAGGTTATAACACTTCCTGAAAGCTCATGAAAGCCCCAGAATAATGTCATAAATACTGTGATAAAAATCGCGACAATTAATTTTTTTCGTTCCGCTAAAGTAGCTTGATAAAGAATATACCCCAGATAAAGGGCCACAACTATACCAATACCTTTAAACAAGATATTCACCACGTTTTGATCACCAAAGAAAGTGTTCCCTCCGGCAATAGCTTCATAAGAAGACAGCATAAAAGCAATTAGGGGTGCTGCAATAAAGGCCAGAATACTCACCCAATTGTCGTTGGAGATTCCCATTACTTTTTTATGCAAACGTTCTTCAGAGGGCGGTAAACCTTCTTCCCCAAAAACACCCGCTTTAATGCCTTGCCAGAAAAAAGCGAGTCCGGTGAGCATTCCAATTCCTGCAAGGCCAAAACCGTAATGCCAACCATAGGTTGCACCCAACCAGCCACACAACAAAGGGGCGACAAACCCTCCAATATTAATTCCCATATAAAAGATCACAAAACCAGAATCTTTTCTGGGGTCATTTTCTTCGTATAAAGCAGCGACAAAGGTGGAAATATTAGGCTTAAAAAAACCGTTTCCAACAACGATTAAACCCAGAGCCAAATAAAAGGCGATATCGTATTCTATGGCCAAAACAAAATGACCCAAGGCCATGAGTATTCCGCCCAATAAGATGGACTTTCTAAACCCTAGAAGGCTGTCTGAAATTCTTCCGCCTATAACAGTAGAAGCATAGACCAAAGAGCCATAAGAAGCATAGACTGCCGCCGCTGCAATGTCTCTTGAGGCCAAGGCTTCAAAAATTTCATTAACCATATACAAGGTTAATAACGCCCGCATACCATAGAAACTAAAGCGTTCCCATAACTCAGCAAAAAATAAATAAAATAAGCCTTTAGGATGCCCTAGCAAAGTTGCCTCGTTGTTTGCTTCTTTAGCCATAATAGTTCAATTCGTTTTCTCTGTTTAGAGATTATTTTCAATAAATGTAGTCATTTTATTGTAGAGATGTAGACTGGTGTTGCCCCCATAAATACCGTGATTCTTGTCTGGATAAATCATCCATTCAAACTGCTTATTGGCTTGCACCAAAGCTTCTACCATTCGCATGGTATTTTGAACATGTACATTGTCGTCCCCAGAGCCGTGAATTAAAAGGTATTTCCCTTTTAATAAATGGGCATAGTTTAAAGGGGAATTTTCGTCATATCCTGTTGGGTTCTCTTGGGGCGTTCGCATAAAACGCTCTGTATAAATGGTATCGTAAAAACGCCAGTTGGTTACTGGTGCTACTGCAATGGCCATGGCAAAAACGTCATTCCCTTTTAGGATAGCGTTCGTGGCCATATGCCCGCCAAAACTCCATCCCCATATACCAATTCTACTGGCATCAATATAAGGGCGAGCACCTAGTTTTTGGGCAGCCGCAATTTGATCTTCTGTTTCAAACTTGGTCAATTCTTTATAGGTAACTTTTTTAAATTCGGCTCCTTTAAAACCTGTGCCTCGCCCATCAACGCAAGCAATTATATAGCCTTTTTGAACGAGCAACTGATGCCAAAGATCTCTTTGTCCGTGCCATTTATTGGCCACACTTTGCGATCCAGGTCCTGAATATTGAAACAGCAATAAAGGGTACTTCTTTGACGGATTAAAATCTTTTGGTTTGAGCAGATACATGTTGAGTTCCTCTCCATTTATGGCAAGGGTAGAAAATTCTTTCTCGACTAAACCATAGGCTTTTATTTTATCGGCTAAGACACTATTGTTGTTTATCTCCCGCACGATTTGCGCATTTTTGGTTGCTTTTAAGGTGTAAATGCGTGGGGTAGTTGCATCTTCATAGGTGTGGATAAAATAGCGATAATCTGCACTAAAAGACACGCCATTGGTGCCATGCGCTGGGGTTAATAATCTTTTTTTCTTTCCATTGAGACCAATACCGTAAACGCTTCGCCCAATTGTGCTGTTTTCAACAGAAGCGTAATACACCTCCTTTGTTTTTTCATTTGTTCCAAAAAAGCGGGTTACCTCCCATGGACCTTTGGTGATTTGTCGCTTTAAACTTCCATCTGCATTATGGTGATAAAGATGATTGTAGCCTGACTTTTCACTGCTCCAGATAAAATCGCCCTGCTTTAAAAAATGCAAGTTATCGTGGACATCAACATAGGTGTCGGCTTTTTCTTCCAGCAGTACTTTGGCTTTTTGGGTAGCCGTATTGTACTCCCATAAAGTCAAATGATTTTGTAAACGATTCAAACCTTGCACCACTAACCGATTTGTTTGGGGGGTAAATTGCATTCTTGGAATATAATAGGGATTGGTCTCCCCCAAATTAATTTGACTGAGCTTTTGCCGCTCCAAATCATATAGATGCAAACTTACTTTAGCATTTTCTTCACCTGCTTTGGGGTATTTAAAAGTATAGGGAAATTGATACAAATCTTGCCCATAGATATCCATGGAAAATTCGGGTACATTTGTTTCGTCAAATCGCAAAAAAGCAATTGCAGAAGAAGCTGCATTCCAATCGAAGGCCCGCACAAAGCCAAACTCTTCTTCATATACCCAATCAGTAAGACCATTGATAATATGCTCACTCCCGTCTTTGGTGATTTGCGCAATGGTATTTGCCTTTAAATCTTTAATGTATAAATCGCGTTGATAAACAAAAGCAACTTTGCTTCCATCAGGTGAAAAGCGCGCTTGTTGTACTTTCCCTCCGAAGAGAAAGTCCACCTTTTTTGTTGCTCTGTCAAAAACATAATACGCTGCTTGTTTAGAGCGGCGGTAAATTTTTTCGGCCTGTGTTTCCAACAAGATTTTCTGTTCGTCTTTTGAGAAAGAATAGGCGGTGAAAAAAGGAATATTTGCTGCGGTGGAAGAATCCACAAGGACGGCTAATTCCTTAGCAGTTGCATAATCATATAAAACAATTTTTGCCTGACGGGTTTGATAATCAACTTCTAAAACAGTGTAGGCACTTTGCGATTTTAAGGGATGGATAGAAGCCAAGGTTTCTTGGGAAAATTCCCAATTCCATATGGCTTCGTTGGTCAATGTTTTTTCTTGTGCACTAGCAATAGAAACGAAGAATAAAAAAAATAAGGGGGTGTAAAAATACTTCAGCATAATAACAATTAAATCCCAGCAAAATAATCAAATTAATGGACTTATATCAAAGCTGAACAAAAATTAACACGGCTTTGAAAAAACGTATATTTACAAAAAAATAAGTGCTCTATGCAAACGCCTGTAAGTGGATTTTCTAAACTTTCAAAAAAGGAAAAAATCGCGTGGATTGTCGAAACGCATTTTCACAATCCTGCTGAAGCGCAAGCAACAGTAGCGCAATATTGGCACCCGGAAGAGCAACTTCAACAGCTGCATGATGATTTTATAGAAAACACCATTAGCAACTATTATCTTCCCCTAGGGGTCGCACCCAATTTCAACATCAATGGGAAGCTGTATACCATTCCCATGGCTATAGAAGAAAGTTCAGTCGTTGCGGCGGCAGCAAAAGCAGCAAAATACTGGGGAGATCGCGGCGGTTTTAAAACGGAAATTATCGGAGAAGAAAAAATCGGGCAAATCCATTTTATGTATAAAGGCGACGCCTTAAAACTAAAGAAATTTTTGGCTAGCATTGAACCCCAATTGCGCAAAGACATCGCCGATATTACCGCCAATATGGAAAAGCGCAAAGGGGGAATTCGCTCTATTGAGCTGCGCGATAAAACCGATTTAATAGCAGACTACTATCAAATGCATTTGTGCTTTTTGACGGTGGATTCTATGGGAGCAAATTTCATTAATTCTTGTCTGGAAGCGATAGCCAAAAGATTTCAATACTATATCCAAGCGGCCGACCATTTCACAGCCGAAGAAAAGGAAATTGAAATAGTGATGAGTATTCTTTCTAACTATGTCCCCAACTGTGTGGCAAAAGCAAGTGTTTCCTGTCCTATTGACGCTTTAGAACAAGAAAAGGGTTTAAGTAAAAAAGCTTTTGCAGAAAAATTTGTCCGTGCAGTCACAATCGCGCAAAAAGAGCCTTTTAGAGCCGTGACCCACAATAAGGGCATCATGAACGGAGTAGATGCTGTAGTAATTGCTACTGGGAACGACTTTAGGGCTGTAGAGGCGGGAGTTCATGCCTATGCTGCACGCGAGGGTCAATATGCCAGTTTGTCTCGTGCTTATATCGAAAAAGAGACCCTACATTTTGAGTTAACCCTTCCGCTAGCCATTGGAACAGTAGGGGGCTTAACCAACTTGCACCCTTTGGTCAAATGGTCCTTGGCCTTATTAGGAAACCCCAATGCGACCGACTTAATGCAGATTATTGCAGTAGCAGGACTAGCGCAAAATTTTGCTGCAATTCGCTCCTTAGTTACTTCTGGTATTCAAAAAGGGCACATGAAAATGCACTTGCTCAATATCTTAAATCAACTGAATGCCACTGCTACACAAAAAGCGGCTGCAGTTGCGTTTTTTAAAACAAATCAAGTGAGCCATAGTGCAGTGGCAAGCTTTCTTGAAAAAAATAAATAATGGAGTTCTACAGTCATGGTAAGGTTTTGCTAACAGCAGAATATGCTGTACTTGAAGGAGTAAAGGCCTTGGCGCTCCCTACCCAAAAAGGACAATCCCTAAAAGTAGATTATTGCGACAACAATCAAATCCATTGGCAAAGCTATACCGACAAAAACGCGTTGTGGATCAACCTTACTTTTGACAAACAGTTCAACTGCATTGCTGCAGAAAACACTACCCAAGAACACATTAATGCAGTTGAAAATTTATTAAAGACAATGGCAGAACTTGCGCCTGAATTTTATCGAAAGGGCGTAAGGATCACGACTAAATTGGAGTTTCCACGGGATTGGGGTTTGGGCTCTTCCTCTACTTTAATCAATAATTTAGGGCAATGGCTAAAGCTTAACCCCTATTTATTGCTAGAAAAAACAATGGGGGGAAGTGGCTACGATATCGCAGCTGCGCAAAATAGTAGACCCATTTATTACGAAAGAAACGGCTTTAATCCCCAGGTAAGCCCGGCGTTATTTTCCCCAAGTTTTAAAGAAAATCTATTCTTTGTGCACCTCAACCAAAAACAAAACAGCCGTTCAGCGATCGCTGACTATAAAAAGCGCACAGAAATTAGCGCAAAAACAAAAATGCGTTTGAGTGCTATTGGAGCGGAGATTATTCATGCACCTAGGCAATCAGACTTTAATGCTTTACTAAGGGAACACGAAACAATAACGGCAGCTTTTTTAGGTCAAACACCGGTTCAAGAAAGGTACTTTCCCGATTTTGAGGGACAAATAAAAAGCTTGGGTGCATGGGGAGGCGACTTTGTAATCGCTAGTGGAAATAGCGATACAGCAGCTTATTTTCAGGCAAAGGGTTTTGAAACGGTTATCCCCTATAAAGACTTCATTTTAGGGTAAAAAAAATCCCCTAAAAAGGGGATTTTTATGGGGATTCAAATGGTGATTAGTAATACAACGCTCGGTTGTCTTCAATCTCACCAGAAGTTTCTAAAGCCTTTACAATAGCTGCGCCTAAACGTTCACGACCTTGATTGGTCAATTGTTGTGCATAGGTTGAATAGTCTGCAAGATCTTCGGCAGTTTTCTTGGCTACCACTTGCAACATATAAACACCGTTATTTCCTTGAATCAATTTAGAAACACTTCCTTCTTTTAATCCAAAGGCAGCTCCTACGATATAAGGTTCAAATCCTGCACCAACCAGGGTACCACTTTTTTGGTTTACGGCTAAAGCATTAACGACTTCAAGGCCATTCTTTGCAGCTAGGTCTTCTAACGATCCAGCCTTATTGTCTGCCATGATTTGCTTTGCTTTTTTGTCTTTTAAAATCGCTCTGGTTACCTCAGGGAGTACTTCACGTGGTGCTGCTAAACCTTTTTCGCGAGCTGCTGTAACTTGTACTACTGCATAGCCACCATAAGAAAGGTTAAAGCGTTTAATGTCGCCCACTTTAGTGTCTTTCCCAAAAGCCCACTGAACGATGTTGCGTTGCTCTGGTAAACCAGGCAAGTTTTCATCAAGTGCTGCTACTTTGCTTACATTTCGCAGGTTAAAATTGCTTTCTTCTGCTACAGTAGCAAAGTCATTTTTACCAGCGTCCATTTCAAATTGTGTAGCATCTTTAAAGACGCGATTAGCTGTCTTTTCAGAAGGAATAATTTCTCTGCTAACACTTGCTAATAAAACCAAATCTTGTTTGTTTGTAACTTTAATAACGTGGAAACCAAAAGGCGTTTCTACTAAACCTACGGCCCCTACCCTGTTTTTATTGACAAAGGCAAAGAACTGCTCATCCATTCCCCCTTCTTGGAAGAAACCTAAATCACCAGCGGTTGTTTTGCTAGGTCCATCAGAATACTGAAGGGCAAGCGCACCAATACGGTCGCTGTTACGACGAACTTGACGCAATAAATCATTGGCCAAAGTTTTCGCTTCTGCTTTAGATCTTGTCACATCTGCTTGTGCGCGATCAGCACCTTTATAGGCGATTAATATGTGGCTTGCACGAATATTGGCATCTTTTTTTCTGTCTAGAAATTTAGAAAGCTTTAAAGAATTGATGTCTCTATAAGGACCAAAAACGGCTCCTTCTTCCAGATTGTAAAGAATCTCAGCATACTCTGAAGGAAGTCTACCTTTTGACGTATAGATAGAATCAAAGCTTTCCTCAGAATAACGGTCAATAAATTCTGTTAGGTTTTTGGTGTTTTTAAATCCTTCTATGGTATCTGTTAATTTAGAAACATCGTTGTACTCAATGCGGTCATCAGCAAGTCCTTCAAGCTCGTTTCTAATGATTGTTTGATCTTCGTCTGTTGCTTGCTCTAAAAATGCGATGTATTGTAAGCTTCTAGAAGCTTCTCTTTCATATTGACTAGCGTTATCAGCAATATAGGCTTTAACTTCACTTTCTTTGACTGAAAACAATGAGTCAGGAAGCGAGGTATAAGGAATTTGCACATAGTTCAAATCGACGTTATCTGTTTCTAAGTGATACAGTAATTTAGCTTCTTGTGTGGTTACACCAGTAGAAGATTGAATTAGGTCGAAATAAATGGATTCTCTTGCAGAAGCGATTATCCCTGCTTCTTGCTGTTTCCAAGTTTCATAAGCTTGTGGATTGGTGTCTCGCATTTGCGCGATAAAATCTGCAAAAAGACCAAAGTCAAAGAATCCAGCTTCGTTGATAAAACGACTATCAGAAACAATTGATTCTGTAGAAGAAACCACCTGTTCGATTTGATCTTTTCCGGCATCGATTCCAAGGACATCAAATTCCGTTTGAAAAAGTTCGTTACGTAAAAATTGGTTCCAAACAGTTTCTACTGCTTGCATCGTGGTGTATCCGTATGCGCGTTCTGTTTGATCGACTAAAAGTCTAAAATTCTCTAAGGGAACTTCTTCCCCATTAACAATCCCTATGGGTTGATTTGGTCCTGTATCGCCAGATCCGTTTCCAAATGCTCCTGAGATGACAAAAGCAAATAATGCTAATCCGATCACCAAGATCAAGAAAAAGGATTTTTGTCTAATTTTACCAAGTATGGCCATGCTATTGGTTTTTTTATTGAATGCGAAAGTACAACTTCCTTGGCAATAATAAAAACCTTTCCTATGGAGAGAAAATGACTAAAAAAGAGTGGCTTAAGGCTTAAGCAAGCGGAAGATATTCCAAAGCGACCCGCTCGATTTTAGTTGAAGTAACTTGGGTGACTTTAATGCGGTAATTTTCAATGCTTAACACCCCTCCTTTGTCGGGTATTTCTTCGGTATGAAAGACAATTAATCCGCCAAGGGTTTCGTAGTTTTCGTTTTCGGGTAATGCAAGATTATAGGTGGCATTGAGATAGTCGATTTCTAGGCGAGCAGAAAACTCAAATTCGGTTGTACTAATTTGCTTTTCAAAGTGATCAACTTGATCGTGTTCATCTTCAATTTCCCCAAATAATTCTTCAACAATATCTTCGATGGTGAGGAGACCGGCCGTTCCGCCATATTCGTCTAATACCACAGCAATACTTTTTCGCTTGCGCGTTAAGCGGTCTAGTACTTCATTGATGGGATTGGGTTCATGAATAAATTCCACGGGAAGAAGTATCTCCTGGATGCTTTTGGGTTGTTTTAACATTTCAAAAGCATGTACAAATCCAATGATATCGTCTACCGTTTCCTCATAAACGGGAATTTTAGAATAGCCCGTTGACGCAAAGAGTGCCTTTAATTCCTCGATGCCTTTCCCTTTTTCAATCGCAACAACTTCTGCACGTGGCACCATCACCTCTCTGGCTTTTACTGTTGCAAACTCCAGCGCATTTTGAAAGATTTGAATTTCTGCATCAAGCTGCGCTTTGTTTTCTATACCTTCAACTTGTTCTTCGATATAATCGCCAAGCTCAATTTTGGAAAACGCCAGATCTACCTTTTCAACATCTGTTTTAAAAAACAACCGCAACAAACCATTGGTTAATTGAAGAACAAAAAGACTTAGCGGGGAGAAAACAGCATAAAAAAAAGCAGCAGGAATAACAAAAAATTTAACCAATTGATTGGCATAAAGTTGAAAGAAAACCTTGGGCAAGAACTCGGCAGTTAGCAAAATTATTCCTGTCGAAATTAAGGTTTGATAAAACAATACTAGCAGCGGTAATTCTACCCCAAGGGCAGCTGGAAACAATACTTCAATGATTTTGTCTCCCATGAAAATTCCATAAATGACCAAAGAAATATTATTTCCGACCAACATGGTTGTAATAAATCTAGAAGGATCTTGCGTGATGAACGCCAGAAGTTTTGCCGACAAGCCCTTTTTGTTCTTTTCAATTTCAATAAAAATGCGATTGGAAGAAATAAAGGCGATTTCCATCCCTGAAAAAAAGGCAGAAAGCAGCAAGCACAGCAGTATAATACTGTCGACTATCTCCATTTAATTGTTTCGCCGATTAAATTTATTGCGGTAATGCTTTCTAAAGAAGTACATAAAAATGGCCAAAACAGCAAAGCCAAGAAAAAGATAGGCTTTATTTGGTCTAATTGCCCAAAGAACATAGGCTTCTTTAACCGAAATAACGGCAATTACAAGGTATAAAAATTCAGAAATTCGGTGTGCTTTCATTCAGTGGTTTCTTCTTGAACTGCAACAGTTCCAGTTAATTTTCCTGTTTTAAATTTAGTGAATTCTTTGTTGGTATCCAATCGGGTTGCGATGACATCATAGTCTGCATTAGAAAAATTAAAGGTTTCTTCCGTGAAAATCCATTCTTCTTCAGCTGCCCAATATAGTTGTGGGGTTTCTAATAATCCCCCATCACTAGCTTGAAGTACAACATTCCCTTGAAGATCAATAATGCCGGTGGCGTCATATAGAATCCCATAATCGGCAGTAATCACATTCTCTTTTTTGAATTCGTCTAAGAAAGTTACTTTAAGGCCTTTAGGAAAGGTCGAATGGGCAAGCGAAAGGTTGGTGAAATCGCGGTGTTCTGGGGCCGTTAAGATGGCTTTAATCTGTAAAGAATCTGTATAGACCATGCGAATATCGTAGGCAATTGCGGCAGGTTCTCCTTTAAGGGGTTGCGCTTTAATGGCCTCGCTTCGGCCTTTATCACAAGAACAAAAAAAGGTTGCCATAATAATGGCAACCTTTATGCAGTATAAATTCCCTAAGGAGTTCATTTTTAAAGTTTTGGTACTTTAACACTACTGTTAATCCAGCAAGAAAAAGTTACGCTGCTGCCTTCTTTTCCTTCTGTGAAAATATCTGTTTTACTTGGCGCTCTACCTTCATAACTAACCGCTGTTTTAAGTGCGTTCTTTTTAAGAGAAGCATCAACACTTGCTGCTTTTCGGGCCATATTAGCGGCTAACCAGTAAACGGCTCTCTTTTCAAATTGTGTATTTCCACAGTCATTTGCACTGCTGGCGTATAAATTGGCAATTAGCAAATAGGCTTTCCCTAAGGAGGGTTGGAAACTTAAGGCCTTACGGGCATAGCTTCTCGCTCTTGACTTACGTCCTTTGGCTTTAAACTCTAAGGCAATTTTGTATAAGGTTTTTGCCTTTTTATACTTGTCTGTTTCTAATGAGATGGATTCCTCATAATAGCGCAAAGCTTCACTGCTGTTACCGCGTTTGTCGTTTAAGATCCCTAAGTAGTACGCTGAATTTGCCGATGGCTCTAAAGCGTGTAAAGCTTCAACAATAGTAACAAACAAAGGATCGTCTGAACATTCTTTGCTCTTCATTCTCCCTGCAGCACGGTTTAACCATACGGGGTTACTTTTGTTTTCTTCAAAAGAACTTTTGTATAAAGGAATTAAGTTTTCACAGCTAGATTCCTTGGCAATAATTGCGTCAAGATTCTTTAAGAATACGCCAATAGCATTGGTGTTGATGTCATAGATACGGCGGCGTTTTAAATCTCGCGTTGAAAGTGCAGCACCACCTTCTTCTTTCTTTAAAATTACATCTAGCTTTTTTGCTAAACTTGTCCCTTCTACTTCAAATTTTTCTGAAACCTCTTCATATTTGTCGAATAACATTGCGGTAGTAATTCCAGCATCTCCGGCTTTATATAAATCGTAAAATGTCTTAAAGTAATTGTATAAACGCTTAGGATTTGTAAAACTTTTAGCATCCTTGGTATAGGCTTCATCGAAGATAGCGTAGATTTCTTTTTTTGTTCCAATTTTGAAATCAATCATGTTTTGGGCCTTGCTCGACAAGATATCCCCTACCTTACTTCTTCCTTGTTTTGTTGGAAAATATTTGATCCAATCGTCATAAAGCGCCAATAAGTCGTTTTGAACAGTTGCCTTCTCTGTCGCTTCGGCATTTTTTAAACGATCTTTTAAGATACGCTCTCCGTAGGAGTAAATCGCTACGTTCAAAGAGGGACAATCTGCCTTTACTGCCATCCACGGCTCATAGGCTGCGGCATAGTTTTTTACTTTTGCATTTTCTGCAAAAATGGAAAGGTTTTGCAAACATTCTTGATTGTCTTGTGCAGATAGTTGCCCAGAACCTATAATAAGTAAGGCTACTACAATTTGTAGATACTTTTTCATCTCTCTAAATTAATTATATTTTCTTTTGATAAACCATAAATCGTTTAACGACAATCCAACGCGGATAGCCCAAAAACTTTCTTTTATTAAACCATCAGTATTGACCCCTCTTTCGCCCAACTCAAAACCAAGGTTAAGATTGGAAAAACCGGAGACATTTGAGGCCGTATAAAAGCCCCCTAACGGTAAACTTACTCCAAATGATATGCCAGTTTCGTCTAGTGGAACTGAATTGACAATAACGCCCGAGTTTTCTTGACGGAAACCGGCACGGTAAGCAATTCTTTTCCAGTAGCTTGTAATCGAAGCGTAGTTAGGAATAAACATTCCTCCTATCGATAAACGACTACTGTCTTCATATCCTATATTGTTTAATGCGATAAAATCATTTCTAAAGTCGCCTGAGTTAACGGTTGTGTACTGGGCGCCAAACAACCATTTCTTATCTGAACCAACACTAAGACCATAGCTCAATTTATCACCAATGGTCAAGTCGAGTTCAGCAATTCCTCTACTAGACAAATCAACATCTTGAATGGAACCCAGCTCTTGGGTAACAACCGAACGCGTAAAATAGGTTTGGTTGTTGATTGAAAGTAGGGTGTGTTTTGGTTGAAAGCTTCCGAAGGCATCTAGCACAATTTTTCCGCTTAAGGCAAATTTTGCGTGGGCGGCCAATTGAAAATCAAAACCAGTAATGGAAGAGTCCCCTAGCAAAAAGGTACCAAAGTCTACATTTTGTTCCTGCCTTGAGGCCTGGGTATTAATGTTTCCGAAATTATAGTTTACTGTCGCTCCAAGATTAAAACCTTTAAAGAGCTTAAAGCCAACGGAAAGAAATGTTTTATTCACTCCCCCGCTTCCTTCATAGCGATTAACGACTGCGGCGTCTTCCACGTCATCATTAATGGATTGAAGTCTATACCCAACAGAAGAAAATGGCATCACCCCAAAGCTGAACGCAAAGCGTTTTGTTGGGATGGAAACAGCGATATAATCCAAAGACCCAGAAGCCACTTTATCATTTGCCTCTAAGGAACTTAATTGGGTGTTTTTGTAATGTACTCCTACCGAAAAAGTGGTTAATTTTAACTCTCCCAAACTCGCTGGGTTATTGAGGTTGGCATGAATAGAATCAGCATATACACTTAATCCTCCCATCATTCGATCAATGGCATTTCCGCGGAAGGTAACGTCTCCTAAACCCCCTAATGAATATGGGGAGGCAGAACTATTTTGCGCTTGAAGCAATCCAGCGATTAAAAACGCAAAAACAAGTGATAATTTTCTCAACATTAATTTTTATTGTAGTCCAACAGATAGTTTAAACCTTCTGCAAGAAAATTCGGCTGGGCAAATATGGTGTTTTTTACGCTTTTAGACAAGCTAAGGGCATCGCCACCTGTTAAAATTACTGTTAAAGAAGGGTATTTTGCTGCATGGGCACTAATCTGCCCATCAATTTCGTGAAGAATTCCGTGCAATACCCCAGCATTAATCGCCTTTACTGTAGAATCGCCATGCAAAGAAAGTGGCATTTCAGCTTCTACTAAGGGAAGTTTCCCTGTAAAATGATGCAAACTTTTAAAACGCATTTGCAGGCCAGGACTAATGGCACCGCCTAAATAAACTCGATCTGCCGTAACAAAATCATAGGTTAAGCAACTACCTGCATCTATGATTAAACAATTTTGCTGCGGATATTTTTTTATTGCTGCAGCCACCAAAGCAATGCGATCGTCACCCAAAGTAGCTGGTGTTGCATAATGAGAAGTAAAAGGCAGCGCAAGGGTTTTTACATGATTAATACGGCAGGCCGGAAAAAGCGCTGCCAATTTCTCTTGGGTAATGATGCCGCGAACATCAGCATAAATAAGCTGGGACACATCAGCAAGGTTTGCTTTCAAAGCAGGGGCCAGCTGTTCTAGCGATGCTAGCTGCGCAGAAAGAATATTTTCCCCCTCCTCAAAAAGATGGTATTTGACATTTGTATTGCCAATATCTAGAATTAAATGCATGGGTAAATTTAAAGAAAATGCGCTTTGTATCCTTTTCTTTTAAAAATGTTTTGTTGGGTCGCAAAAAGGACATTATATTTGCAACCACAATTGAGGTACCTTAGCTCAGTTGGTAGAGCAAAGGACTGAAAATCCTTGTGTCCCTGGTTCGATTCCTGGAGGTACCACAAAAAACCCCTGAAAGCTATTGTTTTCGGGGGTTTTTGTTTTATGATTGTCTAATGCTTGTCTATTTTACTCCCTTGACTTTTTAGACAAGTCCCTAATAAATATCCCAACAAATCATCAATCATTGTCCTCCAGCCTCTATGCCAAATACTTTTGTGATCTCACTAATCCGAGCCGCCCAACCTTTAGAGATGGCAGCCCATCCAAAAGCAGTTACAAGAGGTTTATGAAGTCGGTGGAAGTTTGACAGAAAAGCAAGTAGAAATTGCTAAATTCTGGGGCTGTAATCCCTATGTGACTCACCACAGAGGTCATGCTATGTTTGCCACTAAAAAAATTACGCCTGGAGGGCACTGGATCGGGATTACTGCCATAGCCACCAGAAAAGCACAAAGTGATTTTGCCGAAACAATAAATGCCTATACCCATGTGAACATTGCCCTTTTTGATGCATTTATTAGCTGTTGGGATGAAAAATGGAACACCTTAGTGGTTCGCCCAGAAACACTGATCAATAAGCATTATGACGAAAAGTGGATGCCTTTATTACAAACCCCCTCCTTTTCCAGAATACACCAGTGGACATTCCGTTATATCACGAGCTTCTGCGGTTGTATTGACTAACTTATACGGTGATAATTTCGCTTTCCAGGATACGTCAGAAGTAGCATTTGGACTACCCGTTCTTTAATTTAAATCATTCATTCACGCCTCAGAAGAAGCCGCAATTTCAAGATTATATGGTGGGATTCACTATATGATGGAGATAGAAGAAGGGGTCGCTCAAGGAAATAAAGTAGGAAATCATATCGTCAAAAGATTACACACCCAAATTGCACCAATTCAACTCACTTATATCAAATAATTAAACAATGGAAAAAAGTCAACTCTCCTTTGGCTAGATTCTAACCATATGTTTCGGCTTTTTTGGGGTTCAATTTAGCTTTGATTTACAGCAAAGTAATATGAGCTATATCTATAAATACCTGGGAGTAAACGAGGCAGAATTGCCCATGCTATGGTTAACCGATCCTGTAACAGGACTCTTGGTTCACCCCATTATTGATGCAATTAGTTAAGGGACTTGGTCGTCTAAATTTGGTCGAAGAAAACCCTTCTTTCTCATTGGGGCAATTATCGTTAGGTTTTTTACAAAATATATTTTTCTACAATTTGATCGAATTGGTTGATTTGATTTTCAACCCAACGTTGATCTTTCTCCATTTCGGCAGCCATTATTTCAGCAACTTGAAGTGCTAAGTTTTTTGCTTCTGTTGCATTGAGGAAAAGCGTGCGAGTTCTTCGGGCAAGCACATCTTCAACACTCATGGCCATTTCTTCTCGTACTGCCCAAAGGATTTGATTCTTACTTATATGTACCTCTTTACTCAAACTTGTATTTCCACCTTCATCTAAGGCGGTAATCTTTTCAATATCGGTGCCGTAAATATGTAAGGGGTTAGACCAATCTGAATTGTAGTCATAGCCATGAATAGGCAAACTTTTAGTGATACAGGCGCGTTCAGGCAGTCCTCCCACCGATTGAGCCGTATTGATTAGATCTTCCGACATTTTGCGATAGGTAGTCCATTTCCCACCTAAAATACTCACTAGTCCCGAGGTGCTTACGGTAACCTTATGGTGGCGAGAGATTTCTTTGGTAGCACTGCCATTGTCTTTTGGAGCAGCCAGTGGACGAAGACCAGAGAAAACACTCTTTACGTCTGCTCTTGAGGGTTCTTTGGTCATGTAGGCTCCAGCATTTTCTAAAATAAATTCTATTTCATGTTCAAGTGCTGTAGGTTCCTCATCAGGAGCTTCGATGAGGGTATCGGTAGTTCCTACGACAACATAATCGTTCCAAGGAACGGCGAAAAGCACTCGCCCATCAGTAGTATGCGGAACCATAATGGCATGGGGTCCATTTAAAAAGGATTTATCCAAAACGATATGAACTCCTTGACTGGGAACAATCAGTTTACTTCTGCCTGGTTGATCCATTTGAATTATTTGATCTGAAAACACTCCAGTTGCATTGATGACTACTTTGGCATCTATTTCAAATTCTTCACCGTTCAATTCGTCCAGAGCTCTTACACCGTTGATCATATCTCCGTTTTTTATTAAATTTTTGACACCAACGTAATTTAATAAACTAGCCCCATGATTTTCTGCAGTTTGCGCTAGACTAATGGCCATACGGGCATCATCAAATTGTCCATCGTGATAGATAACCCCACCACGGAGCCCCTTTTTCTTTACATTGGGGATGAGCTCAATAGTTTCGTCTCGATCCAGTAAGGTCGAAGGGCCTAGACCTAATTTCCCTGCCATCATATCGTAAACTTTTAGTCCAATCCCATAAAAGGGACTATTCCACCAGTCATACGAGGGAATAACAAAGCTAAGATCTTGGACTAAATGCGGTGCATTTTTGCGCATTATTCCTCTTTCTTTCAGTGCTTCTATCACTAGGGAGATGTCGCCATTTTGAAGATACCGTACACCTCCGTGAACTAATTTTGTACTTCTTGAAGAAGTTCCTTTTGCAAAGTCATGCTTTTCTAATAAAAGGGTTTTGTAGCCACGGCTAGCTGCATCTACTGCTGCTCCTAATCCGGAAGCCCCACCGCCAATAATGAGTACATCCCAAGCATTCTTTTTTTTACGTACTTTTTTGAGTTGTTGTTTTCGGTTCATTTTTCTTTTTTTAAGACAATATTTTAGGAACTCTTTGTTCCCATAGTTTTAAGCATCGTTTACTATGAATGTTTTCTTGTGGCTTAAAGATTCGATCTTCTTTCCAAATGGCTTGTAGCTCGTTTTCATCTTTCCAAAAACCAACGGCTAGTCCTGCAAAAAAGGCAGCCCCCAGAGCGGTAGTTTCTGTAGTATTGGGTCGCACGACTTTTTTCTGTATCAAGTTGGCTTGAATTTGCATTAATAAATTATTTACAGTAGCTCCTCCATCTACTTTAAGGGAAGAAAATTCTATTCCTGCATCTTTTTGCATCTCGATGATGATGTCTCTAGAGCGCAAGGCTATAGCCTCTAGCGCAGCACG
>CBFHVC010000004.1:0-95791 GCA_965659515.1 Candidatus Arcticimaribacter sp. | reverse complement strand
GGGGTGTAGCGTAGCCCGGTCATCGCGCCTGCTTTGGGAGCAGGAGGTCGCAGGTTCGAATCCTGCCACCCCGACAAAAAATGGACCACGGGATGTGGCGCAGCCTGGTAGCGCACACGCATGGGGTGCGTGGGGTCGCAGGTTCAAATCCTGTCATCCCGACTTAATTCTCCACAAAAAACACTAAGGATGAGCTTGCTCATCCTTTTTTTTTCTCACAAATTCAACAAAGACAACTTCAACAAAAAAAATAAGACAAAACACCGGTAAGATTCTTTCCTAAAATCTGTAGCAGATAAGCTTCCCTTTTGTATTTTTATGCCTTAAGCTTTTATCCATGAAAAGAAAATTACCGCTTTTACTTTGCAGTTTAACCCTATTAACGTCTAGCTGCAATGCACAAGAAAATGGTCCCAAAATCCAAACCCCTACTTCCATAGACTACACCTATGAAGTGGTGACAGATAATATTGACATTCCGTGGGGACTTACTTTTTTAAATGACAATGAATTTCTGGTGACTGAAAAAGCAGGGATTCTCTATCATGTGGTCGATGGCGTAAAAACTGAAGTAGATGGACTTCCCCCGGTTTATGTAAGAGGACAAGGCGGTTTGCTAGATATTGCAATTGCACCCAATTATACTGAAACAGGCATTATCTACTTCACAACAAGCTCTCCTTTAGGGGAAGACAAAGGCGGACACACCGCACTTTACAGCACCCAACTTGAAAACAATAGCTTAATCAACACAAAGCTTTTATACAAAGGAGATTACAACACCAAAAAGGGACAACACTGGGGATCGCGCATCGCTTTTGATGCGGAAGGACATTTATTCTTTTCGATCGGAGATCGTGGAAATCGCGAGGTCAACCCACAAGACATCACAAGAGATGGCGGTAAAATATACCGTTTAAATCTAGACGGAAGCATCCCTGAAGACAACCCATTTACAGATAACGAAAACAACCGAAAAGCCATTTACAGTTATGGCCACCGCAATCCACAAGGCATGATTACCCATCCCGAAACGGGAAAGATATGGGTGCACGAACACGGCCCACGAGGAGGTGACGAAATCAATATTATTGAAGCTGGAAAAAACTATGGCTGGCCAATAATTACCTATGGCATCAATTACAGCGGAACACCTATCACAGACATCAGTCAAAAACAAGGAATGGAACAACCCTTGTACTATTGGTTGCCATCGATTGCTCCCTCTGGAATGACGTTTTCTACATCAGACATCTATCCTGAATGGAAAGGGGATCTTTTTGTGGGCTCATTAAAGTTTGAATACCTGGAACGCATAGAAATAAAAAACAATCAAGTGGTTAAACGCGAGAAAGTACTGGATTCTATTGGACGCGTTCGCAATGTTGAAGAAGGCCCAGATGGTCATCTTTATGTTGGTGTAGAAGGAAAAGGCATCTTAAAAATTGTTCCAAAATCTTAAAGCTATGCGTTTATTATTTCTGTTTTTAATCACCGCTTTTAGCGGAGTCAGTTTAGGTCTTTTCCAACAAAAACCCCTAGCGCAAAGCATCGAAGACGGGCGTGAAATTTATACTGACTTTTGTTTGCAATGCCACATGGCCAAAGGAGAAGGCGTAAAAGGTGCTTTTCCACCTCTCGCGAATTCAGATTACTTAAAAGACATTGACAAAAGCATACACGCGATTAAATTCGGCCTGAAGGGCCCCATTAAAGTCAATGGCATTGCCTACAACGGCAATATGGTGAGTCAAGGGCTTGATGAGGAAGAAATTTCCGATGTAATGAATTACATCTTAAACAGTTGGGGTAATTCCAGTGCAATAAGCATCACAGAAGAAAAAGTCGCTTCAATCCAACAATAACATGTCCTTCTCTTCCCTACTAAAATCCCTCGTCAAAAAAGAAAATCTTTATAAAACAGCCTATGGCCTTATTGGAGCTTTGTTTTTGGTCTGGATGCTTTTCTTAGACAGTCACTCCTGGCTAACCCACAGGGAACTAAATGAAGAAATAGAACAGCTAGAAGTGCGAAAAAAAGACCTTAAAACAAGCATTGCAAAAGATAAGGCCGCAATTAGTCAACTAGAAAATCTAGACAGTCTTGAAAAATATGCGCGCGAAAATTATGGTCACAAACGCGAGGATGAAACCATTTTTATCGTTGAAGATTAAGTTTTTTTAACAGCCAAATATTCGTTAAATTGTTAAAAATCGATTTATAAAAGCTTTTTATTCCGCTTGAATAAATCGTATTTTTAAAAACTAAAAGTATCCCATGGGTAAAGTCATTGCTATCGCGAACCAAAAAGGAGGTGTTGGAAAAACAACCACCACTGTAAACCTTGCTGCAGCATTGGCTGTACTGGAAAAAAAAGTACTGCTTATTGACGCTGATCCACAGGCCAATGCGACTTCTGGATTGGGTATCTCTGTTGATGACAAAAAACTAGGCACTTATGAACTCCTCGAACATACGGCCAGTGTTGAAGAGACTATCCTTAAAACAAGCGTACCGCATTTAGACATCATCCCTTCTCACATTGATTTAGTCGCAATTGAAATCGAACTGGTCGATAAAAAAGAGCGTGAGTTTATGTTGAAAAAAGCCCTTGGATCGATTTTAGATCAATATGATTATATTTTAATTGATTGTGCCCCTTCCTTAGGCTTAATCACCCTAAATGCATTAACCGCTGCACATTCCATAATTATTCCTATTCAATGTGAATATTTCGCTCTAGAAGGTCTGGGCAAACTTTTGAATACCATTAAAAGTGTTCAGAAAATACACAATGCCAACCTTGACATAGAAGGCCTTTTGCTAACGATGTATGACGCCAGATTACGCCTGTCGAATCAAGTCGTAGAGGAAGTGAAAAAACACTTTGACGACATGGTGTTTAAAACCATTATTCAAAGAAACATTCGCCTAAGTGAAGCCCCCAGTTATGGTGAGAACATTATCGAATATGATGCCACCAGTAGAGGGGCCCAAAATTATTTAAGCTTGGCTGAAGAAGTATTAAAGAAAAACAAATAAACCATGGCAAAGTCAGGTAAAAAACCCGCTTTAGGTAGAGGCCTTTCGGCACTTTTGCAAGATCCAGAAAACGATATTAAATCTGCAGAGGATAAAAATGCAGATCAAGTTGTAGGAAACGTTATTGAATTGGCGATCGATCAAATCGAAGTAAATCCCTTTCAACCGCGAACGCAATTCAACGAAGAAAACCTAAAAGAGTTGGCAGGTTCTATCCAAGAACTGGGGATCATTCAGCCCATTACCGTTAGAAAAACAGCATTTAATGAATTCCAATTGGTCTCGGGAGAACGCCGTTTTCGCGCTGCAAAAATGATTGGTCTAGCAAGTGTTCCTGCCTATGTAAGAATTGCCAACGATCAAGAATCCCTCGAAATGGCTTTGGTTGAAAATATTCAACGACAAGATTTAGATCCAATTGAAATTGGCCTTTCCTACCAAAGGTTAATCGAAGAAATCTCACTAACACAAGAAAAGCTAAGTCAAAGGGTTGGGAAAAAAAGATCTACGATCGCCAACTATATGCGCTTACTCAAACTTGACCCAATTGTTCAAACCGGAATGCGCGATGGTTTTTTATCAATGGGACATGGCCGTGCTTTAATTAATGTTGAAGACCGAGAAGAACAACTTGACCTTTACCAAAAAATCATCAAAGGAGACTTAAGTGTCCGTAAAACAGAAGCCTTGGTTAAAGGGCTTAAAACACCTGATGTTGAAAAAGAAGTTGTTCATACTCCCCCTTTTTTAGAAGAAGCAAAAACAGAATTTACATCTTTTTTCGGTGTAGAGGTAAACATCAGTTTTAACAAAGATGGCAAAGGTGTAATTCAAATTCCTTTTGACTCTCAACAAGATTTTAGTCGCATAAAAAAACGTTTAAAACGTGAAGACTAAACTTCTACTTTTACTTTTCATGGTCTTCTCAATGCTCACCTTTGGTCAAGATCGTGCTGCCCTAGATAGCTTGCCCAGAAAGGAACGGATTAAGAAAGATTATCTCACCCCTTCAAAAGCAGCCTTCTATTCTGCGATCCTTCCTGGTTTAGGTCAAATACATACCCGACGCTATTGGACCCTTCCTATTATTTATGGCGGTTTAGCAACGGCAGGGTATTTTTATAAAACCCAAAGTGATGCCTACTATACCTATAGAACAGCCTATAAGCAAAGAATTCGAGGGGACTTTTCTGACCAATATTCCAATAGAATCGCTTTAAATAGCCAAATATTGGAGGGAATGAAATTTCATAAGACCAACCGAGATTTAGCTTTCCTTTGGCTTGTTGGGGGCTATTTACTCAATGTGCTTGACGCTAATGTCGGAGCACATTTATTACAATTTAATGTCGATCAAGATTTGGCTTTTAAGCCCTATTTTAATCAAGATAATATTTATGCAGATCCCGCTGTTGGGATTGCTTTTCAACTTAAGTTTTAACTATGAAAATAGCCTTACTAGGATACGGAAGAATGGGGAAAGCCATAGAACAATTGGCCTTAGACCGCGGACACAACATTGTTGCTATACTAGACAAAGACAGTCAAGAAGGCGAGCTCTCTCAAGCAGATGTCGCCATTAATTTCAGCATTCCTTCTGCTGCGGTTAGTAACCTGAAAATGGCTTTCGATCATGGTGTTCCCGTGGTTTGTGGAACCACCGGATGGTTAGATCAATTGGACGAAATCAATCAGTATTGTGCAAGCAAGAAAAGCGGTTTTTTATATGCATCCAATTTTAGCATAGGGGTGAATTTATTTTTCAAACTAAATGCCCTTACAGCCCAATTGATGAAAGGACAAAACAAGCAGTACAATGCACATCTTGAAGAAACCCATCACATTCATAAATTAGATGCGCCAAGTGGAACAGCCATTACTTTAGCGGAAGGAATCGCAGCCCACAATGATCGTTACGCAACATGGTCTATGGAACCCAATACAAATGAGCTTAAAATCAGTGCATACAGAGAAGGAGAAGTTCCTGGGACACACAAAATCACCTATGGATCTGAGGTAGACGAAATTAGCATTGAGCACAAGGCCCACTCAAGACAAGGCTTTGCCCTAGGTGCTGTTATTGCTGCAGAATGGCTACAAGGAAAAGAGGGCCTTTTTTCCATGAACGATGTTTTAAATTTATAAGGTAGATTATGACACTTTTACAATGGTTTTTATTTTTTCTAGTTGTACAACTCATCCATTTTGGGGGGACCTGGAAACTCTATCAAAAGGCGGGTAGAAAAAGTTGGGAAGCTTTAGTCCCTGTTTATAATGCTATCGTTTTAATGCAAATCATAAGGCGCCCAAAATGGTGGGTTATTTTGCTTTTTATTCCCATCATTAATTTAATGATGTTCCCTGTTGTTTGGGTAGAGACCCTTCGCAGCTTTGGGAAGAACACCGCAAAAGATACTGCTTTAGGCCTACTCACCTTTGGTCTTTACACTTACACAATCAATTATAACAACGCCATTACCTACCAAACCGATCGCAGCCTTGTTCCAAGAACATGGTTTGGTGAATGGATTAGCGCCTTACTCTTTGCCATTACAGCAGCTACAATCGTTCACAATTACTTTATTCAACCCTATATAATCCCAACAGGGTCTCTAGAAAAAACACTCCTCATTGGAGATTTTCTTTTCGTGAGTAAATTTCACTATGGTGCGCGCACCCCGATGACAGCAGTCGCTTTCCCTATGGTTCATGATACCCTACCCATTATAAAAACAAAATCTTATTTAGATTTCCCACAACTCCCCTATTTTAGACTCCCTGGCTTTAAAAAAGTACAGCGCAATGAAATTGTTGTTTTTAGCTGGCCTGCAGATACTGTTCGACAGTTTTTTGTCAAAGAAAAAGGAGTGCGAAAACCCATTGACAAAAAATCAAACTACGTGAAACGTTGTGTGGGTATTCCTGGAGACACCCTTTCCATCATTGATGGTTTTGTTCACATCAATGGAAAACGGAGTATCTTACCAGAACGGGCTAAAACGCAATATGTCCATACGGGCTATAACGCCAAAGGGGTTTCTGGACGAAAACTAAACAACCGCGGATTAAAAGATTTCACCCGTAAATACCGCATTGAAAATATTACGCAGGCAAGCTATGACGCACTGCTACCTTATATTTATGGAATTTATTCCAATGATCGGGACAACTTCATTGTTATTGCACCGGCAGCCGGTATTCCAGTGGAAGCCATTCAAGGGCTGTCTATAAAAATCGGAGAAGTATTAGACACAAGCAAGGAAATGCTGCTTACTGTGGCCGAAGCAAAAGAACTAGAGACAAGCGATTTATTTGACAGCATTGTGCGGAAAGTAAACAAGAACAAAACAGCCAACACTAGCTTTTTCCCTAATAGCTTGCCTTATGACTGGAACGAAGATAACTTTGGTCCGATCACACTTCCAAAAGCAGGCGTTACCGTTAACTTGACCAATGAAAATCTCCCTTTGTACAAAAAAATTATTCGGGAGTATGAAGGGAATCGATTGGAGAAAAAAGCCGGTACTATTCTGATTAACGGAAAAGAAAGCACACAGTACACCTTTCAGCAAGACTATTATTGGATGATGGGTGACAACCGCCACAGGTCTGAAGACAGTCGTTATTGGGGCTTTGTTCCAGAAGACCATATTGTTGGCAAACCGGTGCTCATTTGGTTTAGTATTGAAGGAATCAACGATGGAATACGCCACTGGAAAATACGCTGGGATCGTGTCATGACCACCGTAAAAGGAGAAGGAAAGGCCTTTGCCTTCGGTCCATTTGTTTTAGGTGCAATCTTGCTGTGGCAACTCATTGCTTTTGTTTTAAGACGAAAAAAAGAACGGGTGGAATAATGCAATTTATCCCCACTTATCTTCCTTCAATTCTATATTTCGATGCTTTAATTAAGGCAGATAATCCTGTATTTACTTTAGCGCACAATTACCAGAAACAAACTTACCGCAATAGGACCAGTATCTATGGGGCCAATGGACGACTCAATTTAATGATTCCCATTCAACACAATAGAGAAAAAGAAAATCAAAAGGATAAGGACGTAAATATTTTGTGGGAAGAAAATTGGCAAAAGTTGCACTGGAAATCCCTTACCTCTGCCTACAGATCATCTCCCTTTTTTGAGTTTTATGAAGATGAACTAAAGGAGAGCTTCTTTCAACAGCACGAAAAACTAATGGACCACAATCTTGGGCTGATTACTTGTATTTTATCGATGCTAGAAGTTGAACTAGCTTTTTCGTTTGAAAAGACCTATTGCCCATTAAAGCAGGAAGAAGAAAAGCTAATTAAGGCCAAACATCAGAAACTTCCTCCGCTTACCCCCTACGCTCAAGTCTTTGAGAGTAAATATGGCTTTATCCCCCACTTGAGTATCTTAGATTTGATCTTTAATCAGGGTCCCCAAAGTTTAGACTACCTAGAACAAATTGTTTAATTCCACCCCAAAGTGGTAAAAACAGGATAGTGGTCAGAATACGTTTCTTGGATCACTTCGAAAGAATTGACTTTAAAGGCCTCATGTGCAAAAATGAAATCAATGCGCAAAGGAAAAGAAGAAAAATAGAATGTTTCTCCTAAACCCTTACCCGCCTGGGCAAAAGTATCTTTGCGGCCGGCCGATAGCGCCTTATAGGTTTTCGAAAACTGGGTATTATTCAAATCTGTACACAAAATTGAGGGATTGTCGTTGCTCGCTTCAACCGTTTTGAACTGAGCAATTTGTTTCAATTGCTTTTTAAACACCTCATCAAATTTGACCTGAATAGCGTCAGAATCTGGATTGGTAAACAAACTATCTTCCGCATTAATCCTAAACGATTCTAAATGCAAATTATAAACCCTAAAACGCTTTCGTCCATAAGATAAATCAACGTATGCACCACTGTTGGTAGAAGCCTCAAAATCAATATATCCTTGATCTAGAATAGGGAATTTAGAATAAATCGCTAGAGGCGATTTTCCCATGGATCGATTGGGCTGAATATAACGGTATTCATAGGCATCTAAGCGCGGGGTGTTGGTTTTGGAATATTCTTGAAAACAGATTATATCGGGATTTTTTTCCTGTATCATTTTGCTGATTCCCTCAGCAACATCTACTCCTTTAATCCAATTGTATTTGTTAAATAGGCGTACATTATAACTCATTACAGAAACAGTTGCAGCACTTTTTCTAATGCTATTATTTGGGAATTGGTACAATAAATTCCATTCGCCATAGCCCATCAAAAAAGCCCCCATAAACAACAAGAAAGGCCATTTCATTTTTAAAACCCAGTAACAAAAAAAGAGTAGATTAATCAGTACGACAATCGGGACAAATAAATTAAGGATAGAAAAACTAAAAAAGGAAGGAATACTCCCCATCAACATCAATTGAAAAATCAAGAGTAAAACATTGATGCCAAACAGTAGGTTCTCAAAAAAAGTCAACTTCATAAAAATGCTTTTGGGGGAAGATTATTTTTTACCAGCTTTAAACAAAAATTCTTTTTCAGCCTTTGACAGACTGTCATAACCAGAGGCGCTTATTTTATCCAGAATACGATCAATTTTGGCTTGGTCAGTGGTGGCTTTTTTGGCAGCTTTATTTCTGGGTTTTTTATAAATAGTTTCCATTTTTGAACCTGCATTCGCTAAACCAGAAAACCATTTCCAAAGTCGTTCAAAACCACTGCCAATATCTTTCCCATTTTGCAATTGCTGTGCGTAAAAATACCCCAAAGCAGCTCCACCTATATGGGCGAGATGACCGCCAGAATTCCCGGAACGTATTTGTAAAACATCCACCACAACCAAGGCTATTCCGACATACATTAACTTGACGTTAAAAAACAAAAGACGCACTTCCTGATTGGGGGTGTAGGTACAACAAAAGATTAAAACCGCCATTACGCCAGCCGAAGCGCCAACCATGCTAGGAGATTGCCCCTTAAATACGGGAAAAATCGCATAGCTGAGTATAAAAACAAGTCCTCCAACCAAAATTCCCATAAAGTATACATTGATAAATCGCTGGGAAGAAAACAGGTTTAAAAAGAATTGAGCGGCATAATACAGCAATAACATATTCCAAAAAATATGGCGAATACTATTGTGTAAAAAACCATAGGTCAATAAAGTCCATGGCTTAAATAAGAGTTCATCTATGGCTGGAGAAAGCTCAAAAACATTGAAAAAACTTTGCTCGGGTAAATTGAATAAAAAGAAAATGGAACGCAGAAAAAAGGGCACAACAAAACAAACTACATTAATTAAAATGAGCTTCTCTGCAATATTAAACTGACTAAAACGATTCCGCAATGAACGATAACGACGCATACTAATTCCAACGATTTTGATTGAACTGATTTTTTTTCCAATAATACATCATTAAGAAGCCTGTCACTGCTCCACCAACATGCGCAAAATGGGCAATGGGACCTATAGAATAGGAAGAAAACCCAAGGAACAAATCTCCCACAATTAAAATTGGAACAAAATATTTAGCTTTAATGGGGATAGGAATAAACATTAAAAATAAAGCGACATTGGGAAACATAAACGCAAAGGCAACCAATATCCCATATAGGGCGCCTGATGCACCTACCATAGAGGCGGTGTAAGCGTCATAGGCCGTTTGCAACGCTGGCATTGAAACAAACTGCAACCAGCCGTTGCCAATCTCGCCAATGGCAATTGAATTTATAATTTCTTGGGTTGTAAAGCCTGCCTCATTTAAGACAGCAGTTATACCATTAAATTGATAAGCATAAGCAGCCATTTGAAATAAAGCTGCGCCTAAACCAGCGGAAAAATAATAAAACAAGAATTTTTTCCTTCCCCACAATTGTTCTAAAGGAGAACCAAACATCCACAAACCAAACATATTGAAAAAAATATGCGACATTCCCCCATGCATAAACATATGGGTTAAGGGTTGCCATATTTGAAAAGAAGGATTGAGATAAAAATGGAGTGCTGTTTGTTCAATAAAAGCATTGCCCAAAATTGCTGCAGCAAAAAAGAAAATTCCGTTGATGATCAACAAGTGCTTTACCGTATCTGTTATCCCCCGCATTAGCTGAATTTTTTTTCTAATTCTTCTTTTGTCAAAGAAACAAAAATCTGCCGATTAAATGGTGATAGCTGTGTTTCTTTACAAGCAAATAAATCGTTAATCAAGCGTTGTTGCTCTTCTATTTTTAAATTCTTCCCGCGCTTAATCGACAAGGTTTTGGTAAGCGATTTTACCAAAACATCCGTTTGGGAAAATGTGTCTTCAGGTGTATCATTTTCAAGGGCGGAAAACAAATCTTCAAACACCTTGATTGCGGCATTTTCTGAACAAACACTAGGGATACCTATAACCGTGATGGTATTCCCTTTTTGTTCTCCTAAGTTAAAGCCTACGGCTGTCAATAAACTTTGGTAGGCATCGAATAAGCCTACTTGAAGCGCCGTTAAGGGAATTTCTAGCGGAAAAAGCAATTGTTGACTTGCAGAATTTGCATGGGTTACATTGGCCAGAAAAAACTCATATAAAACTCGTTCGTGCGCTCTTTGTTGATCAATCAATAAAAGTGCCGCGCCAGTAGCGCTTACCACATAGCGATTCATCAACTGAAATATTTTTTGCTCTCCCATGGCTTCCGCTTCGGCTGAAGAAGACAGTAAACTCATCGCTGTAGACTCTGTACTTCCTACCTCTTGATATAAGGTTTCCCATTGCGGACTCAGTTTGGAAGAAAAAGATTGTGGTGTTCCATTAGTAAACGGATTAAAACTGCGGTCTACTTCTATTTTAGGGGCTACCGCAGAACGCTCGACTTGTTGATAAGGTACATCTAAATTTGGGTCACGCTCAAAGTCTAAGGTAGGACTGACTTGAAACATCCCTAAACTGTGTTTAACTGCCGAACGCAAAATGGCAAATAAACTTTGTTCATTTTCAAATTTAACTTCCGTTTTCGTCGGGTGAATATTAATGTCAATGGAATCGGGGGCTAAATCAAAAAAAAGGAAATAACCGGGATAAACACCATCATGCAACAAGCCTTCATAAGCGTTACTTATGGCGTGATGAAGAAAACTGCTTTTGACAAATCTTCGGTTGACAAAGAAAAACTGCATACCTCTACTTCGCTTTGCTGCTTCTGGTTTTAAAACAAAACCGTTAATCGCCGAAACAGAGGTGTTTTCTTCAACCGGTACCAATTTATCTTCAATTTTACTTCCAAATATATGAACAAGCCGCTGCTTCAATTTTCCGGCTGGGAGATCAAACAGCTCAGCGCCCCCATGAATCATGGAAAAGCTCAGTTCCGGATGCGCTATGGCAACACGGTGAAATTCGTCGATAATATGCCTTAACTCTACGGTATTTGACTTTAAAAAATTACGCCTAGCTGGAACGTTAAAAAATAAATTACGCACAGACATTGAAGTACCCACTGGAGCGACCAAAAGTTCTTGCTCTTTAATTTCTCCACCGGCAATTTTAATTTTCGTAGCCAATTCATCTTCTGCTCTTCTGGTGTGCATTTCTACCTGAGCTACAGCAGCAATAGAGGCCAAAGCTTCTCCCCTAAAGCCTTTTGTGTGAAGCGCGAATAAATCATCAGACTGTTTTATTTTTGAGGTAGCATGGCGCTCAAAAGCCAAGCGCGCATCGGTGGCACTCATGCCTAAACCATTGTCGACTACTTGAATCAATTGCTTTCCGGCTTCCTTTACGATTAATTGAATCTTGTCTGCCTTTGCATCAATGGCATTTTCCAACAGTTCTTTTACGACTGAGGCGGGACGTTGGACCACTTCTCCAGCAGCAATTTGATTGGCAACATGATCGGGAAGTAAAGCGATTATATCTCCCATAAATTAATAGCGGAATATAGAGAGATCAAAGTCAATGATGTATAAAAACAACAAGACCAGAATGGCTATAATGATTAAAAGTGTTGGCGAAAAAGAACGGTTATTTCGGTTGCGACTTGCCGTTCTTGCTTCTTGCCACTTTTTCCCAAAATCATTGGTATTATAGGTGTCTCTATACTTGTTAAAGGTCGAATCAAAATCATAAGGGTTTTCAATTTCTTTCCCTTGATAATAGCGAGGGGTATAGTTATACCTTCGGTTGCGATTCAGCTTAAAAAGATTGGATTTTAACATAGGCGTTCTTTTCTCTAAAGTACATTTTTTCCCAAAAAGGATTTTGATAAAAAGCCGGAAAAAGCCTATTGCTGGGCCAGTGTAATCATTTTTAGGGCTGTAACTGCTGCTTCAACACCTTTATTTCCATGTTGCCCCCCACTGCGGTCTATTGCCTGCTGCAGGGTGTTGTCAGTCAAAACACAAAAAACAACTGGCTGTTTTGCAGATAAATTAAGGGATACAATTCCTTGAGTAACGCCTTGACAAACGAAATCAAAATGTTTTGTTTCTCCTTGAATTACACTTCCTATTACAATGACGGCATCTACTTGTTTTTCTAGGGCTTTCTTGGCACCAAAGACCAACTCAAAACTGCCAGGAACATTGGTGCGGTGCAGGTTTTCTTCTTTTACTCCGCAGGCAATAAGGGCTTGTTTTGCTCCTAAGAATAAATTCTCTGTGATTTGGCTATTCCATTCAGCTACAACTAAAGCTACACTATAGTTTTCGCCAGAAGGAACTTCTTCTGCATTAAAATCAGATAAATTACTTAAGGCTGTAGCCATGAATTATTGGTTTTCTAAACGCCCAATTTGAATGTCAATTTGCGCTGCTTCTGGCGCTGAAGGAAATTCTGCTTTGATGCGTTTAAAGAAGCCTAATGCTTCGCTTGTTTTATTCAAATTTGCCCCAATCAGTCCTGCTTTAAAAAGGTATTTAGGGGTAGTGAAGTCGTTGGTACTTGCATTGAAGGCAGCTTTATAAGCTTGAAGTGCTTTACTTTCTTGACCTAGTTGCGCATACGCATCACCCAAAGCACCTTTGGCCAGTGCAGACAATAATACATCGGCAGAGCTAAAATCTTCTAAAAAGCCAATCGCCTTCTCGTACTGTTGCGTATTTAAATAAGCCATACCAGTACTGTATTGTGCTAGGCCAGCAGCTGGCGTACCGCTATAGTTTTCAATAATATCTAAGAAACCGTATTTCCCGTCTCCTCCATTAATGGCTCTTTCATACAAAGCATTGCTTTCTTCTCCATTCACTGCGAGATTAAAGTAGTACTGTGCTTGGTTCAATTCAGAAACTGCTGTTGCTTTTTGTGGGGTTAAAACATAAGCATCGTAAGCCAAATAACCCAAAACCACAACTGTAATTGCACCAATGAGCGATAAAATAACATTTTGGTTATTCGCAACAAATTCTTCTGTTTTAGAAGCGCTAGTGTCAAGCGATTCAAAGACCTCAGCCGTTGTGCTTTCTACTTCTTGTTCTTCTACTTGTGGCTTTGCAATTGATTTTTTTGCACCGCGTTTTTTATATGTTGCCATGGTTTCTTTATGTTTAAGAGCCCAAAAATAAACTTTTTATTCCAATCGTAAAAGCCCCTTTGTGTTTCTTATCTTAGCGGCGATGAAATTAACTGCGCTCACGCTAACAAACTATAAGAATATCACCGCTGCATCCTATAAATTTGATGCGCGCATCAACTGCTTTATCGGTAAAAATGGGGTGGGAAAATCCAATGTGTTAGATGCCATTTATCACCTGTGTTTCGGCAAGGGGTATTTTAACCCATCTGCAGTTCAGAACATTCAATTTGACAAAGCGTTTTTTATGCTAGAAGGCCATTTTGAACGGGAAGGAAAAGAAGAGCGGATTCTATGCAGTCTTAAGAAAGGGCATAAAAAAACCATGAAACGCAATGGCAAAGCCTATGACAGACTTGCCGACCATATTGGTCTACTCCCGTTGGTAATCATTTCCCCAGCAGATCGCGACTTAATCACCGAAGGCAGCAGCACCCGCAGAAAATTTATCGATGGCGTGATGGGGCAAACAGACAAAGCCTACCTCAAAGATCTTTTGCAATACAACAAAGCAATTGTACAACGCAACGCTTTACTCAAATATTTTGTGGCCAACCAAACCTTTGATCAAGAAACCTTATCGCTTTACGATGATCAAATCATTGCACTAGGGACAACTATATATGAAAAAAGAAAACTTTTTTTAGACAGCTTTATTCCCATTGTAAAAAAGCACTATAAAAGCATTAGCAAAAGCCACGAAGTGATTGATATAGAATACCAAAGTGATTTACATGAGGTTGATTATAGCGAGCTGCTTAAACGGAATCTTTCCAAAGACCGCAGCGCTCAATTCACTACTACTGGCCCCCATAAAGAAGATTTGGCTTTTTTAATTCACCAACAACCCATCAAAAAATTTGGCAGCCAAGGGCAACAAAAATCCTTTTTAATCGCTTTAAAACTGGCCCAGTTTGACTTTATTAAAACCAAAGCAAACGTCCCGCCTATTGTACTTTTAGATGATGTTTTTGACAAGCTAGATCAAGAGCGTGTTGGGTTAATCATGCAATTGGTGGAAAGCAATCATTTTGGCCAATTGTTTCTTTCAGACACCCACCAAGAGCGCACCCTAACGGCATTAAACACAACCCAATTGTCCTATTCGCTTTTTGAATTAGAATAAACTTGTACCTTCGTCTTATGCGTAAATCCTTTCTTTTTCTGTTTTTCATCAGCTTGGTCACAACAGCTTGCACCACAGTAAACAATAGCGATCTTAAGCATTTGCAAGGTTATTGGGAAATTGCTTCGGTAGAAGCTCATGGTGAAGTTTTCCAACCGAAAGGCAATGCTCCAACAGTTGATTATTACCAAATGATCAATGACACTATTGGCTATAAAAAGAAAATGGCACCGACCTTTTACGAAAAATACAACAGCTCTGAAGCGCGCATTCAATATCAATTGATCTCAAAAAAAGGGAAGTATTTCCTTCAGTTTTCAAGTCCATTAGAAAAATGGGAAGAAGAAATTAAAACCCTGAATGCAACAGAACTTGTTCTCTTCCATAGCGACAAAACCTACCACTACAAACGCCATCAAAAAATCACCCTATAATGGCAAAAAAAGAACGCTCTTTTGAACCCCAGTCCCTAAATACGGTGTTGCAACAAATAACAGAACAGCGCAACCTCGCCAAAGGGCTCAATCAAATCAAAATAAAAGAAGCATGGGCGGCCACGGTGGGGGCTAATGTAAGTCAATACACCCAGGATATTTCTCTCAGAGGAAAAACCCTATACATTCACCTTACTTCTGCACCATTAAGAGAGGAGTTGTCTTATGGGAAAGAAAAAATCCTAAAACACCTGAACGATGCTTTAGGATCTGATGAGATTCAAAAAATTATTTTACGCTAAAAAATTTCTCTTCCAGAAAAGTGGAATGCCCCTTCAATGGCAGCATTTTCATCGCTGTCTGAACCGTGAACTGCATTTTCTCCCATGGAAGTCGCATAGAGCTTACGGATAGTACCTTCTGCAGCATCTGCTGGATTGGTTGCACCGATTAAGGTTCTAAAATCATTTACGGCATTGTCTTTTTCTAGGATGGCTGCAATGATAGGACCACGGGTCATAAAGGCGACCAATTCTCCAAAAAACGGGCGCTCATTGTGAACGCTGTAAAAGGCCTCTGCATCAGCTTTAGACAGTTGCGTTTTTTTCAAAGCAACAATGCGGAATCCTGCAGCGGTAATTTTTTCTAAGATAGCACCTGTATGACCGTTTTCAACGCCGTCAGGCTTAATCATGGTAAATGTTCTATTCGTTGTCATAGTCTTTTTTTTGTGCTGCAAATGTAACAAAATATCTCAGCTTCCGAATTTTAGCCCTTTAATTATTCAAATGCTTTTACTTTTATTACTCTTGTAGGTTTGGTATATTTGAACTGTTATGTATAAAGAATTTACCGCGCAGCTGAAAGACTTGCTTTCCACACCTCAAAACTGTGTTATTTTTCCCCATAGAAATCCAGATGGCGATGCGCTTGGAAGCACTTTGGCCCTATGGCATTTTTTAAAAAAACAAGGACATCAATGCCATGTCATTTCCCCAAACGACTATCCGAAGTTTCTTGCATGGATGCCCGGACAGGACAAGATTCAATGTTTTTCCAAAACACCAGAGCAATGTGAAACGCTTATTGAAGAAGCAACCGTTTTTTTTACCCTTGATTTTAATGCCCTGGGAAGAATTGCGCCTTTGGATAAGCGAATTGAAAAAACAACGGTCCCTATTGTAATGATCGATCACCATGAAGCCCCACAAGCATATGCGCACTTGCAGTACTCCAACCCTGCTATTGGCTCTACTTGTGAAATGATTTTTAACGTTTTGAAACATTGGGATAAAAGCTTGCTTGATTCAACAATAGCGACATGTATTTATACGGGAATGATGACCGACAGCGGCTCTTTTCGTTTTTCCTCTACCACAGCGACCACCCATAAAATTGTAGCCCAGTTACTGGAACTTGGGGTAAAGCATACGCAAATTCACCAACAAATTTATGACAGCTATCGCTTTGAGCGTCTCCAACTTTTAGGCATTGCATTAAAAAATCTAAAACGCATCGATTCACTAGCTGCGGTTTACACCTATTTAAGTCAAGAGGAACTCAATTCATGTGATTTCCAAAAAGGAGATACAGAAGGCTTTGTCAATTATGGCTTAAGCCTTGATGGGGTGGAATTAGCCGTGATTATGATTGAAAACAAACAAGAAGGGATCATCAAAATGTCTTTTCGATCAAAGGATCAATTTGATGTTAACACTTTTGCAAGAACCCATTTTAATGGCGGAGGGCACTTTAATGCTGCGGGTGGAATGTCGACCAAATCGCTTGAAGACACACGCCTAGCGCTTGAAAAAGCCATTTTAGCCAACCCTACCTTACGCTAATGAAAAAAAGCTTTCTTTTATTAACCGCCCTTTTCTTGGTGCTGGCTTGTCAAGAGCAAGCCGCCAGAAAGCCCATCTATCGCAGTGGCAATAGTGAAATGGAGGAATCTATTGATCGCAATAAAAAGATCAATGCCCAACAACAATTGTACTTTAAAAAGGTAATAGAACAAGACACCCTCTTGTCTTTTACCGCTTCCCCGCTAGGCTATTGGTTTGCTTACCAACAAAAAGGCGATAAAATAGCCCATCCGAAACGGGGAGATTTGGTCAAATTCAATTATAAAATACAAACCTTAACAGGAGAAGTGCTTTATGATGAAATGGAATTAGGCACGGTGGACTATCTGGTCGATAAAGAAGAATTGTTACCCGCCTTACGCTATGCAGTAAAAGACTTAAGCATGGGGGATATTGGTGTTTTCCTAATGCCCTCTTTTTTGGGCTATGGATATCAAGGAGATGGTGAAAAAATCGGCATTAATCAGCCCCTTCGTTTTACTGTTCAATTGAAAGCGCTAAAAAAACAAGCAAGTCCGCAAGATTCGAAATAATAAAGTAAATTTGAAAACAACTAAAATTCATTAAATGAAAAAAATAAGCCTCTTATTGATCGCTGTTACCATCGTTATCGGTTGTGCATCGCAATACCCAGACCTTGAAAATGGTTTATATGCTGATATTGAAACCTCAAAAGGGTCTATCGTAGTCTCTTTAGCCCATGACAAAACCCCAATTACGGTTGCCAACTTTGTTTCCTTAGCAGAAGGAGAAAACGAATTTGTGAGTGAAGAATTCACCGGGAAAAAATTCTATGACGGAATTGTTTTTCATCGCGTTATGGCCAATTTCATGATTCAAGGAGGCGATCCAACTGCAACAGGTTCTGGAGGTCCAGGCTATCGCTTTGACGATGAATTTACCGATTTAACCCACAGTGGCCCCGGTATTCTTTCTATGGCAAATGCAGGTCCGGCAACAAATGGAAGTCAGTTTTTTATTACCCACGTGCCAACCCCTTGGTTAGACGGGAAACACACTGTTTTTGGTGCAGTAGTAACGGGACAAGAAGTCGTTGACAGCATTGTTCAAAACGACACCATCAAAAAAGTTACCATTATTAGAAAAGGAAGCGAAGCCAAAAGCTTTGACGCACCAAAGATTTTTGGGGACTACTTCAATTCTTTGGAACAACGCAAAGCCGAGCAAGAAGAAAAATTAGCCCTTGGGAAATTAAAAACCTTAGAGAAATTTGACACCCACAAGGCCAAGGCAACTTCGACCCCATCAGGCTTGCAATATTTCATCACCAAAAAAGGAGACGGTCCAGCCGTTAGTACAACCGATAAAGCCCTTACCCATTATGCGGTCTATTTTGAAGATGGAACACTTTTGGAAACATCTATGCTTGAAACCGCCGAAGATTTAGGGGTGGTAAATGAACAAAGAAAAATAGCCAAAGGATACCAACCTCTTCCTGCAGATGTAAGTGAAGCAGCAGCGATGATCGAAGGATTTAAAGAAGGGATTCGTTTGCTTAATGTAGGAGATGAAGCAACCTTATTCCTCCCGTACGATATTGCCTATGGAGAACAAGGCGGTCGCGGTATTCCGGCCAAAGCAAACTTGGTTTTTGAAGTCAAGATTGTCGAACTAATCGAATAGGAAAAATCACTTTCAAACAACCCACCCTAGCGGTGGGTTTTTTGTACCATGAAATCGAAAAGCCTTCTTCTATGGAATGTTACTTTAGCCCTGCTGCTTTACGGACTGCTGTGGGCGGCTAAAAAATCTCCAGAACATGTAGATCAGCTTTATGGCGATGGACTCTACCCCCTACTCTTTAAAGCAAGAGAACCACTTTTTAACTTTTTGCCTTTTTCTTTTGGAGATCTAGCGTATGGCTTTGCTGGACTAGCTATGCTTTATTTTCTGAAACAATTGCGAAAGAAGTATTGGAAAAGACAGCTGTTAAAACTCCTGGCCAGTTTTCTTTTGTTACTGCTTTGGTTTCAACTTTCCTGGGGATTGAATTATTATCGCAGCCCCCTTTTTAAAAAAGAAAAAAACGCTGCGCTGTATACAGAAGATGATCTCGTTAAAATCACCTATTTTTTTGCAGAAGAAAGCAACCGCTTGCACCTTCATTTAAGTAAAAACGACAGCCTTGCGGTGGAACTCAAAGGAAATAAAAAAGCCATTATTGCGCGGGTCAAATCTGCTCCAACCCAAAATAACATCAAGGGGAGGGCAAAAATATCCCTTTACAGTACCCCCTTGTCTTATATGGGTTTTTCGGGCTATCTCAATCCTTTTACCCTAGAGGCTCAAGTCAATGGAAAGATGCCGAAAATCAATCTGCCTTTAACTGCAGCCCACGAGATGGCACATCAGCAGGGCTATGCAGCTGAAAATGAAGCAAACTATATTGGTTTTATCCGTTGCTTTGAACATCCAGACAAAGACATACAGTATGCCGCAATGCTTTTTGGCTTCCGCTATACTTATGGCGAACTCTTTAAGGTCAATCCTACAAAGGCAAGGGAAATTCTTTGCCGTCTTTATCCGGGTATATTGGCCAACTTTGCGGCTTCTTCTGCCTTTTGGCGCAAGCATAAAAACCCTTTTGAACCGCTGTTTAAAGAATCCTATGACCGTTATCTAAAAGTCAATAATCAAACCCAAGGAATTCAATCCTATAATGCAGTCGTAAACCTTTTAATCATGCACTTTAAAGACCGGGAGAATCTTGCAGGAATTAAGAAATAATTCGTAGTTTGGATAAAAATTACAGCTATGAAGTTTCGACTACTGCTACTCTTTATTGTAGCAAGTTTTTGTGGATTTAGCCAAGACTATTTCCCAACAAACAGCGGTGTTAAAACCACTGAATCACATTATCAAGCCATCATTAACGCAAGCCTGCATCCTTCTCCAAGCAAAACAATTGAGAAAGGAACCCTTTTGTTTAAAGCAGGAAAAATCATTGCCATTGGGGAAAACATTGCTTTACCCAAAAACACCCAAATACATGATTTTAATGGGAAACACCTCTATGCGTCTTTTATTGAATTACACAGCAGCTTTGGTTTAAAAACCAAGACGTCTAATACAAGAAGAAGAAGGAGAAGTACACAATATGAATCAAATCGAGAAGGCTATTACTGGAATGATCATATCCTTAGTGATTTTAATAGTATTGAAGCGTATCGCTATAAAAAAGAAGATGCTGCAAGCTATCGCAAAGCCGGTTTTGGGGTAGTTAACGCGCACCGCCCAGAAGGAATACACAGAGGAACCAGTGTTCTAGTCGCATTAAATGATAAAGACAATGATGCCCAAAGATTATTAGACGACAATGCAGCACAGCATTATTCGTTTACCAAAAGTAGTCTTTCAAATCAGTATTATCCCGGTTCAATAATGGGTGCAATGGCATTGTTGAGACAGTTTTTCCACGATGCAGCTTGGTACAAAAAAGGAAGCGCAAAAAATACCGATCTCGCCATAGAAGCCCACAATAAAAACGCTGCTTTACCCGCTATTTTTGAAACCAAAAATAAATTAGATGTTGCGCGAGCAGCAAAGATTGGGCAAGCATTTAAAATGCCTTTTATCGTTACAGCAAGTGGAAAAGAATACGAACAATTAAGTGCTTTAAAAGCCTTTAATGCACAATTATTGGTTTCCTTAAATTTCCCCAAGGCCTATGATGTTACAGACCCTGTTAGTACGCAAAAAATCGCTTTAAGTGATATGCGCTATTGGAGTCAAGCGCCGGCAAATCCAGCTAGAATAGCCAAGGCTGGAATCCCCTTCGCACTAACTTCCCATGGATTGACCAATAAAACCTCTTTTTTAACCCATCTAAAAAAGGCTGTTGCTTATGGCTTAAACGAATCGAAAGCGCTTGCTGCCCTTACCACCGTGCCTGCAAAAATGCTCAATAAAGAAAAGCAGTTGGGACAATTAAAAAAAGGAGCACTTGCGAATTTCATCGTAACCGACGGGCCACTCTTTGCATCTGCCACAAAGATTGAAGAAAATTGGGTGCAAGGAAAGCAACACAAAATTGTCAACAAAGCAACCATAAATATCGATGGTAAATACAGCCTGATGTTGCAAGACCAAAAACTATCGCTTGAAATTAAAAACAGCGCCTCGAAAATTTCTGCAACGGTAAAAATGGATTCTACCGCATTAAAAACCAAAGTGACCTATAAAAATGGCTGGATAAGCTTACAGCTACAAAACAAAGAAAAGGCCTTTGCGCAACTTTCTGGAAAAGTGGAAGACCCAAAACACCTGGATGGAAGCGCAACATCTTTTGATGGAAAATCCATAAAATGGATGGCGCATTTTGACGCCAAACTTGAGCAAAAAGAAAAAGAAACGAAAGAAAAAGCCTATCCTGAGCCGGTTGCAGTCACCTATCCGAACAATGGTTTTGGCTTTAGCCAAATCCCCCAAGCGCAAAATGTTCTTTTTAAGAATGCTACTGTTTGGACCAACGAAGCAGCAGGAATTCTAAAAAACGCTGATGTTTGGGTAGAGAATGGTAAGATTAAAGCGATTGGGCAAAACCTAAAAGCGGACGTTGCCCTAACAATAGATGCAACAGGAAAACACCTCACAAGTGGGGTGATTGATGAACATTCTCATATTGGTGCATCCAGCATCAATGAAGGGGGGCACAACTCTTCAGCAGAAGTTACCATTGAAGATGTCATCAACCCCGATGACATTAACCTTTACCGCAACCTTTCAGGAGGAGTGACAACCTTACAGATTTTACACGGGTCAGCAAATCCAATTGGAGGTAGATCTGCGATCATCAAACCGCGTTGGGGAGAAACGGCAGACAACTTATTGTATAAAGGGGCCGATCCTTTTATCAAATTCGCCCTGGGTGAAAACGTAAAGCAATCCAACTGGTCCAGCTATAATCGTTTTCCACAAACCCGAATGGGCGTAGAACAAGTCTTTGTCGATTATTTCCAAAGAGCCAAAGAATACCAAACACGTTGGGCAACCTATAACGCACTTCCCCGTAAAACCAAAGCCAAAACCCCAGCACCACGTTATGATATCGAGATGGAAACTCTTGTTGAAATATTAGAAGGCAAGCGTTTTATATCATGTCATTCCTATGTACAAAGCGAAATCAATATGCTCATGAAAGTAGCAGAACGCTTTGGGGTAACCATTAACACCTTCACCCATATTCTTGAAGGCTATAAAGTTGCCGATAAAATGAAAGAACACGGTGTGGGTGGATCTACCTTTTCTGACTGGTGGGCCTATAAATTTGAAGTCAACGATGCCATTCCTTATAACGGTGCCATTATGCACAACCAAGGGGTAACAGTAGCTTTTAACTCAGATGATGCTGAAATGTCTAGACGCCTCAATCAAGAGGCCGCAAAAGCAGTAAAATACGGGGGTGTCTCTGAAGAAGATGCCTGGAAGTTTGTGACCCTTAACCCAGCAAAATTATTACACATTGACGATGAAGTAGGAAGTGTTAAAGTAGGAAAATCGGCAGATTTAGTTTTGTGGAACAATCACCCAATGTCTATTTATGCAGTCGCAGAAAAGACCATGATCGATGGCATTTTCTACTACGAACTCGATAGAGCCACAGCGCAAGTCAATCAAATACAACAAGAGCGCAACCAACTAATTCAGCAAATGGCCGCAGCCAAAAATGGAGGAGCCCCCACCAAAAAGGCAGCAAAAAAACAGGCCAGAGAATTTCACTGTGAAACGCTAGACTAAAACATACCTAAAATGAAAAAATCACTTTATACATTACTTTTATTTTGTCTTGGCCTTCTGGCTCAGGCACAACAAACCCCTGCAGCAAATCAAGCTGAAACTGTTCTTATTCAAGGAGTTACACTTCATATTGGAGACGGAAGCATCATTGAAAATGGCATGATTGGAATGGCCGATGGGAAAATCCTTGAAATTGGTGCAACAGGCGCACAACAAAACACCTATGACACTATCGTAGATGCAGCAGGACAACATGTCTATCCTGGCTTTATTGCAGCCAACAGCACCGTGGGAATGGTTGAAATCGATGCGATTCGACCAACCAATGATTTGAATGAAATTGGTACTTTCCTACCAAATATCCGAACAATTATTGCCTATAATGCCGAATCCAAAGTGGTGGAATCACTTCGCCCTAACGGAATATTAACCGCACAGATTGTCCCAACACGGGGGCTTATTGCTGGAAATTCTTCTATTGTACAACTAGATGCATGGAACTGGGAAGACGCCGGCATTAAAGTTGATGAAGGCATGCACATTTACTGGCCTAGAACCTACCGCAGAGGTAATCGATCAAAAGGAGAAGACCCTTTGGTTTACGATCAAAAAAACTATGAGAAACGAACGGCTGAATTAGCGCAATACTTAGCGGAAGCTAAAACCTATGACAGTGCTGCTAAAACAGAACACCTTCCCCATGCAGCGCTGAAAGAAACTTTTAAAGGTTCCCAAAAAGTCTATTTACACGCCAAAGAAAAAAGACAAATTCTAGACGGTATTGTGTTGCTGAAAAAACACGGTTTAAACAACATCGTTTTGGTGGGAGCAAATGACGCTTACTTAATAACCGATTTCTTAAAGAAACACGACATCCCTATAATTGTCGCTAGGCCTCACCGTTTACCTGGATCGGAAGATGAGGATGTAAAACTTCCCTTTAAAATGGCCAAAATATTACTAGATGCAGGATTGACCATTACCATAGATGTTAGCGGCCGAATGGAAAGAATGAACACCCGCAATCTTCCCTTCTATGCAGGAACATTTGCCGCCTATGGGGTAGAAAAAGAAAAGGCTGTTCAAATGATCACGCTAGATGCTGCTAAAATCTTAGGAATTGACCAGCAACTGGGAAGCCTTACAGTAGGGAAAGATGCTACGCTTTTTGTTGCCAAAGGAGATGCCTTAGACATGCGGACCAATCAACTTAGCCACGCCTTTATTCAAGGGAGAGCACTAAGCCTTGAAACCCACCAAACAACCCTTTGGAAACGATACACGGAAAAATTCTCAAGACAGTAAATGCTATACCTTTCAAGCGCACAAAACAGCCTGCTAAAGCGGCTTAAAACTTTACAAGAAAAGGCCAAAAAAAGACGCTTAGAAAATGTATTCGTTATCGAAGGACAAAAAGAAATCGAACACGCCATCAAAGGGGGGTATCAGCTTGAAACCCTTTTTTTTAAAGAAGGTGAAACACTTGTTTTTTCAGAAAACGATTTTATAGACACCGATTTCGTATCGGTGTCTTCAGCTGTATTTGAGCGCTATTGCTACCGCAAAACATCCATTGCAATTGCGATTGCACAGGCAAAAACGCATGATTTTGCGCAATTAGACCTCAGCAGTAAAAATCCCTTTTTTCTCGTGGCGGAAGCTCCAGAAAAACCAGGAAATATTGGGGCCTTGTTACGCACAGCAGATGCCATGGGGGTTGATGCTTTTATCTTAGTAAATAGCACAACAGATCTGTACAACCCTAACGTGGTGCGTTCTAGTGTTGGCTGTTTGTTTTCTGTTCCCATAGTTATGGCAAGTCTTGAAGAAAGTTTTGCCTATTTTACCCAAAACAAAATTACAGTTTACAGTGCCGCACTAACGGAGGAAGCGCAACGCTACACTGCCTTTGATTATACCAAACCAACCGCAATAGCGGTAGGTACAGAAAGTAATGGATTAACAACTGCATGGCTACAAAAAAACACAACAGCCATTGTTATTCCTATGCTGGGGCAAAACGATTCTTTAAACGTTTCTGTTGCAGCTGGCATCATCCTTGCAGAGGTTCAAAAGCAAAGAAACTAGAAAAAAAAGGAAGTTTTCAAAAGAAATATGTAAATTCCTACTATGCTTGTCGATGAAGAAATAGAAAATAAAGAAATTGCAAAACAGTATAAAGAGCTGTTGAGAATTAGTTATTTACAACTCACCAAGGAGGATAAAAAACTGATTCGTTTAGCCTTCAATACAGCTGTTGATGCCCATAAAAATCAAAGAAGAAAGTCAGGAGAAGCCTATATTTTTCATCCGATTGCAGTCGCAAAGATCGTCGCCTCTGAAATTGGTCTTGACGCTACTTCTATCGCAGCAGCGCTTTTGCACGATACTGTTGAAGACACGGCATACACCCTTAACGACATTGAACGTCTTTTTGGCAATACAGTAGCCAAAATTGTCCATGGGCTCACCAAAATATCCCATCTAAAAAAGGATACTGATATTTCGCTTCAGGCTGAAAATTTCAGAAAAATGTTGTTGACCCTCAATGACGATATTCGGGTGATTATCATCAAAATAGCCGATCGCTTGCACAATATGCAAACCATGGATGCTATGCCGGAATACAAGCAGGTAAAAATTGCGTCTGAAACCCTCTATATCTATGCGCCCATTGCCCACCGAATTGGGATGTACAACATTAAAACAGAACTGGAAGACCTCAGTTTAAAATACACAGAATCAGATCGTTTTAATGCCATAAAAAATAAAATTGAGGAAAGTCAAGAAGAACAAAAGCAATATATTAAATCGTTTACCAATCTGGTTAAGGAATCCATTGACCAGGAAAAGCTAGACTATTTTATTCAGGGAAGAAGTAAATCGATCTTCTCCATCCACAAAAAAATGCAAAAACAAAACATCAGCTATGAGCAGGTGTTTGATAAATTTGCCATTCGAATTATCTATAAATCGAAACCCAAAGACGAGAAGTTTTTGGCCTGGAAAATCTATTCGATTATTACAGATTATTTCACGCCCAATCCTACCCGACTGAGAGATTGGATTTCGTCGTCGAAATCAAACGGCTATGAATCCCTTCACATAACAGTAATGGGACCAAACAATAAATGGGTAGAAGTTCAGATTCGATCAGAACGCATGCATGAAATTGCCGAAAAAGGCTATGCAGCACACTATCGCTACAAACAAGGAGAAGAAAGCGACACTGGTATTGACGCTTGGTTAAATCGCCTACAAGAAGTGCTCGAAGCAAAAGACGCCAATGCTGTGGATTTTGTTGAAAATTTCAAACTCAACCTCTATGCAGATGAGATTTTTGTTTTCACCCCACAAGGAGATCTCAAATCTTTACCCCAAGGATCTTCTGCTTTAGATTTTGCTTATGCAATTCACACAGAAATTGGATCAAAAACACGTGGAGCAAGAGTAAATGGTAAATTGGTTCCTTTGTCTAGAATTCTAAACAGTGGAGATTCGATAGAAATAATCACCTCAGAAAATGCCAAACCTACTGCCAACTGGATCGATTATGTTATCACTGCAAGAGCGAGAAATCGAATTAAAGCTGCTTTAAATGAAGAGAAGAAAAAAATCGCTGAAGAAGGAAAAGAAATCTTAAGAAGAAAGCTGAGACACATGCGCATCAATATGAACGATAGAGCTATTCGTCAATTGATCCTTTATTTTAAAGTAAATTCCAGCTTAGACCTTTTTTATCGCATTGGCTTAGGAACAATAGACAACCGAAAACTAAAAGAGTTTGCCACAACCTATAACAATACCTTCTTAAACTTCTTCAAAAAACGATTAGCTGGCAGCAATCGACCAAAAATCACAGAGAGTGAAGAGTTTATTTCAAAGTACGATAAACTTGTATTTGGCAAAGAAAAACAGGAACTCCCTTATAAACTGTCTCCTTGTTGTAATCCGATTGCTGGAGATAAAGTTTTTGGTTTTGTAACCATCAATGAAGGTATTAAAGTACACCAACATAATTGCTCAAATGCAGTGGCACTTCAATCTAACTTTGCCTACCGCATTGTGCCGGCCTGGTGGGTCGATTCAAGTGAACAAGAATTTACGGCAGAGCTTGTTTTAACAGGGATTGATCAAAAGGGATTGGTTAATCAAGTTACCCGTGTTATTTCAAATAACATGAACATCGACATCAAGAAAATCAACTTTTACACCGATGAAGAATTGTTTAAAGGAATCATCACCATGCGGGTCAACAATAAAGGAACGCTAAAAAAACTAAAGCAGCAATTGTTAAAAATTGCTGGAATTGAGAAAGTAGGGCGTCATTAGTAAAAGAAACAGTACCTTTATGCCAGATTTAATGTGATATGGCAGAATCAAAAGATCAGCAAGAAATCGTTAAAAATGTGTTCATCAATTTTCTCGATCAACACAAGCACCGCAAAACGCCAGAGCGTTTTGCCATCTTACACGAAATATACGAACATCAAGAGCACTTTGACATTGAGTCATTGTACATCATGATGAAAAATAAAAACTATCGTGTAAGTAGAGCAACACTATACAATACGGTTGATCTTTTAATCGAATCTGGTCTAATTAGGAAACATCAATTTGGTGCTCAGGCGCAATATGAAAAGTCGTTTTTTGACAAACAACACGATCATATCATTTTGACAGACACTGGAGAAGTAAAAGAGTTTTGTGATCCGCGCATTCAATCCATAAAAAAAACAATCGAAGAAGTATTTAATGTTGATATTCATCACCATTCTTTATACTTTTACGGCACGAAAAAAGAATCTTAAACACCCACCCACATATGTCGGTTGATTTACTGCTCGGACTCCAATGGGGAGACGAAGGAAAAGGAAAAATTGTTGATGTTTTAACCACAGACTACGATATTATCGCCCGTTTTCAAGGAGGACCCAATGCTGGTCATACCCTGAAATTCGATGGTATATCGCATGTTTTACACACCATCCCCTCTGGGATATTTCACCCTTCAGCACTCAACCTTATTGGGAATGGGGTAGTTATTGATCCTGTTATTTTTAAAGGGGAATTAGATAAACTTGCCGGTTTCAACATCGATTTTGCCAAAAAACTATACGTCTCTAAAAAAGCCCACCTTATTCTTCCCACCCATCGATTGCTCGATGCTGCCTCTGAAGCAGCAAAAGGCAAGGCAAAAATAGGCTCTACCCTTAAAGGAATTGGCCCTACTTATATGGATAAAACAGGACGAAATGGGATTCGTGTAGGAGATATTTTACTAGAAGATTGGAAAGATCGCTATGCCACTTTAAGAGATAAACACCTTAAAATGCTGGCCAATTATGACAGCAGTGTTGAATATGATTTAACCGATTTAGAAGCAACTTTCTTTGAAAGCCTAGAAACCTTAAAGGCACTTCCGTTAATCGACAGCGAAGACTTTTTACACAAAGCACAAAAAGACAATAAAAAAATTCTCGCAGAAGGAGCGCAAGGATCGCTTTTAGACATTGATTTTGGGACCTATCCATTTGTAACTTCTTCAACAACAACTGCTGCAGGAGCATGCACTGGACTTGGGATTGCTCCAAACACAGTGGGCGATGTCTTTGGTATTTTCAAGGCCTACACCACCCGCGTGGGAAGCGGCCCCTTCCCTACCGAATTATTTGATGAAGCAGGAGAAACAATGGGGCACGTAGGGAAAGAATTTGGTGCAACCACAGGACGTGCAAGACGTTGTGGCTGGATTGACCTAGTAGCACTAAAATACGCCATTCGCGTAAATGGTGTAACCCAATTAATGATGATGAAGGGGGATGTACTTTCTGGTTTTTCTACCATTAAAGTTTGTACTGCTTACAACACCAAAGATGGATTAATAGAACACTTCCCTTTTTCTATTGAACCAGAAAACGTAACACCACACTACATTGAATTAGCAGGATGGAAAGAAGACTTAACCCAAATGTCTTCTGAAGCGGAATTCCCAGATAACTTCAATGCTTATATCGCTTATCTTGAAAAAGAGCTAGAAACGCCCATCAAGATTGTATCGGTTGGTCCAGACAGAAAGCAGACCATCTTTAGATAAACAAAAGATGCTGTGAAAAAACTGTTTTCACTTCTTGTAATCTGCAACTGTTTCCTTTGGGGACAAAATACCCATGGGCAAGACAAAAGGGTTATTCAAATTCAACAGGCAGGCTCTTTTGGAAAAGATGAAGCCAATTTCCCTGGAGCAAACATCCTCTTAAAAAAAGGAGAAACACGGGTGAAACTGTTACACAAAGGCGCTTTAATTGAATCGGATAAATCTTTCTTTTATTCCAAAAAAAACGCCTTTAAAGCAGAAGGAGAAGTGGTTTTCACACAAGGCGATAGCCTGCGTATGACCAGCGATTTCATGGAGTATGATGGGGAAACAGGCAAAGCAAAAGCGTGGGGAGATGTTTTTCTAAAACAACCCGACATGACCCTTGAAACCGACACCCTTTTTCTTAATCGCCTAGAGGATTTGGCCTATTACGAAACCCCTGGAACCATTATTGACAGTGCAAGTATTCTTAAAAGCAATCGCGGAAAATATTATATGAAAGAAAAAAAGTACCGCTTTATTTCTAACGTCCGCATCAATAATCCTGAATACAAAGTCACCTCTAGCCAACTAGACTATTACACAGAATCGAACAAGGCCTATCTCTATGGCCCCACCAAAATCATTGGACAAGACTATGACATCTATTGTGAACAAGGCTACTATGACACCAATTCACAACAAGGGTATTTTAAAAAGAATGCAGAAATTCTTTACAACAATAAAATCATTAACGGCGACAGTCTATATTTTGAAAATGAACGCAATTATGCTGCCGCAACCAATAAAGTAGAAATCACCGACACGATTAACAATTCTATTATTAGAGGCAATTATGCCGAAATATTTAAGGCCAAAGACTCTGCCATTATAACAAGAAAAGCCCTTGCCATTAATCTTATCGAAAACGATTCACTTTTTATTCATGCAGACACCTTAGTGGGTACTGGCCCATCAGAGGCAAGAATCCTTAGGGGCTATTATGGCGTGAAAATCCTTAAACAAGATTTAAGGGGAAAATCCGATTCGCTTTATTTAGATGAAACCATCGGAAGAATAGAACTCTTAAAAAGACCCTTAAGCAAAAAACAAGAACAAGTTCTTTCGAAAGACCAAAAAAACAAGCGAAATCCAGTCATGTGGTTTAATGAAAGTCAAATGAGCGGAGACGTAATCTACATGAAAACAGACTTTAAAACCAAAAAATTAGACTCGCTCTTTATTTTTGGAAATGCTTTCATTATTGAAAAAGACAGCTTGAGTAAAAATGGCTATAATCAAATTGTAGGAAAAGAACTTTATGGCGATTTTCTTGACGGGGCATTAAACGTTTTAGATGTAATTAAAAACACCCGGGTATTGTACTATTTATACTCAGATGCTGGAGAACTGGTTGGAATCGATAAAACCATTTGCAGTGCATTGAACATCCAATTTAGAGACAATGAGATTGAAGACATTTCATTTTATGTTAGCCCAGAGGGAGATGTTTATCCAGAGAAAGAACTAGATCCAAATCTTCGGAAATTAGAAGGCTTTTTGTGGCGGGAAGAGGAACGCCCCAAAACCCTTGAAGACTTATTCAAAAAAGATTAAATTCCCTTTTATGCTGCGCGATGACTTCTTAAAATATCAAGCCAAAACGACCCCCTATCCTATGGGAATGGAAGTTAAGCGCGCTAAAGGAAGCTATATCATTGATCAAAAAGGAAAAAAACACTTGGACTTTGTCGCTGGGGTTTCTGCTTGCGCTATAGGGCATCGCCATCCGGCGGTGGTGCGGGCGATGAAAAAGCAACTCAACCGTTATATGCACGTAATGGTCTATGGAGAATATGCCCAAACGCCAGCCGTAGCCCTATGTAAACTTTTGGCAGAAAACCTTCCTACTTCTCTTGAGGTGACCTATTTGACCAATTCTGGCACAGAAGCCATTGAAGGGGCAATGAAATTAGCCAAAAGGGTAACGGGTAAACGCGGTTTTATAGCAGCCAAGCAAGCCTACCATGGCAGCACACAAGGCGCCCTGAGCCTTTTGGGGGTAGCAGAACAAAAAGAAGGCTATCAACCTTTGTTAGAAGGGGTCGACTTTATTGCTTTTAACGATCCAACTGAGCTCCATAAGATTGACCAAAACACCGCAGCAGTTGTACTAGAAACCATTCAAGGAGGAGCAGGATTTATTGTTCCTGATAAAAACTATTTGAAAGCCGTTAAGGCCCGCTGTGAAGAAGTAGGAGCCCTCTTAATTCTAGATGAAATTCAACCAGGTATTGGGCGAACAGGAAAACTCTTTGCCTTTGAACACTATGAAATAACACCCGATATTTTGGTTATTGGGAAAGGTTTAGGAGGTGGAATGCCCATTGGTGCTTTTTGTAGTTCTTCTGCCTATATGGGAGAATTGACCCACAAACCCAGCTTGGGACACATAACCACTTTTGGTGGAAATCCAGTAATCGCAGCAGCAGCACTGGCCACCCTTGAAACAATTTTGCGCAAAAAACTAATGGCCGATATCGAGGAGAAAGAAAGGCTTTTCCGGCAATTATTGGTGCATCCTAAAATTGAAAAAATCAATGGTAAAGGCCTCATGCTGGCTCCAATATTGAAAAATGAAAACGACACAGCCAAGGTCGTGCATAGCTGCTTAGACAAAGGCTTAATTTTATTTTTCCTGCTTTGGGAAAAGAAAGGTTTGCGTATATCCCCTCCCTTAAACATCAGCAAAAGAGACATAAAAAAAGGCTGTATGATACTCTTAAAGGCACTAGACGAGCTTCATTAGGTTGTTAATTAATTTGTTAAAAACAATTGGCGCAAATTTCCACTTTCGACGACTTAGTCCCTAAATTTAGTATAACCAACAGACCAATGTATGTTTCGTGAATTTTCACAAAATTCAGACGCGCCCGTAACAAGATTTGAGCAAATGCTCAAGACCAATCAGGTCTATTTCTTTGATGCGAATGAATTTGAAACGATCATTCAGTTTTACATTGATACTGGGGAAATTAATTTGGCGAAAAAAGCATTACAAATGGGGATTAACCAGCATCCCTTTCACATTGACCTCTTACTGTTAAAATCGGAATTACTCATTTTTGATGACGCACATGAAGAAGCCACAAACCTCTTGGATGTAATAGAGGAAATGGAGCCTAGCAACCAAGAAGTTTACATTCAAAAAGCAGCGATTTCTTCCAAAAGAAAAAATCATCCAGCAGCGATAGCATTTTTATTTAAAGGACTACAACAGGCAGACGACCCACTAGAAATATGGTCGTTATTGGCCATGGAATATATGGTTTTAGAAAATTATGCAGAAGCAAAGAATTACTTTCGCCTTTGCATAGAAGAGGATCCTGAAGATTTTCAGATGCTGTACAACCTTTTGTTCTGCTTAGATTATCTTAAGGCCAATAAAGAAGCGCTTGATGTTTTAAATAAGATTCTTGAGACCGACCCTTATAATGAAATTGCTTGGCTAGAAATTGGAAAACAATACCTTAGTCTTGACCAAAAAGAAGAAGCTTTAAGTGCTTTTGACTTTGCGATCATCAGCGAAGATACTTTTACTGGCGCCTATATCGAAAAAGCCAAATTATTAGAAAGCCTTGGGAGCACAAATCAAGCCATCGAAAATTATGAAATTGCCACGAAACTAGAAGACCCCTCTGCTTATCTCTATATTCGAATTGCGACTTGTCATCAAACATTAGGCAACGATCAATTGTCGATGCAATATTTCAAAAAAGGAATCAATGAAGATCCCTCTTATGAAAAAGCGTGGACTGGAATTATGGATTTTTACATTGAAAAACAAAATCCCAACAAAGCCTTATATTATTGTCAAAAGGCACTGCAAATCAACGATAACTATGTTAGTTATTGGAAAAGAAGTGCCTTGCTCCATAAATGTTTAGAAAATTACGCAGCGGCCGAAGTTGCTTTCCAGAACGCAATTGAACTGGGCAACTATGAACTTTCCGTTTGGATGGGTTGGCTAGATACCTTGATTTTTTTACAAGAGTGGGAAAAGGCCCAAACCATCGGCCAACAGGCCAAAACCTTTTATCCTGAAGAAGCTGCCTTAGATTATAAAATAGCAGGGTGTTTTTTAAAAGAAGGGAAAAGCATTGAAATGGAGTACTACCTTCAAAATGTGCAAAATAAAAAGGCTAATTTAGCCCAAGATACTTTAGCGCTATTCCCGCAATTGGTTCAATTACTTCAAGAATAGTACCTTTATTCATTTAATTAAAACAGCAGTATGCGCAAATATATTTTGCTCTATTTTAAAGGCTTGCTTATGGGAGCAGCGGATATAGTACCTGGGGTTTCTGGCGGAACAATGGCGCTTATTACGGGGATTTACAAAGAACTTATAGAGAGTATCGATCATTTGAATTTAAAGCAATTTTCGCACCTGCGAAAGGAAGGCGTTAAGACCTTTTGGCACTCGATTAATGGCCCATTTCTTTTCCCCCTTTTTTTGGGAATTGCAAGTGGTATTCTTTTTCTTTCTGGCGGAATTACCTACCTCTTAGACCAACAGCCCGTTCTGTTGTGGTCTTTCTTTTTTGGCTTAATATTGGCAAGCATCTATGTTTTAATTAAACAATTTTCGCTGTTTACTTTTCAATACATCAGCTTTTTAGTGGCCGGCTTTGTTGTTGCCTTCGGAATTACGCAACTTAGCCCCACAGGCACTTCAAACAATTTATTGTATTTGTTTTTTTCCAGTATGATTGCCATCATTGCGATGATTTTACCTGGGATTTCTGGGGCCTTTATTTTCATTCTTCTAGGGGTTTACGAGGAAGTTTTAAGCACCGTTAAAGGCGCCATTACAGTACTTTTAGATTTTGATTGGCTCAGTTTTAAAGCAGTATATACCAAAGTGGCCGTAATTGGCTTGGGTATTGTCATTGGATTAAAGTTGTTTTCCAAAGCATTGACTTGGCTATTCAACCACAAAAGAGAAGCAACACTAAGCGTTTTAATTGGCTTTATGATTGGTGCTTTACCCAAAATTTGGCCGTGGAAGATAAGCCAAACCCTTGGCGATAAAACAAGCTATACCAATGTAAATCCGATGCAGTATGAAGGCGATCCGCAATGGGTACTCGGTTTAAGCCTAATTTGTTTGGGCGCTGCCGCCTTGATCTTGTTAGAACGCTACTCCTTAAAAAAATAAAATGTACCCAAGCCAACGTTCATGGTCTGCTGCTCTATTGCTAATTCTCAAGGGAATGACCATGGGTATGGCCAATAAAATCCCGGGAGTCTCGGGCGGTATTATTGCGCTTGCGGCGGGTTTCTATGAAGAACTTATTTTTTCTTTTTCGCGCATTGATGCACGCGCCCTTAAAATACTTTTCCGTCATGGGTTTATGGCCTTTTACAAACACACCAACGCCTCTTTTTTACTCTTGCTTTTTAGTGGGGTGGGGCTGAGTTTTTTCAGTGTTTCTTTGCTTTTAGACTATCTCTTAAAGAATCATCCACAGCAGGTTTTAGGTGCTTTTTTTGGTATGATTATCGCCTCGGTTTATGCCATCTGGAAAGAACTACCCAATTCAACTTATAAAGAATACCTGGGAGGTGCAATTGGAACCCTTTTGGGCATTGCCCTTTTATGGCTCAATCCGGGTACAGAAAACGATCATTGGCTTTTTGTCATTTTTTGTGGCATGGTAAGCATAACGGGAATGACATTACCCGGCTTATCTGGCTCATTGCTTATTTTAATCTTAGGCAACTACAACCTCCTTTTAGTCGATTGTGTTAATGTTGTTTTTTTTACTTTACAAGATCTTTTTAGCGGACAAGGGTGGGGTCTTGCTGACCCAGAAAGAAAGCGATTGTTAGGGGTTTTTGTCTTTTTTACCTTGGGCTCAAGCATTGGCTTGGTGGTTTTCTCAAAACTTCTGGAGCGCTTAATCCAAAACCATAAAAGCGTTACAATTTCCACCCTTGTGGGTTTTATCTTGGGGTCTTTAGGCGCAGTTTGGCCATGGACGGCTAAAAGCACGCCAGCAACAGAAGTGGGCTTTAAACTAGTCGCTACCCCACACAACATATTTTACTTCCCTAATCTGGGGATATTTTCCAGCCTGACCACCGTATTTTTTATACTTTTGGGACTGGGAATTGTGATCCTATTAGAACATTATGGCAACAAGCAAAAAACTTAATTTTGGACTCCTGGGGAAAAACATTGACTATTCTTTTTCACCCGGTTATTTTGCCGAAAAATTTAAAAGAGAAAAACTGGCCCACTGCAGCTATCAAAACTTTGATTGCGCTACTGCCGAAGCTGTTTTTGATCGAATTAAAAGTCCCGACTTAAAAGGCCTTAATGTAACCATCCCCTATAAAGAAGTGGTGCTTCCCGCCATGGACGAACTAAGCCCCACAGCAGCAGCTATAGGCGCAGTTAACACCATCATTTTTACAGCAGACGGAAAACGCATTGGCGACAACACCGATGCCTATGGCTTTGAAAGGGCCTTGTTTGACCAATACAAAGATCAACCCAAAAAAGCCTTGATTTTAGGGACCGGTGGGGCATCTAAAGCTGTGGCCTATGTTTTGCGCAAACGCGGTATCCACCCGCAATATGTTTCGCGTAAAGCAAATGAATTTTGCCTGGACTATGCCGCTCTGAGTCCAGCAGTAATCGCTGCACATGAATTAATCATTAATTGTACGCCTTTGGGAACATTTCCCGATGTAACTACTGCACCAGACTTGGATTATTCTGCCTTAACTCCAAAACACTTTTTATTTGATTTGGTCTATAATCCAGCAGAAACCCGCTTTTTGCAATTGGGCAAAAAACAGGGTGCTGGAATAGCCAATGGCGCCGACATGCTGGTGCATCAGGCCAATCGATCTTGGGAGCTCTGGATGGGAAAGTGATATTGAATTTATTTTTCGTAATTTTAAGCAAGACTTAACCATTCTAATACCTTTGTCATGCAAATGGAACCTACCTTGTTACCTGAAGAAAATCAAACAAATCTTGAACAAACACGAGAAGAAAATACAAGTACTTCTCCCCAAGAAGCGTCAACAAATGACACTGCCCCAGAAACCCCTTCAACAGAAAAATCTGCTCAAGCCCCTAGCCTTGTTATTGCTATTGATGAACTTGCACTTGAAGACTTTCCCGCTGCCCTAGAAAAAGTACTCAAAAATGACCAATGGATGAAGCTGGGCCAATTGGTCAGGGATTTACAACAGCGTTTTGACAGTCAATTCTTAAGTGTACTTCAAGCCAAAAAAGAGACGTTTATTGAAGAAGGCGGAAACGAAATAGATTTTCACTTTGCACCAGAGTACAAAAAGAATTTTAATGCCCTGTTAAAGGAATACAAGCAAAAAAAGAGTCATCACTTTAAAGAAGTAGAGGCCACGCAAAAAGCCAACCTCAACCGAAAAAAAGAAATTATCGAAGAAATCAAATCTTTGATCGACCAAAGTGAGCATGACAACAGTAGCTATCGCCAATTTAAAAATCTACAAGAAGCTTTTCACAATACTGGGCAAGTGCCCAGAAATGAAGCCAATAATATCTGGCAGACCTATAAGTTTCACGTAGAACGTTTTTACGACTTCTTACACCTCAATCGGGATTTACGCGATGCTGATTTCAAACACAATTACGCTGAGAAATTAAAAATCATTGAACGTGCAGAAGAGCTTGCCCAACAAGCCGATGTGATCGCCTCTATTCGTGAACTTAATATTTTACACCGCCTGTGGAAAAATGATTTAGGCCCTGTGGCAAAAGAACACAGAGAAGAACTGTGGAATCGTTTTCAAACAGCAACCAAAGCTGTTCATCAACTCAAAAATGAATACAACAAAAACATTGACAGTATTCAAAGTGATAACCTAAAACTTAAAGACCAACTTTTAGCACAGATTGCCGCAATAATTCAAGCAACCCCTGCCAACCACAATGCTTGGCAAAATGCCATTAAAAAAGTCAACGATCTGAAAGAACAATTTCACAGTGCTGGACGGGTGCCTAAAAGCGAAAATAAACGCCTGTGGAATTCTTTTAGAGAACTGAGCAGGGAGTTCAATCAAGCCAAAAATCTTTTTTATAAGGAACAAAAAAGCAAAGAAAAACAGTATATCGAAGCTAAAAAAGCCTTAATTAAAGAAGTAGCGACGATCTTAGATGCCCCTAATTGGCGCGATTATGTGGGCCGCATGAAAACAGTACAAAACGACTGGAAAAAAACAGGTCGCATTGCTCGAAAACTCTCCAACAAAATGTGGGAGGAATTTAAAGCCCTGACCAACCTTTACTTTGATCGTCTTAAGAACAAGACAGAAGCCTTAAGTGCTGTAGATCAAGCGCAACTGGCTTCTCAAAATAATTTTATCGCAGCTTTAATCAAAACAGCCGCCCCCACTACCCCAAAAGAGCTAGAAGAATTTATCGAGGAACAACTAGCGCAATGGTTCAGTCTAAACCCACAACCCAATGCGCCAAGACAGAAAAAATTAATGCAGCATCTACTTGGCCTTTGGGACACCACTTCGCTTTCTGCTAAAGAGAAAGCAGCACAGCGGTTTTCAACCCAGCTCAGCCTCATTAAAAACGATGAGGAAGGACTCAACAAAGAGCACGCCTTTCTCAAGAAAAAAATGGACGATATCAATGCAGATTTAATTCAATTGCAAAACAATTTACAGTTCTTTAGTAGCAGTAGCAACGATAATCCTGTAGTGGTAGAAGTCACCACTAAAATTGAAAAACTCTCTGCACAAAAAGAAGCGTTAGAAGAGAAAACAAATGCCATTAAAGCGTTGAAACGCAGCTTAAAAAAACAACAGGAGGCTGAAGAAGAAAGTACTGAAACTACTGAAGAAAATGAGGATTAAGAGTTAAAACCCTCTGGCAATTGTTGCTTCCACAAAGCATGATAATACCCTTTTTGTTCAAGTAAGGCTTTATGTGTTCCTTGCTCCACTACTTTACCTTTTTCCAAGACGATCTACTTGAATAGCAGCACTTAAACACTCCTAAAAATTACAGCAAATAGATTTTCTGACTCCGTTTACTGTACTTAAATTGGTGCACTTCATAGGTGTTTTCCAATATCTCCTTTGGGAAGAGTTGTTTTTTCATGTTAAGACATTAGGCCTTAACAAGATAGTAAAAAACTGACTACTGCTTGGCTTCTTCCCAGAAGACATCCATTTCGGCAAGGGTCATGTCTTGCAGCGATTTGCCTAGTTCTTTGGCTTTTGCCTCTAAATAATTAAAACGCTTTGTAAACTTTTGGTTGGTGCGTTCCAGGGCTGTATCTGGATTGATTTTTAAGAAACGGGCATAGTTGATCATGGAAAAGAGCACATCGCCAAATTCGGCTTCCATATCGCTGGTATTGCCTTGCGCGACTTCGGTTTGGAATTCCGCTAATTCTTCTTGCACCTTTTCCCAGACTTGTTCGGGTTTTTCCCAGTCAAAGCCAACTCCGGCAACCTTGTCTTGAATGCGCTGTGCTTTCACCAGGGCGGGGAGTCCTTTGGGCACTCCGGCCAAAACTCCTTTTTTGCCTTTGCCCTCTTTGAGTTTTAGGGCTTCCCAATTCTTTTTAACGTCATCTTCGTTCTCTACTTTCACATCGCCATAGATATGGGGGTGGCGGTAAATGAGTTTTTCTGAAATTCCGTGGGCGATATCGGCCATATCAAAGGCTTTTTCTTCGCTGCCCAAGCGGGCATAAAAGGCAATATGCAAGAGTAAATCGCCCAGCTCATTTTTGATTTCGGTTAGATCGCGGGTCAAAATGGCATCCCCCAACTCATAGGTTTCTTCTATGGTTAAATGACGTAAAGATTCAAAGGTTTGCTTCTTGTCCCAAGGACACTGTTCCCGCAACTCATCCATAATGGTGAGCAGGCGGTCAACGGCGGCCAATTGGTCCTTTCTGCTATTCATCTTCTTTAACGACTTCTTCTTCTGTTGCTGGGGCTTCTTCTGTGAAAACTTCTAGGGCTTTTTCGATAAGAATATTGTACCACTGAATCACTTTTTTAATGTCTGAAGGGTAAACACGCTCTTCGTCATAGTCTTGAAACACATCAAAGAAGAAAGCTTCTAGCTGATCTGCAGGAGCTTTTGGCTTTACAGAACAAACTTTCCCTTCCTCTTTTGCATGAATCATTTTAAAAACCTCTCGTAAAGGCACTTCTTTTTCAAGACCATAGATATTGATTTCAGACAATACACTTACTTGATCACGAACAGAAGCTGTAATGCGTTTTCCATCAACTAAAGAAGTCGCGACAACGCCTGTTCTGGTTTGAAGTGAAACTTCATAAAGTCCTGGGCGACCGCCAATTGAAATAATTTTATCGAGTTGCATACTTATCGTTTTTTGGATTGTAAAGGAAATTTCATCTTGTAATCTACGTTGATCTTTCCTTTGCTAATATTGGTTAATTTTCCTTTGATGATTCTCTTTTTAAGGGGCGATAACTTATCGGTAAATAAAATCCCTTCGATATGATCATATTCGTGTTGAATGACCCTTGCAGCCAATCCTGTATAGGTTTCTTTTAACTCCTCTCCTGTTTCGTTTTGATAGCGAATCACCAATTGATCTTTACGCTTGACATCTTCTCGCACATCTGGGATCGAAAGGCAACCTTCATTAAAGGCCCATTCTTCACCGCTTTCTTCTTCAATTACAGGATTGATAAAAGCCTTTTTAAAGCCTTTCAATTGGGTTTGTTCTTCGGCTGAAAGCTCCTCATCATCGGCAAAAGGCGTAGCGTCGATCACAAATAATCGCAAGCCTAAACCTACCTGAGGGGCTGCTAAACCCACCCCACTAGCCGCATACATGGTTTCCCACATATTTGCGATTAATTGGTCAAGGTCTTTATAGTCTGCAGGTATATCTTCTGCTTTTTTCTTTAACACTGGGGTACCGTAAGCTACGATGGGTAAAATCATTTATATCTTTTTCTTTGAATGCAAAGATGCATCTAAATAGGATTGTAACAAAAGGGTTGCACTAATCTTATCGATCAATCCCTTATTTTTTCGCTGTTCTTTTTTAAGTCCCCCGGCTAACATGGACTGAAAGGCCATTTTTGAGGTAAATCGCTCATCATAGCGTTCTATGACTAGCGCCGGAAGGGCCTTAGATAATTGTGCAATAAACCGTTTGATTTGTGGTTCTACCTGCGAGGGGGAGTTGTCCATTTGCTTGGGCTGCCCTATAACGCACACCTCCACTTTATTTTTAAGGCAATAATCTGTTAAAAACGGAATCACCTCTTTTGTGGCAAGGGTCGTCAACCCAGAAGCGATGATCTGCAGGGGGTCAGTCGCGGCAATTCCCGTTCTCTTTTCCCCAAAATCTATTGCGAGTATTATGCCCATGCACAAATATACGTTAAGCCCTCGTGTTCTGTTAAATTCTTTACCAAAAAGTGAAAGAGAAGCCGTAAATTTGAGCTTCAAAAAATGGAATCATGAAAGACATCATAGAAGCAGCATGGGAAGATCGCTCCCTTTTAGAACAAGAAAACACACAAAACACCATACGTCAAGTTATTGAACAATTGGACTTAGGAAAATTGCGTGTGGCAGAACCTACCAATAATGGCTGGCAAGTCAACGAATGGGTAAAGAAAGCAGTAGTCCTGTATTTCCCTATTCAAAAAATGGAAACCTTGCACGCAGGTCCTATGGAGTTTCACGATAAAATGCCTTTGAAAAAAGACTACGCCGCAAAAGGCATCCGTGTGGTTCCACACGCTGTCGCACGTCAAGGCGCATATATATCTTCTGGCGTTATCTTAATGCCTTCTTATGTTAATATCGGCGCTTATGTCGATGAAGGCACTATGGTCGATACCTGGGCAACCGTAGGAAGTTGTGCACAGATTGGTAAAAATGTCCACTTAAGCGGTGGTGTTGGTATTGGCGGGGTCTTAGAACCACTACAAGCCGCACCGGTTATTATTGAAGACAATGCTTTTGTTGGCTCACGTTGTATCGTTGTTGAAGGCGTTCATGTTGAAAGCGAAGCGGTACTAGGGGCCAATGTTGTTTTAACCGCCTCTACCAAAATCATTGATGTAACTGGAAACGAACCGGTAGAATACAAAGGGCGTGTTCCTGCGCGTTCAGTTGTAATTCCTGGTAGTTACACTAAATCTTTCCCTGCGGGAGACTATCAAGTACCTTGCGCTTTGATCATCGGGAAACGCAAAGAAAGCACCAATAAGAAAACGTCTTTAAACGACGCATTAAGAGAACATAACGTAGCCGTATAACCTTGCCTTATGGCGGAATTTACACCTCAGCTAAACGAAGCACTTGCCCATTTAAAGCAAGATGGCGTTCTGCTTTATCCCAGTGACACCATTTGGGGAATCGGCTGTGATGCGCGTTCTACCAAAGCGGTTGAAGCAATTTATCGCTTAAAAGAGCGGGAAGACAGCAAAGCCCTAATTTGTTTGGTGGCAAACCAAAAAATGCTGGAAGCTTATGTGGGAGAAATACCGCCGGCACTTCTCCCCTATTTGACCGAAAATCGCCCCACTACAGTAATTTATCCAACAGTAAAAGGTGTTAGTAATCGCCTTTGTGCTAAGGACGGAAGTATTGGAATTCGCATTGCCAAGGAGGCCTTTTGCCAAGCGCTAATCCAAAAGCTCAATGCACCTTTGGTGTCCACTTCAGCAAATATTAGTGGAGAAGTAAGTCCCACCCATTTCAAGGAGATTAGCACAGCTATTTTGCATGGCGTAGATCATGTTGTACCTTTAAGACAAAACGAAACACAAACCCAAGCGTCGCGTATTATTCGCTTGCAAGCAGACAATAACATCGCTATTTTACGTCCCTAATGGAATTCAACCAGGATTTTACCGAAGCATTATCGAGCCCCGTATTTCAGCATGTAAAAGCAGCAGCTACAGAATTAGGCCTAGAAACCTATGTTGTTGGCGGGTTTGTGCGGGACCATCTTTTAAAACGAAAGAAAGCAAAAACCGATATTGATTTTGTGACCATCGGATCTGGAATAGCTTTGGCCAAAGCCGTTCAAAAACGCCTCCCGAATAAACCCAAGTTAAGTATTTTTAAAACCTATGGCACGGCCATGATTTGTTTTGAAGGCATGGATTTAGAATTTGTTGGCGCCAGAAAAGAATCGTATACCGAAGACAGCCGAAATCCTCAAGTAGAGGCAGGAAGCCTTCAGGACGATCAAAATCGCCGTGATTTCACCATCAATGCCATGGCAGTAAGTTTAAACGAAGCCAATTACGGTACTTTAATCGATCCATTTAACGGATTGTCTGATTTAGAAAATAAGAGAATTCGCACCCCCTTAGATCCTGTTATTACTTATTCTGACGATCCCTTGCGTATGCTTCGGGCCATTCGGTTTGCAACCCAATTGGACTTTAGCATTGAACAGGCCTCTTTAGACGCTATTTATCAAGAGCGCGACCGCATGGAAATCATCACCAAAGAAAGGATTGTTGAAGAGTTACACAAGATTATGGCAACGGCAGTCCCTTCAAAGGGCTTTTTATTACTCGATCAAGTTGGTCTTTTGTCTGCTATTCTTCCAGAATTAACCGATTTAAAGGGCATCGAGGAAGTTGAAGGACAAACCCATAAAGACAATTTCTATCACACTTTTGAGGTCGTTGATAATATTTGTCAAACCACCGAAAACCTGTGGCTGCGCTGGGCAGCCTTATTACACGATATTGGAAAAGCGCCCACCAAAAAGTTTTCAAAAAAAGTAGGCTGGACTTTTCATGCCCATGAATTTATAGGCGCAAAAATGGTGTATAAAATTTTTAAACGTTTAAAAATGCCCTTAAACGAAAAGATGAAGTTTGTACAAAAAATGGTCTTTATGAGTTCGCGGCCGATTGTCTTAGCCCAAGATATCGTAACCGACTCGGCGGTACGCCGGCTGATTTTTGATGCGGGCGATTATGTCGATGACTTACTCACTTTATGCGAAGCGGATATTACCACAAAGAATCCCAAACGTTTTGCCCGCTATCACCAAAACTTTCAAATCGTTCGGGAAAAAATTGTCGAAGTAGAAGAACGCGATCATGTGCGTAATTTCCAACCTCCAGTTAGTGGAGAATTAATCATGCAAACCTTTGGGCTTCGCCCAGGAAAAGAAATTGGAATCATAAAAGAGAAGATAAAAGAAGCTATTTTAGAGGGAGAAATCCCCAACGAATTTGATGCTGCGGTGGAATTGATGAAGAAAGAAGGAAAAGCCTTAGGCTTAAAAATGACGATAGAATGAAGATACGATTTCGCTTTTGGGTAGGTTTATCTATTGTCTTGGTTTACGGTGTAATCGCCGCTGGTGCTATTGTTCGTATGACCGGGAGCGGGATGGGCTGCCCTGATTGGCCAAAATGCTTTGGCTATCTTATCCCACCCACAGAACGTGCACAACTGGACTGGAAAGCTGCCCACAACTATCAAGCTGGACAGGTCATTATCGTTGCAAAAGAATTACGCGTAGCGAACAAAGATTTTCGCTCTAGCGATCAATACAACAAAACGAACTGGGAACATTACGATCAGCATGACTATGCGATCTTTAATCCGGTGCATACATGGATAGAATTCCTCAATCGCCTGCTAGGTGCTTTAGGGGGCTTAGCCACTTTAGTGGTGGGGATACTCTCCTTTTGGCAGTGGAAAAAAAGTAAATTAATCGCCTTGGTTGCTTGGTTAATCATTTTTGGAATGGGCTTTCAAGCATGGCTTGGAAAGACGGTTGTTGATTCTAATCTTCAGCCGTTTAAAATCACCATTCACATGGTAATGGCCTTGGTGATTGTAGCCTTGCTGCTCTATCTCTATTACATTAGTAAAACAGAAAAAAACAGAAAAGTTATTCCTTCGAACATCAAGGGTTTTGCCATTTTAGCGTTGGTTTTAACCTTGATACAAATCGCTATGGGGACACAAGTAAGGCAGTTTGTGGACGAACAAATTGATCTTCTAGGCGAAGGAACGCAAGCCCTGTGGCTTAATCCTGCTCCTGTTTTATTTTATGTACATCGCAGTTTTTCTCTTTTGGTTACCGGACTCAATATTTGGCTTTTTCTAGGCCTGAGAAAACTTCAGTTTCCCACTGCACAAATGCAGCAAGTTTTAGCCTTAATCGGGCTTGAGATCGCTACCGGGATTTTGATGTACTATTTTGATTTCCCTTTTAGCAGTCAGCCTTTACATTTATTATTTGCCTCGTTGCTCTTTGGTGCACAGAGCTATTTATTATTTCATTTATTTCAACCCACACAATCCACTTCCACATGATTTATCGTTTCCGCATTATTTTAGACGCTCCTGGTGATGTTTTTCGCGACCTAGAAATTGAAGCTACCGCAAGCCTAGAAGATTTCCATTATGCTATTGCCCAGGCCTTTGGTTTTGGGGGAAGTGAAATGGCCTCTTTTTACACGACAAACGAAGAATGGGTTCAGGGAGAGGAATTGCCCCTTTTAGATATGGGGGAAGGTACCACCCCAATGGCAGGGAAAAGCCTAGATAAATTCTTTAGTGCAGATAATCACCACTTGATTTATGTCTATGACTTTTTGGCCCTATGGACCTTTTTTGTGGAATTGATGGAAATTGGAGAAGCCGTTCCTGCAATGGGATACCCTAATCTTGTCTTTGCACAAGGAGAGGTACCAGAAGAAGCGCCTGAGAAGGCGTTTAGTAGTGAAGAGGAAACCGATGACTTTGACCTAGAAGACGATGAAGAAGAAGGCTTATTGGATTATGAAGATGCCGACTTTTACTAGGAGGACTGAATTAATTTAGTCATGTTTAAATTCTCGTAATTTCTCCGTACATAATCTAAAGAAGCTTCCATAATATCTCCTGCACTTTTTGCGGTTTCAAAAGCTTCGTCTTTGGTGAACTTAAAAATCTCTGCACGCAAATTTTTCAAATAATCAGGTTGGGTCAAATGATCTTGTTTCATGATGGTGACCAAATTGTCTAATCGCACCCCAGCGCTAATGATTCTTTTGGCTAAAATAGAACGCTCTTCAATTTTATATTGATTAACAGACCCCAGGGTTAATTTTTCTTTTACAATAGAAACCATAGGATAATTCTCTTTAAAAAACTGTGGGCGATAAACCTTGAGTTTTCCTTCATAACATTGCTGGTCAAAATCAATGGCGCGAATTTTATAAATCACCTGATCAAAGTCGTGGGTCGGAATTACAACATAATTATACGCCCGCATATCCCCCAAAAGGCGAATCATACAGCGCTCGTTAAATTTGACGTATTCTTTTGCAATCTGCGCTTGTTGTGACGGAGAACAATCGCCTAAAAAATCTTCAATAAAAACATCTCCTGGAATCCCGGCGATGTGTTCTTCTATTAAAGTGGTGTCGTTCACCAAAAAGTTAAGGTTATGTGGAGAAAGCATATGTTCGAACTCTAATCCATAAACCCTAGAAGCATCCGTTCGCTTGACATAAAAATAGGTGAAGTTGTCATTTAGAATATTACGCACTTTAATACGAAAGGGCTTAGAATTACCAAAGGTGCAATAGTCAATCGCATCTACATTGAGATAAGCAATCGAGGATTCATTTCCATCAGAATGCAATAAAGCATACACCTTCTTCAAATTGTAATCGATGTCTTCTCTTTCACTATCGGTATAGTATACCCGAACCCAAAGGGTGTCTTCATCATTTTCATCATAAACCACGATAGAGCCAGAAAAACGCAGCAAATCTTCGTAAAATATGGGGGTAAATACCCAACGATTGTATTGCTTCAGATAAGAATTCAATTCTGAAGTAATGGGGAAAAAGGGTTTTTTCTGGGAGATTAATTTCTCTTCCATAACGGTGCTTTTCTCAAAGGTAGCGTCTTTTTTAAGATCTGCTTAAGAATTCTAAAAGAACCCCTTAAAATGAGGGAATAATGGTTAAATTTAAAGTTCGAAAAAGCACTATGTCATTTCAACTAGAATCAGCATTTTCTCCTACAGGAGACCAGCCACAAGCCATTCAACAATTGTGCGAAGGCTTTAAGGGACAAGAAAAATTCATGACCCTTCAAGGAGTAACTGGGTCTGGAAAAACCTTTACCGTGGCAAATGTGGTAAAAAACCTACAACGCCCTACCCTTGTCCTTGCCCACAACAAAACCCTTGCGGCACAGCTGTATTCTGAATTCAAACAGTTCTTCCCTAATAATGCGGTGGAGTATTTTGTTTCTTACTACGACTACTACCAGCCCGAGGCGTATATCCCCGTTTCTGGAACGTATATCGAAAAGGATCTTTCGATCAACGAAGAAATTGAAAAACTTCGGCTCAGTACGACTTCTTCATTACTTTCGGGGCGACGCGATGTTTTGGTCGTCGCTTCTGTTTCTTGTTTATACGGTATAGGAAACCCGGTAGAATTTCAAAAAAATGTGATTACCATTGAACAAGATCAAGTCATTTCGCGCACCAAACTCTTGCACCAACTTGTGCAAAGTTTATACTCGCGCACCACAGCTGATTTTAACCATGGTAATTTTCGCGTAAAAGGCGATGTGGTAGATATCTTCCCCAGTTATGCCGATACGGCTTTCCGGGTTCACTTTTTCGGTGATGAGATTGAAGAGATTGAAGCCTTTGACCCCATTAGTAATCAATCGATTGAAAAATATGAACGGCTGAATATCTACCCTGCCAATATGTTTGTAACCTCGCCCGATGTGCTGCAAAATGCCATTCATCAAATTCAAGATGATTTGGTAAAGCAGATCGACTTCTTCCGCGAAGTCGGAAAACCCCTTGAAGCCAAGCGCCTTGAGGAACGCACCAATTTTGATTTAGAAATGATTCGTGAATTGGGCTATTGTTCTGGGATTGAAAACTACTCTCGCTACCTCGACGGAAGAGCCCCTGGCACGCGTCCTTTCTGTCTTTTGGATTATTTTCCAGACGATTATCTAATGGTTATTGACGAAAGTCACGTAACTGTTTCACAAGTTCATGCCATGTATGGTGGAGACCGAAGTAGGAAAGAAAATCTAGTGGAATACGGCTTTCGTTTACCGGCAGCCATGGACAATAGACCATTGAAATTTGAGGAATTTGAGGGCCTACAAAACCAGGTCATGTATGTAAGTGCTACGCCTGCAGATTATGAATTAGAAAAGTCAGAAGGGATTTTTGTAGAACAAATTATTCGCCCAACTGGCTTACTGGATCCGGTGATTGAAGTACGCCCCAGTGAAAATCAGATTGACGATTTAATCGAAGAAATTCAACAAAGGGTCGAAAAAGACGAGCGTACACTGGTGACAACCTTAACAAAGCGAATGGCGGAAGAGTTGACCAAATACATGAGTCGAATTCAAATACGCTGTCGCTATATTCACAGTGATGTTGATACCCTTGAACGGGTTGAAATTATGCAAGACCTGCGAAAAGGTATCTTTGATGTTTTAATTGGGGTTAACCTGTTGCGCGAAGGCCTAGATTTACCCGAAGTCTCTCTGGTCGCCATTTTAGATGCAGACAAGGAAGGCTTCTTACGTTCTAACCGCTCTTTAACCCAAACTGTAGGTCGGGCAGCGAGAAATATTAACGGCCTCGCCATTATGTATGCCGATAAAATAACCCGCTCAATGCAAGAAACCATTGATGGAACCAATTATCGCAGAGACAAACAAATGGCCTACAATAAAAAGCACAACCAAGTGCCAAAGGCCTTGAACAAATCTTTGGACAATGCGCTTTCAACAAATTCTGTTGCTACCTATGCCCAAGAAAAAGCAGAACGTAAAGCCGCCGAAGAAGCGACCCGATATTTGACTAAACCCCAGATAGAACAAAGGGTACGCGATGTGAGAAAGGCCATGGAAAAAGCCGCCAAAGAACTCGACTTTATTGAAGCGGCACGCTTGCGGGATGAAATCAAAAGCTTGCAAGAACAGCTGTAACAAAACACAGTTTTTAAAGACACATATTTAAAACACAATATGCGAGTTCAGCTCTTACTTTTGTTTTGCTTGCTTATTTTTCGCCTGCAAGGGCAAGAAATCAACCTGAGATTACAAGATAGTCTGACACAAGAACCCATTCCTTTTGCAACGGTGTTAACCAACTTTGGGGAAAATGCCATTAGCAATGAAGAAGGGGTTTTTCGTTTGAGTAAACCCATTGCCTTTGCCGCAGAAGATTCCCTCTTTATCTCTTGTATGGGCTTTGATGTTTTTGGCGAAGCCATTGAAAAAATAACAGACTCCTTACTGCTGTTATCGCCTAAGGCAATAGAACTTGATGCTGTAATTCTATCGCAAAATAATTTAAGTGCCTTGCAGCTCATTAAAAAAGCACGGGAAAGGGTGCGGGAGAAATATGATTTATCGCTTACAAAAAAGACTTTTTTCTTGAGAGAATCCTTCTACCAAAGATGGGTTCAAAGGGAACTGAAGGTAAAGAAAGCCACCATAAAAGAATTCAAACAAGCCTTTTGGGATTCTGTATTTAAAAGCATTCCTACTAAAGACGCTTGGCATACAGAATCGTATGGGGAACTTTATGGCGACTGGACCGAAGAGCAACAGAAACTTGTCCTCAAACGCGCAGTAGAACTCGCCGATACCGTTAATGCAAAAGGCTATGAACAGATAGAAAATAAGATTACGGCTGTTTTGGATCAAAACGTGAAAGAGAATTCTTATTTCAAGTTTAAATCTGGCCTATTTAGCACCAAACTTGACCGGGAAGAAATTATTGAAAAACCAGGAGACAGCACGCAAGTCGCAGCAGTAGAAGACAAAGAAGAGGAGGAATTCCCTAAAGAAGAAGCTTTTTATCGCGGAAGAATAAAGCGGCTAAAAGAATTGTTTACTTCCCTCGTTAAACGGGATGGAATGAATATGAATGTCTTAAAAAAAAGCCACTTGTACGCTTATGAAATCGTGAATTTCACTTATATGGATGGCATCCCTGTTTATGTGATTCGCTTTCAACCCAATGGCAAAAAAGGAAAATACAAGGGAATCCTTTATATCGAAGCAGACCAGTATAGCTTAATTCAAATGAACTATGAGAATGTAAGTTCTATTCGAGATTTTTCTTTGTTGGGGCTTTCTTATGATGCCTATGGCAGAAAAGTGCAATTAAAGTTTGATCGCTTTAAAGAAGACAAATATCAGCTGCAATACCTGAAGGTAGAAACACAATTTCGCACCGGTATTAAACGACCGATTAAGATTTTAGAAAAAAATAAATATGTAAAAGGCCGCCGCAAACAAAATGAATTAAGCGGAAGAATCGACTTTAAATTAGACCAAACCAGCAGGGTTACTTTAGTGGTCTTTGACAACCAAAAAATAACGGCTAAGGCTTTTGAGGCCCTAGATGAAAACAAACAATTTAAAGCTGAAAAAAGAGACCGTTACGACCCCAATTTCTGGGAAGGCTATACGATTATGGAACCCAATAAGGCGATCAAAGCTTTTACAACGAATTAATACTTGGCCGGTTTTCCTTTAGGATTAGACAACTTTAAGAAGGCTCGAAGATCTTCATTGGCGCGTTCTAAATCGGCTTTGCGCAAATACATCATATGCCCACTGCGATAGCCTTTAAAGGAAAAACGGTCGCGTAGTTTTCCACTAGGATCCATTTGCCATTGAGAATACTTGGCAGCAAAATAAGTAGTTGCTCCATCGTAATAGCCCGATTGGGTCATGACATACAAGTAGGGGTTTTGCGCCATCGCCTGACGTAAATTATCGCGGGTATTGTCGTTTTCGTTATTCCACGGACGCACCGGGCCAAACATATTGTATTTGATGTCAGTTTTAAATTTGAGCTCTTTTCGCAGGTAATGATTAATTGCTGGGGTAAAAGAATGCAACCAAGAAGTTAATTCAGCACTGTAATCTGGTGCATCTCCAGTTTCTTTTTTGTCAATACCCAAATAGCGAGAATCTAGACGACCAATGGTCTTGCCTTCTTCTCGTAAAAGCTCTTTCCAAAAATAACGGGTGGGTAAGTCAAGGTTATGTTGCAATAAAACACGGGCATCAATGCCAGAATAATAGGCCATTTTATCCGCCATTAATTGTCTTTCTTCTTTGTCAATAAAACCACCTTTTGCCATGGTTGGCAGCAATTCATTAACCGCAAAGGCCTCGGCATCAGGCAATACTTCTAAGAGGTCTTTTTGCTGAAGTGCTGCTGGTAATTGTTTGTGGTACCATGCTGCAGCGGTGAAATAAGGTAAGTTTAAAGAAGAGGCAACCGGCCCCCCAGTGCGCAGGGTTTTATAATCTGCAGGAGAAACCATAATCACACCATTGAGGTACATCCATTGCTGATTTTGCAAAGCAAGAGATAAACCCATTACGCGGGTTCCTCCGTAACTTTCCCCAATTAAATATTTGGGTGCTTCCCAGCGTTGCTTTCTATTGACAAAAGTAGTCATCCACTCTGCCAAGTATTTAATATCTGCATTAATGCCGAAAAATTGCGCTTTGTCTGGCATTTGACCCTCTACTTCAACCATTCTAGAATAGCCCGTATTAACAGGATTGATAAAGACAATATCGGCCACATCTAGAATCGAATAGGGATTTGCTTTAAAGCCATACGGCTGAACGGGATAACCTTCATCATCAATATTCAAAATGCGTGGGCCGGTATAGGCAACATGCATCCAAACAGAGGCTGACCCGGGACCGCCATTGAAGGAAAAAATCAATGGACGTTCGTTGGCTTTATTAACATTGGTTCTGCGATAATAGGTATAGAATAAGGAAGCCATGGGCTGCCCTTTTTCGTTCCAAACGGGTTGTGTTCCTGTTTCAGCACGATAACTAATGCTTTGTCCTTTAATGGTCGTTTTATGGGTCGTAACCACTAAGGTATCGATCGGTAAGCTTCTGTTTTGCGCTTCTGTATTAGAAAAGGCAAAAAATAAAAGTAGCGTGAGAGAAACAAAGTGTTTGTGCATAGCAAATAGGATTTTAGCTAAATGTACGCAATTCGTCGAGCAATAAAAAAAACTATTCTGTAAGGAGTCCTCAAAAAACACAGAAACAGAAAGAACATTACAAAGCGCTAAATAAAACTGATTTAAACAGGGCTAAAAATAAAAAATCGGCTCCCTTGGGAGCCGATTTCCAACAAAAACAAATAATTAATCCTTATTCTATAGCAATTCTTTTTGTTGGTTGAGGCAGGGCCTCTTTGCGTTTAGGCAAATCGATGGTTAAAATTCCATCGGTATATTTTGCCTTAATTTTAGTGGTATCAATACTATCTGGAAGGGTGAATGATCGCTTAAAAGACTGATAGCTAAACTCTCTACGGGTGTAGCGTTCTGCAGTATTTTCATAGTTATCTTGGGTATTCGCGCTAACAGACAGTACGTCCTTGTCCACTTCAATGTCAAAGTCATCTTTGCTTTTTCCGGGAACGGCTAAAGAGAGAGAAAACGCTTTCTCGCCTTCCTCTACATTGACCGCTGGAACCGATCCTGTAAAAGTATTTCTACGGATAGGCCAGTCGGCTGTAAAAAATTCGTCTAAAAAAGAAGACATTGGACTGTGGGTAAATCTAACTAAACTCATAACAAATAATTTTAAAGGTTATACGTCTACCAAAAAGGCAAAAGCTATACCAATGAAATTAAAATGTCATTGTGTCATTAAAAACAGGAAAAATACTGACAGTATGTCTTAAGCGATGGCTTCTTGCACTTTATCAGCCGCCTCTTGAAAGGCTGTTGCCGAGAGTACGTTCAGTCCAGATTGATCGATTAATTCTTTTGCGATATCTGCATTTGTTCCTTGTAAACGCACAATAATAGGTACCTTGATGGCATCTCCCATGTTTTTATAAGCATCTACAATTCCTTGTGCAACACGGTCGCAGCGAACAATTCCACCAAAGATATTGACTAAGATAGCCTCAACGCCAGGATCTTTTAAGATAATACGGAAAGCTGTTTCAACACGAGCCGCGTCTGCTGTACCACCAACATCTAAAAAGTTGGCTGGAGCACCTCCGGCTTGTTTAATCAAATCCATGGTAGCCATAGCAAGTCCAGCACCGTTAACCATACAGCCAACATTACCATCTAAATCAACATAGTTTAGACCAACTTCCCCTGCTTCTACTTCGATGGGATTTTCTTCGCGCTTATCGCGTAATTCTATATAGTCTTTGTGGCGATAGAGCGCGTTATCGTCTAAAGTTACTTTAGCGTCAACCGCAATAATACGGTCGTCTGAAGTCTTTAATACGGGGTTAATCTCAAACAAAGAAGAATCAGACGCCACATATGCAGTGTATAATGCAGTGATAAATTTGGTCATTTCCTTAAATGCCTTTCCGCTAAGACCAAGGTTAAACGCTACTTTACGCGCTTGAAAACCTTGAATTCCTAAAGCTGGATCAATTTCTTCCGTAAAGATTAAATGCGGAGTCTCTTCTGCTACAGTTTCGATATCCATTCCCCCTTCGGTAGAATACATAATCATATTTTTGCCCGTTGCACGGTTGAGTAAAACCGAAACATAGATTTCACTTGTTTCTGATTCTCCAGGATAATATACATCTTCTGCCACTAAAACCTGGTGAACTGGCTTTCCAGCCGGAGGGGTTTGTGGGGTAATGAGTTGCATTCCGATAATTTGGTCTGCGATATTTTTAACTTCATCAAGGTTTTTAGCCAGTTTAACACCGCCTCCTTTTCCGCGTCCACCTGCATGGATTTGCGCCTTGATAACGTGCCAACCTGTTCCGGTTGTTTCTGTTAGCGATTTTGCAGCAGCAACGGCTTCTTCAGCAGTTTCAGCAACAATTCCACGTTGGATTCCTACACCAAAGCTGGCCAATATTTCTTTTCCTTGATATTCGTGTAAATTCATTTCTGGTTTGTTTTCGTTGAACAAAAATAAAAAAAGAAAGCCGAGTTACCTATAAGGTTTAAAAAAAGGTTTTGTTTTATTTATAACATTTTTTGATATTTTAAATTTTATCTTCAGAAGCCCTTTTTTATTAGTTTGAAGTTGTTACTTTTGAAAAAAAAATAGGAATGAACAATGCCGCTTTACTTCAAATAGCGCAGCAGGCCAATGGGCCTGTTTACGTCTATGATGCCAATAGAATCAAAGCACAATACGAACGCTTAACCAATGCCTTTAAAGGAGTAAAACAATTGCGCCTGCACTATGCCACAAAAGCATTGAATAATATTTCCATTTTAAAATACATTCAATCGCTAGGCGCTGGCTTAGATACAGTTTCTATTCAAGAAGTAAAATTAGGCCTTGCCGCAGGTTTTGATCCTGCCACCATTATTTTTACCCCAAATGGGGTTTCCTTAAGTGAAATTGAGGAAGTCGCTAAATTGGGCGTGCAAATCAATATCGACAACCTATCCATTTTAGAACAATTTGGGAGTAAATACCCTGAAACACCTGTTTGTATTCGCATTAACCCTCATGTTATGGCAGGGGGGAATAGCAATATATCGGTTGGACATATCGATTCAAAATTTGGCATTTCCATTCATCAGATTCCGCATTTATTGCGCATTACCGAAAATACCCAAATGAATATCAATGGAATTCATATGCACACCGGAAGTGATATTCTAGACATTGATGTATTCTTACACGCGACAGAAATCTTATTTGAAACAGCCAAAAACTTTAAAGATTTGTCTTTTATTGATTTCGGTTCTGGTTTTAAAGTTCCGTATAAATTAGGGGATATTGAAACCAATATTGAAGAGTTAGGGGAAAAACTAACAGAGAAATTCAACCACTTTTGCGCGGAATATGGACGCGAATTAACCCTTGCGTTTGAGCCAGGTAAATTCTTGGTCAGTCAAGCGGGATATTTCTTAACAAAAGTAAATGTGGTAAAACAAACCACCTCAACTGTATTTGCACAAGTAGACAGCGGGTTTAATCATCTAATTCGCCCTATGCTTTACGGCTCTCATCATGAAATCATCAATATTTCAAATCCCTCTGGGAGAGAACGGTTCTATTCCGTGGTGGGTTATATTTGTGAAACGGATACTTTTGGCAGTAATCGCAAAATTGCCGAAATAAGCGAAGGAGACTATTTGGCGTTTCAAAATGCAGGCGCTTATTGCCAAACAATGGCAAGTAATTACAACTCGCGTTATCGCCCAGCAGAAGTTTTTTGGTTAAATGAAGAAGCGCATTTGATTCGTAAACAAGAAAACTTTGATGACATCTTACGCAATCAAATTGAATTAGATACGGCGATAATCAAGGGAGTCACTGCTGTTTAAGCAATAACACCAGAGCCCAATAATTCCTTTCCTTGATGCCAAGCGACAAATTGCCCTTCTGCGATAGCAGACTGTGGGCGGTCAAATAAGACAAAGAGACCTTCTTTTTCGCTAAAAAGGGTGGCTTTTTCTAAAGGTTGACGGTAACGAATCCTGGCCATTACCTCCATTTTATCACCAATGTTTAAACGAAGGTCTTCTCTTACCCAATGAATGTCATTTGGTTTAACCAGAAGTCCTTTACGGTATAAACCCGGATGCCCTTTTCCTTGTCCGGTATAAATCACATTTGAAGTAACATCCGTATCGAGTACAAAAAGTGGCTCAACTGTCCCGCCTACTCCTAAACCTTTGCGTTGTCCCTTTGTGAAATAATGCGCGCCTTCATGGGCGCCTACAATCTTTCCATCGGCTGAACTATATTGGATTTTTGCTGCGTGATGGTGCAGCATTTCCAGTGTGGTATCAAATTCTTTTGGTGCAGAATGATAGGCGTTAAAGTCGGTAGGGATTTCAACAATATTTCCCTTTTTGGGGGCCAGTTGTTGCTGAAGAAATTCGGGCAAGCGGACTTTCCCGATAAAACACAAACCTTGAGAATCTTTTTTATCTGCAGTAATTAAATCTTGTTGTGCCGCAATTTCGCGAACCGCTGCTTTTTGCAAATGCCCAATGGGAAAAAGTACTTTAGACAATTGCGATTGGGTGAGCTGACAAAGAAAATAGGATTGGTCTTTGTTGGCGTCTGCTCCAGCGAGTAATTGATGGGTTTCTTTTCCATCTACAAGTGTGGTTTGACGCTGGCAGTAATGCCCCGTGGCGACAAAATCTGCGCCCAAAGAAAGGGCGATGTCTAAAAACACATCGAACTTAATTTCGCGATTACACAGTACATCTGGATTGGGCGTTCTTCCATTTTTATACTCTTCAAACATATAGTCCACAATACGTTCTTTGTATTGGGCGCTTAAATCAACTGTTTGAAAAGGAATCCCTAATTTTTCTGCCACAATAAGGGCGTCATTGCTGTCTTCTAGCCATGGGCATTCTGCAGAAATGGTCACGCTTTCATCGTGCCAATTCTTCATAAAAAGCCCAATCACATTATAGCCTTGTTCTTTTAACAAATAGGCAGCAACACTAGAATCTACTCCTCCAGAAAGTCCAACAATAACAGTTTTCGGCATAGCGCAAAGGTAGCAAATGTTTCGCTTGTTTTATCTTAGCGATTCCCCTTTTGCTTTGCTTTCTGTTGCTTTTCGGCTTCTTCCATGGCTTTTTGTAAACGCGCCGTAAAGCCCCCAGCCTTTTTAGGTTTCTTTTTATTCTCTTCAATCTGAGCAAAGATTTTATCTTCACTCACCACAAAATTCTTAATGACAAGCATCAAGACAATGGTCAAGACGTTAGAAACGAAATAATAAAGACTTAACCCACTGGCATAATTGTTAAAGAAAAATAACATCATCAAAGGCATTAGATACATAATGAATTTCATGTTAGGCATCCCAGGCTGTTGTTGCGCTTGTTGTTGCCCCATGGTCATCATGGTATAGAAAAAGATAGCGATAGATGCTAGGATAGGAAATAAGCTAATGTGGTCACCATAGAAGGGAATATTAAATGGCAGTTCGTAAACAGAATCATAAGACGATAAATCATCTGCCCATAAAAAGCTTTTCTGCCTTAAAGCAAAAGCAACCGGGAAAAAGCTAAATAAAGCGTAAAACACCGGCAACTGTAAGAGCGCAGGCAAACAACCCGACATGGGGTTTGCTCCAGCCTTATTGTACAAGGCCATGGTTTCTTGTTGGCGTTTTACCGCATCGTCTTTGTGCTTTTTCGTGATTTCATCTACTTCTGGCTTAAGCACTTTCATTTTTATTTGAGAAACATAAGACTTATAAGTCACCGGCGACATCGCTAGCCGCACGATAATGGTCATGATAATAATCGCAATTCCAAAAGGAAGAAAAGAACTTAAAAAGCCAAATAAAGGAATAAAAATAGATTTGTTAATCCATCCAAAGATTCCCCAACCAAAGTTGATGCTCTTCTCAATCCCCAAACTGTATTGGGCAAGGGTTTTGAATTCTGAAGGGCCAAAGTACCATTGAAAAGAATGGGCGAACTCGCCACTGCTTTTCAAGGCTAAACGGGAATGGTATTGTTTTGTGAATAGCTGCGCTTTGTCTTCTGACTCAACCAAACTTTCAGAGCTTACGTCAACCGTTTCTACGCTTGCAGTAGGAATTAATATCGAGCTGAAAAAATGCTGCTTATAGCCAATCCATTGAACATCTTTTAGTTCTTCTTCATCTTCACCAGCAATCGACAATTCGTTTACTTTTTCCCCTTCATAACCATAAGTTAGTTCAGTATAGCGGTTTTCATATTCTACACTTCTCGAATTGCGAAAAGCTTTTAAATCCCAGCTTAAATGCTGTGGCTTATTTTGGTTAACAATCGCTTGCATTCCACTAGATCGAATGGAAAAGTCCACCATAAAATCGTTGGGCGATAACGCATAGCGAAAAGCAATCCATTGATTTTCACGCAGGGCGGCTTTCAGCAGCAATACCTTTTCGCCATTGCGCTCGCTTACTTCTGGAACAAAATTAAGATCGGCGGTATTTAAAGTTCTTCCATCTAGCGTAGAGAAACTAAAGTTGATATTTTGATTTTCTGCTACTAAGTTCAAAGGCGCTTTTAAATAGTTGGTATAGCCTTTTAAATGGGCCATTGTCATTTGACCACCTATCGTAGAGAATACAAAAGAAAGAACTTCATTTTCAAGCCTAACCTCTTTTGCTTCGCTTTCTTGCACTAAGTCGGCAAAAGCGCCAAAGTTGTTTTGCCGTTCGATGCGCAGCAAGGAATCATTTGGTACAACTGCGGTTTCAATAGCTGCCTCTGTTGAAGTTGTCGTTTCTGCGACAGGCTCGGCTACTTCTTCTACCGGTTGTTGATTCATGAGCATCCATGTCATGATTAAAGCAATCAGAATAAATCCTATAAGCTGATAGGGATCAAATTTTTTCTCTTCCATAAATTGTTATTTGGTGCTGAAATTTTTTAACGCTGCTTGTATAAAATGAACAAACAACGGATGAGGATCTAACACAGTACTTTTGTATTCTGGGTGATATTGCACCCCGATAAACCATGGGTGATCTGGGTTTTCAACCACCTCAACTAAACCTGTTTCTGGATTAATTCCTGTAGCTTTTAAACCGTTTTGCTCAACAATTTCACGGTAGGCATCGTTGAATTCATACCTGTGGCGATGGCGTTCTTCTATTGTCTCATTTTGATAAATAGCATAGGCCAAGGAGTCTTTTTTAAGGTCGCATTTCCACGCTCCTAAACGCATGGTCCCCCCTTTGTCTTCGATATGTTTTTGTTCTTCCATGATGGAAATAACAGCTTCGCTACAGGCTTCTTCCATTTCTGTAGAATTGGCCGCTTTAATGCCAACTACGTTTCGCGCATGCTCGATAACAGCCATTTGCATGCCTAAGCAAATTCCTAGAAATGGTATTTTATTTTCACGCACATAGCGAATGGCTTCTATTTTTCCTTGAATTCCTCTTTCACCAAATCCAGGGGCGACAATAATTCCATCGAGATTTTTTAATTTTTCTGCAACATCTTTTGCATCTAAATATTCGGAGTGAATTGCGTGTACTTTAACTTTTGTTTCATTAACAGCACCCGCATGAATAATGGCCTCTAAGATGGATTTGTAAGAATCTTGTAATTCTACATATTTCCCAATTAAACCAATGTGAATGGTTTGTTTAGGGTTTTTATATTTGGCTAAAAAGCTTTTCCATTGATCCAAATCTGCATTTTCAGGAATGGGCAATTTAAGGGTATTAAGAACAACTTTATCTAAGCCTTCATTTTGCATTAATAATGGAACATCGTAAATGGTATCAGCATCGATCGATTCGATCACGGCCTCTTGCTTAACATTGCAAAATAAGGCAAGTTTTCTGCGAATATCGTCAGAAATAGGATGCTCTGTTCGGCAGACCAAAACATTTGCTTTAACACCGCTTTCCATTAAAGTTTTGACAGAATGCTGGGTTGGCTTTGTTTTTAACTCTCCTGCAGCAGATAAATAAGGAATAAGGGTTAAGTGAATAACCATAGCGTTTTCTTCGCCCAATTCCCAGACCAATTGACGTACAGATTCTATGTAGGGCAACGATTCGATATCCCCAACTGTCCCACCTATTTCAGTGATAATAATGTCGTATTCTCCGCTTTCGCCAAGCAACATCATGCGGTGTTTAATCTCGTTGGTAATATGTGGAATAACTTGGACCGTTTTACCCAGAAATTCTCCGCGGCGCTCTTTTTCGATAACGCTTTGGTAAACTCTTCCAGTGGTTACATTGTTGGCTTGTGAAGTACGAACATTTAAAAAGCGCTCATAGTGCCCTAAATCAAGGTCTGTTTCTGCTCCGTCATCTGTCACAAAACACTCCCCGTGTTCATAGGGATTAAGTGTTCCTGGATCTACGTTGAGATAAGGATCAAATTTTTGAATGGTAACACTGTATTTTTGTGCTTGTAAGAGTTTCGCTAAAGAAGCAGCGATAATTCCTTTTCCTAAGGAGGAGCTTACGCCCCCAGTAACAAAAATATATTTGGTTTGTGACATCCGGTTGGTTTGAAAACGTTCTTATTTACCGGACTCAAAATTACAAAAACTATTCGTGTTATTGTAGCTCTGCTGGCTATTTCTTGATTTCAATAATATCATATCCTTGATGCTGTAAAAGATAGTATCCGATATTTTGATAGCCTGCTTGTGGGGTTTTTTCGTAGTAGAATCGATTTTCCACATAATCTGTTTCGCCTATGCTAGGGATAAAAACAGCTTCTTTATAGGCCAAACGCAAAATAATATCAAGGGTTAAATCATAGGCCCTAAAGGCTTCTTTTGACGGATAATCGCCAAAACGTTTTTGATAGGCTTCTTTAAAGGCATCTCTTTTTTCATTTTCTACAGGGTGATGCCCGCTAAGGTAGGTGAAACGCAAATTCCCCAAGTGCTTCCTTGAAATATTGTCGTTTTCATAAATAGGTGTGCGCAGTGTGGTAAATAACTGCACATCTCTTTCTTTAGAAACCTGAGAATTTAATAAGGAAATTACATTGGCCGCAAGGTTTAAATCTTGGGATTCAAAAATCACCTTATTAGGTAAAGAATCAATTAATAAGGAATCGATTAAATCGGGCAAGACAAAGCCACCTAGCTCTGGGCGAACACGATGCGCAAAGGGATATTTTTCTTCAAAACCCTTGACAAAAGCTGCATTAAGGGTATCGGCAATGATCATTACATTTTGGGTTGTATCGATAATTTGCGCAAGATGGGCTACCATCTTATCACGCAGGGCTGCAAGCGGACTTACCGATTGATAGACATTGTCGCGCTGGGTTACTTTCTTGGAGGACAAAGGCGCCACCATGACTAGCTTGCGCAATAAAGGAAGCTGTGCGGCAAAATCAAAATTAGCAGGAATTAAGGGACCAATCATCGTTTGCACCCCATCCCAATCGGTTGCTTCTACTTGCGTTTGAATGCTTTGTTTTTTGTTTTCAGAGTCTAGTACGTTTAAATCGACTGCAATACCAAGAGAATCTGCTTTTTCAACTGCTAGGGCCATGCCCATATAAAAATCCAAAGCAATGGTATGTAGGTTACGCTTTTTTAATAAGGCCTCGGTTTTCTCAATTGAATCTAATTCAATAGAGGTTGCCTTAAAGGGTAAAAAAGCAGCAATTTTTATGCTTTTCTGCACAAAAACAGAATCTTCTAAACGCACCTTTTCAATCAACAAGTCATCTTCAATTTTTAAATCGCCAGTGTTTTGCGGCGCAATTTTAAGAATCATTCCCTCTTGCAAGCCCGTGGTTGGAAGACTTGGATTTAGCGCAATTAAGTCTGCTTCTGTCACCCCTAATTTTTTCTCTAAACGATAAAAACCTTCCTTTGGTTTCACCTTGTAGTAATTAAACGACTCCTCAAGGGCTTTTGTCTCCTCTACCGTTCTTTTAGGGATGACAATTTCTTGGCCCACCTTCAGTCCTGCTTTGATTTGAGGGTTTAATTGCTCTAGCTCCTGTATGGTCATTCCATAGCGATAGGCCAAACGCCATTTGGTCTCTTTTGGTTGCACCAAATACTTTTCAAGGCCTTCTTTTAAAGGAACTGCCTTTGGTGCTTCTACAACAGGATAGACCGGAATTTTAAGTTGCATTCTTTTTTTGAGTCCGATCTTTTTAATCAAAGGATTGTATTCTTTAATTTGATCGATACTGATGTTGTATTTACGTGCAAGACCATAAAGGGTTTCCTTTTTCTTCACCTTGTGCGAAAGAAATCTTTCTGGGGTGTTTTGGCCATAGGCCGCCACTACAAAAAGAAAACTCAAAATAAATACAACTGCTCTCATGTCTTATGCAAAATCAATGTTTATTCCCATTCTATTGTTGCGGGTGGTTTTGAGCTAATGTCATAGACCACACGGTTAACCCCTTTCACTTTATTGATGATGTCATTGGAGGTTTTTTGCAAGAATTCATAGGGTAAATTAACCCAGTCTGCTGTCATTCCATCGGTAGAAGTTACTGCCCGCAAGGCCACACATTTTTCATAGGTGCGTTCATCTCCCATAACACCAACACTGTTCACCGGCAGAAGGATCGCTCCTGCTTGCCAAACGTCGTTGTACAAACCAGCGTCTTTCAAGCCTTGTACATAAATAGCGTCTACTTCTTGTAGCATGGTTACTTTTTCTGGGGTGATATCTCCTAAAATACGAATGGCTAGCCCTGGACCAGGAAAGGGATGCCTTCCTAACAATTCTGGATCAATGCCAAGGCTCTTCCCTACTCTGCGCACCTCATCTTTAAATAGCATGCGCAAAGGCTCGACAATTTTAAGTTGCATATAATCGGGTAAACCGCCAACATTGTGATGAGATTTTATGGTTGCAGAAGGACCATTGACAGAAATTGACTCAATTACGTCAGGATAAATGGTGCCTTGTGCCAACCATGTGGCACCTTCTATTTTCTTTGATTCATCATCAAAAACATCAATAAAGGTATTTCCAATGACTTTGCGTTTCTTTTCTGGATCGGATATTCCAGCCAGCTTTGATAAAAACAATTCACTTGCGTCGACGCCTTTAACATTTAGCCCCATTCCGTTGTATTGTTCTAAAACACTGGAAAATTCGTTTTTACGCAACAGGCCATTGTTAACAAAAATACAGGTTAACTGATCTCCTATGGCTTGATGCAATAAAATGGCTGCAACAGTAGAATCAACCCCACCAGAAAGGCCAAGAATTACCTTTTCATCGCCAATTTGCGCTTTTAAATTGGCAAGGGTCATAGAGACGAAAGAGTCTGGGGTCCAATCTTGTTTTACCCCAGCAATGTTGACCAAAAAGTTGGCTAAAAGTTGTTTTCCATCGGTTGAATGATAAACCTCTGGGTGGAATTGTATGGCATAGGTGTCTTCTCCATCAATGCGATAAGCGGCATTTTCAACATCAGCTGTACTAGCTAGCCTTACCCCATTAGTGGGCAATTCTTTAATGGTATCACTGTGACTCATCCATACTTGACTGCCAATTGAAATTTCATTAAACAACTGGTTGTTTTCTGCAATTGAAGATAAATTGGCACGCCCGTATTCTCTTGTTGCTGAAGGACTCACTTTTCCACCAGAAAAATGGGCCAAGTATTGCGCTCCGTAACAAACCGCTAATAGGGGCTTCTTTTTTCTTATCTGATCAAGATCTGGATGGGGTGCGTCCTCTGCTCGAACGGAATAAGGTGAACCAGACAGAATCACTGCTTTAAACGGAGTGATGTCTTTAGGGGGATTGTTGTAAGGGTGTATTTCACAGTATATAAAAAGCTCGCGAACACGGCGGGCGATTAACTGGGTGTATTGTGATCCAAAGTCTAGGATCAGTACTTTTTCTTCCATACGCAAAAATACAACTATTCAGCAGCTAGGGAAATACAGCACTAAAAGATTTTCAACAATTATTCTGGCAGTTGTATCCAGCTAAATTCAGTAACCAAAGGATCAAGTTGTTCAAAAAGTAAAGGGAGCAAAGCATCCCCATGAGATAAATAAAACGAAAAGAAATTCGCATGTCGCTCTTGTAGCGAATTATTGGGGAAAACAGTTTCATGCAAAAGGGTGAGGCGTTGCACATGGTCAACTAATTTCTTCTTTTGCGCATTTAACAAACGTTTTTCTAGGGCATCAATTCCGTTAAATTGCTTTTGCTTTTGGGCCTTAACTGTTCCCTCAAAAGAAGGATCGGTTTCAGCGACAAGTTTTTCTAAATGATCAAACTGTTCTTCTAACTTTTCTTTTAAAAACTGAAGGTCTAAATCAATATTACTGATTTGACGGATTTTTTTATTGATCAGTGCATTTCGTTTTAAAAAGAGTTCTTCTTTTTTCAGGTTCAAACGGGTGATTTTTCCGGCTGTTTTTTCTGATGCAAGTACGGCTGAATTGCGCAATAATAGCATCGGAAAAGGAACTGATTCTCGCTCAAAATAAGCCTTGAGTTGCAGCCAATAGGCCAATTCTCCACCACCGCCGATATAGCAAAGATTGGGCAAAATAACTTCTTGATACAAAGGGCGCATCAGTACATTAGGTGAAAATCTTTCGGGCTGTTGCGCTACTTCATTTAAAAGTGCTTCTTGGGTAAAGGTCGTATTGGTTTCGGTTGTTGCAAATCCAGTGGGGGTTTTCACAATTCGTTCGCGTAATTCATCGGTTAAATAGAACAGATTAATTTCCCGCGGATTGACCTGTGGGTTGTATCCAGCATTATACTTTTCTTGGATGTTTGCAATGGTCTTTTCAACCGAAGCTTGACAATGCCCATGGACAAGCTCATTTTTTATTTGCGGAACAAAACAGGCTTTTAATGCCCTTCTGTCTGCATCGAGAATGATTAAACCTTCTTCCCCAAAAAAATGATGCACTAGTTTATGGGTTGCTTCTGCCAAAGTAGCAGCGCTGCGGTAGGTTGCTTGAATCAGTTTTTTTACTGTTTGCGCGCGATCAGTCTCACCAATTGACTTTTCAAAAAGATCCAGCAATGGCGCCAAAGAAGTTAAGGTTAATCTCCCAACTGGACCCTTACTTTCTTGATTCCATTGCAACTTTCTTCCTTGAAAATGAAAATAAGCAATCTCCTCAAAATCGTGGTCTTCTGTTGCCATCCAATATACGGGTACAAAATCGTAATATGGATATTGCTTTTTGAGCTGTTTGCAAAGATTAATGGTCGAAATGATTTTATAAAAAAAATACAAAGGCCCCGTAAATAAATTAAGCTGGTGTCCTGTAGTAACTGTAAAAGTAGTTGCTTTTTCTAAGCGTGTAATTTGCTTTTCAACCGTTTCTTTTCGGTTTACTGTTTTGTATTGATTGCGTAGGGCTTTAACCAAGGCTTGCCTTTTGTCTGGCGCATAATGCTTTTGCTTTTCTGCTATCTGCAATTCAAAGCCTGCTAATTCTACAGGACGAGCAATCAACGCATCGAGTGCAGGGTGCCCCTCAATTAGATCGCATATTAGTGGGGAAAAATAGCCTGTATTTCGAAAAGGAATACGGGTAGACGCCATAGCAAGGTTTTATGCTGTTAAAGATATTCTATCTCCCAAGAATAAAAAAGAATAGGAGAAATTATATCTTTACCCTGCTATATACACGAATGATGAAAAAACTATTTTCTTTCCTTTTCTTACTATCCTTTTTTATTGGTCAAGGCCAATTACAAGCGCCAGATGAATTTTTAGGATACCCTTTGGGCACTCAATTCACCCGCCATCATCAAGTGATTGATTATGTTAAACATGTCGCAGAAAACAGTGCACTTGCCCTTACGGAATCTTATGGAAAGACCTATGAGGGAAGAACCCTGCAACTTATCTACCTCTCTTCAGAAGAGAATTTAGCACAGCTGGATGTCTTGAGAAAAGATCATTTAAGAAGCATTGGCTATGAAACAGGTGCCAATGAAAGCGGGAAAGATTTTAGCGTTGTATGGCTGAGTTACAATGTGCACGGAAATGAATCGACCAGTACAGAAGCAGCGCTGAAAACGCTGTACACTTTGGTTACAGAAAAACAGGCATGGCTAGAAAAACTAGTTGTCATTATGGACCCTTGTATTAACCCAGATGGCAGAGATCGTTATGTAAACTGGTACAATCAAGTCAAAAGCACTCCCTTTGATATTGATCCAAAAGCAAATGAACATTTTGAAGACTGGCCAGGCGGAAGATACAATCATTATTATCACGATCTCAACAGAGACTGGGCATGGTTAAGTCAAGTAGAAAGTCAACAACGCCTTCCGCGATACCTCTCATGGATGCCACAAATCCACGTTGATTTTCACGAGCAGGGCGTAAATAGCCCTTATTATTTTGCTCCAGCAGTGGAACCATACCACGAGATTCTAACAGATTTCCAAAGAAACTTTCAAGTAACCATCGCAAAGAATCACGCCAACTATTTTGACAAAGAAGGCTGGCTGTACTTTACAGACGATGTCTTCGATTTACTCTATCCAGGGTATGGTGATACCTACCCTATGTTTAATGGTGCCATTGGCATGACTTATGAACAAGGAGGAAGTGGCCGTGCTGGACTGGGAATCCTAAATGAAGTAGGCGATGTTTTAAGCCTAAAAGATCGTATTGCGCACCACTATACTAGTGGACTATCTACCGTAGAAGTTGCTTATAACAATACCCAAAAACTGAACGCGGAATTTAAAGCCTATCACGCGCGTAAAAACAACCCTTATAAAGCCTATGTACTTGAGGGAGAAGAAGACAAAATAGCAAGCTTAACAGCTTTAATGCAGGCACACGAAATTCCGGTAAAAAAATTGGCACAAGGCACCAGTATCAAAGGGGTAGAATACAGGAGTCAAAAAACAAAAAACACCCCCTTTTCTGCTGCAGCGATCGTGATAGACGGAACAGGAAAAAAGAACAATCTTGTTCAAGCCCTCTTTGAACCCAAAACTTTCTACTCGGATTCTTTGACCTATGACATCACTTCATGGTCGTTACCTTATGCCCACGGATTAAAAGCGGTTGCAACCAACCAAAATCTAAAAACGATTCCTCTTGAAACAAAAACAAAGGCGCCTAAAATTGACCCTACTGCTTATGCCTATGCGGCGGAAAGAAAAAGCATTGAAGACGGGAAATTATTGGCGGCATTAATCAAAGCGAATTTGCGGGTTTATTACAATGAAGAACCATTGACCAACGGCGGAAAACGATGGGAAAGAGGTAGTGTTTTTGTCTTAAAAGGCGAAAACAAACATCTGCCAAACTTGGTGGAAACCCTCGAAGAAATCACAGCTACAACCCAACAAGAAATGCAATCCCTCGCTTCGGGCTTTTCAGATGAAGGGCCAGATTTAGGGTCAAATAAAATGCGTTTTATTTCAAATAAAAAGATCGGGGTTTTAAAAAGCGACAATGCTATACCAGCAAGCTATGGAGAAATCTGGCATTTCTTTGAGCAACAACTAGACTATCCCTTGATGCAATTAAGCGAAGATCGCCTTAATGATCGTTTTCTTGAGGAACTTGACGTGCTAATTATTCCTTCTGGCTATTATGGCAATTTAATCGATGCTGCAGGAGAAAATGCGCTTGCACAGTGGACCCAAAAAGGAGGCCGGATTGTCGCCCTTGGAAATGCAGTCCGCAGCTTTGCCAATCATGAAGCCTTCTCCTTAAAAAAGAAACCCAGCCCAGAGGAAGAAAAAAATGTCCCCTATGGTGATCGCGAACGAGAAAATATTCGCACTTCAATTTACGGAAGCATTTACAAAGCAACAGTAGAGGGTACTCACCCACTTGCTGCTGGCTATAACAAAGATTACTTTACCCTTAAAACATCTGCTACTGCTTATGAATTATTAGACGATTATGGCACTGCAGCTTATTTAAGCAAGGGTATTCAGCCGCACGCTGGCTTTAGTGGCGACAAGGCCATTCAACTGCAAAGCGAATCCCTTTTGTTTGGAATAGAACGTTACGAAAGAGGTTCAGTGGTCTATTTGGTCGACAATATATTGTACAGAAGCTTTTGGGAAAATGGAAAATTATGGCTGGTCAATGCCATTTTCATGTAATATGGCATAGCTTTTGTAAATATCTTTTCAAATTTCGGTTATGAAAAGAATGGTTTTTTTAAAATTCAGTGTTTTAAGTCTTTGCTGCTGTTTTTTGTCTTGCAGTTTATTTAAAGATGATATTGAAGATCATCGTGAAACGGTTGATGTGGCCTATTTTGTACCACAATACGAAACCCCAACACAACTCGCAGCAAAAGTTACCATAGCCCCCCCAAAAGAGTATGCAGCGGCAGGTAAAATTATCACTTACCAAAACTACATCTTTATCAATAAGCCTAATGAAGGGGTTCACGTTGTAGACAATAGTAATCCAGCCGCTCCTGTTAATCTTCATTTTATTCAGATACCTGGATCGCTAGATTTAAGTATTATAGACGACCATCTTTATAGCGATATGTTTTCTGCCTTGGTTGTTTTCGACATTAGCGATGTTACCCAACCCGATCTTATTGAAGAATTTACGGTGGAAGAAGTCTTTTATTACGATCCCTATCGCACTTTAACGCTTGAAGATCGTCCTATTGACTATACCTACACCCAATATGAGCCCATTGATAATAGCCTTGGAATAGTAACCGGCTGGGACATCGAAATCAGGCGCGAACCCCTGGAAGAGCAAGTCATGTATTTACGGCTTGAAGATGATGTTGCTTTGCTACAAAATAGTTTAGACACTGCTGGCGAATTCAATAGCGTTTCTACAGCAGGATCAATGACGCGCTTTTTACCCATTGATCGCTATTTATACACCATCAATTTTAATGAGTTGGTTCTTTTTTCCATCGATGAAAATTATCAACCCAGCCGCTTTGCACGTCTAGATACAGGAACACAGGCAGAAACTTTATTTCAATTAAATGACCTACTCTTTGTGGGCTCAACCACAGGAATGTTGATGTATGACGTGGCTAGCCCGGATAATCCAAACTACCTCAACAGCATTGAGCACTTTAGAAGTTGCGACCCCGTTGTCGCAGACGAGCAATATGCCTATGTAACTTTAAGGGGAGGTACCAACTGTTTTACCGACACCAATGAATTGCAAATTATTGACATTCGCAATCCAGAAGAATTAAGTGTGGTGGCAAAACAAATCATGTTTAACCCCCATGGTTTAGCCCTACATAAAAACCATTTATTGGTTTGTGATGGAAGTGCTGGTTTAAAAGTAATCGACGTAAATAATCGAGAAGAACCGCGCATTATAGCAACAGAAGAAATCCCCTTTGCTTATGATATTATTGTGGACTTTCCCAATGCAATAGTTATCGGAGAAGGTGTTTTATATCAATATGACCTTTCTGCTCTTCCAGAAATTGTGAAAACAAATGAATTGGTCTTAACCAACTAAACCCTTAAATGGGTTCTGCATAAAGATCAAAATCTGCTGCTTCTATGATTTTAAGCGAAACAAACTCTCCCTGTTTTAGATAGTATTTTGTTGCGTCTACTAGGACCTCGTTGTCTACGTCTGGCGAGTCCATTTCTGTTCTTCCAACAAAATAATTCCCCTCTTTACGGTCGATAATACAACGGTAAGTATTTCCTATTTTCTCTTGATTAAGCTCCCAAGAGATTTGAGATTGCACTTCCATGATGTCGGCAGAACGGCGTTGCTTTTCTTCCTCAGGGACATCGTCTTCAAGTTGAAAAGCATGGGTGTTTTCTTCATGCGAATAGGTAAAACATCCCAAACGCTCAAAACGCATTTCCTTGACCCAAGCCTTTAGCTCTTCAAAATCTGCTTCGCTTTCTCCAGGATAGCCTACAATCAAACTTGTGCGTAAACTTATTCCCGGGAGTGCAGCTCTAAAGTCTTTTAACAATTGTGTTGTTTTGGCTTTAGAGGTTCCCCGTCGCATTGATTTAAGCACACTATCTGTTATGTGTTGCAAAGGAATGTCTAAATAATTACAAATTTTGGGTTCGCGTTTCATCACCTCAAGCACATCCATAGGGAAGCCTGTAGGGAAAGCGTAATGCAACCGTATCCATTCTATTCCTTCTACCTGAACCAAGGCTTCTAAAAGCGCGGCTAAATTTCTTTTCTTGTATAAATCCAAACCGTAGTAAGTCAGATCTTGTGCAATAAGAATAAGCTCTTTGACTCCATCTCTGGCGAGGTTTTCTGCTTGTTTCACCAAGGCCTCAATGGGTGTTGAACGGTGTTTTCCACGCATCAATGGAATCGCACAAAAGGAACAAGGACGATCACAGCCTTCAGATATTTTAAAATAAGCGTAATTTTTCGGGGTGGTAGTTACGCGTTCTCCTAAGAGTTCGTGTTTATAGTCGGCCTCTAAGGCTTTCAAGAGTTGTGGCAATTCGCTGGTACCAAAATACTGATCAACCTGTGGGATTTGCTCCTCAAGGTCTGGTTTATATCGCTCGCTTAAACAACCGGTAACATATACCTTATCAAGTTCTCCAGCTTCTTTTCTTTTAATGTTGTCTAGAATCGTATTAACCGATTCTTCTTTGGCATTATCAATAAAACCACAGGTATTAATCACAACGATATTTCCCTCTTCTTCATGAACGACATCTTTTCCACTGGCTTTTAACTGCCCCATCAATACTTCTGAATCGTAAATATTTTTAGAACACCCCAGGGTGATAACGTTGATTTTGTTCTGCTTGGTTGTTTTTGTGCGCATTAGTTTAAAATACGGTTTAGAAATGCTAAGGTGGCTATTTTAACTTCTTCGTGGTTTTCTGTCACAAGATGACTGGCGATTTCATGTGCCCCGGCGTTGGGAAAGGCGCGTTCCTCTTTTAAGGCTGCTGGTGTTCCCAATTCTGTGAACATTTGTCGCATGGCAGCAACAGAAACCACAGGGTCTTGTGCGGCTTCATTTTTATAATAAAAGCCAGAAAAAACAGGCACCGTTACTTTTTCAAAGGTCGCTGGAACCATGGCTGTTTCTAGCAATTTTTGCATTTGAACAGGAGCCTCGAGGCGGTACTTTGTTGTCCAGTATTGCTTTTTTGTAGCCGAAGGGTTTTCCATTGCATGGTATAATCCGCCTTCCACTTTTCGAATAATTTGCAAGCCCCAAGGCAAGGTTGCAACAAAATCTAATGGATGGTTAATTCTTATATTGGGTGCATATAAAACCAGGGCCGCCAGCTCTGGATGTTGAGCTGCTAGGGCTAGTGCGAGGGTACAACCTGTTGAAGTTCCCATCACAATGACTTTTTCTCCTAATAATTTCCCAACCGCAAGGGCTTCTCTAGCACTATCAAGAGATTTCTCTCCCGTATAATTGGCTAGTCCCTCTTCAGTAGCCAAACCGTGATCGTATAACCTGGGGAGATAAATATTTGCCCCTAGCGCTTTTGCGACTTGCTTATGAACAGGTGCCCCATCTGCCCTACTCCCAGAAAAACCGTGTAAATACACAATTGAATAGGCTGTTTTTTGTGGAATAGAATCGGCAAAGACCAATTCAGATTCATTGTCGGGTTTAATGTTTGGGTACGCGTCGTTTTGGGCTTTCACCCACTGGGGTAAATCATCAAGCGCAATAGCGAGTTCAGGTAAGGCTTTGTTAATTACAGGTGCATCAACGGTGGGTCCCATAAAAAAAACAACCACTGCCAAAAGGATTGTTGCGATGAGGGATCTAAAAAATACTTTCATATTACTTAATTAAAAAAAGAATGAACAAAGGCAGCGCTGTTGAAGATTTTTAAGTCTTCAATGCCTTCGCCAACCCCAATGAATTTAACAGGAATATTGAATTGATCTGAAATTCCCATAACCACCCCCCCTTTTGCGGTTCCGTCTAGTTTTGTTATGGCCAATGCTGTAACTTCTGTTGCAGCGGTGAACTGTTTTGCTTGTTCAAAAGCATTTTGTCCGGTAGAACCATCAAGGACCAAAAGCACTTCGTGGGGGGCTTCAGGCACAATTTTGTCCATGACGCGCTTCACCTTGGTCAACTCACTCATTAAATTGACCTTGTTGTGCAAACGGCCTGCGGTATCAATAATAACTATATCTGCTTGTTGACGAACAGCCGATTGAAGGGTGTCGAAAGCGACAGAAGCTGGATCGCTACCCATTTCTTGTTTAACAAGAGGGACATTGGTGCGATCTGCCCAAACCTGCAGTTGATCTATTGCTCCAGCTCGAAACGTATCTGCAGCCCCCAAAACCACTTTTTTACCGGCTTTTTTATATTGGTTGGCTAATTTACCAATGGTCGTGGTTTTCCCCACGCCGTTTACCCCTACCACCATAATAACATGGGGACGGTTGGTATAAGATGCATCAAAAGAGAAATTTGTGCCCTTGTCTTGTGCTGCCAAAATGCCTAAAATCTCTTCTTGTAAGATGTTGCGTAAATCATCGGTCCCTAAGTATTTATCCTTTGCGACTCTGGTTTCAATCGCTTCGATAATTTTTAGGGTAGTAGGAACCCCAACATCGGCAGTAATTAAAACTTCCTCAAGATCATCGAGAACTGCTACATCTACAGTAGAGCGTCCTGCTACTGCAGTGCTCAGTTTTGAGAAGAAAGACTTTTTGGTTGTCGCTAAACCCTTGTCTAATTGTTCGTCGCTGCCAGAAAATAGTTTCCCTAAAATGCTCATGTGTTGATATAAAAAAAGCTACTGTAAAAGTAGCTTTTCTTTTGAACTATATGAAATAGTAAATTATTGTTTGCTCAACCAGTCATTTGCTTTGTCTGGTGCAATAATGGTTTCAACGAAAGAGTAAGATTTAGAATCTCCCTTTTTCACCATTTTGATGGCTTTTGTTAAACGCTTAGAGCCGGTCTGTAATGTTGCTACTGATTTCTTTGCCATAACTATTTAATTTCTTTGTGAACAGTCATTTTTTTCAGAATCGGGTTGAATTTTTTAATCTCCAAACGATCTGGTGTGTTCTTTTTATTTTTCGTTGTAATATAACGTGAGGTTCCTGCTTGTCCAGAGGCTTTGTGCTCTGTACATTCTAAAATTACCTGAACGCGGTTTCCTTTCTTTGCCATGATCTATTTATTATAAAGCGCCTTGGGCTTTTGCTTCTTTCAAGACAGCAGCAATCCCTTTACGGTTAATGGTCTTTAATACTGAAGTTGATACCTTAAGGGTAATCCACTTATCTTCTTCTGGAATATAGAAACGTTTTTTGATTAAGTTAACCTCAAATCTACGTCTTGTTCTATTTAACGCCTTTGAAACATTGTTTCCAAATTGTGCGCGTTTTCCACTAATTTCACAAACTCTTGACATAATCGTTGTTTTTACTGCTTGTTCTAAACAGGATGCAAATTTACTTTTTTTTATTGAGTTACAAAATAGTTTATCCTAAAAATATTATTGCATCTCACTTTATTTTTCAGGGGACTATTCGCCGATTTCTTATCTTAGCATAAGCAATTAAAACAGCTATGGAAAGCGCAGGAAAATTTTTACTTAAAAATGGGTTAATATGGGGGTTAAGCCTCTTTATATTGGCTTGTTCTGAAAAGGACAACGATGGAATTGAACCAGAGATAGCGACAGAGGAAGAATACGTAATTACAGATCCTTTTTATGCTGACCTTGACAATGAAACTAGTCTAGAAGCATATTGGGAACTTTTTAAAAGGGATGGTATTCGCTATTTTAACTGTGAAGATTAATTATGATGTATCGCATTGAACAAAGCCATCCTGAGGATATAACAGAAATATTTTCTCTTTATACCGCTGCAGCAACTTTTCAGCGCAGTAAAAAAAGGGTTGTTGTTTGGCCAAACTTTGACCGAAGTCTTGTTGAAAATGAAATTCAAGAAGGAAGGCAATGGAAATTAATCCAACACAACACCATCTGCTGTGTGTGGGCAACCGCCTTTAGTGATCCGCAAATTTGGGAAGAGCGGGACAAAGATCCCTCGGTTTACATCCACCGTATTGCCACCCATCCCGATAATAGAGGGCAGCAAATGGTTAAAAAGATAGTTGACTGGGCCATCCCTTTTGGTAAAGAAAAAAAGAAAACCCATTTAAGGTTAGACACCCTGGGCAACAATACCCGACTGATTGAATACTACCAAAGTGCTGGTTTTGATTTTCTCGGGATGTTCCCCATGAAAAACACAGCAGGCCTACCTGCGCATTATCAGACTGCCCCCGTTTGTTTGTTTGAAATAAAGCTGTAGAATTAAGTTTTGTATCTTTTACAAAAGACCTACAAAATGAAAACAAATACTAGCCTTAGCGTTGTGGAAGAATTCAACGTCTCTCCGCCACTTTTATGGAAATGCCTCACCCAACTTGAACACCTGCAACAATGGTTTTTTACCGAATTGAATTCATTCGAACCAACCATTGGTTTTAAAACTTATTTCACCTTTAATTACAACAACAAAACCTTTACCCACCAGTGGGAAGTTAGAGGAGTTGTCCCACAAGAAAAACTAACTTTAGGATGGCAATACAAAGAATATTCCGGGGATTCTGAAGCGATTTTTGACATTTCCGCCAGCCCAAAAGGCTGTATACTAAAACTCACGGCCAATATTCTCTCTGCCTTTCCAGCATTAGAAGAATTTAGCCGTGAGTCAATGCAAACCGGCTGGACCGATTTGATTCAAACGCGATTAAAAGCATATGTTTCTTCGCTTTAGAGGAAGTTTACTTTCCCTGTAGCAATATCGTACATTCCACCAACAATCTGAATTTCTCCAGCTTGTTCCATTTCAGCTAAAACAGGGCTATCCTGACGGATTTTTTCGATGGTTAAAGCTACGTTTTTCGTCCCTACAGCATTGACAAAGTCAATATTGGCAGAAGTCCGATCGGCTGCGTTTGCAGGCTCTGTAACGGCTTCTACGGCAGGAGCAATTTTATCTAACATCCCGGTTAGATTCCCAAGCTCTGCATGGTCACATGCGCCTTTTACTGCCCCACAAGCGGTGTGGCCAAGTACCAAAACAAGTTTAGTCCCAGCGAGTTTAGAAGCAAACTCCATACTCCCAAGAATATCAGAATTAACAAAGTTACCAGCAATACGCACGCTAAAAATATCCCCTATTCCTTGATCAAAAACCAATTCTGCAGGAACGCGAGAATCGATACAACTCAAAACCGTTGCAAAAGGATATTGCCCGGTACTCGTTTGTTCTACTTGAAGATTTAGATCACGCTCTACTTGCTGTTTTGCAATAAAACGCTGATTTCCGTCTTTTAATAACTCCAACGCTTTCGCTGGAGAAATAGCGTCTTGTGTCGCTTTTGTTTGTGCATTCATCATCATCGTATTTTTATCAAATATAAGAGAGGTAAGGAAATTATGCAATGCTTTTGTAGAGCATTTCAAAAACTTTATTGACCGCTTTTTGGATAACACGTTCTCGGTTTTTTCCAAAGCTAAATTTTTCTGAAATAACACCTTTTGGCGAAGCAATCGCTATACATACTGTTCCTACCTCTGCCACTGCATCGCCTTTAGTGGGGCCTGCATTTCCGGTGGTTGCCACGGCGTAATCTGCTTTGTATTTTTCTTTGGCTCCCAGGGCCATCGCCTCTGCCACCTCAACACTAACCACACTTTTCGCTTCTATCAATGTTTGGGCTACCCCTAATAGGTCGGTTTTACTTTGGGTATGATAGACTACCGCTCCGCCTTTAAAAAACTGAGATGCTCCAGGAATTTTTGTGATTCTTGCTGCAATCTCTCCCCCAGTACAACTCTCTGCAAGGGCAAGACTCACCCCTTTTTCAATGCATTTTTTTTGGATTTGCTCTTCGACAGAAGCTTCTTCTTCAAAGCCCATGAAAATATCTTGAATCTGAGGCAGAAGCGTGGCTATTTGTGCATCAATTCTAGCATTAATTTCACCTTCATTTGGCCCTTTTCCTGATAAGCGAAGACGAACGCGACCTATGTTGGGAAGATAAGCCAATTTAATGTCCTGGGGTAAAGCATTCTCCCAAGCTTCAATGCGTTCAGCAATTACACTTTCCCCCAAACCATAGGTTAAAATGGTTTTATGAACAATATAAGGGCGGGTATAGTGTTGCTGCAGCGCTGGAATAACTTCGTCTGAAATCAAAGCCTTCATTTCAAAAGGAACCCCGGGAAGAGAGATGATAACCTTATCGTCTTTTTCAAACCACATACCCGAAGCAGTGCCATATTTATTTTCTAATACTTTGGCCTTTGAGGGAAGTAATGCTTGCTTGCGGTTTTCGTCATTAATTGGCGTAGGGACATATTTGCGGAACATCTCTTCGATTTTTGCAAGGACCACTTCATTTTTCACCAAGACATCATCAAAATAAGCGCATAAAGTATGCTTGGTCAAATCGTCTTTTGTGGGCCCTAAACCACCTGTTAAAATGATTACTTGCGACCGTTTTTGCGCTTCATCTAAGCAATGTACAATCGCTTCTTTTTTATCTGAAATCGAGGTAATTTGGATTACTTCAATTCCTACTTTATTCAATTCTTTAGCGATAAAAACGGCATTGGTATTAACAATTTGACCAATGAGAATTTCATCACCAACACTAACAATTTCTGCGAACATATGTTTCTTTCCTCAATTAATATTTTTTTTTGGGAATCGGTGTTTTAATGCACTTTGGAATAATGCACAAAAATGTCGTTACCCTATCCGATCAAAGATAGTCATATCAAATACTTTTCAAAGTGATTTTTGGTGGAAGGGGAAAATTAAGTTCAGCGCAAATATCGCTTGTGGAAAACAGAAATTTACTTGACTTTGATGCGGAAAAGCTCTTGTTTTTCGAGGGTCCCCACTAAAACATCATTTGTAGCAACTGGCCCTACACCAGCAGGAGTTCCTGTAAAGATAATATCGCCAATTTTAAGGGTGAAAAACTGAGACACATAAGCGATTAATTCCGCTATATTCCACAACATTAAAGAAGTGTTTCCCGTTTGCACCACTTGCTCATTTTTGGTTAATTGAAAATTGAGTTGATCAACCGGCGGCAACTTGTCTTTTTCCACCCACTTCCCAACTACTGCTGCGCCGTCAAAACCCTTTGCTTTTTCCCAAGGGAGCCCTTTTGCTTTGAGTTGTGCTTGTAGATCGCGGGCGGTAAAATCAATTCCTAAACCGATTTCATTGAAATACTTGTGGGCAAATTTGGGTTGAATGTGTTTTCCAATTCGATTGATTCGCACCAAAACTTCCACCTCGTGGTGAACATCGTTTGAAAATGCTGGAATAAAAAAAGGCTGGCCCTTTAATCCTATGGCAGTATCTGGCTTTAAAAAAACCACTGGGTGAGCTGGTTTTTCGTTGGCTAATTCTTTAATATGATCGGCATAATTACGGCCTATGCAAATAATCTTCATTATTTCCCACTATTGAGCTTTGCCAAGCGATGCGCTGTTAATACCTTTTTGGTATACAAAGGAAAATCTGCATTGAGCAACCACCCAAAATAGCCGGGTTCTTTTTCCAATACCTCATCGACGGTTTTTCCTTTGTGTTTCCCAAAAGAAAAAGAAGCCTGATCGTCTTCATTGTAAACAATGAAGCCAGCCACATCGACAGTGCGTTTGTAGGAAGAAAATTCACTCAAGAAAGCGGTATTATTTTCTAAGGCTTCATAACGGTCTAATTGCGCCAAAAGAACGTCACAGGTGGCTTCGGTATCGGCCATAGCAGAGTGGGCGTTGATTAATTCTTTATCGCAATAAAATTGCAAAGCAGCCCCTAAAGTTCTTTTTTCCATTTTATGGAAAATGGTTTGCACATCTATGGTTTTGTGGCGATTAAGGTCAAAATCTACTTCGGCACGCATAAATTCTTCCGCTAAAAGCGGGATATCAAAACGATCTGAATTAAAGCCTGCAAGATCACAATCTTTTATGTAATTGTAAATTTCACCCGCAAGTTGTTGAAACAGCGGAGCATCTGCTACTTTATCGTCTGTAATCCCGTGAACATCAGAGGCGCCTTTAGGAATGGGCATCCCTGGATTAACAAGCCAGGTTTTCCCTTCTTTGTTTCCGTTGGGTAATAATTTTAAAATGGCGATTTCAACAATGCGGTCAGAGACCACATTGATCCCCGTTGTTTCAAGGTCAAAAAAGCAAAGTGGTCGATGTAATTCAAGTCCCATTGTTTTGATTTAAAAAGTTATTGTAGTATCCCAGTTTTCCAAATAATCGGCTACTGCTTTCGCAAATTTACCCCCCATTGCACCATTGATAATACGGTGATCGTAACTATGCGAAATAATCATTTTTCTTCTTATTCCCACAAAGTCACCGTTAGGGGTTTCAATAACAGCCGGCATTTTTCGAATGACCCCAAGGGCTAAAATACCTACTTGTGGTTGATTAATAATGGGCGTCCCTGTGATTGACCCAAAGTTCCCAATATTGGTTACGGTGTAAGTTCCGCCTTGCACCTCATCGGGTAATAATTGATTTAGTCGTGAGCGATTAGACAAATCATTCACTGCTTTTGCTAATCCAACAAGGTTGAGATGGTCTGCATTTTTAATCACTGGTACAATTAAATTTCCGTCGCCTAAAGCGGTAGCCATCCCAATGTTAATGTCTCTTTTTTGAATAATATGATCTCCTTGAACAGAACTATTTAACAGTGGAAATTCTTTTAAGGCATGAATAATCGCTGAAATAAATATAGGGGTGAAAGTGAGTTTTTCGCTCTCTTTTGCCTGAAATTGATCTTTTGTTTTTTCTCTCCATTCCCAAAGGGAAGTAACATCTGCCTCAATAAAAGATTGCACATGCACAGAAGTATTTTTGCTTTCTGTCATATGCTTTGAAATCAATTTGGCCATACGGCTCATCTCGATCACTTGATCGTCTCCAGTCTTTAAGGGACTGGATTCTTTTTGGGTTGCTGCAGGAGCAATAACCACTTCTTTTTGTGCTGGCACAGCAGTAGGTTGAGGCGCTGCTGTTTTTTTGTCAAGATAGTCCAAAAGATCTTTTTTGGTCAAACGATTGTTTTCTCCAGTCCCTGGAATACGGTCTAATTCTACTGAGGAAATTCCTTCCGTTTTGGCTATGTTCTTTACCAAAGGAGAATAAAAACGAATTGTATCGCTAGCTGTGTTTTCTGCTGGCGCTATTGTTTCGGCTGCCTGCTGAACAGGAGCTTCTACTACTTCAATAATTTCTTGCGGGAGTACCTCCGGTGTTTCTGCTACTTCGGGGGCCTGTTCAACCGAAATTTCTGGAACGGAATTTTGTGCCTCAATGACTTGATCTGTTTCAATCACAGCGATAACATCGCCAACTTGAATCACCTGATTTAATTCAAATCTTTTTTCAAGCAAGATTCCTTTAACATCAGAGGGGACATCAGAGTCCACCTTATCGGTAGAAACTTCAACTACTGAGTCATCAATTTCAATGGTATCGCCTACCTCTTTTAACCAACTTGTTAAAGTAGCTTCTGTTACACTTTCTCCCATTGAGGGGAGTTTTAACATGAATTTTCCCATCTGCTGTTTTTTTTATTTGGGTGTTACAAAGGTATTGAATTTATAAGAGAAACCGCCGTCTTATTAGAGGGAGTCTGCATAAGGAACCCGTTTCAAAATACTGCGTCCCAGGGTGACCTCATCGGTGTATTCTAGTTCATCTCCCACTGGGATTCCCCTTGCGATAGTAGACACCGTTATGGCGTAATCTTGCAGTTGTTTGTTGATGTAAAAAATGGTGGTGTCGCCTTCCATGGTTGCTGAAAGCGCAAAAATGACTTCTTTAATCCCACCTGATTTTACTTTTTCAATCAAGGAGTTGATCGTTAAATCTTGGGGGCCAATCCCGTCTATGGGAGAAATAATTCCGTTGAGGACATGGTATTTTCCTTGGTATTGCCCTGTGTTTTCGATGGCCATTACATCTCTGATGTCTTCCACCACACATAGCTGTGCGTCATCTCTTTTTGTGCTAGCACAGATTTCGCAAATGGTAACATCAGATAAATTGTGGCATTGCACGCAATAAATCACTTGCGTTCTAAATGCCTCAAGGGCATTTGCCATTGCAATGGTTTGCGCTTTGGGTTGTTTTAATAAGTGTAAAACCATCCGAAGGGCAGTTCTTTTTCCTATCCCGGGTAATTGCGCCATTTCATCGACGGCTTGTGCTAATAATTTAGAGGAAAAATCCATGTGGTAAAGTTACAAAATTCTCGTTTGGTTTTTCTTTCCTAACTTTAGCAAATATATGATTACACCTCCTTTTATTCTCGCCCTGATTCTTGGCTACTTTGCTATCCTTATTGGCATTTCTTATGTCACTGGAAAAGAAGACTCCAATGCTGATTTCTTTACTGCCAACCGCAATTCACCTTGGTATGTTGTCGCCTTTGGAATGGTAGGGGCCTCCCTCTCTGGGGTAACTTTTATTTCTGTTCCTGGATGGATTGAGGCTTCTCAGTTTAGTTATCTTCAAGTTGTGCTGGGCTATGGTTTTGGTTATTTTATTGTGGCCTATGTTTTATTGCCCGTTTATTACCGCAATAATGTCACTTCAATTTATGAATATTTAAACAGGCGTTTTGGTCAAAACAGCCATCAAGCCGGAGCGCTTTTCTTTTTTATCTCTCGGGTATTGGGCGCTGCTTTTCGTTTATTTTTGGTGGCCATTGTAATGCAGCAATTTATATTTGATGCGTGGAATGTTCCATTTGAAGCTACTGTAATTCTCTCGATTCTTTTAATATGGGTTTACACGCAAAAAGGAGGGATTAAAACCATTGTATGGACAGACACCCTTCAAACCGCTTTGATGATTCTAGCCGTTTTCTTGTCTATCATGTATATCAATCAAGCCTTGGGATGGTCATTCTTTGACTTTATCCAATCGGCCGAATTTGGTCAATACAACGATGTTTTTGTAACCGATTCTTTTTTGAAGAGAAATCATTTTCTAAAGTCGTTTATTGGCGGAGCCTTTATTACCATTTGCATGACGGGTCTAGACCAAGATATGATGCAAAAAAACTTGAGCTGTAAAACCCTTGCAGATGCCCAAAAAAACATGGTGGTTTTTAGCATTGTCTTGGTAATTGTCACCGCCTTATTCATGCTTTTAGGTGCCTTGTTGTTTATTTATGCCAAAAAAGAAGGCATAGGTATTCCACTAATGGATGGGCAAGCTAAATCTGATTTACTTTTTCCAGAAATCGCCTTGAATGGCAATTTAGGCATAGGGGTTGCTGTTACCTTTATATTGGGCCTAATTGCCGCCGCTTATAGCAGTGCAGATAGTGCTTTAACCTCTTTAACAACTTCTTTTTGTGTTGATTTTTTACGGCTTGAAAAAAAAGAGGTGAGTCAGCAAAAAAAAATCCGAAAGCAAGTTCACATAGGAATGAGTGTTTTACTGATAGTTGTGGTTATTGCCTTTAAATATATTTTAGATAAAAATGTCATTGACGGTTTACTCACCGTTGCAGGCTATACCTACGGGCCGCTCTTGGGACTGTTTTCTTTTGGGATTTTTACTTCCTATCAAATTAAAGATAAATGGGTTTGGCCAGTGGTCTTTAGTGCCGTACTATTAACCAGTCTTTTGGGGAGTATCGGTGCTGCAAGCCTTGGCGGGTATCAAATTGGCTATGAGTTATTGCCGCTCAATGGACTCTTTACTTTTATTGGCTTAGTACTGATTCGTCGCAAGTAGCACCAAAGTACATGCGCGTTCTGCTAAAATACCCGCGTTTATTAATTGAGCTTCAAAGTCGGGGTTTTCCGTTCCAGGATTAAACAGGACTCTTCTGGGATGCAAATCCATGATGTAATCGATATAATTCGTTTGATGCGCTGGACCAATGTACAAGCTTACGGTGTCAATCGCCGGCCAAGCTTGTTGCTGGGTGTGGATGGTTTCACCATGCACTTGTCCAGCTTTAATCCCAAGGGCAATAACTTCATGCTGTTTTGCCTTTAAGCGTTCGATGGCTTGATAAGCATAGCGTTCTGGCTTGGTTGAAGCCCCAATTACCAAGGTTTTCATTTACCAGTTGATGATTGCGCTTCCCCAAGTAAATCCACTTCCAAAAGCGGCCAAGACAACCTTATCTCCTTCTTTTATTTTCCCTTCTTCCCAGGCTTCTGTCAAAGCGATTGGAATAGAAGCTGCAGTAGTATTACCATAGCGCATAATATTGTTATACACTTGGTCGTCACTTAATCTAAACTTCTTTTGGATAAATTGCGAAATACGCAAATTGGCTTGGTGCGGTACAAGCATATCAATATCTGCTGCTGTCCAATTATTTTTTTGAAGCCCTTCATTGATTACTTCAGAGAAACGAACAACGGCGTGCTTAAAGACCATTTGACCGTTCATATAAGGATAATAACTGACATCTTCTGGGTCGTTTGCTTCCATAATTTCAGGTACCCATCGCTGGGTACTTGGCCCAATTAAAGAAAGTTCTTCTGCGTGTTCTCCTTCTGAATATAAATGGGTAGAAAGAATCCCTTTATCGCTATTCTCTTCACGGGTTAAAACAGCTGCGCCGGCGCCATCCCCAAAAATAACGGAAACCCCTCTTCCACGGGTGGTAAAGTCAAGGCCACCTGAGTGATTTTCTGCCCCGATTACCAAAACATTTTTATACATTCCTGTTTTGATGAATTGATCTGCGGTAGACAATGCATAAATAAAACCGGAACACTGCATTCGAATATCCATTGCAGGGCAGGCGGGTATACCCAAAAGCTTTTGTACCAATACCCCAGATCCAGGGAAATAATAATCTGGACTTAATGTTGCAAAAAGGATAAGATCGATATCTTCTGGTTTTCTATTGGCGCGTTCCAGGGCAACTAAAGCTGCTTTATGCCCCATTGTTGCCGGGGTATCTTCACTCCCTTTAATAATGTGACGACGTTCTTTGATCCCGGTTCTTTCTGTGATCCATTCATCAGAAGTTTCCATGCGCTGGGCTAAATCGTCGTTGGTAACAATATTATCTGGGAGGTATTTTCCTAAACCTATAATTTTCGAATTGTACATTAAGCTGGATTTAAATAATCATAAAGAGCTAAAGTAAGGAAAGATTATGAAATATAACGCTTGTAGTTATCTACTACTATTTCTGCTTTGAGGTCATGCATTAAATTATACAAACCAAAAAAGGTTCGGTTGATATACAAGAAGTGGCGCGATCCTCTATTTCCATTTAGTTTTCTCAGGTACTCATCATTAGCAAGACGGTCGCTCATACCTGCAATTCGCTGCCAAAAAGCTTCGTCTGCAAAATCATACGTTATTTTGTGAAAAGGGTGGGTAAAGACACTCAACATATCGTGAAATAGAGCAACGATATAGGCTTTTGCTTCAGGCGAATCGTCTGTTCGCAGTATTTCCAATTCAGTGATTTTTTGGGTGAAAAAATCAAGATCATTGATCGAAGCTTCGTTGGCTAACTCAAAATAAGGCGTATAGAATTCTTCTGGGATCTCTTTGATACAACCAAAGTCTATCGCCACGAGTTCTCCTGCTGCTGTAATTAAAAAATTTCCAGGGTGCGGATCAGCATGTACGCTTTTTATAACGTGCATTTGATACATATAAAAGTCCCAGAGGGTTTGCCCTATGCGGTTGTTTTTTTCTTGATCGTAATTGTCTTTCGCATATTCAGACAAGTGAATACCATCCATCCAATCCATTGTCAAGATTTTTTCGCAAGACAAATCGGCATAATAGGCAGGAAAAAGTAGGTTAGGGATATCCTTACACTGTTCTTTTATAGCGAGGCTTTGTTCGAGTTCTAAATTATAGTCTGTCTCTTCCAATAGTTTTCCTTCAATTTCTTGAAAGAATTTTTCGGTGTCTTGCCCTTTCAGGTTAAACATACGCGTTGCAACTGGTTTAACTAAGGCAAGATCAGATCCGATACTGTTTGCCACGCCGGGGTATTGGATTTTCACAGCAAGTTTTCTCCCGTTTTTTGTTGCTAGATGGACTTGACCTATGCTAGCAGCATTAACTGATTGGGTGGCAAACGTATCGAATAATTCTTCTGGATATTTCCCAAAGTATTTTTTAAACGTCTTGCGCACTAATGGCCCAGATAAGGGCGGTACAGAAAATTGGGCTAAACTAAAACGTTCTACATAAGCAGAAGGCAATAGATTCTTTTCCATACTCAACATTTGTGCGACTTTTAGGGCACTCCCCTTTAGACTTTTCAGCCCGTCGTAAATGTCTTTAGCGTTTTCTTCGTCTAGTTTTTCTCGCGCGTTTTCTGGATCGACAATTTTATCGCCGATGTATTTAATGTAGTTCCCCCCTAGTTTAACTCCAGTGGTGACTAGTTTACTTGCGCGTTGAATTTTCCCCGTGGGGATATGATCTAGTGTTTTCAATTATGCTTTTCCTGTTGCTTCTTTCCACAAAAATTTTCCCAAGTCCAAAATCGTATCCAAGCGGGTATTGTCAAAAACGTCAAATACTACGTTAACTGATTTCTCAATCAAGGCATCTGTTTTTTCAAAACCTTTGGAGGTATCGCTCATCCAAAATTTCATTAATAAAAGTAGTTGCGCCCAAGTAGCTTCTGAAAATAATTCTACTGGATTTGTCGTAAAACGCGATTTTTCTTCGTTGCCTTCCTCAATCAAGGTTTCGGCAAAGCGTTTAACGGATTTTCGCAGCTCTTTTAATTGACCAATATTTTTCATGGGTTGATCGCCTTGGTTTAGCGCCATTAACACATAGCTTCGGTTCAACAAAAGAACTTCAAAAAAAGTATAGTAAAAACTCAACAAACGATCTTTTCTAGTCATACTAGAAAATGCTTCGTTCTGCTCTAACAAGGCGTGAACATTATCAAAAAAAGCTCCCCAAACACTGTGCTTAACAGTATCTAGCGAGGCATAGTGCTGATAAAATACGGCCTCTTCAATATTGTGTGTTTTACAAAATTTATAAACCGAGCTAGGGAAATGTTCATGCTCCAAAGCATGCTCCATGTAAAGGGCTAAAATGTCGGGGGATTTTTCTTCTTTCTTTGCGGCCATCGTCATCATCTATTTAGTGTGCTCAAAGATAATAAATGTTTATTCTTTTTTACAATCTATTAAACATTATTAATGTTAAAATAAATGTCAATTTGTCAGCAAATTCAGTTTGGATGTTTTTTTGCTATAGATGAAAAAAAAAAATAAATTATGTCATCAGGTAAAATCAATGTTTCAGTAGAAAACATCTTTCCCCTCATTAAAAAATTCTTGTATAGCGACCACGAAATATTCCTTCGTGAATTAATCTCTAATGCAACCGATGCCAGTCTGAAGCTAAAACACCTAAGTAACTTAGGCGAAGCCAAAGGCGATATAGGAGAACCACAAATCGAAATTAAAATCGATGCCGACAACAAAACGCTTCATATCATCGACCAAGGTATCGGGATGAGTGCCGAAGAGGTAGAAAAATACATCAACCAAGTGGCTTTTTCTGGAGCGGAAGAATTTTTAGAACAATACAAAGACAGTGCAGCCGACAGTGGGATTATTGGTCACTTTGGTCTTGGTTTTTACTCTGCATTTATGGTTGCCGAAAAAGTAGAAATCATTACCAAATCGTTTAAAGATGAACCAGCAGCGCATTGGAGTTGTGACGGATCACCGGAATATACCCTAGAAGCGCATGACAAAACCGAACGCGGCTCAGAAATTATTCTTCATATTGATGAGGACTCGAAAGAGTTTTTAGAAGAAGCACGCATCAAAGCCTTATTGGAGAAGTACAATAAATTTATGCCCATCCCAATCAAGTTTGGCACTAAAGAAGAAACCCTTCCTTTACCAGAAGATGCGGCTGAAGATGCAAAGCCAGAAACCATTACCGTTGACAACATTATCAACAACCCTTCCCCCGCTTGGACAAAACAACCTAGTGAATTAAAAGAGGAAGACTATAGTGGGTTTTACCGAGAATTGTATCCGATGCAATTTGAAGAGCCCTTATTCAATATTCACCTTAATGTAGATTACCCTTTCAACTTGACAGGAATTCTCTACTTCCCTAAATTGAATAACGATCTCAACCTTCAAAAAGACAAAATACAACTCTATCAAAACCAGGTTTTTGTTACTGATAATGTAGAGGGTATTGTTCCAGAATTCCTTACCCTATTGCGCGGGGTAATTGACTCTCCAGATATTCCATTGAATGTATCTAGAAGCTATTTACAAGCAGACGGAGCCGTGAAGAAAATCAGCAACTATATCACCAGAAAGGTCGCAGATAAATTGAGTAGTCTCTTTAAAAAAGACCGCGAAGCATTTGAACAAAAATGGAACGACATTAAAGTTGTAATTGAATATGGAATGCTCTCAGAAGATAAATTCTTTGAAAAGGCCGAGAAATTTGCGCTTTACCCTACAGTTGGTGGTGCTTACTATACACTTGAAGAACTTAAAGAAGCAACCAAAGATTCACAAACAGATAAAGACGGGAAACAGGTTATCCTTTATACCTCTAATCTAGACGAGCAACACGCTTATATAGAAGCAGCCAAAGAAAAAGGCTACCAAGTGGTCTTATTGGATTCTCCCATTATTTCACATTTGATTCAAAAATTAGAAACTTCAAACGAAAACCTAAGTTTTGCAAGGGTGGACGGAGATGCCATTGAAAATCTCATTAAAAAAGATGAGGCGACTGTTTCTAAATTATCTGAGGAAGAGAAAGAAAAGTTACAACCGCTGATCGAAGAGGTCATTCCAAAGGAAAAATACAGCATCCAATTGGAAGCCTTAAGTAGCACCCAACTTCCCTTTGTACTGACACAACCTGAATTCATGCGCCGTATGAAGGAAATGCAACAAGCGGGTGGAAATGCCATGTTTGGCCAAATGCCCGAGATGTACAATCTAGTGGTTAACATCAACCATCCATTAGTTGAACAAATTCTCCATACGAAGACGGAGAAAAAGCGAACAAGACTTATTCAACAAACCTTAGATTTGGCCCGTTTATCCCAGCATTTACTGAAGGGAGAAGAACTAACCCACTTCATTCAACGCAGTGTTGATTTAATCAAATAAGGCAACTGGGGGATTCTATCCCCCAGTTTTGTTTCACCTTTTAAAAATTTTGTATATTTGTTCGAACCCAAAATCAATATTATGATCGAATTACTTATTTACATCATTACTTTAATTCTTTCGCTGTTTAGTAGATTCTTGTAGCGCAGAATTTACTTTGCTTTTTTTCCTTTTCTTATCTTGCCCTAAAAAGCATGATTACCCTCTTTACAGAAAAAGAAAATTCATTTACGCCAGATTTACCCGATGGGACGCTGCAATATTTCCCTGCTTTTTTATCTCAAGAACAGGCAGATTCTTTATTCCAAACACTTTCCCATGACACCCCTTGGCAAGCTGACAAAATTACGGTCTTTGGAAAGACCTATGATCAACCGCGACTTACCGCTTTATACGGTATAGACCCATCGCCTTATTCCTATTCTAACATCATCATGCAACCGCACCCGATGACAGATGCCTTGTTAGACCTAATCAAGAAAATAAGATCATTCGATGATACTGAATTTAATGCTGTATTGTTAAACCTATACAGAGATGGAAGAGATAGCAATGGCTGGCATGCTGACAATGAAAAAGAACTTGGCCAAAATCCTGTAATTGCCTCAATAAGCTTGGGAGAGGAGCGCTTTTTTCATTTAAAACACAAAACCTTGAAGGAACAGCGCCTAAAAATAAAACTGCAACACGGCAGCTTATTGATTATGGGCGGAAAAATGCAACACCATTGGCTACATCAAATCCCTAAAACACGTCTTACTGTTTCACCTAGAATAAATTTAACTTTTAGAAAACTAACGGAATAACCCAATTTTGTTTAGCATAGGCTTATTTTATTTGATTAAAAATCAGTACTTTTTCGCCAGTTTTTAACTATATATATAAATGAAAAAAATTTACACTTTATTATTGCTAAACGCCCTTACTTTAGTGGGTTGTTCATCTGACGATGATAGCGCTGCAGATGCTTTTGAATTACAAGCCACTGGTACTGTTGCAGAACAAACACCAGAAGAGGCCAAAAAAACCATTAACGGAAAATGGTCTGTTGGGGGGTCTTCCTCTAAATTTAGTTATGCAAAAGGACTTAACTGTACTTTCGTAGGAATTGAATTTACAGATGAACGCTTCGCCATTGCTATTGAAGTAGCTGGAGAGGATGATTATGCCATTGCTTATGGTACCTATGAGCTAACGGAAGGAAGCGATGGGAATGTTGTATCTGTTGATCTTTATGAAAGTATTGATGGAACAAATTACAAAATAGCAACGCTAACAGATATCGTTGTTACTGAAAGTGGTAATGAACTAAACGCAAGTTTTGACGTTGTATTTAATATTCCTGATGACTATGAAGATTGGCCTTGTGGAGCGTCTCTTTCTGGAGATTATACCGCTTCAAAAGACAGCCCAGTTAGTGGTGCTGAAAATGCTACAGAAGACTCTAACTTTGCCAAGCTTGTAACTACATGGAATGCTTCTGGATATTCCAACTCTTATGGTGACAGCCTTTCAGATCTATTTAGTTATTACTGTATAGACGAAGAAACTGGTGAAGCTTATGAAGATTGTGAAACACCTTCTTCTATAGAAGTTTCTTTCTCTGCTTATGGTAGTTATATCTTTACTGTTGCTGATAGTAGCGGCGAAACAGTTGAAGCCTATGTTGATTCTTGGGAGTTTAACAATGCTGATCAGACGGAAATCCTTATCGACGGAGAAGATGTATTAACGATTGATGAACTTACAGACACTCGCTTTGTGGTTTCTTTAACGGAAACTTTCGATGGAGAAACTTTCACAGAAACGTATACCTTTAGTAAAGCAAACTAATATTGCTAATTACATATCCATAGAAACCCCACTTTAAAGTGGGGTTTTTTTTGCTAAAAACCCAAAAAAGGTTTTCTTATATTGGAGAAAAAATAGCGCTATTAAATAAAAAAATCTCATTTTTCCCTTCTTTTTGTAGAAATATAAAAAGGTTGTCTAAATTTGTGTGTTTTTAAAAATTGCTATTATTAATAAATTACTCTCCCTTTTTCTTGCCGCTATAGGGCTATTCGCCTATGGACAAGAAAGCACCGCCTTATTTACACAAGCGAACATTCAAATCGATGGAAAGATAGAAGCAGAATGGAATCGCGACACCCCCTCTAGTCCTTTCTGGGAATACTTCCCTTCTGACACACTTTTGGCCCAACAACAAACCCGGGTTAAATTCCGTTATAATGACGAAAATCTTTACGTCTTAATTGAAGCTGATACAGAAGACGACAATTTCATCACCCCCACGCTAAGAAGGGATTTCAGCTCCAGAAACAGTGATTCTGTTACCCTAGTATTAGATACATTTAACGATGGAACCAATGCTTTTCTCTTTGGAACAAACCCAGAAGGGGTACAACGCGAAGCCCTCATTTCAAATGGAGGAAACAATTTCCCTAGGGATTTTAATAATTCTTGGGACGTAAAATGGCAAGTCGCAGTTGAAAAAACAGCCAAAGGCTATATTACAGAAATGAAAATTCCCCTCTCCAGCCTGCGCTATGGCGAAGATTCAAAACAATGGCGGGTGAATGTTTACCGTTCGGAAATTGCCAATAACATCACTTCTAGTTGGGCCAATATTCCGCGGAATCAGATCATTGCTGGGCTGGCCTATATGAATACCTTGAAATTTGAAAAAACCTTGCCCAAGGCAAAAGTGCCTGTCGCTTTGATTCCATATACCAGCGGAATTGTCGCCAAAGATTTTGAAGAAAACACTTCTGCGTCTTCTTTAGCAGCGGGAGGAGACGCCAAAATAAGCATTGGCAGTGGGATGATTCTAGACCTTACCCTTAATCCAGATTTCTCTCAGGTTGAAGTTGATGATCAAATCATAAACTTGACCCGTTTTGAAGTTCGTCTCCCAGAAAAAAGACAATTCTTTATCCAAAACAGCGATTTATTTGACAATTATGGAGATCGGTTTGAAACCCAACCTTTCTTTTCACGTCGCATAGGGGTTGCCAAAGACAAAGAGGACAACACCATTGAAAATAAAATTATTGCAGGGGCACGCTTAAGCGGAAAATTAAACGACAACCTGCGCCTTGGCTTTTTAAACATGCAAACCGCAGAAGATGCTGCCAATGGAATTGCGGCCAACAACAATACCGTATTTTCCCTGCAGCAAAAAATGTTTAGTCGCTCTTATTTGGGCTTTATTTTTGTCAACAGGCAGCAAACCGGCGATGCTGAATTTGAAACAAACCAAGACGATTTTAACCGGGTGGTTGGGCTTGACTATACCCTTGCCTCTAAAGACAATAAATGGACAGGGAGAAGTTTTGTGCATCAAGCACTTTTAGAATCAAAAGAAAAAGAATCCTACTCGGCAGGATTTCGATTAAACTATAACGCCAGAAAGCACAGTGTTTCCTATGGTGGAAACCGCATAGGAGAAAATTATGCTTCTGATCTGGGCTTTTTAAGAAGAACGGGGATCCAAAAACATTTCTTGCGATATGGGCACCGCTTTTGGATTGACACTAAAAAAATCCGTTCGTTTGAATTGAGTCAAACCTTCTTTTATGTAGACAAACCAAAAACAAACAACTTGGTTACCGACAGAAGCGTAAGAACCCGCGGAGAATTGCGTTTTACAAATCAGGCGCAATTTCGATTTCAAGTGGCGCATCGATACACCTATTTAACCAGCGATTTTAATCCTTTAGGGGGTGACGAAACGGTGGGACTTCCTGCAGATACAGGTTATTATTACAATGACATTGAACTGTCCTACCGATCGAACTTCAGCAAAAAAATAAATTACAACGCTGAAGTAAACTATGGCGGTTTTTACAACGGCACAAAATTCTCTTTAGAAAGTGAAATAGCCATTCGATTACAACCGCGATTTAGCGGAAGCATCAAACTTAATTACGATAAAATTGACTTCCCAGCCCCTTATAGCTCCGGGGAACTTTGGCTGGTAGGGCCTAAATTTGACTTCACTTTTAGCAAAAGTGTTTTCTGGAACACCTTTATTCAATACAGCTCACAAGCTGAAAATCTCGGGATTAATTCCAGGCTACAATGGCGCTTTGCTCCCTTATCAGATTTTTATATTGTTTATAATGATAATTACTTTGCAACAACTACTTTTGTACCCAAAGTAAGAAGCTTAACCTTTAAGCTAACCTACTGGTTAAATATATAAGATATTCGCATGAAAAAATTAGTCGTCCTTGCCTTAGTGCTTACCGCAACTTTCTGTTCGTCCCCAGTTAAAAAGAACATGATGGTCAATGGAAAAATTGATGGTTTGAGAAAAGGAATGTTGTACCTCCAAAAAATGGAAGACACTGTCTTAGTCTCTGTCGATTCAGTTGAAATTAAAGGAGACGATCACTTTCAAATGGGAGACAATATTCAAAGTCCAGAATTCTACTTTCTTTCTTTGGCGAAAGACGACGGCGATAGTTTAACCGATAAGATTCTCTTTTTTGGCGAAGCCGGCGAAATTAAAATCAATACCCTATTACGCACTTTCTCAAGCAGTGCTAAAGTAGAAGGTTCAAAAAATCAAATCCTTTGGGAAGAATACGAATCAATTATGCGCAAGTTCAACAAGAAAAATCTTGAGAACTATGAAGCTTTCATTCGTGCAGAAGATAACAAAACGGCAGAAGAACGCGCTGCTGAACTAGAAAAAGCAAACAATAATTTGTTGAAGCGCAAATATTTATTCGCGCTAAACTTTGCCATGAATAATGCAGACAATGAAGTGGCTGCATATATCGGGGCTTATGAAGTTGGTGTAGCCATCCCTACTTTCTTGGATAGTTTGTACAACAAATTAAGTCCAACGGTTAAGGCGTCTAAATATGGGGAAGCCTTTAAACAGCAAATAGACACGCTAGCGCGCTAGCCTAAAGCTGCGCGATTTTTGCTGATAAGGCAGTCGCTTTTTCGTGTAAAGCCAGTCGAATTTCACTGTAATGCTTTTTGCCAGATGCTGCTGCATCGTCGTGCATTTGCTGAATCAAAGCGTCAAACAAAGCAATGGCTTCATCGATAATTTTCTCGCTCTTTTTAAGGTCAAGTTCTGGAGAGGAAAGTTCTTTCACATAAACCTCTTCAATTAGAGCGCCTAAGGTATCGTTGATTTCTTTTTTAAGGTGTTTTCTACTGGACATGCTGTTTGTTTTTTTTAAAATTAAACATTTATTGTTTTATCCGAACTATTCTTGATCGCTTTTAAAGCTTTCTTGATATGCGAGGTGGCCAATATACTATCATGTACATAAACCACTTTTCCCGTTGCATCGATCACAAAAGTGATGCGTTTGGTATATAAACCAAAGAGAATTTTAGGCAATTTAAATAAGCGCTGGACTTTTTTCTTGGTATCGGCTAAAAGGATAAAAGGCAAACGGTGCCGCTGTGCGAAACGCTTATGGCTTCCAATACTATCAGAACTAATCCCGATAACTTCTGCCCCTAATTCTTTAAAATCTTCATAACTATCGCGAAAAGAACAGGCTTCTGCAGTACAGCCTGGGGTTTCATCTTTGGGATAAAAATAAACCACAGCAGGCGTTTTACCAATAACGGTATCGCTTTTGAAAAGTTCTCCTTTTTGGTCTTTTAATTCAAAATAGGGCACTGTGTCCCCGATATTTAAACTCATAAATTCTTAAGCTGAATAGGTGACAAAATTACGTGGGGTTTCATATAACACCACTTCTAGGGTTTGGTTGGCAGACAAAATCTTTTCCAGTTTTTGGTGAATCACCACCACAATATTCTCTGCTGTAGGGATTAGATTTTCAAATTCTGGAACTTCAAGATTAAGGTTTTTGTGGTCAAAGGCATCTTCTACCTCTGCCTTGATATAATCTTTTAAGACTTTCATGTCCATTACATAACCGGTATCAGGGTCAATTTCTCCTGTTACACTCACAATTAACTCATAATTGTGCCCGTGGAAATGGGGATTAGAACATTTCCCAAAGTGGGCTTCGTTTTGTGCGTCTGTCCAATCTTTACGGTACAAACGGTGGGCCGCATTAAAATGGGCTTTTCGGCTAACTTTTACTTTTTTCATGGCTTTTGTTTAAATGGGTATGTACACGGTCAAATATAATTTTAAACCATGCGGTATAATGTTCAGGATGTTGTTGCATGTCTGCTGCGATCTCCTTCATTCCCATCCATTTCCAAGCCGCTACCTCTTCCGGATTGATCTTAGGCTCTTCCTCGCTATAGCCCACCATTACGTGGTCAAGTTCGTGTTCTGTTAACCCATTGTCGAAAGGAGCTTTATAGATAAAGCTAAACAATTCTTCCAAGGAAACCACAAACCCCATTTCTTCTTGCAAGCGGCGTTTTCCGGCAGCAAGATTGCTTTCACCATCGCGTTGATGACTGCAGCAGGTGTTGGTCCAAAGTCCAGGGGAATGGTATTTATGCAGGGCACGTTGTTGCAACATCAATTCTCCTTGTGGGTTAAAAACAAAAACAGAGAAAGCCCGGTGGAGCACAGCTTTTTCGTGTGCTTCCATTTTTGGCATAAGACCAATGGGCTCGTCTCGTTCATTAACGAGGATTACTTTTTCTTCTTTCATGCACCTCAAAAGTACCGATAAAAACAGCAAAAACCTATTTTAAGGCAGGGCTCCTTCAAAGATATAATGGTATTTTTGACAAATTTTATTCGACTATGTTTCTAGAAGAAATCGCAAAACGGCGCACCTTCGGGATTATCTCTCACCCAGATGCTGGGAAGACCACCTTGACCGAAAAATTACTCTTGTTTGGAGGAGCCATTCAAGAAGCTGGGGCAGTAAAATCGAATAAAATAAAGAAAGGCGCCACCAGTGACTTTATGGAAATTGAACGCCAAAGAGGGATCTCTGTCGCTACCTCTGTCCTCGCCTTTTATTATAAAGACAAAAAAATCAATATCCTGGATACCCCCGGACACAAAGATTTTGCTGAAGATACTTTTCGCACCCTAACCGCTGTGGATAGTGTGATCGTGGTAATTGACGTCGCCAAAGGGGTGGAAGAACAAACCGAGAAGCTTGTTGAAGTGTGCCGCATGCGCTCCATCCCCATGATTGTTTTTATCAATAAATTGGACCGCGAAGGAAAAGATGCCTTTGACTTGATGGACGAAGTGGAGCAAAAACTAGGCTTAAGGGTTACTCCCCTAACCTTTCCTATTGGAATGGGTTACGACTTTCAAGGGATTTATAATATTTGGGAAAAGAACGTGCAACTCTTTGTTGAAGAAGACAAGCAACACAAAGGCACCGCAGTGCAATATGACGATTTAAAAGATCCTGCACTGGCACAAGCCATAGGCGAAAAAGCATTGAGTACCTTGAACGAAGAACTTGAATTGGTTGAAGGGGTCTACCCTAGCTTTGACCAAGAGGCGTATCTCAACAGTGAATTGCAGCCCGTTTTTTTTGGCTCTGCATTAAACAACTTTGGGGTACAAGAATTGTTGAACTGCTTTATTGACATTGCCCCTGCCCCGCTGAACAAACAAGCAGAGGAACGCGAAATTGATCCTACCGAAAAAGCCTTTAGCGGCTTTGTTTTTAAGATCCATGCCAACATGGACCCCAACCACCGCGACCGCCTCGCCTTTATTAAAATTGTCTCTGGAACTTTTGAACGCAACAAGCCCTACTTGCATGTGCGCAACAATAAAAAACTCAAATTCTCTAGCCCTAACGCCTTTTTTGCCGAGCGGAAAGAGATCGTCGAAATTTCTTACCCCGGGGATATTGTAGGCTTGCACGATACGGGGAATTTCAAGATTGGCGATTCGCTCACTAGCGGAGAAAACATCAACTTTAAAGGGATTCCTAGTTTCTCTCCAGAGCATTTCCGTTATATCAATAATGCCGACCCCATGAAGGCGAAACAACTCAATAAAGGCATCGACCAGTTGATGGATGAAGGAGTCGCACAGCTCTTTACCCTATCTATGAACAACCGGAAAATTATTGGAACAGTGGGCGCCCTGCAGTTTGACGTGATTCAATACCGCCTAGAACACGAATATGGGGCAAAGTGTTCTTATGAAAACCTGAACGTTTTTAAAGCCTGCTGGGTAGAACCAGAGGACGAAAACAATGCCGAGTTCAAAGACTTTAAACGCATTAAACAGAAATTCTTGGCCATTGATAAACAGGAGCAATTGGTCTTTCTTGCAGACTCTTCTTTCTCCTTGCAAATGACCCAGCAAAAATATCCAAGTGTAAAGTTTCATTTTACCTCAGAATTTTAAGCTTCAAAGCATTTATTTATTTTTTGCTAAATTGCTGGTAGACAAATCCCAAATCTGTCTCCATCATGAAAAACCTACGGCTGCTTTCCGCTGAACAGAACCATCAAACCATTGTCAAAGCTAACTTTGCTTTTGACCGGTTTCGCACGTCTTTACTTAAAAGAAACAGCATATAAAATAAATTAACCTGCTTTTAAATCTCAATTTCCACAAAAACAGGAAAGCATTTGACGTTAATCGCTTATCAAAACAAAAGGAATAATGAAGAACAAAAAAATAGAATTTGTCAACGCTAAAGGCATTCAACTTTCTGGAGAACTGGCATTACCCTTAAATCAATTCCCAAAATCATATGCCATTTTCGCTCACTGCTTTACCTGTAATAAAAATTTACATGCGGTTAAAAATATTTCTAGAGCGCTAACCTCGCATGGATTTGGTGTTTTACGGTTTGACTTTACAGGACTTGGACAAAGCGGAGGAGATTTCTCCAATACCAATTTCTCTTCAAATATTCAAGATCTAGAAGATGTTGCAAATTATATGAGGAAAGAACTTAAAGCACCTGAATTGTTGATTGGACATTCTCTAGGAGGTGCCGCCGTTATATTTGCAAGTCAAAAAATCCCTTCTATTAAGTCTGTCGCTACCATTGGTGCTCCCTCTTCCCCTCAACATGTTCAACATTTGTTTGAAAGTAAAATTGAAGAAATAAAAAGAAATGATGTAGTAAGAGTCGCGATTGGCGGAAGATTTTTTCCGATATCTGCCCAGTTTATTGAGGATATTTCAAAGCAAAACATGAACAAAATACTTTCTTCTTTAGAAAAACCCATTTTAATCATGCATTCACCACAAGACAAAGTGGTGGGAATAAAAAATGCAGCAGAAATCTATTCTGCAGCCAAACACCCTAAAAGCTTTATTTCACTTGATGGAGCAGATCACTTACTTTCTAAAAAGGAAGATTCTGTTTATGCAGGCAACCTGATTGCAGAATGGGCTTTTAGGTATATTGAATTAGACGAAGAAGAACACCTTAAAACAACAGAGCAGGTAGTTGTAAAAATAGGAAATAAAGGTCTCACGACAGATATTTTGGCAAAAGGACACCCCATAATCGCTGATGAACCCGAAAGTGTGGGAGGCGAAAATTTTGGTCCTTCCCCTTACAATTTATTGCTTTCATCGCTTGGAGCTTGTACAGCAATGACTTTACGATTATATGCAGATCGTAAAGAATGGGATTTAGATGAAGTAATTATCCATTTAAAACACGACAAAACTTACATAACAGACAGCAAAAATATTAATGAAAAAGGGATAAAGGTAGATCGCATTGAAAAAAACATATCATTGATTGGAGATTTAGATGATTCAAAAAAACAAAGGTTATTGGAGATCGCTGATAAGTGCCCTGTGCATAGAACACTGACGAATAGAATAGAGATAGCATCTGAATTGCAAACGAAATAACAAAACCTTGTAGCACACCCTAGCGTGCGTCTATGACGTGTTTTTATTTTTAAAATCCCCCTAAAAACATCTAGCCTTTAAAAAGCTTTTGTTAAATTAATCATAACAACCAAGTGAAACGAGCTTACCATCTATATCTTCTTCTTACAATCGCGATTCATGTAGCTTGTCAAAAGCAAGAACAAGCGAGACAAGAAGAAACGGGACAAGCGGAAATTAATCCCATAGAAGTGGTCAATCCAACGCCTTGTGGGCTAGCAGATCCTAGCAATTTAGTCAACGGAGACCAGCTTCCCATTGTCGCAGGGAAACTATTGTCCTATGCCGTAAGTACCGAGGATGAATGCGCCTATATGCCGCCCGGGAAATGGGTCAATTTATATGGCATGGTCTATTATCGCTATATCGAAAGAGGAAGTGGAGACACCAAAGTAAGTGTCAATGGGCTGGTTAAAGAAACCGCAGAAGCAGTAGCTTCTCTCCTCACCTCAGAACAATTGGATAAAATTATCGCCATTATCCCCAAGCAGCTCGCTTGGGAA
>CBFHVC010000003.1:0-98231 GCA_965659515.1 Candidatus Arcticimaribacter sp. | reverse complement strand
CTATCGATCTGGGCGACTTTTTGCTGGTTAACGACATCTAAAACCCATTGTCCAAAAGTAGCGATCGACATAATACTCAGTACTGCAAAAAGCATAACACTAACAATTTTCTTTGACGATATAAAGCGCAATAAAGTAGGGTCTTCAATCGGGCGCTTTGGCAAGCGTTGCTTGCTTAAATTAAATAAAAAAATCAGTAAAAATAAGATTAAAAAGCCCAGTAAATCTACCGCTAATTCTAAGTTGTGTGCGTCATAATACCATGCTCCGCTTAAGTTCATTTGTGGAATATCTTTAAAGATTTTCCGAATTACAATAAGCGAAATAATCTCAAATTGTTTCGAAACACAAGAGGTAAAAGAACGCGGTAAATAAAACAACAGCAAGTAAATTTCATAAATCAAGATTAAGGAAAAAGGGGTGTATATGGCAGAGATAGGGTCGTTGAGTAATTCGGGATAAAGCGAAGAAAATAAAGTAATGCCTTGTGCTTCTAAGAAGATCAAAGAAAGGTGAATGATGAAGCCTATTCCTGCCAAGAGCAAGATAGTGTTTTCTAATTTTTTTTGAACTGAGGGAGCAAATACAGCAGCATAAAGCTCGTTGAAGAAGGTGCGGATTGCATGCATTTAGGTGGCGAACAATTGATCGATATGTTTAAAACTCTTGAATTCTAACGCATTGCCGGAAGGGTCATAAAAGAACATCGTTAGCTGTTCTCCCGGAAGGCCTTCAAAACGAAGGTAGGGGGCGATTTGAAATTCAATATTTTGGTCAATCAAGCGTTGGCTAAATTTTTGGAATACTTCCCAGTCCAAAACAACGCCAAAGTGCGGTACGGGCACGGCTTTTCCATCTACTTCATTGAAGTGCTTATAACCTTTGTGGCTTTTGTCCTCGTGCAAAACCAGCTGATGTCCAAAAAAAGAATAGTCAGCCCAGTGTTCGCTAGAACGCCCAGGGGTACAGCCTAAAACAGTTTCATAAAATGGAATGGCATCGTTTAAGTCGCTTACAGGGATTGCTAAATGAAAGGGTGCTAGTGACGCCATATGTAAAGGTACATAATTTTAGGAGAAGGCATCTATAATATACTATCTTTGCGCCCAATGGATAAGACGACACAAGAACAAGTAGATGCGGGGAAAGTATTGCCTTTGATGGAGGCCTTTTATACCCTCCAAGGGGAAGGCTATCACAAGGGGAGTGCAGCTTATTTTATTCGTATTGGAGGCTGCGATGTGGGCTGTCACTGGTGTGATGTAAAAGAAAGTTGGGATGCTGAAAAACACCCGCCCACTTCAATAGATACCATTGCAACAGAAGCCCATAAATATTCTGACACGATTGTTATTACTGGGGGAGAGCCCTTGATGTGGGACATGCAGCCCTTAACCACCGCCTTACAGCAAAAGGGGATGAAGATTCATATTGAAACCTCTGGTGCCTATGACATTACTGGGCACTGGGACTGGTTTTGCTTATCGCCAAAGAAAAACAAATTGCCTACCGATGAAGCTGCGGCTCGCGCCGATGAACTCAAGGTGATTATTTATAATAAAGATGATTTTCGCTTCGCAGAAGAACAAGCGAAAAGAGTCGGTAAAGACTGTGTTTTGTACCTTCAACCTGAGTGGAGCAAACGCGATGCAATGATGCCTGTAATGGTAGATTACGTCTTGGCAAATCCCCAGTGGAAAGTGTCTTTACAGACCCATAAATACCTCAATATTCCTTAAGCGATTGTTAGTCGAGCAAGGTAATCGAAATTAGGTCCATCCAGTATTTTTTCACAGTGTAAACCGGCGAATTCTGCCGCTTTTTCAAGATGCGCAAAGTCCATATAAAGCCAAGGAAATTCTTCGGTTTCATCCTTAAAACCGATGCCAAAATCCAACTCCCCATAATAAGTCTCGGCATTACGCCATTCGTCCTGTTCTTCTTCTTCAAAAAGATAGATAAGGTCTGAGGAATCTAAAAGGATTTGTCCCTTTGGGGATAACAAACTTTTTAGGTGAAGTAATAAAGGCAGTACTCCTTGAAAATCTTTGGCCACTCCCAGGCCATTCATCATTAACAGCAGGGTGTCAAATTTCCCTTTGTTAAAGTCTAGAATAGATTGATTTAGGACGTGATTTACGCCTCTTTCTTGGGCAATTTGGGCTGCGCCAAAAGAACTGTCGAGGGCGGTAACAGCTAAGCCTTTTTCATGCTGTAAATACAAGCTATGGCTCCCGCTTCCACAGCCTATATCGAGCACTTTTCCATGGCTGAGCGATAAAGCCTTTTGTTCTATGGCGGGCATTTGCGTATAATCTCTAAAGAAATAGGCGAGGGGGACCGGGTCTTCTTCTGTCAAAGAAGTCCAGGTAAGAAGCTGTTGTTCCCCAGGGGATTGATGATAATCAAGCAAGGCTTTTCCAAAGAGATCGTTCAAAATAAAGTAGTTTTGTTAAAAGTTAAGTAACATGCGCGAGCAATTAGAGCAATTACCGCAACGGGCCAAAGATACGGCAAGGGAAACGAAAAGTTTTTTTCAGCGATTAAAAAAACGTCCCCCAAAGCAATTAGATGCGATTACCCAAGCGATTCACGAAGAAGTTTTTGCGCAAACGAATTGTTTAGATTGTGCCAATTGTTGTAAAACCACGGGTCCTTTATTTGAAAGGAAAGACATCACGCGGATTGCGAAATTTTTACGCTTAAAACCCGCACAATTTGAAGCGCAATACTTGCGTGTAGACGAAGACAATGATTGGGTTTTACAACAAGTTCCCTGTGCTTTTTTAGACGAAGACAATGCCTGTTCAATTTATGAGGTAAGGCCCAAAGCTTGTCGAGAATTCCCGCATACCGATCGCCCTAAAATTTATCAAATCGCACAGCACACGCAGAAAAATGTGGCAATATGTCCCGCTGCTTTTTCCATCGTTGAAAAAATGAAAGAACAGCTGACTTAATTTGGGTAGAGCAGATATTTTTCTCGAATTGTTTTGAAGTGGGAAAGTTGTGGTTCCCAGCTGGCGCGAATGTCTTTTTCTGACCAACCCTTTTTGATTTGTTCTTCCAGTTTTTTGTTTCCTGCTAGGTAGGCAAAACGCGGCAAGAAAAAGGTGGCTTTATCGGGATATTGTGCATAGGCTTCTATGAGCCATTTTATTTCAAGACGCTTAAGTTTTGGTTGCTTTTCTAGGTTTTTTCCGATGCATTTTTCCCGTTCTAGTTTGGGGTATTTTGCGCCAAAATTGGGTTGAGGTGTGAAGCTGAAATCCCCTTTAAAAGAAGGATGACCATAGCATTGAAATTGACGTTCTGTTCCGCGGCCGATGCTTACTGCGGTTCGCTCAAAAAGACATAGACTGGGGTAGAGGTTTATGGCTTTTGCATTGGGTAAATTAGGGGAGGGGCGCAGCGGTAAATCATAGGCGCTTTGGTGGGTGTATCCCTTTATTTTAATCACTGTTAAATCACAAACAATACCTTTGCTTAACCAGCCTTCTGCATTGATCATTTGGGCAAATTCTCCCAGGGTTAAACCGTGAACAATAGGGATATTGTGAAGCCCTAAATAGCTTTTAAATTCATCCTCCATCACAGGGCCATCAACATAATGACCATTTGGGTTAGGGCGATCTAAAACAAGCAGTGGGATATTGTTTTCGGCGCAGGCCTCCATAACCAAATGCAAGGTTGACAAATAGGTGTAAAAACGCGCACCGACGTCTTGCAAATCAAAGACCATAAGATCGAGATCGAACAAGTGTTCAGCCTGTGGTTTCTTGTTTTTGCCGTGCAAAGAAATAATCGGAATCTGTGTTAGGGAGTCTATTTCATCTTTGATCATTGCGCCATTGTCTTCTTTGCTGCGAAAGCCGTGTTCTGGGGCAAATATTTTTTTGATCCTGATGTTGTGTGCAAAAAGCGAATCAATCAAATGCGTTGCTTTGTTTCCGTGATAAATTTCACTAGCGGCATGCGCTACAACACCTATTTTTTTATGTTTAAGCAAGGGGATATAGTCTTGGGTTTGTTGGGCCCCTGGAGAGATTTGTGCCTTGGCTGGAATCCCCGCCAAAAGCAAGGCGCCCAAAACGAATAAAAATGTATTTTTGAAGTAATCTAAAGAAAGCATTCCTTGAATTTTGAATTTTTTATTGCCCAGCGCATGCGCGCATCTTCTTCAAGCGAAAGTACGGTTTCGGGGCGTATTATAAAAATTGCTATTGCTGCCATCGCCATAGGGATGGTGATGATGTTGATCGCATTAGGAACAAGCTTGGGTTTGCAACGGGAAATTAAAGCCAAGACCATCGCATTGAGTGGCGATATTCGCATCGCGCCTTTTGAAAACAACAATTCAAGTATTTCTATTCGGCCTATAGCGACACAAGAATTGCGGAAAGAAAGTTGGATGGACCCGCAACAAGTAGCGCATTTGTATCCCTATATTGCTAAAGGGGTTCTATTGAAAACAAAAAACGAATTCGAAGGGGGTGTAGTCAAAGGGGTAGATCAAAACTTCCCGTGGGAAAAATTACGCCCTTATTTGATTGAAGGAAATTTCCCTCATTTTGATACCAGTATTTCAAAAGCAATTGTACTGTCCCAGACTTTGGCACAAAAATTAAACCTCAAGCTAGGGGAGCGGGTAACTGCTTACTTCCAAAATGATAAAGAAGGGGCTATTCCGCGGCTGCGATATTTTACGCTCACCGCCATTTACCAAACAGGCTTTCCAGATTTTGACAATAGTTTAGCCTTTGTCGATTTGCGACAAATACAAAAATTAAACGGCTGGACAAAGCAGCAAGTGGGTGGGCTGGAAGTTTTTTTAACACCAGAAGCAGTGGCGGTTTCTTTTGCAGAAAAAATTTACAACGAATTACCTCCGCATATTGATGTCCAAAGGGTTGACCAATTATATCAGGGAATTTTTGACTGGATCGCTCTTTTTGACTTTAATGTTTTAATTATCTTGATTGTAATGATTCTTGTGGGAACCCTTAATATGACGACAGCATTGCTGGTGTTAATTTTAGAGCGTTCGCGAATGGTGGGGGTTTTAAAATCTCTTGGGGCAAATAACGGTCAAATTCAAAAGGTCTTTTTATGGAATGCCATTTACATTATTTTAAGGGGGTTGGTTTGGGGGAATGTTTTAGGCCTAGCTTTTTTATTTGGACAGTCTTATTGGGGTTGGATTCAGTTAGATCCTGCTACTTATTTTGTTTCTACCGTACCGATTGCTTTGCCAATCCCTTTGTTCCTTGGGCTTAACTTTTTAGTGCTAGGCGTTTGTACAGCTCTTTTGTGGATTCCATCTTTAATTGTTGGGAGAATAGACCCCACTGAAGTTGTTCGTTTTCGCTAGTTTTTATCTTCTCACACTCATATTTTTTGGTTTGTAAATCGTAACTTTGTGTGAATTTGATATATGCAATACGCAAAAAACATTTTAGGGACCATTGGGAACACTCCACTGGTGCAGCTAAATAAGATTACTCAAGAGGTAGAAGGCTTGGTTTTAGCTAAAATAGAGAGTTTTAACCCAGGTAATTCTGTGAAAGATCGCATGGCGTTAAAAATGATAGAAGATGCAGAAGCAGATGGCCGTTTAAAGCCCGGGGGAACCATCGTTGAAGGAACTTCTGGAAATACTGGAATGGGATTAGCGCTCGCTGCCATTGTCAAGGGATACAAATTAATTTGTGTGTCAACCGATAAACAGTCCAAAGAGAAGTTTGATGTTCTTAGAGCTGTAGGAGCTGAGGTCATTGTCTGTCCAACGAATGTTGCTCCAGACGATCCACGCTCTTATTATTCTACTTCAAAAAGAATTGGGGCAGAAACGCCTAACGCATGGTATGTCAATCAATATGACAATCCCTCTAATGCTCAGGCACATTATGAGCAAACAGGTCCTGAAATTTGGGAGCAAACCGATGGTAAAATCACCCATTTTGTTGTGGGAGTAGGAACTGGAGGGACGATTTCTGGCGTTGCGAAATTTTTAAAAGAAAAAAATCCGGCAATTAAGATTTGGGGGATTGACACGTATGGTTCGGTGTTTAAAAAATACCACGAGACCGGTATATTCGATGAGAATGAAATTTACCCTTATATCACAGAGGGGATTGGGGAAGATATTCTTCCTAAAAATGTTGACTTTTCATTGATCGATCATTTTGAAAAAGTGACCGATAAAGATGCCGCTGTCTATACAAGACGCCTTGCAAAAGAGGAAGGAATTTTTGCAGGAAATTCTTGTGGTGCAGCAGTTAAAGGGTTGTTGCAGTTAAAAAACCATTTTAATAAAAATGACGTAGTCGTAGTGTTACTGCATGATTCGGGCTCTAGATACATCGGTAAAATGTACAATGATGACTGGATGAAAGCGCAGGATTTCTCTTAATAACATTGTTAATTACGTCGAAAACAAATAAAAATTTATTTACAATATTTATATATTTTAGACGTTAATAGATTGAATAAGTAGCATTAGTTTGTATTATAATTTAAAATCATTTTTAAAACACCTCTTGGTGTTATTCATTTTTGCTTTGTCTTCCACTTCTTTGTGGGGGCAAAGTCCTGATCTCCGTTTAAATGATAGAAGTCAAATTATTGTTCCCGCTACAGGAAGTAACGTTCAATTTTGTTCTGACAGTGGCTCAACACTAGAATTTCAAGTAAGCAATGAATCTTCAGGTTTTGCAAATTACGTGGATCTTACTTCAAATAGTCTTATTGCTACTTTAACCATAACTTCTCCTAACACCTTTGCACCCTCTGGGACAACAACTGTCGCTTATTTCAATAATTCAAGTTCGTCTAATTCTGCTTCTGGAACCACGGTCATTTCTGCTCCTGGTTATGCTAATTTTGATTGGCCTGCTGCCTTACAATTTAATTCAACGGGCTCTACAACTATTGAAATCTCCGTTGCGGTTGCTGGTTCAGTCGATCCTGTGAGTACAAACAACACGGTTAGTTATGAGATCAATATTGTATCTAATCCTAACCAGCCGGTTTTATCGACGAATTATGGGAGTGGACTAACGGTTGATATATGTCCTGGAGACAATGTTAGAATTACTGCTTCGACAGTGGCAAATGAATACGAATTCTATCGTAACAATGCCTTGCTTGCTCCTAGACAAACGAGTAATTTCATTGATGTTTCTTCTTTAGGAGATAATGACGCAGTTAAGGTAATCGCATTTTTCACCAATGGATGTGGAAGGACAAGTAATAATATCTTCTTTAACGTAGATCCTATCCCAGCTGGCGTATTGTCTTCTGATGCACCAAATGACACTGCCTGCGAAGGTAGTGATGTTTTGTTTACAGCTTCAGGTGGGGGTGTAAATGGCTGGTATGAATTTTTGGTTAACAACACCAGCATGGCCAGTTCTACAATTGCGACTTTTTCTTACGGTCCAGTCTTAACTGATAATGTTTCTGTTACTGTTAGGACACGGACCAGTAGTATCACCAATTGTTACGACGAAGATACCATCAACTTAAGATTAAATTCTGTCTCGAATGTCAATACACTAGATACGAGTATAGCTCCTATTTGTGCAGGGGAGACGCCATCTACTATACTGAGTAACCAGGTTTTTACCGCCGATCGAGCTTTAGAGGGCGCAACAATCAGTCATCAATGGCAAAGCCGAATTAATGGAGGTGTTTTTGCCGATATTAGCGGGGCTACCAATGTGACTTACGCTCCAAGTGCTTTAAGTACAACAACCTATTTCAGGCGTTTAAGTTATTCTACCTTTAATGCTGTTAAATGTACTACTTCGGTCGCTTCGGCCTCTTCTAATGTAGTAACAATAACAGTAAATCCAAACACATCAGCTTCGTTAAGTATTAATGCTACAAATAGGACAATTTGTGATGGAAGCGATATAATTGCAGATGCTTCTGCCTCTATTGGCGGGAGTTATCTTTTTTATGTTAATGGGAATCCTTATGGGGCCGTTCAAGACACACCTACCAAAACCATTTTAGCGTCAGTTTTAACAGACAATGCAACGATCACGGTTAGAGTGTATTATGACGCTGGAGGTGGAGGCTGTTTTAGTGACGATGATCTTGTCTTAAGAATTAACGAAATTACAGGATCAAATTCGATTGGAAATGCACAAAGTGTTTGTGCAGGTGAATTACCAGATCCATTTACCAACTTAGCAACGCCAACTGCTTCTAGGGCAGGCGACGGAGCTGTTTTAAGCTATCAATGGCAGAGTCGCCAATTGGGCGGAACTTTCGCAGATATATTAAATGCCAATAACCTGATTTACAGTCCAACGGTTTTAAGTACATCAACAGAATACCGCCGTCTAGCAGTGTCAACATTTAATAGTGTAAGCTGTACATCAACATCAAATATTATTCAAATAACGATAACTGGAGGTGCTGCGCCAACTGTTTCTATGTTGACAGGGAATTCAGATTTTGTTCACTGTCCAACAGATGATATCATTTTAAGTGCATCTTCTCCTTCCGCTCAAAGTTATGCTTATACCTTAAATGGAGTACCTTTAGCAGGAACGCCCACTGCTACAGCTTCCTTTACTTATGCTGCAGGAACTGTGGCTAATGGAGATACCATTGGGGTGATTGCTTATTCTGGAACGGGTGGAGCAGGTTGTAGTACTTCTGTCTCTGAAACCATTCGAATTAATACGATTACTGTAACAAATACCTTGGGTGGCGCGCAAACTATTTGTAGTGGCGCTAATCCAGCTTTATTAACAGGTTCTGCCGCTACTTCTGATCTTGGTGGTACGGTTGCTTATCAATGGCAAAGTCGTACAGGAACAAATAATTTCGTAGATATAACGGGGGCAACGGGCCAAGATTATAATCCGCCAACAATTACGGTTACAACAGATTATAGAAGAGTTGTAACTGCAACAGTTAGTGGCTCTTCTTGTGCTGTAGAGTCAGCATCGGTTCGCGTTACTGCAGACCCTGCACCCACGGCAATTTTAAATGGCGGTACAACACCGGCTTGTTCGGGTGACAATATTGTTTTCACTGCTTCTGGAGGAACCCGTTATGAGTTTTTCTTGAATGGCATCAGTATGGCGGCATCTAGTACTTCGAATACGATTTCTTCAACTTCACTTAACGATGGAGAGGAAGTAAGCGTTCGTGTTACCAATGCACAGGGCTGTTCAATGTTGTCTTCTGCTACAACAGTAGACATAAGTACTGTACCATCAGCAGGCATAATTTCTGGCTTTGCTGCAGATACGATTTGCGAGGGAGAATATCCCGTCTTTACGGCTACTCCAGCCAACGCAAGTTTTACTTATGACTTCTATATTGATGGTATTTTCCAAAATTTAGGGGTGAATACCAATACTTTTGATACTTCACTTTCCACTTATACATTGGTGGACAAGAGCGTTGTAAGTGTGATCATATCCAATGCCTCAACCTGTACTAGCCAAGCAAGTATAACCATGAGGGTGCTATCAACAAATGGTACAAATACCATTAGTAGTGCAGCTACTACTGTTTGTGTAGGTGACGATCCTGCCGCAATAACGAGTGATGCTGTTCCTTCTGCTTCGGCTACCGATACTACGATTAGTTATCAATGGCAAAGTTGGACATATGGTGGAAGCTTTACAGACATTCCAGGGGCATCAGGATTAAACTATGATCCTTCTGCAATATCTACCACTACCGCCTTTAGACGTTTAGCTTTTGTGACTTTAGGGTCTAAAACGTGTCCTGTAACGGGAGCAATTGAAAGTGCGGCATCTAATGCTGTAACCATAACGGTAAACACTTCTGCCTTACCTGTGATTAGCTTTGTTAGCGGGGCTTCAAATGATGTTATGTGCGAAGGGGATGATTTGACCTTTGATGCAACAGGCACTACTGGAGCGGATAGTTTTCAGTTTTTCGTCAATAATATTAGCCAGGGACCTTCATCAACAGCGTCCAGCTTATTGGTTACCTCCTCAATGTTGACCGATGGTTCAACGGTTCGAGTTCATGCAACTTCATCAAGTGCATCGCCTTGTTTTAATGCATTTACGATCACCATGCGGGTTAATTCTTTGACAGGAACCAATACCATTGGCAATGGTCAAAATATTTGTGCCAATGATGACCCTGCTGTGTTGACTTCGGTACAAGTTCCCTCCACCGTTTTGGCAGGGGCGAACCTAACTTACGAATGGCAAAGTAGAACAGGAACGAATCCTTTTTCTGCAATAGCTTCCTCTAATTCACCTACATATGATCCTCCTGTTTTATTGGAAGATACCGATTTCCGTCGTGTAGCTCGTTCTGAGTTCAATGGGGTGACTTGTGAAAATACCAGTAACTTTGTTACCATTCAAGTAGATCCTGCACCCATTGCCACTTTGACGGGATCTTCTACTGCTTGTTTAGGAGAGCCGGTTACTTTCTCAGCAACTGGAGGTGGCTTATATGAGTTCTTTAGAAACAATATATCGATTGCGCCTAGAAGTGCGACAAATAATGTAACGACAACAGTGAGCAATGGCGACCAGATTAAAGTTGTTGTTACAGACACCAATAGTTGTACTGCCGATAGTAGTACAATAACAATGACGGTAACCAACCCTCCTGTGGCGACGATATCCTCTGGTCTGACTGGAGATATTATGTGTGAAGATGATTTCCCAGTTTTCACTGCAGGGCCCTTAGTAGTAGGGTATACTTATCAATTCTATTTGAATAGTGCGCTGCAATCAACGGGTGTAAGTACAAATACTTTTGACACCTCTGCTTTGGGAACTCCATTGCCCAATAATGCATTAATAGAGGTAAGAGTAACCGATGCAAATGGCTGCTCTGATACGGCTTCTTTGACCATGTCACTAAATTCCTGGAGTGGAACCAACAGTATTACAGGCGTTCAAACAATTTGTCAAGGGGGTACACCAAATACTTTATTTAACGATCAATCGCCGACCGCAAATTTAGCCTCTGCTACCATCATTTATCAATGGCAAAGTAGAACAGGTTTAAATGCCTTTACAGATATGCCAGGGATAACAGGGCAAATTTTTTCTCCCTCAGTGCTATCTACTACGACAGCCTTTAGACGTTTGGCTTATGCGCAAATAAATGGGATTTCATGTCCTTCTAATGTTGCCTCTGCGGCCTCTAATATCGTAACAGTTACAGTAGATGCCAATGCTGCACCAACGGTTAGTTTTACTTCTGGTTTTGCCAATGATACCATGTGCGACGGAGACAGTATTGTTTTTGATGCGAGTGGTACAACAGGAGCCAATTTTTATGAATTCTTGGTGAATGGTTTAACGCAAGGTGCCTCTTCAACGCTTGCTACCTTTACACCAACAACAGCTTTAAGTGATGGTGCTACTGTGACAGTACGCGCCTATTCTGCTTCCGTTTCTTCTTGTTATTCCGATCAAACCATTACGATGCGGGTGATTGATTTAACCCCATCAAATACGGTTTCTTCTTCTCAATTTATTTGCGAAAATGATATACCTGCAATAATGACGGGTAATGCAGTTTCTTCGAATATTGGCGTTGTCGCTTATCAATGGCAAAGTAGAACGGGCACCAATGCCTTTATTGATATTACTGGAGAGACCTCGCAAAATTACAGTCCAACAACTGCCTTAGCAGTATCAACAGATTTTCGTCGATTGGCAAGAGCGACCTTTAATGGTATAGATTGTGACGAGGTAAGTAATATTATTTCTATTGCGGTTAATCCAGCGCCAACACCAAGTTTAATTGGTACCAATACAGCTTGCGCAGGAGAAGAAGTTTCTTTCAATGCTACCGGGGGTACACTTTATGAGTTTTTCCGTAACAATATTAGTTTGGGGCCTATTAGCGCTTCAAGTGCAGTTACAAGAACAGATTTGGTTAACGGCGATCAAATTAAAGTTGCAGTGACCAATTCCAACAGTTGTACAGCAGAGAGTAGCGTACTGATTATGTCAGTAAGCAACCCACCTGCAGCAACCATTTCATCTGGTTTATCAGGCGATATTATGTGTGAAGGGGACTTCCCCGTCTTTACTGCTGGCCCAGCAAATGCTGGTTTCACCTATCAGTTCTTTGTAGGGGGAACTGTCTTCAGTTCTGGAGGGACAAATACCTTAGATACATTAGGTGCAAGTTTAAGTATTGTTACCACGACCATTATTACCGTTCGGGTGACCAACGCGGATGGATGTACAAGTAGTGCCTCTTTAACCTTGCAAGTCAATAGTTTGGATGGTGTTAACAGCATTACAGGCTCTCAAACCATTTGTTTAGGGGCAGATCCTGCAGCCATTACAAACGATCAAGTTCCTACGCCAAATTTAGCTGGCGCAACGATTAGTTATCAGTGGCAAAGTAGAACAGGTACAAATCCATTTGTTGATATTCCTGGAGGAACAAATATTGCTTATGATCCTTCTGCATTAGTAACAACAACGGCCTATCGCCGATTGGTTTATTCTACTTTTAACGGAGTACAATGTACTTCTAATGTAGCTTCAGCAGCGTCAAATATTGTTACCGTTACGGTAGATCCAAATGCAGCGCCAACAGTTAGTTTCTCATCAGGTTTGGTAAATGATACGGTTTGTGATGGAGACAGTATTGTTTTCGATGCAAGCGGAACAACCGGAGCAACCCGCTACCAATATTTCATTAACGGAATGTCTCAAGGTGCATCAACAACAGTAGCCTCATTTACTGTTGCTGGAGGAACAATATCAAATGGAGCCATTGTTAAAGTAATCGCTTTTTCTAGTTCTTCTTCTAGTTGTTCAGCAGAAAGAGAGATCACCATTACGGTAAATGATTTTTCTAATGCCAACACCCTTGACACTGCGGTTAGTTCCCAGACAATTTGTTCGGGTGAAACCCCAACTTTCTTGTCAGGTTCAACTGTAACAGGAACACCTACTGACAATGTAACCTATCAATGGCAAAGTAGACAAGGCACCAATACATTTACGGATATTTCTGGGGCAACTGGCGAAGATTATAACTTTAGCTCCCCAATGTTTACCACTACAGGATTTAGACGTTTAGCAATCAATACAATTAATAGTGTTCAATGTACTTCTGAAAGTAATGTAGTTACCGTTACAGTTTCATCTGGCCCAGCGCCAACGGCAACTTTAATCAGCGATCAGCCTTCTGATACTGCTTGTGCAGGAGATAATTTCTTGTTTACCGCAACAGGAGATGTGTCAAGTAGTTTTGAGTTCTTTGTAAATGGTAGTACCCAAGGTGCTCCTTCGGCTGTCAATACAATATCATTGGCTTTAAACGACAATGATTTAGTTCGTGTAGATGTCTTCCCGCGTGCTGCAGGAGATGGATGTCCAACGCAACGCGATATTAGGGTAAGTGTAAATACCATTAACGGGAGTAATGATATTGGAGGTATACAAACCATTTGTTTTGGAGATGATCCTGCCATAATTACGTCAATTAACACGCCTACATCTGCTACTGGATCAATAACATATCAATGGCAAAGTAGAACTGTTTCGGGGACTTTCAATAACATTAGCGGTGCCAATAGTATCACGTATGACCCTTCTACTTTAAATTTTTCAACTGTATTTAGAAGACAGGTCATTAGTACACTTAATGGGGTTGCTTGTATCGATAACAGTAATACCATAACAATAACGGTAGATCCAATTGCTGTAGTTGCTGGTACCTTAACAACGGATCAACCTTCAAATACAGTTTGTGCAAATGATCCTGGTGTTATTACTTTCACAGCAACACCGACAGGAGCATCGAGTTATAACTTTTATGTTAATGGCGTAAGTGTTCAATCTTCAAGTACGGCGCAAACCTATGTTTCTAGCATTACAGATTATGATGACGGTGATGTAATTTTACTTCGCTTCTTTAATAGCTCAGGCTGTTATAGTGAGCAAAACTTAACGCTTAATGTAAATACGTCAACTCCAGGAAGTATTACTGGTGCACAAGCAGTATGTTTCGGCGATACACCAACCTTATTAACGTCAACAAATTCTGCGACAACAAATGGCGTAACAGCAACTGCTGGAGATTATCAGTGGCAAAGTTCTACAGATGGTGTTGTATGGAACGATATTATAGGTGCGGAATCAGCGAATTATCAACCACCAGCATCACCACCGCCAACTACCTACTATCGTCGTCAAATAGTGAGTACTAAAAATGGCGTTACTTGTAGGGTTTCTTCTAATGATATTTTGGTTTCCGTCAACGCGCTTCCAGTTCCTGGTTTAACCGCGAATAGTGGAGCAGTAACCGCTGCGGCAACCATGAGTATTTGTGTAGGTGAAACCGTTGCTTTTGTTGGTTCGGGTGGGGTAGAATATGAGTTTATGCTGAATGGAGGAACTGCTCAGCCTAGATCAGCCAATAATACTTTTATCTCAACCAGCTTATCAAATAGTGATGAAATAACTGTTATCGCTTACGATAGTGCTGCTGCTACAGCTTGTTTTGATGAATCAGCTGCAATTGAAATTGAAATCGCTGCAGCACCTGTAGCTTCTTTATCTTCCAATGTGGCTAATGATACTTTCTGTGTAGGAGATGCGATTACTTTTACTGCTGGTTCTGGTGGTATTACACCTGCTTATTATCAGTTTAAAGTAAATAATTTCACTTACCAAAATACGACCTCTTCTACCTTTGATCCAGCAGATTATGCGCTTACATTAAGTGGAGGAGAGTTGATTGAAGTTGTGGTGACTTCCTTAAGTAGTTGTACAAGCTTAGCGACCATGACCCTAACAGCTAACGGAATTTCTTCCGTTGGAACAATTACTTCCTCTACTGCAACAGTATGTGCAGGGGAAATTCCAGCTGCCTTTATCGGTCAAACAGCAAACGCTTCTGGAACAGTTTCTTATCAATGGCAGCAATCCTTAGACAATATTAGTTATTCAAATATTTCTGGTGCAACCTCTCAGAATTATACACCCACTGTTGCTCTTGCTTCAACTACTTTCTTTAGAAGAACGGCGATAAGCATACTTAATAGTGTTACCTGTGAAGACTTTTCGCTTCCATTCCAGGTTGTTGTTAATCCTTCTCCTGTGCCGGGGCTATCTGCTCTTCCAGGTTCCTTGATTGCACCTGCAACCATGAATTTATGTGAGGGAGAAACAGCTACTTTTTCTGGTTCTGGCGGTATATCATATGAGTTCTTTGTTAATGGAACAAGTGTTGGGGCACGTTCCTCAGTCAATACAATAAGTTTAACTGCGAATGCGACCGGAACACTGATCAACAATAGTACTGTTTATGTTCGTGTTTATGATACTGCTACAGGAACTTCCTGTTTTGAAGATTCTAGTTTAGTTACGGTATTTGTAAGTACAAAACCAACTGCAGGAATAATTTCTAATTATTTCAATAATGAAATATGTACTGGGGATCCCATTACTTTTACGGCGAATACAAGTGCTGCTAGTCCAACTTTTGAGTTCTTTGTTGAAGGTGTTTCTTATCAGAATAGTACAACAAACGCCTTTGATCCCGCAGATTACTCTGTAATTATTGATGGGGGAGACGAAATTAAAGTTGAAGTTACTTCTGGCGTGGGAAGTTGCAGCAGTGCGATTGCTTCTTTAACCATAACAGAAAATGTTATCACAACTGTTGGGAATATTTCTGTTGCGACACCAACGGTTTGTTTAAACGACACCATCCCTGCTATTACAGGTGGACTTGCATCTGCAACTGGAGTAATCACCTATCAATGGCAACAGAGAGATCAAACGACTACATTTGCGAATATTACAGGAGCAACTTCTCAGAATTACACCCCTACTAGCGCATTAGTGACGGATTCTTTCTTCCAAAGAATTACCATTAGTACACTCCCTTCAGGATTTGTATGTCAAGATTTCAGTAACACAATTTCAGTATTAGTAGACACTCCTCCAGCAGCGATATTAACGGCGAATGTTAATGGTCTTGTATTAACCGCTGCAGCTACAGCGACGATTTGTACAGGGGAAGAAGTAGCGTTTTATGCTACTGCAGTAGCCGGAGGTTCTTATGCGTTCTATGTAGACAATACTTTGGTACGCGCCCGAGCGGACAGTAATGTTTATAGCACAACAGCTTTATTTGCGAATAACCGAGTAACGGTAGAGGTCTTTGACCAAAACACAGCAGCAGCACCAGCGGGTTGTTCAGAGGTGTCTGATGCGATAGGTATTTTAACTACTGCAGTACCAACCTTAACGGTAACATCAACCGCCTTAGGTAATGAGATATGTACGAACGATCCAGTAACGTTCTTTGCGAATGCTTCAATAGCAGGAGCGACCTATATCTTTAGATTAAATGGGGTTCCATTACAAAATGGAGCGCTACAAAGCTTTGATCCTCTCGCTTATGGTCAAACGATTGATAATGGCGATATAATTGAAGTAACAGCTTCCACGGGCGTAGCGAGTTGTAGTACGGCTATAGCCAGTATTACCATGCGCACCAATGCGATTACCTCGGCAGGAACGATTACCACCTTAACACCAACCATTTGTTTTGGAGAAATAGCTCCACCGTTAACGGGTACAGATCAAACAGGGATGGTTTCTGGAACCTTGTCTTATCAATGGCAAGTTTCTATTGACAATAATGTAACCTATACAGATATCGTAGGGGCTACATCACAGAATTATACGCCAACCACTGTATTATCGTCAGACACCTTCTTTAGAAGGATGACTGTTAGTAATACTGGTACAACAACTTGTTTAGCACCCAGTGATGTACTTAGGGTCCTAGTTGAGTTAAATCCAGTTTCCTCTTTATCTGCTGTACAAAGAGGGGTGACCACTGTCGCTTCAGGAACATTAAATATTTGTGTAGATGAAGAAATTTTATTCTCAGCTTCACCAGTAACAACAGGATTTACTTACGCATTTACCGTTAATGGAATAGTAGTACAGGCACGTTCAACCCAGTCAACTTATACAACAACAAGTTTAGCCAATAATGAAAATGTAAGGGTAGAAGTATTCAATGGTTTAGTAGGTGATGCAACAGCCTGTTCAGACCTGTCAGAGCGTTTTAATATTCAAACATTACCTACGCCTGTACCAAGTTTAATATCAAACGTTATTGCAAACACTTTCTGTGAAGGGGAAGAAGTGATTTTTACAGCAGGCTCGAATTTAGCTTCTAATTCATACGAATTCTTAATTAATGGTAATTCTTATCAGGATAGTACCACTGCAGTATTTAATCCACAAACATTAACTCCACCTGTACTATTAAATGATGGAGATATTGTTAGGGTAATTGTTACGTCTAATCCTTATGCCTTCTCTAGTTGTACAGCAGTAGCAACCTTATCATTAACTGAAAATATTATTTTTGATGAAGGAACAATCAATACGGTAACAAATACCATTTGTTCTGGGGCAACACCAGCTGCTTTAACGCCACTCGCCGTTGCTTCAGCAACAGGAAATATATCATATCGTTGGGAGAGTGGATTAGATTCGATCACCTTTAATGCTATTCCAAGTACGAACTCCTCAACCTATGTTCCAGGATCCATAACACAAACTACTTTCTTTAGAAGAATTACCATTAGTACAATCAATGGTAAGGCTTGTGAGGAACCGAGTAATGTTTTAGAAATTACAGTTACTCCACCCATTAGTGGCGGAACAGTTTCTCCAACCAGTCAAACAATTTGTTCTGGAGATACGCCTGCAACAATTCAAATTGTAGGAGGATCAACTGGTTTTGCGATTACTTATCAGTGGCAAGAATCTGTTGATGGAATTACCTTTACAGATATCTCTTCCGCGACTTCGCAAGATTACACCCCTGGTGTTCTAAATGCAAGCCGTTATTACCGTCGTGTGACAAATGCTGCTGGAGGCGGACCACCAGCGTCTTGTTCTGAAATAAGTTCAATGACTCAAATTACAGTGATTGATCTTGATCCAGGTGCTTTAGATCCTACCCAAAGTGAAGCCTATTGTTTTGGTGCTATGCCAGCGACAATTGTCAGTTCACCAACAAGTGGATTGCCAGCTGATGCGACGAGTACAATTGGTACCATTACTTATCAATGGCAAATGTCTATTGATAATGCCAATTGGAGCAACATTGCTTCTGCAACAAATAACTTCTACAATCCACCATCGTTGATTCAAACCACATGGTATAGAAGAATTGCGCGTAGCGCAATCAACGCAACTGATTTCTGTGAGGATGTCACCAACGTGATTGAAATAGAGATTTTACCTGACTTAAATGAAGGCTTTGTTTTAGACGACTTACAAACGGTTTGTCAAGTTATTTCGGCCTTTGATTTACCAGATCCATTGGTGTTAGATTCAGCTGAAGCATTAACCAATTCAGTTACTTACCAATGGCAACAATCTGCAGATCAATTTAGTTGGACAGATATTTCAGGTCAACAATCGGCCACCCTTGAATTTAGTGTAGGCGATACTTGGTTACCAACAACACCAGTTACTTACTATCGCGGTGTAATAACATATGTTGGTGATCCTGTGCCTGCGGCATATGAGCAAACTTCGATTGAATTTATTGACGAAGGAATTGGTTTTGCGGGTAACTTAACTTACAGTATTGCGGTTAATGGAAACCAATACAGCGTAGTTTCAAGTAATACAAGTAATATCGATCTGATAGGTCAAGCCTTTGCTGACGATATTACGCTTAATGATTTTGATGTCAACGCATCTTACAATCCAAATACCGATATTTTAACAATTACGCCGGTTACACCTGGGGCATATAATATCGCTGCTTCTACGGGTTCTCCATCTCCAACAATTGCCGTAAGTCATCCAGCGACGGGACAAGAATTAAATATGCGTATTCTGGTACAAGGGAATACCGGAGGCAGAGCGCCCAATACTAATATGGAGAGTTGTCAAGTATACACTAAGGTCGCAGCGATCGAGGTTGTACCACAACCTACACTCGTTCAAGTTAGTGGTTCGACTTCTCCACAAGAAGTTTGTCAAGGTGCTGCGATTGACCCAATTGTATTTGCCTTTGGTGGAAGCGCAACAAGTGTGGAAGTCCAAAATCTTGATCCAGGATTATCTGTTGTAACGCAAACGGGTGGAATTGTAACAGATACTTTATATGATAATGCCAATTGGTATGAAGTAGGCGGAACGGCTACCTTTACAATATCGGGTAATGTTACAGGACCAACGACCTTTAGATTAATCACAAAAGGATCTGGATGTACAATCTCTACCATTACCTATGAAATAAACATCCAGTCTAATGCAATTCAACCAGACTTCATTAGAAGAGATACCAATACGGTAGGTTCTGAAATTATTAGCACCACCTTAAATGGAGTAGGGTATTGGTTAAACAATACAATTTGTCAGGACGATTTACCTGCACCTACAACACCATCGACAGAGTTCTTTGCGTGTTTCGTGAACGATGGTCTAAACAGACAATTTAATACCTACGAGTGGAACTTTGATCCACCGACAGCGGGTAGCATGACACAGAATAATTTCCAAGAAACAGTAGTGGGTGTTATTCAAACGACCGTAAGTCCTTCCATTGGTGTAGGCTATAGTTTAACGCTAACAATCTCTGGTACGACAAATACCTATACGGTTACTTCTACCCTTGCATCTCAAACGGCCTATGATATTGGTTTAGCTTTAGCAACAGCGGCAAATGCAAATCCAGGTGTTCTTGTGATTTATGACAGTGATAGAGATGAAATTATTCTTGAGTCAACACAAGCAAATGTTCCGTTTACTGTTAGTGTAAACCCAACCGGTACAGCCCAAGCCTTAAGATTAGTCGCCCCAGCGACAAGACAGCTTACCAGAAGCGGTACGATGGCCTGGAGCCCAAGCTTTAGTGGTACTTCAACCATCCGAGTACGCTCTGTAGGGTGTGATGGACCATCAGATTGGTTAGAAGTAGAAATTAGTGTAATTCCACAAGCAATAGTTGCTACACCAACACGCGCAGACTTAATAGAGCCCTTTGCACCGAACTTCCAGGTTTGTGGTGGAGACTTTACCGGAGAATTACCAACCTGTCAAATTACAGCAGCTACCCCAGACACGAAATTCTATACGGCAAGTGATAACGGAAGCGATCCAAATGATTTTGGATCTTTAGAATGGCAAATATCCAACCCTCAACCTGGTCTTGGAGGCTTGGTAAGCAGTCCAGGTACCTTAGATCCTGTTACAGGAAACATGAACTGGAACGACGGCTGGTGGGGAACTTTTGAATTATTGGTGCGCCCAGTAAGTTGTACAGGCGTTGATGGCGATTGGAAGTCTAGAACAATTGTAATTGGCCCACAAAATGGTCCAGTAACCAGCGTAACAGCTGTCGGTAATTTACTACCAGAATGTCCTATCCCAGCAGGCGGTTATACTTCTACTTTAACAACAGGAGGACAAGCAGTCCGTTGGTATGTTAACAGTCAAGCCGGTTTAGCAACGTCAACTTCATATTTAGCTTCGAATACTAATTTCGAATTAAATCCAGGACCCGACACAAGCACGCTTGGACTAAGTTTCCGTCCAGGATTCTCTGGAAACATAATCATTACGGTAGAGCCAACGCCATGTCCTGGTGAACGAGTTAATTATGTGATTTCTGTGCCCGATGCACCTCAAATCAATTTGACTTCTGGCTTTAACTCAAATAATCCCCGCTTGTGTGCAGGAACAGCATTAGACACAATAACCTATGAAATTGAAGGCGCGGCTAATCGCGTTAGGGCCTTAAATCTTCCAACGGGTGTTACGCCATTCTTAGATATTACCTCTCAGTTAACAACCATTACTTTAAGTTCGTTAACCACAACTACGATTGGAAGAACCTATTCTATTTCGATAGATAACAACCGTTACGACTTTGTTACTACAGCGCAGGTGGCTAATGCAGCAGATCATGTAGGAAATGGATTAGTTGCGGCAATTAATGCAGGAACAAATAACTTTGTAGCCACCTATAGTGGAAATAGTATTGTACTTGAAGTAGGGCCATCTGGACAACCTGGCAACTCCTTTACAGTTGCGACTACTCAACCCGTGAATAGTGCAGTTAATTTTGCAGCGCCAGTTGCTTCACCTCTATTAAAAACATTTAGTCTCTTTGGTACTCCAACGCAAACGGCTAGTGCTATTTTCAATTATCAAATCGAAACGGAAGCACCACAACCTGGATGTGCCGTTGCCGTAGCCTCTGGGACAATTGAAATCCTAGAAGCAGCAACGATCGATGTTACCCAAGGTTCAGCTACAGCTTCTTACTGTGGTGCAAACACATTTACAGGGTCTGATACGATTATTATGAAAGTTGAAGGAGCTTCAGGGATCAGAATTAGCCCAAGTTCAATTTTCGGATTGCCAAACGGACTTAGTTTTGGTTTAAAACCAGGTTCATTTGATGAATATGAAATCTCTGGTTCCATGAACCAAAATGTTTTAACTCCTACTGCTTGGGCCGTTACTTATGAAACCTTTGGTGCAGGTTGTGCGAATGTTTCCCAAACAATAACATTCAATATTGAACCAGAACCAAATGTCGTTCTTGTAAGTGCAGGTACTGCAAATAGGACTGTATGCGCTTCCGAGACCATTATTCCGTTGCGTTATGAAATTTACAACCCAGCCTTTGCCATCACCCCAAGCTGGGATGTTACACCAACCGGACTTTCAGCATCTAACTATGCACAAAACCAGATTAGAGAGTTCAACATTGTTCAAATGGGTGGATCAGCATTTACAGCGGCAACTGACTTCTTTACCTTTAATGTAAATGGAACCCCTTACACGGCAATAACCAATAATAGCTCCTCTACTTTAGATATTACAACCTTAACAAGTACGTTAACAGCTTGGTTAGACAGTGTTCTGCCGAACCATACAGTAACTTCTAATAATACGTCGATTACTATCGAGGCAGACAACCCTGGAGTAGCCTTTACTGTATCCGTTTTATCTTCTTCTACTTTCGATCTTGGAGACGGTGTAAATGTTCAACCCCCGGCTTATTTTGAAATTAGTGGAACTGCTTCAAGTACTTCTAATACCGTTGAGAATTACGTTTACACGTTAACAGCGGCTGGACCTGGTTGTGCTGGTGGGTTTGCCGCATCTGGAACGATTACTATAAATCCGTACACCTTTGCTGTCCCAACGAATGATCCTAATCCTATTTATTGCGATAATACTTTTGTAAGCTCAGGAACACAAATAATCAGTTATTTTGCGCCTAATGCTGTTACCATAAGTTTGGTAACACCAACACTGCAACCCTCTTGGATTACGGCTGCCAAAGTTGGAAATAACATTCAAGTTTATGTAGACGTGCCAAATCTCGCGATTACGGCTCCAGTGACTTATCCTTATGCATATAATTTGGTTGGAAATGCTTTCGGATGTACAGCAACTCCATCCCCTATATCTGGTGTAGTTACAATTAGTCCACAAGACATTATCACCTTTGCAGGTTCTACAGGCGATAATGCGCAGGTTATTTGTGTGGGGAATACACCAAGTCCAACCTTTGCATTTGACCCTATCGAGTATCAATTATCTGGAGGAGCAACCAATATTACCACAATTACCTATACACAAGATGGTGGACCTGTTCAAGGTGGATTACCACCAGGATTTGGGTACAGTATTAATCCATCAAATACCTTAATTATTTCGGGTATTGCCAACGCTGCAGCAGCGAATACAACTGCATCAACGACGATTTATACTTATGAAATCGAAACAGCGCCAGGTGCTTGTGGTACCGATAGAGCCGTGGGTACCATTGAAGTTCGTACTGCCCCAGAATTGACCTTGACCTCTTCTGCAACGACAGACAGTCAAGTGATTTGTGATGGGGTTGAGCCGATTGAAGACATTGTTTATACTTTGGGTCCAGGAGCGACAGGAGTAGACTTTACATGGACTTCGGGCGTAACGGTTACAGGTCTAACTGCAGCCTATAATGCAGGGCGAACCGAATTTAGAATCACGGGTACACCAGTAATGAATGTTACCCAAACAACAGTCTATACCTATAGAATTGAAACGGTAGGTAGTGATTGTGCTCCAGAAAGGATTATCAATGGTAGCCTTCAATTGGAACCCCAAGATACCATTGCCCTTATTGCAACACCTTCGTTAACAATCGTTGCTGGTACGGCGAGTCAAACCGTTTGTTACTTAGATCGCGACAATGCGAATAATGCGATTGCAGCGCCTATTCAGGCGATTGAATATCAATTGGGCGGTGGTGCGATTGGCTTGCCAGTTAGCGTCAGCTATCGTGCCAATGGTGGTGCTTATACGAGCGGACTTCCAGCTGGATTAACCTCCAGTATTACTCCTTCAAATACCGTATTGATAGCAGGAAGTATTGTGGCTTCAACCACCTATGTTACTCCAACGATGTTCTATGAATATCTGATTGAAACTACAGGCGTATGTACTACAGTACAAATAAATGGTAATATTACTACACTTTCGCCCCCAGTAATGAGTTTGGTTTCTACTGCCTCTACTGCAAACCAAGTGATTTGTGATGGAACGGCCATAGAAGATATTATTTATGAGATACAAGGGGGGGCTAGAGGTTTTGCCTTTAGTTGGATTGGGTCGAATTCATTAGATATGACCGGCTTAACCCGGGCAGCTTCTGGTACAAATCAATATGTTATCGCTGGTACGCCTATCGTTAATGTTACTCAAACAACGGTTTATAACTATGAGATAGTCACTGCTGGAAGTGCATGTGTTTCTGAAGTGGTTATGAGTGGTAGCATACAAGTAGAGCCAATAGATTTCATCAGCCTTATTTCTTCTCCAACAACAGACAATCAAAGTGTTTGTTCCTATGATGATGACAACACTGGGAATGCAATTGCGGAAGCAATGATGCCAATTGAATACCAATTATCTGGAGGGGCAATAGGAGCGCCCTATGCGATTACCTATACCGCAAACGGAGGGCCTGTCCAAAACGGATTACCACAAGGTTTAGGGTATACCCTTACGCCATCGAATACCATTTTAATTAGTGGCTCTGTTATTGTGTCAACTACCTTTACAACACCAACGGTTACTTACTCCTATGTAATTACAACTGGTGGGGGTTGTGCAACAGAAACAATCACTGGAGATATTACAGTGCATTCTCCACCTGTCTTAGAATTGACCAGTAGTGCAACAACAACAAACCAAGTAGGCTTCTTGGCCGCTTGTGATCGTCAAGATGCGATTGGAGATATTATTTACAGTTTCTATGGAGGCACCAACAATGTGGTCTTTAGCTGGACTGGACCAACCTTAAATGGCGTGAATGCTGTAATTCCTTCAGGAACAAATACCTTGATTATATCAGGTACGCCTTCTGTAAACATTACTGCGACAACGCAATATCCATATCGCGTTACGACGGACGGAAGTGCGTGTGCTCCTGAAATTGTTTACACGGGGACAATTGAAGTTAAACCAATTGAAAAATTAACCCTAGCGACGGCTTCATCAACCACAGACCAAACCATTTGTGCGGGTACTGGTACACAAACCCTTGAACCCATTATCTATAACCTAGAACAAGGGGCAATTTCTGCAGTGGTTTCCTTTACACCGGCATTACCTGGAATTGGATATTCTTTGACAACAACGCAAGTAATTATTAGCGGAGTTGCTCAAGCTGCAGCACAAGCCTCTAATACGACCTTAGTCTATGACTACCAAGTAGAAACAACGGGTTGTGGTCCCGATCTTGAAAGAGGAACAATTACCATCTTGCCTACCCCGGAGATGAGCCTATATGCGGGTAATCCAAATCAACCTTCGGTTTGTAATAACACGCCAATTGAAGAGGTTGATTATATTTTCAACCCAGCGTCTCTAGCGACCTTTAACATCACTTGGGATCAAACCCCTCCTGGAATTAGTGCAACCCTAGCCTCTGCAGCTGGTGGTTCCAACAATATTGTTCGTGTATTCGGTACGCCATCTGTTCAGGTATCTTCAACGACAACGTATAATTATCAAATTACCTTAAGTGGTAGCTGTGATCCAGATGTTGTTGTCAATGGTTCTATTACGGTTGATCCAGGACCAATTATCGATGCAGACTATATTCAAGACTTCTTAGTATTCGATGTAGATTGTAATGGAGATAATACCGGATCTATTGTTTTAGGTAATCCTACAGATCCAGATTTCTTAAATGCCATTACCTCTGTGACCCCAGGAAGTGTTCAGGAATCAAAAATCACCTTTGCACCAACGGCCAACGTTACCTATACAGATATCTTTAGGGTTTATATTAACGGAACCGAATACAATACTAGAGGTGGTCAAACCACTGGAGGCGTAAATTCAAATTACGACCCGGCTGATATTATCAATGATTTGGTTAGTCTAATCAATAATGACCCAGCACAGCAAGATGTACAAGCCTCATTTACCGACACCTTTGCCTTGCGTTTACTAGGAACTATTGAAGGAGTGCCATTTACTGTTTCTGCAAACACGACAGACACGCATTCAATGACAAACACAGTAACTACATCGCGACAAGCGACAGTCTATGCACCAGTATTGCGTTGGACTTATCCGGACAGCTCTGTAGTGACAGCAACCAATATTTATAATCTTTATGCAGGTAGTTATGCATTAGAAGTCATTGTAAACAGTTGTATCTCTAGTGCTACTTTTGTTGTAGAAGAGCCGCCAGCACTTGGTTTTGATGTCGATTTCTGTGGCGGTGTAACCGGCGCAATAAGCGTACAAGCTTCAGGAGGTATTGCTCCTTATACCTATACGGTAGAATACAATGGGGTAAGATTACCTGGTGCAAGTGGAATAAGTGTAACCAATGGACAAGCCAACTTTACGGGGCTTACACCTGGAAGATTATATGTAATTGAAGTATCTGATACCAGCTCTTGTAGTTTACCATTGACCCGTGCAGTGCGTATTCCAACAGCCTTAGACTTTAACGCTTCTATTGTTGAAGTTACCGCTAGCTATTGTTCTACTGGAACAACAGGAAATGGAAGTATTATTACGAGTAAATTAGTTGGCGGCGTTCAAGTCAACGCCTTTAGTGGTGGTTCAGGTTTATATGAGTATGCTTGGGCAGAATCTTCAACTGGGACAAGAGTGATTGGAACTACGCCAAATCTTGAAAACTTACCTCCGGGAGATTATTATTTAACCCTTACAGATGTCGTTTTAGGATGTGAATACCCACCTCAATTGATCACAGTTGGTGGTTACCCACCCGTACGATTAAACGGAGTAGAAACGGCTAGTTTTGTTAACCAAAGAGGTGCAGGAAGTGCGACGAGTTCTGCAACAACCGACTTTGTATACACCCTAGATTGTTTTGGAGATGCTAATGCTTCCTTTGACTTATTTGCAGTAGGAGGATCAGGTAATCTAGCCATAACTGCCGTTACTCCTGGTTTAGTATTGCCTCCAGGAACAGGTGCTGCGGTAAGTTTATCCAATGTTAGTGCAGGAACGTATGTATTTAGGGTAACTGATTTAAGTCCACCTTCAGATCCAGATGGTAATTTACTCCCTGCATGTACAGATATTATTACAGTTCGCGTAGAACAACCAGAACCTTATAGTGTTCAGATTTTAGCTGAAAGCACAAGAATACCAGCATGTCCAGAAGAACTTGCTCTAGGCGGAAGACTCGTCTTTGAAGTTAGCGGAGGAAATCCTTTTGCAGCTCCTTATACCATTCAATTAAACGATGGTGTATTATCAGCTACAAGTGCTGCGGGCAACCAGGTAGAATTTGACGGTATTGATGTAAGAAATCCAGCCATGCGAACCATCTTTAATCTAGAAGTTATCGATAGCTTTGGGTGTTCTTCAGGCGTGATAACCACGACCACCTTTACCTTCCCAGAGGTGTATGAATATCAAGTCAATAACTTCGATGTAACAGATATTGATTGTGTCAATGATACTTCGGGTCAATTGACTTTTGAAATTGTTCCTTCTGCCTCTAATTTAGGAGCACCTTCAATTTCACCAGCAAACGAGGGACAATTATACATTTCATCAGCAGATGCTGGAAACTACTCTTTCTATAAAGTATTGGATGGTTCCTTGAATGCAGGACCTACGGTTCTGGTTGATAACTTTAGACAAGCAGGGACATATACCTATGAAATTTCGATCAATAACACCAACACAGCGGCTTGTATCGTCGCCTCTGGTACCTTTACAATTGAAGAGGTAAACAACCAACAAATGCGCGTAAGTCGCCCTGAGGTTACGCTACCAGGATGTGGTAATTCGGAAAGCCGTATTGCTTTAACCATTGAGAACTTTATTCCACCATTAAGTATCCAATGGTATGAATTTACTTCTACGACTTCCTCAACACAAGATTCTGATGGAAATACAACCAACGCAACCACGACCACGAATTGGGTACCGCTTGATTCTTCTTATGACGGACTTGCTACGGTGAATGGTCTTCCTTCTGGTATTTATCGCGCCATCATTACAGATTCAAGAGAATCGTCTTGTGACGGAGGAGAATTTATTACTCGAAATATTTCTATTTCTGAAGGAAGCTTAAATGTAACCAGCTTTAGATCAAGAGAGAACATACCGCCAATTGGTAATGGTGAGTGTAGAAATTACCCAGAGCCTTCTAATAATGCCATTGATTGGAACAACACAGATCAAGGGTACTCTCATGATATCTTCTTTAATGTAAACTTAAGTGTAGACCGTTCGTTTAGTGTTACCCAAACAACCAATAATGGCTTCTATATGGAATTGGTTGATCCGGACGGACGTCAAGTACCATTAGACAACAGTAATATCTTTGCGGGTAGAGTAGAGAGCAGAGGAGGTAGATACCTATTCTTAGAACCAAGAGGATATACTTACCGCTTTAGAAATTTACCAGGCGGAAGCTATTACTTGAGAGTAAGTGAAAACGTAGACAACACGAACTTGTCTCCTTGTGAGGAAATCTATTACTTTACTGTAAGAGAATTCTTACCGATTCAGTACAACGGGGACACGACCTTTATTACAGACTTATGTACGGGTGCTGTTCAAGGAGGAATCACAGCTTCTGCATTAGGCGGAGATCCGTTTATTGTAGACGGTATTCCTACTTACCAATTCGAATGGACTTATACACCAAACGATCCTACGGCTTCAACGCAAGTATTCTATGGAGAGCAAGTAGATCCAGCTTATCCAGGGCAGTATTGCCTCCGTATTTTAGACAGGAATTCACACTCTTATTGCTCTTGTGATGCAGCAGAAACAAATCCGGTGACGATTGAGGTGGAAGATGTTGTTCAGCCATTCCTTACCCAGGGTACTTTAACAGATCCTGATAATCTAGGAGCTGTGCTTAAATCTTTACCACCAGATTGTGCTAGTGGAGGATTAAATGGTCAAATTGGACTTCAAATTTCAGGAGGACAATTGCCTTATGTGATCAACTGGTTTGTAGAAGATCCACGTTATTTAAATTCTGATGATAATATTGGATACCGCCCATTAAACGAATACCAAAACCGTACTTCTTTACAAGACCTATTGCCTGGGAACTACAAAATGCAAATTGTTTCTTTAGCTGAAACCGGTTGTCCTGGTCCTAACCAATACACCTTCTATGAAGAAATCATTCAGGTTTCTCCAAATAGAGAGCTTTATATTATGGACGGACCTTATGTAGACGAAGATCTGTGTACTGGACAACAAGGAAGACTATTGGTAGATATTTTTGACAACAACAATGGTAACTTAAGCTTCTACTATAACGACATTTTAATTCCAAATTCTGATGTAGTTCGCTTGAGTGATCGCTCTTGGTCAGTTGCGATTGTGAATGCAGTAGACGAAGCAGAATTCAGAATTGTTAACGAGGAAGGATGTTGGATAACAACAGAAATCAATAGAGGTATTGGAGAGCCTAACTTCTCCTATACATCTCCGAATTTCGAAGCGTCTAGTGTTATTTTAGCAAGAGAAGAAATCACCTTTGAAAATACGTCAACTGATCCTTTTGTAAGATCAGAATGGATCTTCGGAGATAACACGCCCGCGGTTGATGTACCAACTTTAATCGACAGTATTATTCCGGTGCGCCATACCTATGGTATCTCTGGAACTTATTTTGCCACCATGCGTATTTACAACGACGTAGGTTGTTCTGAAGAAATTACCCAACCTATTTCTGTTGGAAAAGGATACAATATTTTAGTGCCTAATGTATTTACGCCTAACAATGACTTAGTCAATGACAACTTTAGACCATTGTTTAGCGGATTTAGTAACATGACCTTCACGGTGTATGATTACAGAGGAAATGTGGTCTACAACGAATATGTGGAAGAAGCAGACATTAACAACATCCAGGGAATTTCAATTACTGGATGGGATGGTAGCCTAGCACCATTCTCCCCTTACTATATCTATACCGCCTATGGTATACTGTTAGATGGAGAGACAGAAGTAGAGAAGAGTGGAACCTTTATTGTGATTAACTAATGCAAAAGTTCAATAAAATAAATACGTTGCTTACAGCATTATTTTTAATGCTGTTTACCTTCAGCTTTGCACAAGACGAGTACATCGTTAATCACTCAAAGTTTATGCAAAAAACCAATCCCAGCTATTTTGGTTTTAACAGCTTAAACAAAACAGGCGTTCTTTACAACCAAATGAAGTTGAATGAGTTTGACAAGATGGACAACAAATATGTTTTTGGTGCCCTTTCTTTTGATAACTTAGATTTCAGCTTGGGGGTAGACATCAATTCCTTTAAAATTCAAAACACAGGCTTAACCATTAACATGGCGAATCTGTCTTATGTTTATAAGCTTCAATTTGATAATGATCTTTACTTTTTGCCTGCAGTTACTATTGGCTTCGGAAGCCAGTCCGTTAATCCAGAAAACCTCATTTTTGAAGATCAATTAAATACGGCAACAGGATTTATTAATACAGAATCAATTGATCCATTAGCCCCGGTAATAAGTAATGTAAATTACTTGGACCTTGGTGCGTCGTTTATGCTGCATTCAGATCGTTTTATGGCCGGTTTAACCCTAAAGCATTTGAATAAACCCAATACCTCTTACAACAAAGAAGTTCCGTTTGAAAAACCCATTCAGATTTCTGTTCAAGGGGCCTATGAATTTGACTTGAACCCTTATGAGCGCCGTTATTTACCCCGCTATTCCTATTTGTTTGCTTATGGTTCTTTCACAAAATTCGGCGATGCGGTATTGATTTATTTGTCGCAAGATTTTCAGCTTGGAGAGTTCTCAGTTGGTTTAAGTCAGCAAGCCGCCTCTTTGAATACGTTTGCGTTGAATAATGTGGGGGTTTCAATAGGGTTAGCAGTAGAGAATTTTGATTTTGGTATTTTGTATAATTTCCCTTTTCAATCTCCTGGAGCCGTATTTTCGCCCAGTATTTTTGAATTATTTGTCACCTTTGACTTTAGTATCTACCGCCGTAATCGTCGTGGGCAATACAATCGCTTACAGACCGATAATTACTTCTAGCGGCTAGCTCACCCAATATCTCTGGTTATTTTACGTTATTGATTTATATAGGAACGCGACAATTTCATTGATTTTGTTTAGTTTTGTATAACCCAATCTTAAATTAACCTACCTATGAAGTTCCCCAAACTTTATGCAGTACGTATACCACTATATTATTTAGTCTGCATTTTAGCTACCCCATTATTTGGTCAAACGATTACCCCCACTTTTGAATCCTCTTTTGGTTCAGGCAATACCATTCGTGTTTGCCCAACGGCTGAAATTACCTTTATGGTATCGAATGTCCCGAGTAATGCCAAGTTTCGTTTTTACCGTAAAGCTGTTGGAGGCATGCAACAACAAATTTCGAGCGATCCTGCTTCAGCACAAATCACAACGGCATTACATGGTTTAAATGACCTGTTTTTTGCAGAAGTGATTTATACGATCAACTCGGTCACTTCTTCCACATTTACCACGAGCATCACCATTGATTATCTCCCCTCGCCATCTTCCTTGGCCTTGACTACCAATTTGAATGGTCCATTTTATTGTGCCGGCATGCCCTTAGAAATTATGGCGACAGGAGCTGATATTTATGAATTCTATCTTGATGGGATTGCACAAGCTGCTTCAAGCACCCTTGACATGATTACGCCCAACTTAATTAGAGGAGAGACCCTTGTTACCGTGATAGGGTATAATCTTATGGGATGTAGTGAAACAGCCACCCTATCCTTGCAAGAAGTCGATTTATCTCCTGGAACAATCTCTGGAGATCAAACCATTGCGCTAGACCAGCTTCCTGCAACTTTGATGAATGAAACCCATGCACAATTGGGCACAAATACCTTTGATACCAATACGATGGGATTATACCAATGGCAAAGCTCTTTTGATGCCGTAAATTGGTTTGACATCTTAAATGCAACGGCTGCAGATTTCACACCGAGTTTAATTACCACAAACACCTATTTTAGGCGTAAGGCAAGTAGTCGTTCCCTTGGTAATCAATGCACCGTTTTTTCCAACGAAGTTTTGGTTGAATTAGACCTTTCAATAGAATTTAGTTGTGACCATAACCCCATTGTTTTTAATGGGAAAAGCAGTTATACTGTTGATCCTTGCAAAGGTTTTTCAAGTATTACAGTTTCTACCACCGCCATTACTGGCGGAAAGCCTTTTGTGGTTAACGGAGCACCAACTTATGCCTTAGCATGGGAGTACACAGCAGAAGACCAAGCCCAACCGATCCGATTTAGCGGGTATACCATTGCTCAAGCATTTCCGGGTGAATATCGCTTATGGATTACAGATGCCAACAATTGTACCTTAACTGACAATGAACCCCTTGTTTTTAGGGTAGAAGATGTTACAACAGAAATGTTTGAGGTGCAAGGCGCATTTATTTCTCCAACAGGAGCCCCCACAAAAATCAATTATTACGCTTGTGTAACTGATCCACAAAACATTGGTGAAATAGGCCTTGTTGTTCAAGGTGGTGCTCCCCCTTTTGATGTTAATTGGTCCTATCGCCCCAATGGTGTTCAAAGCTTTCAACAGCTGCCTCAGTTTACCAATCAATATATATTGACTAATCTTGCCGAAGGCGAATATAAAGTATCGATTACTACCGCCAATTCAAACTGTCTGCCAACTGATGTCAACAATACACATTACAACTATGAAGAAACGTTTGTACTGAATGCTGGCTTACCGCAATTTACTACGCCACCCAGCTATCCTGCAGATTTATGTCAAAATGGAATTGGAAGTGTACAAATAGGCGTAGCTGATTTACCCAACGATGCAACCTTCTTCCTTGAAGGAAGAGCCCTACATATAGAAGAGGTTAATCAAGGCATCTATACATTACGCATAGAAACAACTTTAACCCAAGCAGATCTCGAAATTAGGGCGCAAAGCGGTTGCATTCTTGCCAGTATTCCACTAGACATAGAAGTCGAGCAACCGCAGTTTGTCTATTCGTCTTTATCAAGCGCAATTTCAACTGTAATCCCAGTTCGAGAAGAAGTCAATTTCATCAATCAAACTTCTGGGAATTACAGCCACGTGATTTGGTATTTTGGGGATGGTCAAAAATCCGAGCAACTTCCCCGAACAGATCCAAGGTCGAATAGCATCTTTCATCAGTACCTTTTAGCTGGGAATTATCAAGTTCGTCTAGCGATTTATAACGGCATGGGCTGTTCTCGTCTCAGTACCCAAACCATCTCAGTAGGGGAGGGCTATCACGTCCTTTTTCCGAATGCTTTTACCCCCAATAAAGATCAAATTAATGATGTTTTTCGCCCCATTTTATCTGGGTTTTCTGAAGTGAATTTTGCGGTTTATGATCAACGGGGCACGCTTTTGTACTTAGAAAATAAAAGTGATACCACTCCTCCAAAAGGCATTTTCCTTGACGGTTGGGATGGTTTAAACGCCCCACTTCCTTCCACCAATTTTATTTATACCCTTCAAGGAACGCTATTAGATCAAACCACCGAAATTCAACGAACTGGAACTTTTACGGCCCTTAAATAATATGAAAATTCCCTTTGGTTTATTTTTTATGCTTGCTTTTGAACTTGTTGTTGCACAGCGCTTTCAATTAGAACAAGCCGCTCAGTTTATGCAATTAAGCAACCCTTCTTATTTTGGATTGAATGCAAAGAATATAGTGGGGATTGCTTTTCAGAACAGTCAGGTGGCGCAAGAAAACGTCCAAGAGGAGCAATATTTTTTTGCGGCTTTTTCTCTTCCAGAGTACAAGTTTAGCCTTGCAGGAGATTTTTTCACTTCAAGGTTAAGTCAAATTGGCCTTCGTCAAAACAGAATTGGCGCCAATTTCATTTATCAACTTCAGCTTAACAATGAGCTTTACTTATTGCCAAGTATTGGGGTGCGTTTTAATTCCACGCAGCTGGGGGTGACAGATATACTGCTGGAAGATCAATTGAACCAGCAAACGGGGACCTTTACCAATACTTCAATTGATCCTTTTTTACGCGATAATGCTATTGGTGGAAACTATTTGGGGGTGAGTGTTGGCTTGTTGTTACACCATCAACGTTATTTGGTGGGCTTTAGTGCAGCAAGGATAAATTCACCCAATGCCTCCCTTTCAGAAGAAGTCCAGCTTTTTTTACCCATTCGTTTTTCCCTTCAAGGGGCCTATGAGTTTGATCTTCGGCCGCGAGATAGCGGTTTTTTTGCCGCAGATTCTAGTTTGTTTTTGTCTTCTATTATAACTTCAGCAAGCGATAATTATGAATTGTTTTTAGGCCAAGAGTTTCATTTTGACAATTTTCAAATTGGACTTAATCAGCAATTGTATTACGATGAAACTCCTTCCATTAGTTTAGGCGCAAATATTGGTATCCGTTGGCAGAATTTTGAGTTTGGGGGGCAGTTTAGTGTTCCAATACGCAAGCTAGATCGAGCATGGGGGCCTAATGTTTTTCAATTGTATACCCGTTTTGACCTAACCGATTACCGCTATGGAGCAGAGGCCAATAAACGTTTGAATCAAAGTAATTATTAGTTGCGAATTACCTTATTGGGAAATACCACGGGGCTTTCGATGCCATTTTTTCCAACCGTGGCAATCCCGAAAAAGTAATTGTCAATTACAATTCCTTCAAGGGTGGCTTCTGCTACATTCCCTACAAAACGACTGTGATCCCAAGTAGGAGAGGTGGTGTCGCGCCAATAGATTTTATATCCAGCGATATTTTCATCCTCTATTTTTGTCCATTTAAACCTTGCTGAAGCTTCTACAACTCCACCAATACCAAAGGTTTTTACTGTAGGGGTTGCCCAAGCCAAAGCAGCAAGATTAATGGCATTTACAGCGGTTAATTTTTTGGCATAACCAAAGTTAACTGCATCAACTACATCGCCATAGGCGATCCCGTTTTCTGTTCTAATGTCTTGGTGTTGCTGTGTGTAATTTTCATGTGCTTCCATAATACGAACTCCAGCAAAGCCAACATCGTTAAACGGACGGTGGTGACCACCACGCCCAAAGCGATCTAGTCTGTAGATCATTTTTGGATTCATTTCAGGCATATAAGTTCGAACGGTTTTGTGGATATAGCGGGCTAGTTGTCTAGAAATACCATCGACTTCACCGCCGTAAAAACGACGCCTTTTTCGGGCGCTTTCTGTTTCATTTGCTGGGGTAGGTTCAGAAAAAATGCGGAAGGTTCTATTGTCAATTACACCATCGACTCCCTTGATATTTCCAATCATATCATTGTTGATGATTCCAATAATTTCCCAACCTTGTTCTTGTGCGTGTTTTGCTAGGCCTGCCCCGCCAAAGAGCCCTTGTTCTTCGCCTGCTAAACCGGCATAAATAATGCTATTTTCAAAGCGGTACTGCGCCAAAACTCTTGCAGCTTCAATTGTACCCGCCATTCCGCTGGCATTGTCATTTGCACCAGGAGAATCATCTGTATAGTTGGTTGGATCAGAAATTCTAGAATCTATATCGCCACTCATAATGATATAGCGATTGGGGTATTTTGTCCCTTTTTGAATCGCAATAACATTATTGATCCATACGGGTTTAACGATACGCCCCTTGTTGGGTTCGTGGTAATTTTTTTGATAAGAAACACTGATGCAACCTTCGCATGCTTTAGCCACTTTTTGAAATTCATTAAAGATCCATCGACGCGCGGCGCCTATTCCTCTGCTTTGCGATAGGGTATCACTTAGGGTATGTCTTGTTCCAAAAGCCGCTAAAGTAGTGATGTCTTTTTTGATGCGTTCTTCTGAAACCGAATCGATGATACGATAAAAATCTGTTGTCTCCTGGGCAAAAGAAAATATGCCCATAAAGCTAAATAGTAAACAAGGGAGGTAGAAATACTTTTTCATTATAAATATTTTATAGTGGAAGATAAAAAAAACTCCCAAGGTTTCCACCTTGGGAGTTCAAACAAAAATTCAACCAGTAATATTGACTAATAAGGGTATTTGTTTTCTTCAATAACCGTACTAGCAATGCTTTTTCGCAATTCAGATACATTCGGATAGTGCGCATATTTGGTGTATTGTTTCACTCCAGCGATCATTCCTGCTTGTTGTGCACCTTCGGCAAAAGAAACAATCGCTTCTTTGGCTTTAGCGTTAACGCGCTCTATGGCTTCAAATAAATACAATTGCGTCATTTCGATTTGTTTTTCTTGCGTTGCTACACCATAACGGGCAGCATTTTTCTCTACACGTAATAAGGTAGATTCAGCCACATAAGCTTCAATTAAAATATCTGAAACGGCTAAAAGGATTTGTTGCTCAGCATCTAGATTAGGACCAAACTTCTGAACTGCAGCCCCAACAATCATCATAAAGACTTTTTTAATGTTGGCAATAAGTTGCTTCTCTTGTCCAAACAATACATCAGAAGCGGTTACTTTTTCAATGTTGCCAGACATTAATGCTTGTCCTACAGCAGTAGCCGGTGTCATTAAATCGATTTCTCCTTTTAAGGCTTTCTTTAAGGTCATTCCTACAGAAAGCATGCGATTGATTTCGTTGGTTCCTTCATAGATTCTAGCAATACGTGAATCTCGCCAAGCCATTTCCATGGGAGCGTCTGCTGAGAAGCCCATTCCGCCATAAATCTGCAAGCCCTCGTCTGTACAGCTTTGTGCATTTTCAGATCCAGCTACCTTAAGGATAGAACATTCAACAGCAAATTCTTCCACTCCTTTTAATTCTGCTTCTTGAAAGCTTTTTCCTTCGGCAAGTAATTGATCAATGCGTTGCTCAATATCATAGGCAGCACGGTAAGAAGCAGATTCTGTTGCAAAACAGTTGGTAGCCATTGTCGCTAACTTGCTTTGTATAGCGCCAAACTTTGCGATAGGTGTTTTAAACTGAATTCTTTCGTTGGCATATTTTACTGCCAAAGAAGTAACGTGTCTTTGTCCTTCTAAACAAGCTGCTGCGAGTTTAATGCGCCCTACGTTTAAGGCATTCATCGCGATTTTAAATCCTTCACCGCGGCCAGCGAGCATATTTTCTACGGGTACTTTTGTGTCATTAAAGAATACCTGACGGGTAGAAGAAGCTTTAATACCTAATTTATTTTCTTCATCGCCTAGGGTAATGCCGTTTTCTAAGTCTACTTCAACAATAAAACCAGTGATATTTTTATCATCTTCAATACGAGCGAATACAATGAATACATCTGCAAAACCTGCATTTGAGATCCACATTTTTTGTCCCGTGATTAGGTAGTGGCTTCCATCTTCAGATAAAACCGCTTTGGTTTTTCCTGAATTGGCATCTGATCCTGCACCTGGTTCTGTTAAACAATAAGCACCAAACCATTCTCCAGTAGCTAATTTAGAAACATATTTTTTCTTTTGTGCTTCGTTCCCGTATAGGGTAATTGGCATCGTTCCAATCCCTGTATGCGCACCAAATGCGGTAGAAAAGGATCCATTTGCACCAGAGATATAGTCGCACACAAGCATGGTAGAGGTAAAAGGCATCCCTAAGCCATTGTATTCTTCTGGAACAGCAACGCCTAAAAACCCAAGCTCTCCTGCTTTTTGCATGGTCTCATGGGTGAAGGCATAGTCTTTGTTTTCAAAACGCTCTCTGTGCGGAATGATTTCACGGTTGACAAATTCTTGCACCGATTCTTTCATCATGATCTGTTCCTCACTAAAATCTTCAGGTGTAAAGACGTTTTGTGCAGGTGTTTCTTGTACAATAAAGGCTGCGCCTTTAATTGATTCATTTGCTTTTGTTGCTTCCATAGGTGTGAACTTTAATTACCGTTAATATTCAATCAATTGTTTATGCTCTACTTGTTTTTTAATGGCATCGATTACTTCGTAAAAGTGTTCCATTTTTTCTGGTTCAATATTATCTAAAAGACCATTATTAAATTCCAGAACAGTTTTTTTGGACAAAGCTCTTTTTTCTTTGCCTTGTTGGGTTAAGAAGATCAAGACACCACGACCATCTTCTGGATTTGGTTTTCGCTCTATGTATCCTCTTTCTTCCATGGTGTTTAATAAACGAGAAAGGCTGGTGCCTTCCATCCCCATTTTAGGTCCTAGCGCTGTTGAGGGGGTTCCTTCTGCGTCAATGCTTAAAAGCGTAAAAGCCATTGTCATGGTTGCATCATACTTCATGGCTTTCTCTGTATACATATTTGTAATGAGTTGCCAAGTAGAGCGCAATGCGTATTCAATGGTTTTTTGCTTCATATCGTTTTATTAAATTCAAATATAATTAAAAATAGTATGCAAGCATAATTATTCATGCATAATTATTCATGCATAATATATACCGATAAAAAAACCCCTCAATTTTGAGGGGTTTTAGTTGGCTTTAAGCGTAGATTTTATCGCTAAGGGCTTTGTATTTTTCTTTGACAATTTTTCTTTTCACTTTCATGGTAGGGGTAAGGTGACCCTCGTCAATGCTCCAAACATCAGGAGTTAACTCAAATTTTTTGATTTGTTCCCATTTCCCGAAATTTTGGTTGTGTTCATGAATATCCGCTTGGATAGCGGCGATCAATGTTTCATTTTCACAAATGCTTTCCATGGAATCACCAATAGCGACCTTGTTTTCTTTTGCCCAAGTTGCTATATATTCAAAGGCGGGCTGAATTAAAGCTGCTGGCATTTTTTGTCCTTCTCCAATCACCATAATTTGCTCGATAAACAAAGATTGCTTCATTTGGTTCTCGAGTAGTTGAGGGGCGATATATTTCCCTCCAGAGGTTTTAAAGAGTTCTTTTTTACGGTCGGTTATTTTTAAAAAGCCATCTGCATCGATTACACCGATATCTCCTGTGTGTAGGTAGCCATCTTTAATTGTTTCTGCCGTTTTCTCTGGATCTTTGTAATAGCCCTGCATCACATTAGGTCCTTTACATAGTATTTCTCCATCTTCGGCGATTTTAATTTCAACGCCGTCAATCACCCGGCCAACACAACCAAACTTATTTCCTTTATTGGCTTCCTCTGAAACAGTGATTACAGGAGAAGATTCTGTCATTCCATAACCTTCTGCAATGGTGATGCCTGCGGCAGAAAACACCCTTGCCAAGCGGGGTTGTAAAGCGGCACTTCCAGAACTGATTAATTCTAGATTTCCCCCTAGGGCAGCTTTCCATTTAGAGAAGATCAGCTTGCGTGCAATGGCGAGTTTCATTTCATAGATAAAACCGTTTTGTCCATAGGGTTCATATTTTAAACCTAAATCAACCGCCCAGTAAAATAATTTTTGTTTTATTCCGCTTAGTTCTGCTCCACGGGCATAGATCTTGTCGTAGACTTTTTCTAACAATCGGGGAACAGCGGTCATAAAGTAGGGATGTACTTCATTTAAATTGTCCGATATTTTTTCAATTGATTCAGCGAAGTGAATTTCAATACTGTTGTGGTAATAGATATAGATAATAACCCGCTCGAAAATGTGGCATACCGGTAAAAAACTCAAAGCGACATTTTTATCTTGTGTCAAAGGAAGTTTTTCTGTTGCCGATAATACGTTAGAGACAACATTGTTGTGACTGAGCATTACTCCTTTAGGGAGTCCAGTTGTTCCAGAAGTATAAATTATGGTAGCGAGGTCTTCTGGTTTTACGGCTTGTTTTGCTTCCTCTACTTTTTCTTGTAAGCTGGGGTCGTCTTTTTCAAAAAGCACCTTCCATGAGTCACATCCTTTAACATCTTCAAAGGAATAGATTCCTTCCAGCATGGTATTTTTTGCGACCGTGGTAAGTTTTTCAAAAATTCCTTCATCAGAAATAAAACAAAAGCGACTTTCAGAGTGGGTTAAAACATATTCGTATTCGGGTCCTGTAATGGTGGGGTAAATAGGAACAGTTGTAGCTCCAAGCTGCAGAATAGCTTGGTCCATAATGCACCATTCTGTTCTGTTATTGGTAGAAATCAAAGCAACTTTATCGCCGTGCTTTACGCCCATTTGGAGCAGCTTTCTAGAGGCTTGTTGTACTTTATCGTAGAATTCTTGGGTAGAGGTAGCTTCCCATTTTCCGTTGTATTTTGTGTTGAGGGACTTTTCAAGGGGATTTTCTAGCTGTTGACTTAGAAAATCAAATAATCGAGTTGGTTTCATTGTACGCTTTCATTTATTTTGAGATAGCTCAAGATAATGAAAACTATAGAACTTATTTACAATTTTTTTCAAGCCATTGAAAAGCATTTTCAAACACCATTGTCCAAGGGCTAACTTCATCTGCGCTATCGGCAGGATAATGCCCCCAATTCCAGGGAAAAGTAGACCGCTCTAAGTGAGGCATCATTACAAGATGACGTCCATCTTCGCTGGCGAGCATGGCGGCATTGTAGTCAGATCCGTTTGGGTTAGAGGGATAGTCGTTGTACAAGTATTTTGCGGGAATTTGATAGGCTTTTTCTGCTTGTGGGAAAGAGAATTTACCTTCTCCGTGTGCTGCCCAAATGCCTAGCGTACTTCCTTCAAGCCCTTGTAGCATAACAGCCTTACTTGCCTGGATGGTAACGGCAGTAAAAATACATTCAAATTTCCCAGAGTCATTGTGCAACATTTTAGGCAATTGTTGGTGTTCTGGTGTTAGTAGACCTAGTTCAACAAATAATTGACATCCGTTACAGACCCCTAGCGACAAGGTGTCTTTGCGTTGGAAGAAATTTTCAATAGCTTTTTTAGCTTTTGGGTTGTATTTAAATGCACCCGCCCATCCTTTGGCAGAGCCTAATACATCTGAATTTGAAAAGCCACCTACCGCAACCAGTAATTGAATGTCTTCGAGGGTTTCTCTTCCTTCAATTAAATCGGTCATGTGAACATCGCGAACATCAAAACCGCTTAAATCCATCATATAGGCCATTTCGCGTTCAGAGTTACTTCCTTTTTCGCGAATTACTGCTGCTTTAAATTGTTGTTTCTTTTCTGCAGGTCTGCGACCGTTAAAAGCATCAGGAAAGTTGAACTTTAAAGGTTGTGCGATAACGTTATCCCCTCTAATCTCTGCCAATTTTGGTGCAGTTTGTTGCGCTTCAAGTTTGGTTGAAGTGGACATCCAGTGTTTACGCATCGCTGGAAGCGATAATTGTAAATCTCCAATGGATAGTTCTGTGCGGTTGTTTGCCGTTCCAATGTGGATTACATTAACCCCCGCTTTGGCAAAACTTTCCACTAAGTTTTCTTTGGACTGTAAAACAACCCCCACCTTTTCGGAAAATAAAATTTTAACGAGATCTTTTTCCGCTAGGGCAGAAAAATCAAGGTTCATACCAACGGCTGTTGATGGGAAACACATTTCTAAAAGGGTGGTAATTAGCCCTCCAGATCCAATATCATGACCAGCATTGATATGGCCTTTTTTAATTTGATCTTGCAGGCTGTTAAATGCCGTTTTAAAATAAGCCGCATCTTGCACCGCTGGGGTTTCATTTCCTATGCGCTCTAGGGTCTGTGCAAAAGAAGAGCCCCCTAAATGGAATTCGTCTTGTGCGAAGTCTAGGTAGTAAAGATCGCCTCCATCTGCAGTAGCAACTGGAGTAATAATATTGGTTACATCTGCGCATTGTCCTGCGGCAGAAATAATGACTGTTCCTGGTGCAAGGACGTCGCCTTCAGGATATTTTTGCTTCATGGAAAGCGAGTCTTTGCCCGTTGGGATATTAATGCCCAATGCAATGGCAAAACTAGAACATTCTTCCACTGCATCATACAGGCGTGCATCTTCTCCAGAATTATTACACGGCCACATCCAGTTGGCGGAAAGCGAAACACTTGCTAGTCCTTTTTCTAGGGGCGCAAAAACAAGGTTGGTTAAAGCTTCTGCGATAGCAGTATTACTTCCTTTCTTAGGGTCGATTAAGGCGCTAATTGGCGCATGTCCAATGGAAGTGGCAATTCCTTTTTGTCCAGTGTAATCTAGTGCCATTACCCCGCAATTACTCAAAGCCAATTGTAGTTCCCCAACACATTGCTGTTGGGCGACTCGTCCAGTGACACATCGATCGACTTTATTTGTTAACCAGTCTTTACTGGCGACTGCTTCTAATTGAAGTACCTGTTCTATATAATGCTTAATTTCTTTAGCGTTATACGCAATGGGTTGAAATTGCTGTACCACCGAACGGTCTTCCATAATGGTTTTAGGAGAACTTCCAAAGAGAGCAGAAAGGGCCAGATCAATTGGGGTTTCCTTGTTTTTTTCAGAATGAAAAGAGAAATGATGGTCTTCCGTAACCTCTCCCACAATATAGAAAGGAGCGCGTTCTCTTTGGGCAATTTTCTCAAGGTGATTTGCATCTTTAGGAGACAAAATTAAACCCATGCGTTCTTGCGATTCATTTCCTACTATTTCTTTGGCAGATAGGGTTGGATCTCCTAGTGGAAGGGCATCAATTTGAATGGTTCCACCAGTATCTTCAACCAATTCTGACAAGCAGTTTAAGTGTCCTCCTGCTCCGTGATCGTGAATAGAGACAATAGGATTTTCACTACTTTCTACTAAAGCACGAATGGCATTTGCTACCCTTTTTTGCATTTCTGGATTAGAGCGTTGAACTGCGTTGAGTTCTATGGCGCTGCCAAAGGCACCGGTGTCTGCTGAAGAAACCGCGGCTCCACCCATACCAATTCTATAGTTATCACCTCCAAGAATGATTATTTTATCGCCTTTTTTAGGAAGTCCTTTTTGGGCTTGTTCTTTTTTACCAAAGCCAATTCCTCCTGCCATCATAATGACCTTGTCATAACCAAGGCGTAGCTTGTTTTCTTGATGTTCAAAAGTTAAAACAGAACCACTAATAAGGGGTTGTCCAAATTTATTTCCAAAATCTGAGGCACCGTTAGAGGCCTTGATTAAAATATCGATGGGTGTTTGGTACAGCCATTTTCTTTCAGGAAAACTACTCTTTTTCCGTTGGTCTTGTACCCGGGAATAAGGAGTCATATAAACCGCTGTTCCCGCTAGGGGTAAAGACCCCTGTCCTCCTGCTAAACGATCTCTAATTTCGCCTCCAGATCCAGTAGCTGCGCCATTAAACGGTTCAACTGTTGTTGGGAAATTGTGGGTTTCTGCTTTTAGGGAAATAACACTGTCAATGTTTTTTTTCTCAAAAGAACTGGGTTGGTCTGCTGCAGAAGGTGCAAATTGTTCAATGGTTGGCCCTTCTATAAAAGCGACATTATCTTTATAAGCAGAAACAATCGAGTTGGGATTTTCTTTGGCTGTTTTCTTGATTAATTGAAAAAGACTGTGCTCTTTTGTTTGCCCATCGATAATGAATTCGCCATTAAAAATTTTGTGACGACAATGCTCTGAATTAACTTGAGAGAAGCCAAAAACTTCTGAGTCAGTAAGTGGACGCTCAAGGGATGTTGCAAGATCGTTGAGGTAATCGATTTCTTCTTGATTTAAGGCAAGGCCTTCTTTTTGATTATAGGCCGCTATATCTTTGATTTGCAAAACCTTTTCAGGTGCAATAGCAACTGTAAATAAGTCTTGTGCAAGACCATTGAATTCGACCACTAGCATGGGGTCAATAACATCTACAAGGGTTTTGGCCCAATATTCTTCTATCCGCAAGATTCCTTCAAGGCCCATGTTTTGGGTAATCTCAACTGCATTGGTACTCCATGGGGTAATCATGGTTGCACGTGGCCCAACAAATTCGCCGGTAATTGAGGGACTGTTGATGTGGGGGGCTTCCCCAAAAAGCCATTGTAGCTTTAATTTGTTTTCTTCAGAAAGTTGTGTAGTAGATTCAACGACAAAAACCTTTTGTGCGGTATCGCCAAAAAACAGTAGCATAGGGTGCGGTTTTAAAGCACAAAAATAAGTCTTTTCTTTAAGAGTTTTATGTTCTAAAGCCGAGGAAATGAATGAAGTTGTTGCGAGTTATTCACAGCAATTTAGTCGCGGTCACTCTTTAGAGCTAAAAAGCGCAGCGTTTTTATTTTTGGGTAGGATAGACAATGGCTTGAAAAGTAGCCATCTCGACTGCTTCTTCCCATTGGGTAGGTTCTGGCGGGTAAATGGCCAAATAGGACACCCCAGTGGTGGGCGTAGCTGCGTGCCAATGTGCTACGCCTGGAGTTGTATTGATCACGTCTCCTTGTCGAATAATTTGCACTTCTTTTCCCCGTTCTTGATAGAAGCCCATGCCTGCGGTTACCACCAATTGCTGTCCTTTTGCATGACTGTGCCAATCTAGTTTTGCCCCGGCTGCCATGGTGGCTAAAACCATATTATAGGGAAAATTCTCATTGGCTTGACTTAGGAAATTAAGCCAAACTTTTCCTGTATGATGTACATTAGGCGCTAGATTCCCTTTGGGAAACGTTGTTATTTCTTGCGCACAAAGGCTGAGTGAAAAAAGGCTACAACAGATGCTGAGGATAAGTGTTTTCATTAAGTATTATTTTTAATTAGACGTGCCATGTAAAACCCATCAAAAGCAGATTGGCTTAGCGCTATCGCATTTTCTTCTTCTAGTGTAAAGTTATGATTTTGTTGCAAAAACCAGTTGATTTGTGCCTGGTTTTCTCCTGGTAAAATAGAACAGGTAGCATAAATTAGTGCTCCGCCATTTTTCACCATTTTGGCTCCTTTAAGCAATAATGTTCTTTGGGTCTCTTTTAAAGTTTCTAGTTGTTGCTCTGTTAAATTCCATTTTATTTCTGGGTTGCGCTTAAGGGTTCCTAATCCACTGCAGGGAGCGTCAATTAATACCCTGTCTGCCCATTGATTTAGCTGGTCCATTTGACTGTGTGGGGAAAGCACTTGACCCTGAACAATTTTTACTTTCGCCCGCTTGGCGCGTTTTTCTAGCTCTCTAAGTTTATTGGCTTCAATATCAAAGGCTTTTATTTCTCCTTTATTGCGCATTAACGCGGCTAGGTGCAGGACTTTCCCTCCTGCGCCAGCACAGAGATCTATTATTTTCATTTCAGGTGCAGGCTTGCAAAAAGGGGCAATGCGCTGTGAGTTGGCATCTTGAATTTCAAAAAAGCCCTGTTTGTAAAGGGGGTTTTTGTTGAGTTTGATCCCTTTGGTTAAATAGAGCGCATCGCTAGTATTGGGTTTAATTTCCGTAGCTACTTGATGTTTTTCTTTTAGGAGTTGCGCTATTTTTTTAGGCGAAGCCAAAAGACGATTTACCCTTAGAGCAATACCAGCTTGTTGATTGCTTGCTGCTGCTTCTTTTTGCCAATCCTCTTGAAGTTGCTCTTCACCTAAAGAATAGAGCCAGTCTGGATAGGCATTTTGCAGCGCTGCTGTGGGAGGGGCAATGGCCAACAAGGCTTCTTTCGTTTCAAAAGGGGAGCAATCCATTTCATTCCAATCTGGAATAAGATAATCGTTTAGAATGCACCATGTTTTTATCCAAGGCCAAGGCGAGAATTCATTTTCTTCTACGCCAGCGATAAAGCTGTATTTTCTTTTCCAGCGAATAATTTCAAAACAGGCTTTGTACAATAGGTTGCGGTCTCTTGCACCCCATTTAGGGTGATTTTCAACACAGCGTTCTAAAACCCTTGAAGCGCGTTTTTTTTCTTCCAGAATGCTGTAAAGCGAATTAGCAATCGCTTCTGCTTGATTGGGAAATAGTTTTTTCATGGTTTAGAGGCGTTGGAGGTTGACCAATGCTTTATAAGCACCCTCTTGCTGCATTAGTGTTTTGTGGTTGCCTTGTTCTATAATTGCCCCTTGGTCCATCACGACGATTTTATCGGCTTTTTGAATGGTTGATAAACGGTGGGCAATGACCAAGGAGGTGCGGTCTTGCATTAATTTTTCTAAGGCTTCTTGCACAAGTTTTTCAGAAGCAGAATCTAAGGCTGATGTCGCTTCGTCTAAAACCAAAATAGCAGGGTTTTTTAAAATGGCCCTGGCGATGGATAAGCGTTGCTTTTGCCCACCAGATAATTTCCCTCCGCGATCACCAATATTGGTTTGATAGCCTTCTGGTAAAGCCTCGATAAAAGTATGTGCATTGGCAATTTTTGCCGCTTGAATCATTTCTTCTTCCGTTGCTTCGGGTTTTCCTAAACAAAGGTTGTTGGCCACGGTATCGTTGAATAAAATCGCCTCTTGGGTTACAATGCCCACCAGTTGGCGCAGGTTTTCTTTGCTCAAATCTTTTATGTCCACGCCATCAATTTGCACTTGTCCTTTTTCTACATCATAAAAACGATTTAACAAATTGGCTAGGGTTGTTTTTCCACTGCCAGATTCTCCGACTAAGGCCACCATTTGTCCCTTGTTAACGGTTAAATTAAAGTCTTTTAATAGGGGTGTATCGTCATAAGAGAAATCAACTTGTTTGAATGTGACTCCTTGTTTAAAACTTTTGACCTGTTTTGGGTGAACGGCTTCTTTGATGCTGTTTTCGGTTTCCAATAGTTCAAGCACCCTTTCTGCAGCTGCATCTCCTTTTTTGATGGTATAGGTTGCCTTGCTAATTGCTTTTGCTGGGGTTAAAATATTGTAAGCCAACAGCATAAAAGATAAAAAAGTAGTACCCGAAAGGCTTTGTTCAATCAAAACCATTTTTCCTCCATACCATAATAATGCACCGATTACTCCAATCCCCAAAAACTCACTCATCGGAGAAGCGAGGTTTTTTCGATTGATGAGGCTATTGTTGTATTTAAAAAACCGCTGTGTTGAGGCAGCGAATTTATTGTAAAAACGCTGCTCTGCAAAAAAGGCTTTTACCACAGGAAGGCCTCCAAGGGTTTCTTCAACAATTGAGAGGAAATTCCCTTGTTCTTTCTGGACCTTATCTGAGTTTTGCTTTAGGGATTTCCCAATCCTCGATATGATCAAACCAGAAAAAGGAATAAATAAAAGGACAAAAAAGCTCAGATTGGTGTTGATGGAAAACATCATTACCAAGGTGAAAACGATGGTTAGGGGCTCGCGAATAATCACCTCAAGAATAGAAAGGAATGAATGTTGGATTTCAAGAACGTCTGCTGTTATTCGGGCAATGGTGTCTCCTTTTTTCTTTTCACTGTAAAAAGCAACAGGCAATTCAACGATTTTTTGAAAGATGTCGTTGCGTAAATTTTGTAAAATACCATTGCGTAAAAAGGTAATGAAGAAAAGGGCCAGGTAGTTAAAGAGGTTTTTAAGAAAAAACAAAACCAGGATTAACCCAATGGAAAGCATCAAGGCTTTTAAGGGGTCGTTTTCAACGGCTTGCGAAACCTTGTAATTCATTAAATCTGTCAAGTATCCTTTTAAAGAAGCAATGCCCGTGTAGACTGGTTGCCGGGCTACTTTAGGCGTTTGTCCAAAAAGTACATTTAGCATGGGAATCATCGCAACAAAGGAAATTGCGCTAAAAAGCGCATAGAAAATATTAAAAAAAACATTGAGCCCAATGTATAGTTTAAAGGGGCCAGCATAACTAAATATTTTCCTGAAATAGGTCATAAACTTGTAATGGCAGTCATTAATTCATCGCAAGCATTGGATAATTTTTCTTGCGTTATTGCGTAGTCTTCTGTTTTTTCAAGTGTTGTATTTACGCTAATGTAAAACTTGATTTTTGGTTCTGTTCCACTGGGTCGAATAGCAACTGTGCTTCCATCTGTAAGATGAAATTTTAACACATTTGCTTTTGGGAAATCTAGTTTTGTGTTATTTCCGTCCTTATGATGACTTAAACTCAATTGAAAGTCATCTATTTTTACCACAGCTTTATTGGCAATGTATTTTGGGGGTTGTTGTCGCATTTTCCGCATTAATTGCGCGATTTCTTCAGCCCCTTGTTTGCCTTTTTTAGTGACAGAATGCAAGCTTTCTTGATAGCAACCAAAACGTTGATAGGTGTCTAGTAAATAGCTGTAAATGGAACTGTTTTTCCCTTTTAAAAAAGCTTGTAAATCGCAGGCAAGCAAGGCGGCACTGATGGCATCTTTGTCCCTTACTTTATCGCCAACGAGAAAGCCATAGCTTTCTTCCCCTCCACATAAAAAGGTTTTATCTGGGGTGTCTTGAATCATTTTTCCAATCCACTTAAAGCCGGTTAAGCCTAATTTACATTCCACGTTAAAAGCTTCGGCCATTTTTTCCATTAAGGGGGTAGAGACAACGGTAGAGGCGATAAAGCTGTTTTCCATCGAAGTTTGCTGTTCTAACACAAAACGGGTAAGGACAACCATGAGTTGATTTCCGTTGAGGAGGGTCCATTCGCTCGCTAAATTTTTCACGCCAATCCCAATTCGGTCCGCATCAGGGTCTGTGCCTAAGACAATATCTGCATCAATCGCTTTTGCTTCTTCTAGTGCAAGACCAAAGGCTTGGGGTTCCTCGGGGTTAGGGGAACTTACCGTGGGGAAATCACCATCGGGTTTTTCTTGGGCTGCAACAATATTTACTTTGGTATATCCTGCCTGTGCTAGTGCAGGAGGAAGACTAACGATAGAAGTTCCGTGAAGTGGGGTAAAGACCACAGATGTCGCTTTTCTTTGGGCAGGGGAAAGGAAGCTGTCGTTGACAATGGTGGTGGTATAGGCTTGATCGATTTCTTTATCGATAAGCTGTATCATATCTTCTTTCTTCTCCCATTGAATGTCTTTGTAATCAACGGCTTTGATTAAATCCATGATTGCATTGTCTTCAGGAGGAACAATTTGTCCACCGTATTTATTATACACTTTATAGCCGTTGTATTCGGGTGGATTATGGGAGGCAGTGAGAACAATCCCTGCGTCTGCTTTCAAATAGCGAACCGCAAAAGACAATAGGGGAGTAGGGCGTAAACGACTAAATAAAAAAGTTTGTATGTTATTGGCTGAAAAAACTTCAGCAACTGCTTCAGCAAAGCTGTCACTGTTGTGACGACAGTCATAAGCAATAACTACTTTTGGGGGATTGCCTTCTTTTTTACTGTTGAGGTAATTGGCAAGACCTTGGCTGGCTTTTCCCAGGGTGTATTTATTGATGCGATTTGTGCCGGCTCCCATGATGCCGCGCATGCCACCAGTTCCAAATTCAATTTCTTTGTAGAAGGCGTCTTCCAAAGCCGATGGGTCTTGTGAAAGTGCTTTGACTTCTTCTATGGTTGTTTGATCAAATGGGGCTTTTTTCCATTGATTAATGCTTTGCTCAATTGTCATGTTCTTTCGCTGTTTTTTCTACAATGGTATATCGATGGGTATTTTTTTGTTGGCCGATCAAAATTTCTCCTAAAAATCCGGCTACAAAAAATTGACTTCCCAAAATCATGGTGGTAAGGGCGATGTAAAATTCGGGGCGTTCTGCAATTAAGCGCCCGTCAATGGTGAAATACAATTTATCGATGCCTAAATAGCCTGCGGCAAGAAATCCAATTAAAAACATAATAGAACCCCAAAGCCCGAAAAAATGCATGGGTCGTTTGCCAAATCTGTGCAAGAAGCTTAAAGTGATTAGATCTAAAAAGCCGTTGATAAAGCGACTTAATCCAAACTTGGTTTCGCCGTACTTCCGCGCTTGGTGTTGCACAACTTGCTCTTTGATGGCAGTAAAACCTTCTTGTGCTGCTAATACAGGAATATATCTGTGCATTTCGCCATAGACTTCAATGTTTTTAACGACCTCTTTTCTATATGCTTTTAGCCCGCAATTAAAGTCGTGCAAATAAATACCAGAACTTTTTCTAGCCGCCCAGTTAAATAGTTTAGAGGGAATATTTTTAAACAATACAGAATCATATCGTTTCTTTTTCCAACCCGAGAGAATGTCTAAGTTTTCGTCCTTCAATCGGCGATACATGACTGGAAGTTCGTCTGGGGAATCTTGTAAGTCTGCATCCATGGTAAATACCACCGCCCCTTTGGCTGCAGCAAAACCAGCGTGTAGGGCTTGAGATTTTCCATAGTTTCTAGCAAAACGAATCCCTTTTGTTTGGGAGTTGTTTTGGCAAAGGGAATTGATTACTTGCCAAGAATCATCTGTGCTGCCATCATCAATAAAAAGCAACTCAAAAGAAAGCCCATGCGGTTTTAATGCTTTTAGGATCCAATTGTGGAGTTCCGGCAGGGATTCTGCTTCGTTCAGTAAAGGGATGATTATTGTTAAGTCCATAGTCGCAATGCGCATACAAACTTACGAAATTGCGCCCTATTCTGGGCGATTGCGCTTGAGGATTAATCCACTAATTAAGGAAACAACAAAGCCAAAAAAGAGACTAAAAATCAAAATCATGGTGCTGATTACACCAATTCCAGAGAATTTAAGTTGCATTTCTTTTGCTTGGGCGATTTGTTCCTCGGTTAATTCAGGATTTTCATCAAGCATTTTATTTTGGGTGATCTCTATGGTTTTCTCTATGGTGTCTGGATCTAAAAAGTTGATTAGCACAAAGGTGTAAACAATGGCAATAAGCGCACTAATAACAGAAATTCCTAAGCCTAACTTTAAAGCCTCACTCAAGGATAAATATCCTTCATTAGCACCTCTATAGTTGTAGATTCCCAGCACAAGCACCGCAATTGTAATGGCCCAATTGATCCAATTTACGGCAGATTCTTGGGTGTAGTGCATGTCTAAAAAAAAGAGCATTAAAGCAAAAATAACGGATATTCCACCCAATAAAATACCGTATTGCAGAATGTGTTCCTTTAAAGTTGAAGCGTTGTTTTCCATGTTTTGTAAAAATTCAAGTTTTTAATCGGTTTCTATTTTATAAATTTAGAAAATTCCTTTACATTTGCACACGTTTTTAAAACAATAATAGATATGAAAGCAGGAATTCACCCAGATAATTATAGACTAGTGGCGTTTAAGGATATGTCAAACGAAGATGTATTTTTAACAAAGTCAACGGTTAACGCTAAAGAAACAATCGAAATTGATGGAAGTGAGTATCCTTTAGTTAAATTGGAGATTTCTCGCACTTCACACCCATTCTATACTGGGAAAACCAAATTGGTTGATACTGCAGGTAGAATTGATAAATTCAAGAACAAATACGCCAAGTTCAAAAAATAAATTGAACTTAACCATAATTGAAAAAACTGTCCTTTTGGGCAGTTTTTTTTTGCCTTTGTTTTGCTTAGAGAATTTATGCCTAATTTTAGGGGAAGATATTTATATAATTGATTGTCCATGAACATTGTTCTTTTTGATGGTCCAGAACGGGATCATTTATTGCCCTTTACTTTTATTCGCCCAGTAGCAAAATTGCGCATCGGGATAGATTGTTTACAAGACAAATGGGAAGCCTTTTTGGGCTGTAAATGCAGCTTATCTACCCAAGCGTATTTGCAAGAAAAGTTTCCGTTTGATAGGGCGACTGAAAATCTCTTTGTCAATCCAGCCTATATTCCAACGCAGGCTCTAGCCGATAAAGTCAATAATTTACAGCTTAATGAAGCGCTTGTAGTGGAGGGAAATATTGTGGCCTGCTTGATTAAGGGGGGGCAATTGCCAGAAGACATTACCACTCTTGTTTGTATTGCGCTTGACATGCCTTTGCTGCACATTAAAACAGCAGCCGATTTATTTTTACATAACGCTGCGGTTTTATCTGCCGATTTTGATCGCATAACCGCAGGCAGAAAAAGTGCACCGATTTCTTCCTCCAATCAATTAATCGCTTCAGAAAATATTTTCTTAGAAGAAGGCGCCAAGGTAGAATGCGCCATTTTAAATGCCAGTGCAGGACCCATTTACATTGCTAAAAATGCCGAAGTAATGGAAGGAAGTATGTTGCGAGGTAGTATTGCCTTAGGTGAAAATGCAGTCGTTAAAATGGGTGCAAAAATTTATGGGGGAACCACTTTAGGGCCCTATGTTAAAGCAGGAGGAGAACTTAATAATGTACTTATTTTGGGCTATTCTAATAAGGGGCACGATGGCTTTTTAGGTAATGCAGTCGTTGGAGAATGGTGTAATATTGGCGCTGCCTCAGATGCATCTAACCTTAAAAATAATTATGGAAAATTAAGGGTTTGGAATTACGCTACAGAAAATTTCGCCAAGACAGACCTTCAGTTTTGCGGGTTATTGATGGGTGATTTTTCTCGCTGCAGTATCCATTCTACCTTTAATACTGCAACCGTTGTGGGAATTTGCGCCAATTTATTTGGTTCGGGCTTTCCCCGTACCTTCTTGCCTAGTTTTAGTTATGGCGGTGCGCAAGGTTTAAAAACCTATGCAATAGAAAAAGCCATGGAGGCCAATGCTGCCATGATGAAACGCAGAGGCCTTGCCTTAACGGAAACAGATCGTTCTATTCTAGCACATGTTTTTGCCCTAAGTGCAAAGTGGCGAAAAGATTAAGGGGTGCTTTTATAAACCGATTTAAGGTAAAGTAAGTTCAAGGGATTCATCTGGAGCCCTTGTATGTCTTTTTGCACGAATCGCACTGCTTGATCATAATACAAAGGGACTACTGGGTAGTGCTGCATAATTAATTCATCCATTTTTTGATATAAGGCCATGCGTTCTGCTCGCGAGGAACACGCTAAGGCTTTTTTGTACAATGCATCAAATTCTGCTTGCTTAAAATGGGTGTAATTGGGGCCATTAGGCGAAAAATTAGCCGAATAAAAAAGCGAAAGGTAATTCTCAGCATCAGGATAATCGGCAATCCAGCTGGCGCGAAATGCTTCTAGCTTCCCCGAAGATTTTGCTTGTCTTAATGTGGGAGTGGGCATAAGATCAATGTCAATCTTGATCCCGATCTTTTGTAGTTCTTTTTGTAAGTATTCACAGATATCCAGATAGTTAATATCTGTGGCAAGACGCAGTGTAGGTTGCGTGTTTGTTTCTGCCATAAACTTTTTGACCAATGCCCGTGCAAGTGCTGGCTGATATTGGCTGAACGTACGCGAAGATTTTCCCGCCAATCCTTTTGGAATAAATCCTTCTAGGGCAGAAAAACCGATTGTATTCCGCAAGTAGGTAATCATTTTTTCGCGATCAAAACCAATGTTAATGGCCTTTCTGATGTCTATTGACTGAAGGGCGGGATTGTCGCTATCTAAGTAAAGACCAATATATTCTGTGTTGAGGTAAGGCCCTTTTTGCAGAATTATTTTGTCTTGATAAGCAGCTTGTAATTCTCCTTTTGGGGTTAACAATTCGTCTTTATAAGAAGGGTCTAGGGAATTTAGGAAGTCAAATTTCCCTTGTGAAAAAAGCATGAATTCACTTTGAATATCTGGGAGGAAGCTAACTGCAATGGCTTCCAGATAGGGCAATTGTTTTCCATTTTCATCCACTTCAAAATATTGGGGGTTTTTGCGTAAAACCAATTTGATGTCTTCTTCCCAAGCTTTAAAAGTGAAGGGGCCTGTGCCAATGGGATTCTTTCTAAAGCTATGTTGTGGGTCTTCTACTACTTCTCTAGGAACTACTGAACAATACCGCATGCTTAATAAGCTTAGAAATGCAGGAAAGGGCTGTTTTAGGGTAATTTGAAAAACATGTTCCTGCAAGGCTTTATAGTGGTCTACTTGTTGCAATACCCACCCACCAGGCGATCCAACCTCTGGAGCAGTTAATCGATCAAAGCTGTAGCTGAAATCACTTGCGTTGACTGCCCTGGTTTTTTTTGGGCCAAATTGGGGCGAGGCGTGAAAGAAAACATCGTCTCTTAAATAAAAAGTATAGGTCTTCCCCAAAGAATCAATCTCCCAACTTTTGGCAATTTCCGGGATCACTTTCAGGGTACTGTCAAGTTGCACAAGGCCATTAAATAGCTGTTGTATGGGCCAGATATTTTGGGGATTCCGAGCAAAGGCAGGATCTAAAGAAGTGATATTGCGGAATTCATTGTAGCGAAAAACCTGCTTTGTGTCTACCTGGATTGTTTCACCACATTGCACAAAAAAAAACAGGAAAATGCAGCCGTAAAAAAGCGAAAGCGAAAAGGGAAAAAGATTGCGTTTCAAAATTGTATCTTTGTTTCAAAATTAAGCTATTTACATCAGTCTTGAGCGTTGTCACTACACAAAATACTGCCGTTGCTACCGATAAAGTTCGGGTAGCTTTTCACACCCTTGGCTGTAAATTGAATTTTTCTGAAACGGCAGAAATTGCCAAGGATTTTTCAGCATTACATTACGATCGTGTTTCTTTTGATGCAGCTGCAGATGTATATGTCATTAATACCTGTTCTGTTACCGAAAACGCCGATAAGCGCTTCAAGGCTTTGGTCGCTAAAGTGCTTCGCCAAAATGAAGCGGCTTTTGTTGCAGCCATTGGTTGTTATGCGCAATTGCAACCAGAGGCTTTGGCTGAGGTTGATGGTGTTGATTTGGTTCTTGGGGCTTCTGAGAAATTTAATTTAACCCAATATCTGGACGATTTAACCAAGCGCGACAATTCTGAAATTCATTCTTGTGAAATTGCAGAAGTCAACACCTATCAAAGTAGTTTTTCTACAAGCGATAGAACAAGGGCTTTTTTAAAAGTACAAGACGGTTGCGATTATAAATGTTCTTATTGCACCATTCCATTGGCAAGAGGAATTTCACGAAGTGATACCGTAGAAAATGTGGTTAAAAAAGCCGCCGAAATTGCGCAACAAGACATTAAAGAAATTGTATTAACAGGGGTAAACATTGGCGATTTTGGTAAAGGGGAATTTGGTTTAAAGCAACACGACGCTACTTTTCTAGATTTGGTGCAGGCACTCGATCAGGTTAAGGGAATAGAACGCATTCGCATTTCATCGATTGAACCGAATTTATTGAAAAACGAAATCATTGATTTTGTCGCAAAAAGCGACCGTTTTGTGCCGCATTTCCATGTCCCATTGCAAAGTGGGAGCGATGTGGTTTTAAAGAAAATGCGAAGACGTTATTTGTCTAAGTTATATGTTGATCGCGTTACGCAAATAAAAACAGTTATGCCCCATGCGTGTATAGGCGTCGATGTTATCGTAGGTTTTCCTGGGGAAACGGAGGAAGAGTTTTTAACAACCTATCGTTTTTTGAGTGAATTAGACATTGCCTACCTACACGTTTTTTCTTATTCTGAACGCCCTAATACAGAAGCGATTCACTTTGAAGGGGTTGTTGATCAAGCGATAAGGAACAAGCGTTCAAAGATGCTCAGGGGCTTGTCGGCAAAAAAGCGCCACGCATTTTATCAAACGCAATTAGGGACTACCCAGCAAGTGCTTTGGGAGGGAGAGAATAAAAAAGGCTATATACACGGCTTTACGGCCAACTATGTGAAGGTACGTGAAATATGGAATCCAGCCCTAGTTAACACCCTGTCAACAGTGAAATTAGTGCGTTTGGACGAAGCCGGGTTTGTACGGGTAAATGCTTAAAGCTTAATCCCAACAGGAAGTAAATCCTTATAACGCTTATTTTTTCTTAAGAAACCAGCGATTTCTGGGCTTGTAGGAACAACCTTAAGGTTGCGGTCTGATACATGGTCAAGTACCAATTTAATAAAAGCGTCTTTGAATTCGCTACTGGCGATGTTTTCAGGGACGATTAATTTGGTCAAAAAGATCTTTCTTTCTTGTTCTGCGTATTCAATACGCGCCATGGTGTCGTCCACCATTACTTCAAATTGTCTTAAAAAGTCGTTGTTTTCGAGTAGAAGATCGGCCATGAAGAAGTATTTAATTGATTATTTTGGTAGTTGAGTAGATCAACATATTTTTGTTAAATTATTGTTGATTTTTCAAAAATCAGATGACAAATATACGAAAAATTAAGTCAGTTGTTAACATTTAATTAACCTTATACGTGCCAATATCCCATAAAACACCGCTTTATTTAATGCCAGGCATGGCTGCGAGCCCAAGAATCTTTGAGTTTTTACAACTTCCTGAGCAATATGAGGTGATAAAGCTTTCATGGATTCCACCGCAAAAGAAGGAATCCTTGTCGGCCTATGCATTGCGAATGTGCGCGCGTATTCAGCATAAAGACCCGGTTTTACTAGGGGTTTCCTTTGGGGGTATTTTGGTTCAAGAAATGGCCAAGCACATCAACTGTCAAAAGCTAATCATTGTATCGAGTGTTAAGTCAAACGCTGAGTTAACCGTTTCTATGAAACTGGCCAAGACAACCGGGGCCCACAAACTTCTTCCCACCCAGTGGATTAAAAGTTTAGAGAGTTTAGCTTTATATGTTTTTGGGCCTTCTATTGAGTCCAAAGTAGCTGCGTATCAAAAATACCTTTCAGAAAGAGATCCAGCTTATTTAGACTGGTCAATCGATCAAATTGTGCATTGGTCACAAAGTGCGCCTCATCCGTCGGTGATTCATATTCATGGAGATAAAGACGTAGTTTTCCCGATTAAAAACATTGATACAAGTCAAAAGTTTTATCGTATTAATGGCGCTACTCACGCCATGATCCTTACGCACCATGCTTGGTTCAACAAAAATTTGCCTAATATTATAGAAAAATAATCTGCCTATGCGCCATTTCTCAATTCAACACGCTCTAGTACTCTTTTTCATTTTTGGTTTGGGGTCGCTTGCGACTACTAAATTATCTTCTTCGGCTTTTATTAGCTATAACGAACCGGGTTCTTATAAAGTTCAAGCCTTGCATATTCCGGCAGAAATTCAATTTGCAGGGGAAGTTATGCAGCTAAAAGAGGAGGACCTTAGAGAGCGGATGGATAAAGAACTTTTGGTTAACACTTATTGGCAGTCAAATACCCTTTTGATGCTAAAAAGGGCGCATCGTTTTTTTCCACAAATCGAAAAAATTCTTGCTGAAGAAGGGGTGCCAAACGACTTTAAGTACCTCGCTTTAATTGAAAGTGGTTTAGAAAATGTAACCTCTTCTGCTGGGGCCAAGGGTTTCTGGCAGATTATGCGTGCGACGGGAAGAGAGCTAGGACTTGAAGTTAATTCAAATGTAGATGAACGCTATAATATTGAATTGGCGACCAGGGTGGCATGTAAATACCTGAAAAAAGCCAAAGACAAGCTGGGTTCTTGGACGCTAGCAGCAGCTTCATACAACAGAGGTATAGCAGGAATAAGCAGAATTATGCAAAAGCAACAAGCCGATAATTACTATGATCTTTTGTTGGGGACTGAAACCAAACGCTATATGTTTAGAATCCTTGCGGTAAAAGCAATCGTCGAGTCCCCAGAGCGCTATGGATTTTATATAGAAGAAGCGCAGAAATATGCTCCTTTGCTTTACAGAACAGTAAAGGTGGACACTGCCATTACCAATATTGCCCGTTTTTCAAAACAAATGGGGGTGAACTATAAAACCATGAAGATTTATAATCCCTGGCTTCTACAAAATCACCTCAATAATAAGTCAAGAAAATTATACACGATCGCCTTGCCAGAAGCGGTAGGTCCTTAGATCTTCTTCATTTGTTGTTGCATCAACTTGATTTGCGATCCTAAAACATTGTGGGTATCTGCTTTCTTGGCTTCGTTTAAAAGGCTAGTGGCTTCGCGTTTTCTCCTTTTTTGCATTAGGATTCCTGCAAGACTTAATTTAGCCATGGCTTCGTCTGCACTCATAGAAAGGCCAAAAGACAAGGCTTTTCTGAACGACTTTTCGGCTTTAGAAAGGTTTGTTTGCGATTCAATTACGCCGTGAAGATAGTGGTAATAACCCTGTTGTTTTTGCACCAAACTGGCTGAGGGATTCGGAATTCGGCTTAACCACTTAAGGGTTCCTTCAAAATCTTGTTTACGCAAGCGCAAAAAGGCTAAAAAGATGATTTCATTTTTGAAATACAGAAGAATAAACATCCCAGCGACAAAGAGTAAAAAGATTCCATTACCAATGTAATCTTCAATAAATTGATAAATAGCATAGGCTATGGTTGATGCTGCGAGTATAAGTTTTATGACCTTGGGAAACATGCTTTATTTTTGTTGCTAAAGTAATAAAAACAATCCGAACAATTTTGAAAATAGGCTTGTCTAAAATAAAAGTTGTTGTATATTTGCCCACGATTAAAAAAGCAGGAAAATTGCTTTATTCTATTACAAGAAATTATGAAAAGAACATTTCAACCCTCAAAGAGAAAAAGAAGAAATAAGCACGGTTTCAGAGAGCGCATGGCATCAGCCAACGGGCGCAAGGTTTTGGCTAGTAGAAGATCCAAAGGAAGAAAGAAAATATCTGTTTCTTCAGAACCAAGACATAAGAAATAATGTTTGATAATCATTATATTAGAGTGTTACTTATTTTTAAGTAGCACTTTTTTTTTATATTTATTTTTAGATACCCAACTAGTTTATGCCGAAAAAAGACAATCTAAACAAAATCCTCCTTATCGGGTCAGGGCCAATTATTATTGGACAAGCATGTGAATTTGATTATGCAGGAAGTCAGTCATTACGTTCATTGAGAGAAGATGGAATCGAAACTGTATTGATCAATTCGAATCCCGCAACAATTATGACCGACCCATCGATGGCCGATCATGTTTATTTAAAGCCATTAACGACGAAATCGATTATCGAAATCCTTAATGAGCACAAAGATATCGATGCAGTTTTGCCAACAATGGGAGGACAAACAGCATTAAACCTTTGTATTGAAGCAGATGAGAAAGGGATTTGGGAAGACCACAATGTAGAATTGATTGGGGTAGATATAGACGCCATTAACATTACAGAAGACCGTCAACAATTTAAAGAGTTGATGCAAAAGCTGGACATCCCAGTTGCTCCTGCTGAAACGGCAACCTCTTTCTTAAAAGGAAAAGAGATCGCTCAGAAATTTGGTTTTCCATTGGTGATTCGTCCTTCTTTTACTTTAGGTGGAACAGGGGCCTCTTTTGTACACAAAGAAGAAGATTTCGACGAATTGTTAACCCGTGGTTTAGAAGCATCTCCTATACATGAGGTTTTGATTGACAAGGCGCTTTTAGGTTGGAAAGAATATGAATTAGAATTATTACGCGACAAAAATGACAATGTTGTCATTATTTGTACGATTGAAAATATGGATCCGATGGGGATTCACACAGGGGATTCAATTACGGTAGCCCCTGCCATGACATTATCTGATGCTACTTATCAGCGCATGCGCGATTTGGCGATCAAAATGATGCGTAGTATTGGTGATTTTGCTGGTGGATGTAATGTTCAGTTTGCCGTAAGCCCAGATGAAAATGAAGATATTATTTCGATTGAAATTAACCCAAGGGTTTCGCGTTCTTCCGCTTTAGCTTCTAAAGCTTCTGGATATCCAATTGCAAAAATTGCGACAAAATTGGCCATCGGGTATTCTTTAGATGAATTAGACAATCAAATCACCCAATCTACTTCGGCTTTATTTGAGCCTTCTGTAGATTATGTTATTGTGAAAATACCCCGTTGGAACTTTGATAAATTTGAAGGAGCAGACCGCGTTTTAGGTCTTCAAATGAAGTCTGTTGGAGAGGTAATGGGAATAGGGCGTTCTTTTCAAGAAGCCTTGCATAAAGCGACACAATCCCTTGAAATCAAAAGAAATGGCTTAGGAGCCGATGGAAAAGGTTATTCCGATTACGATACCATTATTAGCAAATTAACCCACGCAAGTTGGGACCGTGTATTTGTTTTATATGATGCAATTCAATTAGGAATTCCGTTAAGCCGTATTCACGAAATCACCAAAATTGATTTGTGGTTCTTACGCCAGTTTGAAGAATTACACCTTTTGGAAAAGGAAATAGCCGAATACGACGTGAGTAACCTGGAAAAAGCCTTGTTATTAGAAGCCAAGCAAAAAGGTTTTGCCGATCGTCAAATTGCGCACATGCTAGACTGTTTAGAAAGTCAAGTATACAGTTTACGCGAAGAGATGGGGATTCAACGGGTCTATAAGTTAGTCGATACTTGTGCAGCAGAATTTGCGGCCAAGACGCCTTATTATTATTCTACTTTCGAGGCGCAAATGCAAATTGGGGATGCAGCTCCTTTCAGTGACAATGAAAGTATTGTGAGCGATAAAAAGAAAATTATTGTTTTGGGTTCTGGCCCTAACCGAATTGGTCAAGGGATAGAATTTGATTATTGTTGTGTTCATGGGGTTCTAGCAGCAGCAGAATGTGGCTATGAAACCATTATGATTAACTGTAATCCAGAAACGGTTTCCACTGACTTTGACACGGCAGACAAATTGTACTTTGAGCCTGTGTTCTGGGAACATATTTATGACATCATACGCCATGAAAAACCAGAAGGAGTCATTGTTCAATTGGGCGGACAAACAGCACTTAAATTAGCCGAAAAGCTAGATCGCTATGGCATAAAAATCATCGGGACAAGCTATCAATCTCTAGATTTAGCTGAAGATCGCGGAAGCTTCTCGACTTTACTTAAAGACAACAATATTCCTTACCCAGAATTTGGTGTGGCAGAAAATGCCGATCAAGCGCTTGCCCTTGCAGACGAGTTGGATTTCCCAATTTTGGTTCGACCATCTTATGTTTTAGGAGGTCAGGGAATGAAAATTGTGATCAATAAAGCAGAATTGGAACAACATGTAGTTGACTTGTTGCGTAAAATCCCCAACAACAAACTCTTGTTAGACCACTACCTTGACGGAGCGATTGAAGCCGAGGCAGATGCCATTTGCGATGGGGAAAATGTGTACATCATTGGTATAATGGAACATATTGAGCCTTGTGGGATTCATTCAGGAGACTCTAATGCAACTCTACCCGTGTTCAATTTAGGAGAATATGTATTACAACAAATAAAAGACCATACCCACAAGATTGCCAAGGCGTTAAATACGGTGGGACTAATCAATATTCAGTTTGCCGTAAAAGACGATAAGGTATTTATTATTGAAGCCAATCCACGTGCGTCTCGTACGGTGCCCTTTATTGCAAAAGCCTATAAAGAGCCTTATGTGAATTATGCGACAAAGGTGATGTTGGGAGAAAACAAGGTAACTGACTTTGACTTTAATCCTCAATTAGAAGGTTACGCCATTAAGCAGCCAGTGTTCTCTTTCAATAAATTCCCTAATGTTAACAAACAACTTGGGCCTGAAATGAAAAGTACGGGAGAAAGTATATTATTTGTCGACTCGCTTAAAGACGATGAATTCTATAATCTTTACGCACGCAGAAAAATGTATTTGACAAAGTAGTTCATAAAAAATAGCTACATTTATATAAAGAAATAATTCCATGAAAGTGTTGAATAGAGAGAAATTGGTGGTGCTTGGTATGATTTTTTTAGCGGTAGCCACACGTTTATTGCCCCATCCGCCAAACTTTGCCCCAATAACAGGCATTGCCTTGTTTGCGGCAGCAAATTTAGACAGAAAGCTTTTGGCTTTTTTATTGCCATTATTTTGTTTGTTTACCACTGATTTGATCCTTGGTATCAGCTGGATTAACCTCTTTGTTTATGGAGCTTTTGGGATGATTTCTTTCATTGGGATGCAGGTAAAAAAAGTCGCTGTAGGAACAGTATTGGGTTCGTCTTTGCTGTTTTTTATTGTCTCTAACTTTGGGGTTTGGTTATTGTATTATCCCAAGACTTTAGAAGGCTTAATAGCGTGTTTTACTTTAGCGATTCCTTTCTTTGGGAATACCATCGCTGGGGATTTAGTCTATACTGCTGTCTTGTTTTATGGCTTTTCTGCGATTAAAAACACTTACTTCAAAACTGCCTAGTTCTTTTTTAAATCAGTAATTTTGTTTTGTGAACAGGTACTTGTTATGCAAGTCGAAAAGGGAAATTGGTGTAAAACCAATGCTGTACCCGCAACTGTAAGCTTTGTCTAAGTATTAGATGTTTTTTAGCCTCTTACACCACTGATTTTTTTATCGGGAAGGTTGCTAAAAAAACGCAAGCCAGGAGACCTGCCCGTTCATAGTGATACTATTCTTCGGGGATAAAGAAGTGGTATGGCTAAGGATGTTGTATCCCATAATATTTTAACATGAAAACAGTTCGATTAACTGTTCTATCTTTGCTATGCGGTATTTTTACTGCCTTAGCCCAAGAAGAGCAAACAAATGACAGTCTAGTTCAAAAGACAAATTACTTAGATGAGGTAGTTTTATTAGACGCGAGAATTCCATTGAAAAGAGCACAATCTGGAAAACCGGTATTGCGTATTGATGAAAAGCAAATCAAACAATTTAACGGCCGTAGTTTGTCTGAGCTACTGTCTACCCAAGCTGGGATTGAAATCGTAGGTAGTCGCCTTATTACGGGGCAAAACCTTCGTTTCGCGGTACGTGGGAGTTCGAATAACCAAGTGCTTATTCTTGTAGACGGCGTAAGGGTGGCAGATCCTTCTCGTATCGGAAATGATTTTGATTTAAATTTTTTGAGTTTAAATCAAATCAATTCAATCGAGATTTTAAAAGGCGGGGCAAGTACTTTATATGGTAGTTCAGCTGCCGCAGCGGTAATCAATATCACGACAAATAAAGTCACAGAAAAAAGCCGTTTTAATTTTGGGTTTTTTACCGGAACAGAACAGGCCCAAAATGAAGCCTTAGCCGACTTGAACTATCTCTCTAGCAAAATGCAGTATGCGGGAAAAACCAAGCAGCTTTTTTACAAGCTGGGCTATACAGCTTTAAAAACCAATGGGATGAGTGCAGTTGAAAGCGGAACTGAAACAGACCCTTTTTATCGTTATAACATCAATGCGCAGTTAGGGGGGAAGCACAAGCAGTTTTCTTGGTATGTGCAAGCGAGTAAAGCCAAGATTGAGAATGACTATGATAACGTGTTCCCAGTAGAAGACGCAGACTTTACCGCGGTTAGTACCCTAGAGAATTTTGCGGCAAATGCAAAATACACTTATGGTCTGGGAGCGTTAAGTTTTGACGCTGGGATACAAAATACAGATCGAAAATACGATGATAATTACCCTACACAATACACGGCCTATAATCGCACTTTAGAAATTGTTAATCGTTTAAAATTATCTGATCAGTGGTATAGTGTACAAGGGTATTTACAACAGCAAGCTAGCTATGAAAATCGAGCCGCTTTAATTCAAAACGATTTATTTGCAAATGTGGTTTATTTATCGACTTCTGGTTTAAATTTCAATGCAGGGGTAAGGCGAAACGACCACGAGACCTATGGCGAGCATTTCACCTACAGTGTTAACCCTTCTTATGCTTTAACCTTAAATGAACAGCAATTAAAGTTCTTTGGGAGTTATAATACCGCCTTTATCGCACCTAGTCTTTTTCAGTTATACGACACCAATTCTGGGAATGCAGCTTTAGCTCCAGAAGAGAGTGCTTCTTTAGAATTAGGCCTTACATGGGTGAAAGCAGATGGACGCGCAACTTTGGCTTTATTTCAGCGTACAGAAGATCCTAAGATTGTTTATGATTTTTCAACTAATGCTTATGTGAATACTCCTTCAGATATAAAATATCAGGGGGTTGAGCTAAGTTATGCGAACCGTTTATTTGAACAATTAGACTTCAATTTGAATTACACCTTTACAGAGCTTAAAAATGGTGCACTCGTTCGCTTACCAAAACACGCTGTCAACAGTAGTTTAAATTATGCCTTTAAGGATGCATCTAATCTCGGAATTTATTACGCTTATCGCGGAAAACGGCAAGCGGTTGATGAGAGCACCTTAGACGCCTATGGTTTGATTGATTTACGCTATGCGAAAAACTTCTACAACGACAAGCTTACAGCTTCAATATGGTTGAGTAATCTTCTCGATACAGACTATATCGAAATCACGAATTTCACCACTAGAGGCCGTAACTTTAGATTCGGCTTAACGTATCAGCTTTAGTCTTCAAATGAAAAGCTAAATCCTTTTGGAAGGTCAACAAACATTTCTTGTTGGCTTTCCACCACTGGATTTTTGATCATTTCAAAAGCACTAGGCGCATAGTTGCGTTTTGCACTTCCACCAGAAAGATGGTTTAATGCAGCAGCAAACAAGGGCTCATTTACATCGCCTAAAACGCCATAAGTAGCAGCACGTTCTCTTAATTCAACGTCTGGGTCTAATCCGTTGGTATAATCGGCAAAACCGTCGCTATTGGCAATTCTCAAGACAATGGGTTGCATCGCATAGGTGTGGTTGGGGTTTCTGATGTCATTTTCATTGTCGATATAATCATACAGGGTAATCGAGCCTACATTTTTGCCATAAGTGGCGGTCCCTATTTGTACTACATTGATATGGGGGCTTAAACCATTGATTAACAATTCACTTGCAGAAGCAGAGCGCCCACTGGTTAAAATGTACACCTTGTTCAGTCCTAAGCCTTGAATTGCTACTCCATTGTGGGTTGTGCCCACAAAATAGTCATTCAAATCAAAATCATCATTGGGATTAGTATTGGAATTGACACTGTCAAAATAAGCGGTTAGCTTGCTGTTCCATTGCTGTTGCGCAAAGATGGTTCCGGTGAATTGCCCTGTAATTAAACTCGCTAAATAGGTACATGTACGCACAGATCCTCCGCCATTATAGCGCAAGTCGATCACGAGTTCGCTAATGTTTTCTGTTCTAAAATTGTTAAAGGCGTCGATTAATTCTTGGTCAAAGTCAAACTCGTTGGTGCCATCTCCATTGCTGTCTACTTCACCCACAAATTTATTGTACATCAAGTATCCCACACGGGTTCCGTTATGATCGACAACAAGGTTTTTATGAATGGGTTTTTCTTGAAAGTTTTCTTCTTTTACAAGATTGATGGTGATGTCTCTAGGCGTAACAATATCTGCAGCTGCATCGTAATTAACCAAATCTATGCTGTAGCTCAAATCTTGGCCGTAGAGTAAACTCCCGTAATTAGTAAGATTGAGTTCTTGCCCATTTACAGCGTTAAATAAATCTCCACGAACGATTCCCTTTCTTGCTGCATCAGAATCTGGGAGCACATAAGTGACTGCACCAACCAGGGTTTCGCATTCAGAACAACGGCGATACAGCATAAATTTCATACCGTTGGCTGCAGATATTCCGGCGAGTTGATCTTCTAGGTTATTATAATCGGGATCAATCCAGCTAAAGCGGTCGGCAGTGTTTTTTAAACTGTTAAAAAAGTTCGAAGGGTCTGGTATAGATTGCAAGTAATTTACATAATCGCTTTGATTGTCATCAAATGTATCGGCAAGTTCGTCTACGTCCCCTTGCCAGTAATACCATAAATTTAAGCCCTTCCAGATAAAGTCATTGACTTCTGTGTTTACCGTAACCGTGGTTTCTGTTGTATCAGAAGTGGTTCCAGTATTTGTGGTAGAGGTCGTGGTGCCGCTATCTCCTCCTGCTAGTGGAGCAACAATATTGATTTGATTGTCGTCAATATCTGGCTCTGAACAAGCACTGAGGCAAGTTGCTAAAAAAAGGAAGGCGAAAATTGATTTTTTCATGCTTAAATTATAAGTAGATTGCAAATTAATAAGATATTTTAAAACCCATGCTATGCTTTTGCGTTTGTTCTATCTTTAAACAAAAATTATTCCAAAATGAAAAAAGCCCTTCTTTTTTGTCTTTTATTTTCTGCCATTCAACTGTCAGCACAAAATGTTTTTGAACAATATGGTGGCAGTGCCGCTGTAACCAACCTCAATGTGAGCCCGCAAATGTTTCAATTGCTCAGTAAATTTAAAATTAGTACAGACGATCCTGATACCGAGGCCTTCATTGAGATGATACAAAACCTAAGACGCTTCAGGGTAATGAGTACGAAGGAAGTGGCTATTGCCGATGATATGGAACGTTGGTTTCAAGAAGAATTGGTAGAGACTGAACTATCTTCTGTTTTAAATATTACAGAAAAAGGCGTCAATGTTCGCTTTGGCGCTGTTTATGGCGATAACGATAGCACGGTGCAGCGCTTGGTGATGTATGTCAAAGGCCTACAAGAATTCATCGATCAGCGCGAAGACATTGAGTTGCAAACCGAAACTCGGCTAGATTTTGTTCTGCTTGAAATCACAGGCGCGATTGACCTAAACCAGGTGGCAACCTTAACCAAGTTAATCGATATCCCTGGAGGGGAATATTTAAAAGCGTTGGAGAACTAAAGCCCAGTATAGTTAAAAGGCGTAATGGTTTTCAATTCGGCTTTGATTTTACTATCAATGTCCAATTGATCTACAAAGTTGTGAATGGCCACTTGATTGATGACCTCGTTTGTGCGGGTCAATCCTTTTAAGGCTTCATAAGGATTGGGATAGCCTTCTCGTCTTAAAATGGTTTGTATCGCTTCTGCAACAACCGCCCAGTTGTTTTCAAGATCAGCTTTGATTTTGTCTTCGTTTAACAAAAGTTTCCCGAGTCCCTTAAGGGTAGATTGGAAGCCGATTAAAGTATGCCCAAAAGGGGTGCCGATATTTCGCAACACGGTACTGTCGGTCAAGTCGCGTTGTAAACGTGAAACGGGTAATTTTTCTGCCAAATACCCAAAAAGGGCATTGGCAATACCAAGATTTCCTTCCGAATTTTCAAAATCTATGGGATTGACTTTATGGGGCATAGCTGAGGAACCCACTTCTCCTTCTTTGATTTTTTGTTTAAAATAATCCATCGAGATATAGGTCCAGATATCGCGATCTAAATCGATTAAAATGGAATTAACGCGTTTCATTGCATCACAAAGGGCGGCAAAGTGGTCGTAATGTTCAATTTGCGTGGTGGGAAAAGAGTGGTGTAAGCCTAAGCGGTTTTGAACAAAATCAGTTCCAAACTGTTTCCAGTCTTGCTTTGGATAGGCCACTACATGGGCATTGAAATTTCCTGTTGCTCCGCCAAACTTTGCTGCATTTGGCACAGTCACTAATGTTTTGCGTTGTTCTTCTAAACGCTTCACAAAAACGGCAAATTCTTTCCCTAGACGGGTAGGAGAGGCTGGCTGTCCGTGGGTTCGGGCTAAAAGCGAAACATCTTTGTATTCTTCTACCAAGCGATTTAATTGTTCTATTACTTCGTCTAGTTGTGGAAGGTAAACCTGTGTAACAGCTTCTTTTACCGAGAGCGGAATAGCCGTGTTGTTAATGTCTTGAGAAGTTAAACCAAAGTGAATAAACTCTTTGTAGTCTTGAATTTCAAGGCGATCAAATTCTTTCTTGATGAAATATTCGACAGCCTTCACATCGTGATTGGTTGTTTTTTCGATCTCTTTCACTTCTTTGGCATCTTCTTCTGTAAAGTGTTGATAGATGCTACGCAAGTCTTCAAAAAGCGATGGTTTAAAATCGACTAGTTGAGGAATAGGCATTTCACAAAGTGCAATAAAGTATTCAATCTCTACCCTAACGCGGTATTGAATTAAGGCTTCTTCTGAAAAAAAAGGAGCAAGCGACTTTGTTTTTGAACGGTAACGACCGTCAATGGGGGAAATAGCATTTAGCGCAGTGAGTTTCATAGTGAAAAATAAAGCAACAAAGATACGCCTTCTGTGGGAATCCCGGAATCTATTTTAGGAAATTTGGCGCACAACAGATTTAAAACCAGGACTGCTATTGGGCAAGCGTTGTTCAATATAGGCTTGTAATTCGGCTTCAATCCATGCTTCATGTGTCCTAAAGAAAGCGAGGGTTTTCATTCCAAAAGCCAGGGCAGCTGCTTTTTCACTTTCCAGCATATAGTCAAAACAAATGGCGACAATTTGATCGCGTTGTGCATGCTTAAGGGCAAGACGTCTTTTTTTATCTTTACAATAGTGGTAAAGTAATTTGATCATGGGGCGTCGCTTACTTTCGTGTTTTTGTTGTGCGACACCATCTAAGAAGGTCGGTAGTAAAGGTACCAATACTTCGAGTTGATTGAGCAGGTATTTTTCTAAGACCCAAGCCGCTACAATATGGATGCGTTCCTGTTTTGGGGAACAAGCTAAAGCAAATAATTCTTCAAACCGATTTGGATGTGCTTCGATATAAGCGACTCCCTTTTCACGATCGGCAATAGAGGCAAAGAATTGCAGTAATAATTCCTCTAGCTCAGTCATGTTTATAACTGTAGAATCTTGTATTCTTCATAGCAACCACTAATGGCTTCCAGAATCTGAAGGTCATTGGCCTCTTTGATAAACGCATTTGAATAGTTGCAATTGCGCAAAATCTCTTCTAAGTTAACCCTTTCAATCCCCAAAAGCTGGACCAATATTTCCCGATCAAACTTAGTTCCAAGTAGGTTTTTGATGTTGTCATCCTCGCGCATTTTTTTGAGTTTGCGCATCTGTTTGGGGTTTTTCCCAAAAAGGTTGTAAAGAAAATCTGCTGGATTAAAAAGCGAACCTATGGCTTTTGAAATAGAAGATTTGTTGCGGTTTCCGGCTTCATAACCCGATTGGGGTAATCCTGAGATATTATAACGTCCTGCAGGATTTAAAGGGACCTTACTCACATCAATGTCGAGATAGCCTGTTAATTGATAAGGGCGAACCACAACTTCTTCAAGGGCAAAAGACAATTGTGTCAATCTAAAAATAGGCGCCCCAAACTTGATCATGTCATTGCTAACGGGCACCTTTAATGCTTTAAAACCCAAATAGGAAAAGTAGAGGGTGTCCTGCGCTTTTACTTCAATTTCAAACACTCCTTCACTGTTGGTAATTGCACCCTGAACAGAGCTAAGGTTAAGCACGTGAACACTCGCCATGAACTGGTCTGTGATGTCGTTCTTTACCTTTCCTTTCAAAATAAGGCTTGGCGCTTCTTGTGCAAAGACAAAACAAAGGGGTAAAAATAAAAGTAGTGTTAGGTATATTCGATTACGCATGTACACAAAAGTAACAAGAAAATATTGAGTCGCCGTCGCCCAGTAAGAATAAACATTTTTTTAACGTCTACTTCTTCTGCCAAAGCCAGAGGGTTTTCCGCCATTTCCGTCAGAACTTCTTCTTTTCTTTTTGTCGAATCCGCCGTCGTTATTAGAAAACTTTTTTCGGTCAGAGCGATATCCTCCACCGCCTCCGCCGCCAAAGTTTTTTCGTTTTCCGCGACCTCCGCCACCTCCACCACGTGGGGCTTTTTCAGAAACCTCTACGTTGATGTAGCGGCCATCTAATTGAAAGTCTGTAAAGGTAGCTAATACCTTTTCACGTTCACTGTTTGGCGTATTAAAGAAAGAGAAACTTTCCATGACATCTACGTGGAAAACATCGTCTTGTTCCAAGGATAAAGTTGACTTTAAAAAGTCTTTTAAATGCATCCAGTTATAGTCGTCTCGAGCGCCAACATTGATAAAGAAGCGAGTGCTGTCTTTTTTGTTGTGCTTGATTTTATCGTCTCCGCCATCTCTGCGATCACCGCCACTGCTGTTGAGGTCTTTGGCGTTTTTATAGTAATCGTGAAAACGGGCAAATTCAACCGACACCAAACGTTGGATTAGTTCTTCTTTACTCAAGTCATTAAGCACCTCTTCTACCTTGGGTAAATAAGGGCTGATTTCCTCGTTGATTTGTGTTTGGTGAATTTTTTGTGCTAAATGGTACAATTGCGTTTCGCAAATTTCAATTCCCGTAGGAATCTTTTTTGATTCGATTTTCGATTGAATGATCTTTTCAATCGCTCTGATCTTTCGCGATTCACTTGAGGTGACTATAATCATGGAAACCCCTTTGTTTCCCGCGCGTCCTGTTCGTCCAGAGCGGTGGGTATAGGTTTCAATTTCATCGGGTAATTGATAATTAATAACGTGGGTTATGTTATCAACATCAATTCCGCGTGCAGCGACATCTGTAGCAACCAACATTTGAATTTGCTTGTTGCGGAAAGACTTCATCACCATATCACGTTGGTTCTGGCTTAAATCTCCGTGTAAGGCTCCTGCGTTATAACCGTCTTCAATTAACTTTTCAGCTACCCTTTGGGTATCGCGTTTGGTACGACAAAAAACAACAGAAAAAATATTGGGATGCGCATCGGCTAAACGTTTTAAGGCCGGGTAGCGGTCGCGCCCAGATACCTGATAGTATTCGTGCTTGACATTTTTTGTTCCTGCATTTTTTGCTCCCACCGTAATTTCTTCGGGTTGGTACATGAACTTTTTGGCGATGGTCGCCACTTCTTTTGGCATGGTTGCCGAAAAGAGCCAAGTGCTTTTATCGTCTGGAGTGTTAGAAAGGATAGCCGTAATATCTTCAAAGAAGCCCATGTTGAGCATCTCATCTGCTTCGTCTAAAACGCAGTATTCTACTCTAGAAAGGTCCACCATTCTGCGGCGAATCATGTCTTGCATTCGCCCTGGAGTCGCCACTAGAATTTGTGCGCCTTTTTTTACATTTTTGGCTTGATCTGTAATGCTTGCTCCTCCATAAATGGCGACAACATTTATGCCTTTGATGTATTTGGAATAATTTTTTAATTCTTGGGTAATTTGCAAACACAACTCACGGGTAGGGGATAAGATTAAACCCTGGGTGATTTTGCTTTTTGCATCAATTTTCTGAAGCATTGGGAAGCCAAAAGCGGCTGTTTTGCCCGTTCCTGTTTGTGCTAAAGAAACAACGTCCGTTTCTTTTTCGAGCAATAAGGGAATGGTTTTGGCTTGGACATCAGAAGGGGTTTCAAACCCCATATCGTCAATGGCTTGTAAAATTTCTTCACTAAGCCCTAATTCGTGGAATGTATTCATTGCCGCAAAGGTACGGTAGTTTAATGGATAAAATAGCCTTTAAACGGTTTAATCCCTTCAATGGATAAATTCGTTCAATTGACTTAAAAACAGTTGAGTAGCTTTTGCACGATGGCTGATTTTATTTTTCACATCGCTCCCCAATTGTGCAAAGGTTTGCGTATAGCCTTCTGGAATAAAAATTGGGTCATAGCCAAAGCCGCCTTTTCCTATTTTTTCAAGGATCAATTCTCCGCGAACCACTCCGGCACAATGCCATTCTTTGTCGTTCAAACAAGCGGCAATCACGGTGCGGAATTGCGCGGCTTTATTGGTATGGGTTTGAAGATTCTCCCAAACTTTGCGAATATTGGCTTCATTGTCTTTTTGTGGCCCGGCATAGCGGGCCGAAATCACACCGGGAGCACCCGCTAGCGCATCGATTTCAAGACCAGAATCATCGGCGAAACAATTCAACCCGTAGGTGTTTTTCACATAGCGCGCCTTGATGTAGGCGTTTTCTTCCAAGGTAGTTCCCGTCTCTTCAATCTCTTCGGTGCAGCCAATATCGGTTAAGCTGAGTAATTCTATATGAGGAGGCAGCAATTGTTTTACTTCTTCTAATTTATTGTTGTTATGGGTAGCAAAAACTAATTTCATTAGCGGTGGTGATAAGGTTCGTTTTTTAAAATGGTGTGCGCGCGATACAACTGTTCTACAAAAAACAAACGCACCATTTGATGGGAAAAGGTCATATGGGAAAGACTGATTTTTTGCTGTACACGCGAATAGATTTCAGCAGAAAACCCATAAGGCCCCCCAATGATAAAGACCAGTCGTTTTAGCCCGGATATTTGTTGTTTATTGATCCATTCGGAAAAGCCAACCGAGTTAAATTGCTTTCCGTTTTCGTCTAATAAAACAATTCGGTCTCCAGCGTTAAGTTGCTTTTCTATGGCCTTTCCTTCTGCTTCTTTTTGTTGTTTCTCGCTCAGGTTTTTACTGTTCTTGATATCGTCAATTACCACCAAAGAAAATTTGGTATAATGCTGTAATCTGTTTTGATACAGCGCAATCAACTGTTTAAGTTCAGTTTGATCTGTTTTTCCCACACAAAGCAAAGTGCATTCCATGCTGCAAAAATACAAAGGGATAGCGCGATATCCGTATGAAATGCCTTAATTTTGAAAAAACAAAACGAGGTGAGCAAACATTGGACTTCTTTTCCTGGAATTAAACAGCTATTGGTGTTTTTGCGTTTGCTGCGGATTCCCGGATTAAAGGGGTTTTCCATGTACGATTTATTGGAACTTTATGTCGTGGGAATTATAAAAGGAGCATTGACGGCTAGAGCAGGGTCCATCTCTTTTAGCTTTTTTATGGCCCTTTTTCCTTTTCTCCTTTTTGTATTGAATTTGATTCCCTTTATTCCCACCTTTTTTTCGATTGATAATTTTGATGTGGTCTTATTTGATTTTATCGATGCCGTTTTACCCGCAAACACCCACGGATTTTTTAATGCTATTTTTCAAGATATTCAAAGCAAGCCACGCGGGGGCTTACTTTCTTCTGTTTTTATACTCTCCATCGTGCTTACTGCCAACGGGGTAAATTCGATTTTCACCAGCTTTGAAGTATCCTATCACGTGAAAGAGTTGCGCAATATCTTTAAGCAATATTTATTTGCCTTGGGCGTAAGCGTATTGCTCGCCTTTTTATTGTTAATTGCCGTAATCAGCTTTATATATTTCAAACTGGCTTTGCAAAATGTATTGCCCGAAACCTTTAACTTGGTGGTATGGGGGCAAAATATTTTCTTCGCCCTTTTAACCTATTTTTCGATTTCTATCTTGTACTATTTTGGGACCATAGAAGGAAAGATCACCCACTTTTTTTCCCCCGGAGCTTTGATGACCTTATTGCTTTTTATTTGCAGCACTTATTTGTTTGGAATTTATGTCGATCAATTTTCTAATTACAATCAATTGTATGGTTCCATAGGCGCCCTTCTGATTTTTATGCTGTACAGTTGGATTAACGCAATTGTTTTGCTTTTGGGTTTTGAGCTCAATGCCACAATTAGTCGATTAAAACAAGGCCAAAAATAACTTGTTTTATGCACTATTTCGTTGATGTTTTATTGCCGCTTCCTTTGCCCAAAGCCTTTACTTATGTTGTAGAAGAAGCAGAGTTTGATTTTCTTTCTCCGGGCTTTAGGGTGGGGGTGCCTTTTGGGAAAAACAAACTGTATACCGGCTTGGTTTACAAAAAACACAAAGTTGCACCACAAACCTATGTGCCAAAGCCCATTGAAGTTATTTTAGAGGAACATCCAATTGTAACCGAAGGGCAAATTTCTTTTTGGGAATGGATGAGTGACTACTACCGTTGTTCTATGGGCAGTATTTTACGCACTGCTTTACCCAGTGCTTTTTTGCTAGCCAGCGAAACAATTGTCGCTAAAGTTGCTGGTGTAGCGATTGATTGGGAAAGTCTCTCAGATGATGCTTTTTTGGTTTTAGAGGCACTGGAAAAACGGGATTTATTGATAGAAGACATACAAGCCATTGTTCAACGAAAGGCTGTTTTGCCTTTGATTCAAGAACTGGTAGAAAAGGCCTATGTGGAAACAGTGCAATCCCTGAAAGAAAAATACACACCAAAATACCATCGTTACCTCCGGCTTGCTCCTGTGTACCAAACCGAGGCGGCGATGGCAGATTTATTCGAGCAACTTAAACGCGCTCCAAAGCAAAGTAGTTTTGTGCTGGGTTTATTGCAAGAGCGAGAAGAATGGGTGAAATGGGGTTCCTTAAAAAAACGTTTAGGCGCAGATAGCTCCCTCGTAAAAACACTCTTAAAGAAAGCTGTTTTAGAAGAGCGCTTTGTGCAAGAAGATCGCCCTATTTTAGGCACATCCAAAACAATTGAACGCCCTATTTTGTCTAAGGCACAAGACAAAGCTTTACAAGAAGTAAAGCAGCATTGGCAAGAGAAAGCGGTGGTGCTTTTAGAAGGTGTAACCTCCTCTGGAAAAACCGAAGTTTACTTTTCTTTGATAGAAGAACAACTGGCCCAAGAGAAACAAGTCCTGTTTCTTCTCCCCGAAATTTCGCTTACTGCCCAAATGGTGCAAAGATTACAAGAGCGCTTCGGCGAGCAGGTGACCGTTTTTCATTCAAAATATTCCATCCACGAAAGGGTAGAGGTGTGGAAAAATATTTTGCACCATACCGAAAAAGCCAAGATAGTCCTGGGCGCGCGTTCAGCTCTTTTTATGCCCTTTAAAAGTTTGGGATTAATTATTGTAGATGAAGAGCACGAAACGTCGTTTAAGCAATTTGACCCTGCGCCGCGCTATCAAGCCCGAGATGCAGCAATTGTTTTAGCCCTGCAAAAGCATTGTAAGCTTTTGTTGGGTTCTGCCACCCCATCAATTGAGTCGCGCTATAATGTCGATCGCAAAAAGTATGGCCATGTGCAATTATTGGAACGTTTTGGCAAGGCCCAACTGCCCATTATTGAAACGGTAGATTTAAAAGAAGCGCATAAGCGCAAAAGTATGCAGGGCTTGTTTTCCCCAACGTTATTTGATGCAATGCAACAGACTTTGGCAGAAGACAAACAAATCATTCTTTTTCAAAACAGGCGCGGTTATGCCCCCTTATTAGAATGCCACAGCTGTGGTCATATTCCCCAGTGTACCAATTGTGATGTTTCCTTAACTTACCATCAATACAACCAGCAATTGCGCTGTCATTATTGTGGTTATCATATTGCAAAACCCCTTCAATGTGGGGTGTGTTCTAGTCCAAATTTAGCGGTAAAGGGAACAGGCACCCAACAAATAGAAGCGCAAGTTCAACAGTATTTCCCCCAGGCAGCAGTAGAAAGAATGGATTGGGATTCTACCCGCGCCAAAACCGCTTTTGAGGGAATTATAGCCCGTTTTACTTCTGGTGAAGTTAAGGTTTTGGTGGGCACACAAATGGTCACCAAAGGCTTGGATTTTAAAAATGTTGGCCTGGTTGGTGTAATTAACACCGATCCTTTATTATTTTTTCCAGATTTTCGCGCCCATGAGCGTGCTTTTCAACTTTTGACCCAAGTGGCGGGTAGGGCAGGACGCTCAAGTACCCAAGGCAGGGTGTTGCTGCAATCTTTCTCGCCAGAACATCCAGTTTTGCAGCAGGTTATTCAACACAATTACAACGGTTTATACGCCCAACAGATTAGTGAACGTAAAACCTTTGACTATCCACCGTTTTATCGTTTAATCCGTATTTCGCTTAAAGCGCGAGATTATCCTAAAGTAGATCAAGCTGCGCAATGGCTGGCTGATGTGTTAAATCAATACTTACCTTCTCCTGTATTAGGCCCAGTAGATCCTTTGGTGGGAAGGGTGCGCAATCAATACATCAAACAAATAATGATTAAGTATCCCGACAATACCCAGCGGAAGCAAATCAAAGATAAAGTCTCTCGTGCCCTAAAAAGTTTAGCGGCTGTAGGACAGTTTAAAGCGGTGCGGGTTAATGTGGATATTGACCCTGCTTAAAGCTTTTGCACCGTGGCGATAAAAGCTTGTCGCCTAAAGCGACTTAAAGGAACTTTTATTTTTTTCAATAAAATTTCTTTCGCCGTAAAACTCTCTATTTTCTGGGTGTTAACGATATAGGATTTATGGGAGCGAAAAAACTGTTCTTTTGGCAAGAGGTCTTCCATTTTTTTCATGGACATTAAAACGACATACTTCCGGTCTTCTGCGACAATCTTTACATAGTCTCCCATGGCTTCAACATAAGCAATACGATCATGTGGAATGCGCTGTTTCATTAGGTCACAGCGTACCTCAATGTAAGGACAGGGGAGGAGTGATTTTTCTTTTTGCAGGACATAATCTTGTTCTTTTAAACGATTTATGCAAATACTAAAGCGTTCTTTAACAAAAGGTTTCGCCATAAAATCAAAAACGCCTATATCAAAACCTCTAACGGCATCTTTGGTTCGGGCAGAATGCAAGATGAAAAAATAGTCATGTACCCTTTTTTCAATAAAGTTAAATCCAGATTCTTTGGTAAAGTTGGGGTCAATGATAATCACATCAACGCTGTTTTCTTTAAGGTATTTTGCTGCTTTTTTGAGCGAGTCGCAAGCGTGAAAATGTTCTGTTTCTCGCAAGCTGTTAAGTTGTTTTTTCAGTTGCTCTTGGGCGGGGAGATTTTCATCTATATAAAGGAAATGAAGGGGCATGTGAGGGTCTTTTCTCAAAATTACAAAAAAAAGCGGTTTGAAAAAAGAATAAAAAGCAGCTAATGTTTGGTCTACGCGAGTATTTGCTTTATTTTTGCAGCCTTAAATAAATCAATTTTATGAACCATTACGAAACTGTTTTCATTTTGAATCCCGTTTTATCTGAAGATCAGATAAAGGAAGCAGTTAATAAATTCGCCGCTATCATTACTGATAAAGGGGGTAAATTTGTTAACCAGGAAAACTGGGGGCTAAAAAAATTAGCTTACCCAATCCAAAACAAAAAAAGTGGCTTTTACCACTTATTTGAGTTCACCGTTGACGGTGCAGCAATTAACCCACTAGAGGTTGAATTTAGACGTGATGAGCGCGTGATGCGTTACCTCACCGTGAAACTCGACAAGCACGCAATCGCTTGGGCAGAGAAACGCGCAAAGAAAATTAAAGAAACCGCTAAAGCCTAATCGACATGTCTAAAATTGAAGAACAATCCAAAGGGAGAAAAGAAGGAGAAATCCGTTATTTAACTCCCCTGAATATTGAGACAAACAACAAGAAAAAATACTGTCGTTTTAAGCGCTCTGGTATTAAGTATGTTGACTATAAAGATGCTAATTTTTTAATTGGTTTAGTGAACGAGCAAGGGAAATTATTACCCCGTCGTTTAACCGGTACTTCTTTAAAATACCAACGTAAAGTCTCTGTTGCTGTAAAACGCGCACGTCACTTAGCATTAATGCCTTATGTAGGCGATTTATTAAAATAATCCACTTTAGATCATGGAACTGATACTCAGAGAAGATGTACAAAACCTTGGATTTAAGGATGACATCGTTACAGTAAAAAACGGATACGGAAGAAACTTTTTAATCCCACAAGGGAAAGCAGTATTGGCCACTGGCTCTGCACGAAAAGTTTTAGCTGAAAATTTAAAACAACGCGCCTTTAAGGAGCAAAAATTAATCGATGATGCCAACAAAATCGGAAAAGCTTTATTGGCCTTAGAGATTAAAATTGCCTCAAAAGTAGGTTCTGGCGATAAACTATTTGGCTCTATTGGAGCGCAAGATGTTGCCGATGCTTTTGCCAAAGGAGGACAAGAAATCGATAAGAAATTCATTAGCTTACCAGGGCGTACCATTAAGCGTCTAGGAGCTTATGAAGCGTCTGTTCGTCTACACAGAGAAGTAGTTGTTCAAGCACCGTTTGAAATTATTCCCGAAAAGGCTTAATTCAAATTTAAACGTTATATAACCCCACTTTTGTGGGGTTTTTTTGTATGAATTATCACCGTCTTAGCAAAGAACAGTTAGAAGAATTGCACGAGGAATTCGCTAAGTACCTCGCCGCTTTATCGATTGACCGAAAGCAGTGGGAGGACATAAAAGCAAAAGACCCACAAACAGTCGACTTGCATCTAGATCAATTTTCAGATTTAGTGTGGGAGGACGTTTTGTCTAAGCCACTTTATTTAGAGCACCTTAGTCCGAACCACTTTTTTATTTTTGAATGCCTCGAAGACAAGATGCACCTCATCGCGGTTAAAATTACCGATATCAAACAAGACATTACCACGCCCGAAGGGTGGCAGTGGTTGTTGCACCATATTCACGACGAATCGGTTACTTTTTATCGTTCTTCAAAAAGTTATGAGCACGACCGCAAAGAAGAATTGTATGGGATGATTTTAAAAGGGGCACAAATCAGTAATGATAAGCGCTATAAAAGTATCCTTGAATTTCTTGCATAAGCCCTTCAAAAATTTGAATATTTGTATTCATTGCTGTTAGATTATATATATGAAACCTTCTTTACCAAAAGGCACTCGGGATTTTTCTTCCAAAGAAGTCGCCCAACGCAACTATCTCAAAAATACTTTACAAAAAGCATTTGAGCTAGCAGGATTTCAACCCATTGAAACCCCTTCTTTTGAAAAGGCACAAACCTTATTGGGAAAATATGGGGAAGAGGGAGACCGTTTAATTTTTAAGATTTTGTCTAATGGTGAAAAATTAAAAAAAGCAGATCTAAAAGCACTAGAAGAAAACCGTTTAGGCGCCTTCTCTAGTTCTTTGTCTGAAAAAGCCCTGCGCTATGACTTAACTGTTCCTTTTGCGCGCTTTGTGGTACAACATCAAAACAATTTGGTCTTTCCCTTTAAACGCTATCAAATTCAACCCGTATGGCGGGCAGATCGCCCTCAACACGGAAGATTTCAAGAATTCTATCAGTGTGATGCAGATGTGGTGGGCAGCACCTCTTTATGGCAAGAAATTGAATTGTGTCAATTGTATGACACGGCCTTTACCCAATTGGGTCTAAAAGGAGCCGTCCTCAAGATGAATAACCGGAAAGTACTGGCTGGAATTGCCGAAATGATTGGTGCAGCAGATCAATTGATTGATTTTACTGTCGCTTTAGATAAATTGGACAAAATTGGTTTTGACGGTGTAGTTAAAGAATTGACTGAAAAGGGTTTTTCTTCCCTTGCAATAGAAAAAATAAAGCCCTTAATGGAATTGAGCGGAACTGCACTTGAGCGCCTAGATCAATTAGGCGATTTTTTAGCAGATTCTAAAATAGGACTAGCTGGAATCGAAGAGCTGCGCTTTGTAGTAAATCAACTAGCAGAAATAGGATTAAAGGGCATTCAATTGGCCATTGATGTAACTCTTGCAAGGGGCCTTAATTATTACACTGGATGTATTTTTGAAGTAGCAGCACCAGCAGGGGTCAAGATGGGCTCTATTGGTGGTGGAGGACGTTATGACGACCTTACGGCCGGTTTTGGGATGAAAAACATGAGTGGAGTAGGAATCTCTTTTGGTTTTGATCGTATTTATCTGGTTTTAGAAGAATTGGGGTTATTTCCTGCTTCAGTTCAAAATCAAACCCAGCTTTTATTTTTAAACTTTGGGGAAACAACTGGGCTTAAAGCAAATCAATTGATCGCTATTTTAAGGGAAAAGGGGCTTCGGTCAGAATTCTATCCCGATGCGGTTAAAATGAAGAAACAACTTTCTTATGCCAATCAAAAACAGATTCCTTGGGTTGTGTTATTGGGTGAAGAAGAGCTTAAGCGGGAAGAGGTTGTGCTTAAAAATATGGAAAGTGGCGAACAAACCGTTCAACCACTTTCAACATTATCCGAAATTTTATTGGCAAAGCTAGCTTAGTGTGCCCCTAGTGCCCCTAAGTAGCGCTCTGCATCAAGCGCAGCCATACAGCCAGTACCAGCTGCAGTAACCGCCTGTCTGTATTCTTTATCTTGAACATCTCCAGAAGCAAAAACCCCCGGAAGGTTGGTTTTCGTAGATTTTCCTTCCGTAATTAAATAGCCAGCATCATCCATGTCTAAGTGGCCTTTAAATATGTCGGTATTGGGTTTGTGTCCAATCGCGATAAATAAACCTGTAATGGGAATTTCAGCTTTTTCTTGGGTGGTGTTATTGATCATTCTAAGGCCTTCAACAACTTGGTCTCCAAGTACTTCATCTACTTCAGTATTGTATAAAACTTCAATATTTTCTGTTTTGTTTACGCGGTGTTGCATGGCTTTTGAAGCTCTCATCTCATCACGGCGAACGAGCATAGTGACCTTGGTACAGATATTGGCCAGGTAAGTAGCTTCTTCAGCAGCGGTATCTCCAGCCCCCACAATAGCGACTTCTTGTCCTTTATAAAAGAAGCCATCGCAAACGGCGCAGGCAGAAACGCCCCCACCACGCAAGCGTTGCTCGCTAGGCAAACCTAAATACTTGGCACTTGCTCCAGTTGAAATAATAATTGTTTCTGCTTCTATGGTTGTTGTGCTATCAACAACCACGGTATGAATTCCCCCAACTTCTTTGCTAAGATTGACCTCGGTTACATGACCAATACGCACTTCGGTACCAAATCGTTCAGCTTGTTGTTGTAATTCCACCATCATGGTAGGTCCATCAATGCCATTTGCATATCCTGGGAAGTTGTCTACTTCTGTAGTTGTGGTTAATTGTCCACCAGGTTCCATTCCTGTGTAAACTACAGGTTTAAGGTCTGCTCTTGCAGCATAAATTGCTGCGGTATATCCTGCAGGTCCACTTCCAATGATTAGGCATTTAATTCGTTCCATAATATTTTGGCTTAAAAATTTAAGACTCAAAACTACAAAAAGTCTTTACGGTTTCCTTCGCGTTAAAGTAGATTTCTATTTCTTTTATTTACCCTTGCATAGAGATTGTTGATGTAGAAGGGATATTTTTTTTAAATAAAGTTTTTTTTGCCAAAGACCGTCGTACCTTGAAATAATAAGCAACGATAATGATTTCATTTTTTAATCCTCCATCCCAATACAAATTTCAGCATGATTTTATTGCTGGTGTCACTGTGGGGGTAATCACCATCTCTCAGGCCATGGCGTTTGCACTTCTCGCAGGTTTGCCTCCTATTTATGGGTTGTATGGCGCATTTATTCCCCTGCTGGTTTATGCCTTTTTGGGAAGTTCTAATTTCCTTAATGTGGGACCAGTTTCAATTATCTCCATTTTTGTTTTTGACTCTCTCTCTCCTTTTGTGTCTCCTTTTACTGACGCCTATGTAATTGCAGTGGTTAACTTAGGTCTATTGATTGGTTTAATACAGTTCTTGGCTGGGGTACTAAAACTGGGCCGTTATATTGATTTCTTGCCCAAAAGTGTTGTTTCTGGTTTTATTCAAGCGGCAGCAGTGGTAATTATCATTTCTCAATTGTCTCCTGGCTTAGGGATTACAACCTCCTTGAAAGCAGGCTATTTAGAACGTTTGCAATTGCTTTGGTTGCAAATCGATCAGTTGCATATACTAACAACAACCTTGTTTTTGGGCGCTCTTTTTGTCCTTTTTGCCATGGCCAAAGCTTTCCCGCAATTCCCCACGGCGATTAGTCTACTTATTGTTTCGGGTGGTGCAGCTTTTGCCTTTGATTTAGAAGCCTTAGGGGTAGATTTAATTGGCGAAGTTCCGCAAGGGCTACCCCAATTATTGCTTCCCCAGTTTACGCAAGAAAGTTGGCTTTATTTGCCCAGTGCTTTTGGGATTGCTTTTGTAAGTAGTGTGGGAAGTTTTGTAATGGCTAAAAATGTTACAGCACATCAACTAAAACAATGGCAACCTAATCAAGATCTAATGGCCCTTGGGATGACAAAAATAGTCAGTGCATTTTTTGGTGCTCTAGTTCCCGCCGGGAGCTTCAACCGAAGTATCTTAACGATGAAATCGGGTGCTAAAACACAAATGGCTGGATTGGTCGCTTCAGCTATCCTGATTTTAACATTATTGTTTTTAACCCCAGTGGTATATTTTTTACCCCAAGCGGTAATAGCGGCTGTAATTGTGTACTCTGTTTACTTTTTATTTGACTTTCCTTTAATCAAGTTACTTTGGCGAACCGCTAAAAAGCAATTCCTCTACTTGGCCCTTACGGCTATTGTAACCTTGGGGGTGGGTTTTGTCGAAGGAATATTGTTCGGCTTAGTTGTTTCCCTAATAGGGGAGTACCTGTTTCGATCAAAAGAAGTTTAGTTGGTTCTAAAGGTATAGACACCAGAATCACTTTGGTTGCCACTTGCATCAATGGTAATGACTTTCCAATAGTAAATGGTGTTGTTTTCCACAGTCACTTCAATAGATGTTGTATTGGATTCAAAATCAATGGTTTCGACTAAAGTACTGCCATCTGTGCTATCTAGATAAACATTAAATTGGGCAATGTCGTTGTCAACATCTGTACAGGTCCATTGAATTGGAATGCTGCCATCAGATGGAGTGATGGTTGAGCCTGAAATGGGACTTGTTAATTCTGCAGGGAAAGGAGCATAATTGACTTGTGCCGGGCCTGCTAAATAAAATTTCCAAGTATCACTTTCTACTGGTTGGCTTCCATTTTGTCCATTCGAAATAACTTTCCAAGAGTAAGGCTCGTCATGCGTAAGGGTTAGGGTTTTTTCATTCGTACTGGAATTGTAAATATTAGTTGTATTATTTGCCAGATTGATCACCCTAACATCATAAGACGTTATATTTTGCCCAGCGTTCCACTGGAAACGAATGGAACTTTGTGTGTCGTTAACGGCTGTTGTTTCAAGACAAGGTTCGTTATTTAAGGGGAAGTTTAATACAGCTCGGGTGGGTTGTAAAATGACCACTTCTGCCGGTTCATTTCCCCCACCACTATCTTTAGAGCAGGCGGTTAGTGATGTTATTGCTATGGCCAGTAATAAAATTGTGTTCTTCATTTGTTACCGTTTAATAATTAATTCTGATTGCATTGTGGTTTCTCCACAACTTTTAATAATGTAACCACCGGGTTGTAAATCTGTGGTGTTGAGTTTGATGACCCGCTGACTAGCGCTTAATTGATGTTCACTAGCTTTAACAAGTCGTCCTTGGGTCGTGTAGAGTTCAAGGGTGATGTCGTTGTCATTTCCCCCGACATAAATCGAGAGGTCACTTTCAAATGGGTTTGGCGTATAATATACTTGAGCAGAATTGAAGTAATTTTTTTCAAATACTCCTTGGCATTCTATCCCAGTGGTAATTTTAATGTGATTAATTCCTTCCGCTAAAGTGAGTGATAGACTACTTTCTTCTGTTTGGAAACTTTCCCCATTGTGGGTAATGGTGTAAATATCTCCTCCCTCTAGTTCATAGTGCACCTGCTTCCCAGAGCTGGCTAATTTTCCATAAACAGATAAACTTTGCGGTTGCTGAATAGCGATGGTATAACAGCGCTCATATTCTGAAGCTTCGACCCCGTCTACTGTAATACAAATGTTGTAGGTTCCATCGGGAACTTCCGTTAAAGAAAGACTTTCAGTGGTAAAAGGTAACGTCTGTTCTATGGGTCCAGTGATGTTTACAGTATAGTCATAAGAAGTATCGCTAGCGCCCAGAATAATGCTGCTCTGCCCCACACATTTTTCAGAAGAAGAAATGCTAAAATTGGTCGTAGGGAGGTAGAATACCGGACAACCTTCAATGTTAACTTTAGTATCAAGTGGCGTGTCGTCACAAATGTCATTCGGATTCCATACGCCATCGTGATCTGCGTCATCTGTTACATCTCCAACGCCGTCTCCGTCACTGTCTTCTTGGTTAGGATTCGCCACAAAGGGGCTGTTGTCAAGAATATCCAAGATTCCATCTCCATCGGTATCGTCTGTTGCATTAACCGGGATGGTTTGAAATTGCACGGCATTTTCGTCATTCTCTGGAACAATAATATTGGTCTGTACCACTGAAATAGGTTGGGCAGCCTCTCCATCGTTTGTGTTTATATTAACCACTTCAACTTCATAAATATTGTCAAGGTTATGGTCAATAGGTGTTTCAAAATCTGGCGGATTGACAAAGCTGAGGTAATCTCCCTGATCAATGTTATTGCCATTTTTATCAGTAGCCGTAACAAAAGATTTCACTTCAAATAAATGGGCATCATTTCCTCCGACGATTTTCTTTTTGATTTTCCATTTCCCTACTCCTTTTTCTATTTTAGGGTTGAGGTATCGGGTGTAATTTACCTTTGCACCTGAGGCTTCGCTTTCCACATTAAAGACGGCAACTTCAAAGCTAGAAACAGAGGAAGTATTAGGAATATCAAGAACTTTTAGCACCATTTCTTGGGTGGTGGTTTGATTTTTGTCGTTTGTTGCCGCTACAATAAAACGCTGTTTTGGATTTTCTTCATAATCGGTTCTTCCAACCAAGAATATAGAATCTTGAACCAAGTTAAACAAGGCACCATCTAGGGCAGAAGAAATAGAAAGGCTTATCTTTTCTTTTGAGCCGTTTGAAGCGTTTGGATCGCTATAGATGACCTTTCCTAAGAAAGTGCGTATCTCTTGGGTTTCGGCATCTCTACTATTTTCGGTTTGCTCAAAGCTTTGCGCTTGAATTACCGGCGGGAGGAAAGGGCACCCTTTGCTATCTACCGTTTCTCCAGAATCTGTTCCAGGACATTCATCCTCACTGTTTGGAACACCATCGTCGTCGTCATCGCCATCTATTTCAACTTCTGCACAGCCATAAGGATCGACTTTTTCTCCTGCAGTGGTATCAGCACAACGATCAAGGGCATTAATAACCCCATCGTTGTCGTCGTCTCTTTGTTCTTGCGAACAGCCATTTGCATCAACTTCTTTTAAGGGGGCTGTGTTTGGACAAAGGTCTAACTCGTTTGGAACTCCATCTAAATCATTGTCAACAAGGATTTGAATATCTGAACACCCATTCCCGTTTACAGCTAAATAGGGAGGGGTATCTGCACAATAATCTTTTTCATTTTCAATCCCGTCCATATCTAGATCTGCTTCTTTTTGAGCAACAGAACAACCAAATTCGTTTACTGGTTCCCCGATGGGGGTATCTGGACAAAGGTCTTCGTTATCGTTAACTTTGTCATAGTCACTATCTATATTGTAGATAGGACAGCCAAATTGGTTTACAACTACACCGATTTCTGTTCCAGGACAAAGGTCATTTTCGTTTTCTACTCCGTCAAGATCACTGTCTGTACTTTCCTGTTCAGTGGTTTCTTCGGGTGTACAACCCGTTGCATCTACCACAGCACCTGCAGCAGTTTCTGGACAACGGTCAAGCAGGTTAATGATACCATCTTCATCGTCGTCGCCCATTTCTTCTTTGGCCTTTTCTTCGGTTTCACTACAACCATTTTCGTTTACGGCAATTCCAGGAAGAGAGTAGGGGCATTGATCAACTTCGTTAGGAATTCCGTCAAAATCAAAGTCTTTTTCAGCTTGACTACATCCAGTCACATCGACATATTCTCCAGGTAGAGAATCAGGACAAGCATCAAAAGCATCAGGCACACCATCGAGGTCTTTATCTTGGTCTACAATAGAGCAGCCGTTTTCGTCTACTTGTTGCCCAGGAGGAGTTCCCGGACAACTGTCAAATTCATTGTTTACGCCATCTTGGTCGAAGTCAGTAATACCTGCTAATTGGGTTTCAGAACAGCCTTTTTCATCAACGGCATCTCCTTCGGCGGTGTCTGGGCATACGTCCATTATATCGACCACGCCATCATTGTCTATATCACTTAAATATTGGGTGATTCCCCCTTGATCTTCGCTACATCCTCTGGGATCTACAGGAGTGTCTGCTGGGGTGTCCGGACAAGCATCAATAAAGTTGAGTACGCCATCATTGTCATCATCTCCTAAATATTCATCATTTTTCTGTTCCACACTACAACCATAGGGATCTACAGGAAGACCGATAGGGGTGTCTGGACATTCATCAAGGCTATCTTCTACACCATCTTTGTCTTGATCTTCTATCGGGCGTTCAGGATCGGTATTGTTGTTATTTCCTTCTCCATCACAACCCGCTACACTAAGGATGCCCGTGACGGTTTTTTCTACATTATTTTGCCCATCAATTAAAATGATATCCAGTGGGAATTCTCCTGGAATTAAAGCCGTTCCAAAAAGCTCTAGGGTTGTTTTGTTATTAATCATACTAAATCCATAGCTCATTCCTGGAGGAAGCCCCCCAATAATTGCAGAAAGATTAGCGCTAGGACAGCTGGGGATAATTTCAAATATGATCGGATCAATGGTAGCTCCAACACAGGTTTTGTATGATCCATCAAGGGCTACACCTCCGGTTAGAGAGATATCGCAGTTCGATGTATCAATGGGACAGCCTTCAACATTGACAGGAGTTCCCACCGGGGTGTCAGGACAAATATCTAGCGTATTTGGAATGCCATCAAAATCATCATCTGGCGCTGCATTACAATCTTCGACGATAACAAAACCATTGTAGTTGTTTTCGACTCCGTTATCTAAATCAAGAATACTAATTACAGTAACAAAAACCCCTTGGATAAAAGGTTTTCCTTCAATCGTTAATTTTCCGTTTCCATTAACAATACTAAAGCTGTAAGAAACGCCAGGGGGAAGACCAATAACGTTAACCAAAAGGTTAATTGCATTACAACTTGTTGAAATGTCATATACAATGGGTTCAATATCCTCATCAAGACAATAGGTTTTTCCGTTGGTCAAATCCAGTCCTCCAGTCAAATTCACCGTACAGTTCTGTTCTTCTATGGGACATCCATCTGCATCTACTGTTGTTCCAGCAGGGGTGTCTGGACAAATGTCTTTGCTGTCTTCTACGCCATCACCGTCTTGGTCAGCTGTTGTTGTTGCTATGGGACATCCATCTGCATCTACTGCTGTTCCAGCGGGGGTATCTGGACATCTATCGTTTGCATCGTCAATTCCATCGCCGTCTTGATCAGCAGAAGCACTAGCTACCGGACAACCGATAGGATCAACTGCAGTTCCAGCAGGGGTATCTGGGCAGGCATCAAAAACATCAATTACTCCATCGCCATCTTCATCTGCAGTAGGAACCGCGATAGGACATCCATCTCTATCTATTGCAGTTCCAGCAGGGGTGTCTGGACATCTATCATTTGCATCGTCAATTCCATCTCCATCTTGATCAGCAGGGGCTGATTGAACAGGACAACCGTCTGCATCGACTTGCGTTCCAGCGGGGGTATCTGGACATCTATCATTTGCATCGTCAACGCCATCTCCATCTTGATCAGTAGCAGTTCCTGTATTGACAAGAGAATGTGCTATGGCTATTTCATTTAAAGTGCTGTGCGCAAATGAATTTGCCCACACAAAAGATGAAATGAAAATTAATAAAACGGTAAAAAGTAATTTACGTAACATGTTATTCTTTTATAATTAATTCTGATGTAAGGGTTGTCTCACCAACTGTTTTCAATAAGTAAGTCCCTTGTCTTAGGTGACTCGTGTTTAATAGAATCGTTCTTTGTGTAGGGTGTAATTTCTTCTGGAAAGTTTGAATCAAACGTCCATTGGTGGTGTAGAGCTCAAAATTTAGTAGAGTATCTTGCCCACCGACAAAAATGCTGAGTTGATCATTGAAGGGGAGTGGGCTTAGAAATACTTCAGCTGAATTAAAGTAGTTTTCTAAAAACACACCTTGACATTCAATACCTGTTGTGATTTTAACTTGGTTGATTCCATTTGCTAAATCAATCTCAACTTGGTTTTGATCTGTTTGAAAAGATTGTCCGTTATGGGTAATCGTGTAAACTTTTCCACCTTCTAAAGAGAAGTTGATCGTTTTTCCACTATTACTGCTTTTTCCATAAACACTAAGGGGTTGTGGATCGGTAATATTGACGTTATAACAGCGTTGGAAGGTGGCCTCTGTTTGTCCTTCAACAGTAATACAAACTTCATAATCCCCGGTAGATAATTCTGGAATAGACCAAGAGGAAGAACTGATAGGCGTTTGGTTTTGGCTAATGCCGTCTATGGCGATATTGTATTGGTAATTGTTATTGTCAAAGCCAATATTAATGGCGTTTTGGCCAGCACATTTTTCTGAGGTACTTACATTAAAGCTTGTGGGCGATAAATAGAAAATGGCACAACCTTTAGCATCTACAATGGTATCATAAGGCGTGTCGTTACATTCATCAAACGGATTCCATACCCCGTCGTGGTCGGCGTCATCCGTAACATCTCCAACCCCATCTCCATCACTATCTGCCTGATTGGCATTCGGGACAAATGGGCTATTGTCTACGATATCGTTAATACCGTCTCCATCTGTGTCATCAGAGGGGGAAGCAGGAATTGATTGTAATTCTATCGCCGTAGGATTATTTTCTGGAACAACGATATTGGTTTGTGTAACTGGGATGGGTTGTGTTGAGTCGCCATCTTCTGTATTAATATTGATGACATCTACTTCATAGATGTTATCTCTATTGTGGTCCATAGGATTTTCATAGTCTGGTGGAGTAACAAAGTCAAGATAATCATTAAAGACTTCATTTTTTCCATCGCTCAAGACTTCGGTTTTTATTTCAAAAAGCCCAGCATCATTTCCACCCACAATTTTCTTTTTGATTTTCCACTTACCAACGCCTCTTTCTGCTTTTGGGTTAAAATAGCGGTCATAACTTACCTTTGAGCCATTTTGCTCGTTTTGTACGTTAAAGACTAAAATGTTAAAGTTCGTTCTAGACATAGAGTTTGGGATGTCTTGTACATAAAGAACAATTTCTTTCTCGCTAGTGATTCCCTTATCGTTTGTTGCCTGAACAGTAAAACGATGTACTGTTTTCTCTTCGAAATCTAAGCCGCCGACCAAGTGAAGTTTTCTACCTTCTATATTAAATAGTGCGGCATCCTCCCCTTCAAGAATACTCAACGCTACGGTATTGTTATAAACATCTTCTGCCTTATTGGTGTCTTCAACCACAATTTCGCCCAAAAGAATTTTGATGTTGGAAACATCATCATCACGACCATTTTCTATTCTTTCAAAGCTTTGACCATATATTTTGGCGGCTTTGTAAGGGCATCCATTTTCGTCAATTGCTACCCCCGCAGGCGTGTTGGGACATTTGTCTAAACTATTTTTGACCCCGTCATTGTCATCATCTGTATCCAATTGATTGTCTGAGCAACCATATACGTCTACCTTCTCTTCAAGCGGTGTGTCTGCACAGCGGTCAAGGCCATTGGGTACACCATCTTGATCGTCATCTCTTTGTTTTTCTGAACAGCCATTTTCATCTACTTCATCTTCAAGCAGAGTAGCTGGGCAAAGATCATCTTCGTTTCTAACGCCGTCTAAATCAAGATCGGCTTCTGCTTGTGCAAGAGTACAACCATATTGATCGACTTCCGCACCAAAAGGCGTCGCTGGGCAACGGTCCATTTCGTTCATTACCCCATCTAAATCGGCATCATTTTCTTTTTGTGAGGCGGAACAGCCATATTCATCTACTTCTTCTCCTAGCGGTGTGTTTGGGCAACGGTCAAGGGCGTCACTTACTTTATCAAAGTCAGAATCTATTTCGCTTAAGGGACAGCCAAAGGCGTTTACTAAAACCCCTTTCTCCGTATTGGGGCAAAGGTCTTTTTCATTTTCTACGCCATCGAAGTCTGCATCGGTAACCGCTATTACAGTAGCCGCTTCAAGGGAGCATCCGTTAACATCAACGTTTGTTCCTGCAAGGGTGTTTGGACATCTATCTAGAATATTAATAACACCGTCTTGATCATCATCTGCTTGTTCTTGTTTGATTTCCGCTTCTTTTTCACTACAACCATTTTCATCTACAGGTACACCAAAGGGCGTTTGCGGACAAAGATCATCTTCATTGGGAATTCCATCAAGATCAGCGTCAATTTGAATCTCAGCGCAGCCTTTTTCGTCTACCCTTTCATCTAGAGGGGTGTCTGGACAGGCATCTAAATCATTGGGGACGCCGTCTAGATCTTGGTCTTGGTCTTGTACGCCACAGCCATTTTCATCGACAATTTGTCCTTCGGGAGTTTCTGGACATTGATCAAAAGGAGACGCAACCCCGTCTTGATCCGAGTCGCGTTGGAGGGCACTACAACCATTATTGTCTACGGTTTCTCCTTCTGGTGTATCAGCACATAAATCTTGTCCATTGGCGATACCATCTAGATCATCATCTCTTTGATCGAAGCTACAACCATTTTCATCTACGTTTGCTCCTTCAACGGTATTGGGGCATAGGTCTGTTTCATCTGGAACCCCGTCTTGGTCTGTGTCTAAAATTAATTCAATGCTGTTGTTTATGAACAAAGTAGAGGTGGCATTTCCATTTAAATCATAAATGGTGCTTGCGAGTTGAACAATTAATTTTTCTCCCGCTGTTAATGGACCGTTAAGGCTGAATTTAAGTGTTACTTCTTCTCCCTCTTGAAGTACTTCATCGGCTTGTGATGAAATAGCGGTAGAGCTGGCTAGATTTGATGCCAAGTTGAAGTTGTTTATCCCTAAACTAGTGGTCGTGTTTTGACTTGCTGTTATGGGTTCATTAAAACGAAGGCGTAAGCTGTTGTTGTCGATCAAAGCAATAGCACTCAGGTAAGGCGCAGTTGTGTCGTTTAATTGAATACTGTTGGTCGTTTGTTGACTTATAACAGCATTTCCAGTTAGATCAAAAACAGCGTTTTCTTTGATCCCAACAAGCAGGGTTTCATCTCCGCTAACATTAGCGGTATAGTTTAAAGCTAGGCTTACCGTTTTTTGGTCTACAGTGACTTCGCTAATGACAATGTTTTCAGCGGTTAAATTTCCACCTGAAATACCAAAACTGAAACTGTCTAAGGCAAGTGTTGAACTTCCTTGATCGTTGAAAATCATATCGTCAAAGCGCAATTCCAAGCTGCTGTTATCCGAAGATAAACTTAGTTCTTCTAAAAGGGGAGCACTACTGTCAATGGAAAAGGTGTCAGAAAGTAAATACTGTAATTCATTTCCTGCTTTATCAAAGGCATTAAGGCTTACTGAAGTTGTGGTATTTAAGGCTTGTGGAACTGTAAATTGATACGCCCATAGGTTTTCGCTAGCAGTTGTTGAAAAAGCGGTGTTTTCCACAATTTGGTCAATGTTGATAAGGGGCGCACTGCCTAGCGCTTCGTTGAAAGTTGCTGTAAAGTTGATGATGTCTCCGCCTTTAAAGGTGGTGTTTGTGTTGTCCCATTGTAATTCAACCGTAGGAGAACTGGTATCTAAGCTAAAACTTGCACTTGCAGTTCCTGCGTAAGCATTACCAGCAGTGTCATTTGCAGTAGCTATACTAAAGCTAAATTCGCCTTCTGGCCAGTTGGAAGGAATCGCCCAGTTGGTCGACCAAAGGGAAGATGAGGTAGCACTCATTACAACTGTCGTATTACTGTTTACTCCAGCAATGGCTAAGACACAATTTCCCTCAACGGCTTCGTCAAAAGTGGCAGTAACTGTAATGCTTTCTCCTGCTTTGAGATAAATGTCATTTTGATCAGTTGTAAGCACAGCTGTAGCTGAAGTGTTATCAATCACATAGGCTAAAGTGGCTGAATCGCTATTTGGGTTATTATCCGCATCATAGCCAGACACGGTTACACTAATGGTTCCGTTCAATTCGCTAGGGACTGTCCAACTGTATTCCCACAAGGTTGCAGAATCAGTTGTTGTCATGGTGCCCGAACTTTGGTCAGAAAAAATCAGCACTGGCGCAGCCATTAATGGTTCGCTAGAGGCCGCTTGAATCACAACGGTTTCACCCCCTGAAAGATGGTTGTCTAGTTGGTCATCAGAAAGGGAAAGAATCGGGGCGGTAGTATCTTTTAATTGAACTGTATTATTCGATTGGGTTGTTGAAAGGGCATTTCCATCGATATCGTACAAACTGTTTTCGCGTAGATCAATCGTGATTATTTCTTCCCCCGAAACTGCACCACTTAAGGGGAGTTCAACAAGATAAGTCAAGGAATTCACTTCGGTAACAGTGGGTGGGGTTACTGTTGTTAAACTGGCTGTTCCACCGTTGATAGAAAGCTGAATGGCATCAAGATTAAAGCCGTCGATATTGGCGGGGGTTCCATTGACCCATTTCCAGCCACCAGCGGGTTCACTGTAGTTAGGGTCATTTAAGTCCTGGTAAAGCCCAATCCAGATATCGCCAAGCGATTGATTCTTTAAGAATTCATTTTCTTCGTCAGAACCAATAATAGCAAGATAGCCTGTTTCAAATCCGTCAACAATCACTTTAGCGTCTTCCCAAGTATAGAAAGTAGTTAATTCAAAATAACTATGTCCGTTAAAGTCGCCTATGTGCGTTAATGTACTTAAGCTTGATCTTATTTGATCTACTTCTACAATGGAAGGAAATGTTTGGTTGGTTCTGTGGTCATTAAAAGTACCTCCGTTGGTGAGATGGGCGTGGTTCTCTGTGCCCATGTCATTCGGTTCATTCCCCCCCCAGTTCGAGAATGTATTGAGTTCTTCACTAAAGTGAAGCAGCACTTGCGTATTTGTTTCACTTAAGGTAGTTGACGTAATAAAAGAAGCTACCAGGTCATAAAGGGTAAAATCAATACTTGTTGGGGAAACAACATTTCCAGCAAAATCATACAAGGCATTGCTTGCCGGACTAAGGTTGAGGGTTTCTTGCCCATTGGGTGTTCCGCTAATGGATATGCCTAAGGTTACTTTGGTATCACTAACAACGATGGAAGCAGGTGTAGCGCTAGATAAACTAGCGGTCCCTCCGCTAAGAGATAAAACAAAGTCATTTTCTTCTATGTTTACAGGAGAATAATAAATGGTCAATACCCCGTCTTTTGTAGTAGAACTCCAACCGGGCCAACCCATAAAATAGAATTTCAATTGGTTGATACCATCGTAGTCGAAGTCTGGAAAACTTCCCGTTTCTTCTTCTGTAAAACTTTGGTAACTATGGGTCAGTTTTGCCTTGCCAATTTCTGTATTATTGAGCTTAATGGTAGCATTAGCATTTGTACCTCCCCAGCCTTGGTCTTTTGCATCAAAGGCAAAACTTACTTTAGAAACGATGTAGCCTTCTGGGATATTGATATCAATGTCTTCTGTCCAAGGTTCCCAGCTGCCCGTTGCAGTTGTTTTGGTTGGGATATTAATTTGCGTATAGCTAGCTGTACTGCTGTCAAAATTAGCCATAGAAGTTGCAGCAAGCATTTCACTGAAATGCAATGTAATCGAGCTGTTGTCATTGGCTAATTCACTACGACTAACATAGGGAGCAGTATTATCGATCAAATGAACACTATAACTGTTTTGTTCATAGCTAAGTTGATTCCCTACGATATCATAAATTGTACTATCGGGGTTGATAAAAAGTTCTTCGTCTCCACTAATGAATCCACCAAGATCAAGGCCTAGAAGGTAGGAAGTACCACTATTAGTTACACTGGTGGGTTGCGCGCTATTCAATTGGGCTGTGCCGCCACTAAGGGTCAAATTAAAGTTAGCGGCAGTGATAGAAGCAGTAGCACTTTGGTTGGTAAAGGAACCATAAACCCCTTCGTTGAAAATTAATTCGATATTATTAGATGCAGAGATATAGTTCAAGGTCTCTATTCCAGGGGGGCTATTGTCGATGGTAAAGCTTAAGCTTGTGGTATCTGAATAGGCTATGCCACTGCTATTGGTTCCTGAAACAGTAATAGAGACATGATCGAAAGTATTCGTGGTATTTACCGTCCAGCTATAGTTCCAGGTCGCAGAATCTACTGCTGTAAGGATGGCATTGTCAACTAAATTTAGGTATTGATTTTCATAAGTATCACTCGCAATAATGCTTAAAGTAGGGGAGGCCTGCATTGGTGAAGAAAATGTAGCGCTTATAGAAACGACTTGATTGTGGGCTATAATTCCATCCTGATCATCGCTTTGTAAAGTTACTGTAGGGGGAATATCGTTTTGCGTAAAGAAATGACTTAGGTAAATACTGTCATCTTGATAATTATCATCTGTAGGTATTATTCTTAATTCTTCATCCCCATCAAAAGTTCCTGTAAAAGAAACCGTAAAACTGATGGTTTTTTTATCGGAAGAAATGCTTAAGGATAAGGCAGATGAACTTACCAGCGACACTGCTGGCCCGTTGGCAATTCCATTGGGGTTTTCTAAGCTAAAACTAAAATCACTTGTCGTTGGTGGGCTTTCGTTGTCCTCGTAAATCGGTGTTGTTAATTCAACAATCAATTGGTTTGTACTCACATCAAAACGAATGTCTTGCAAATCGATGTCGTTATTACCTCGTAAACTAGGATAACCTTCGTTAAGATTACCTGTTTTAATCCAAATGCTATCGAAATCCCAGTTGGTATAACTAGCTTCCAATTTTGCAGCAACATCAGTAAGGCCGCTACTTATTGTACTTGGTGCTTCGTCAGTACTTTGACCGCTATTACTTGTATCCCAATAATTACCGCTTCCTCGGTCTAAACAACTGTTGCATTCAGAATGATATCCGATTAACCCACCAATACCATTTGAACTGCTAGAAAGGTTAACCGTTCCTGTACTGTAGTTATTTACAGGGCCATTTACGTCTTCATCGGTTTGATTCCAGCCCAAAAGCCCTCCCACAGCATTTGACGCTGCAGCTACATTTGCCCTAGAATAACTGTTGTATATCGATCCGTAAGCATTTTGCCCAATTAAGCCGCCTACCAGGTAGTTTCCACTAACGCTACCTTTACTCCATGAAGTAGAAACAGTTGATTTGTATTCACTTTTTCCTACGAGTCCCCCAGTAGCATTGTAATTGGACGTGTCGCCTTGATTCCCTGTTACTGTTCCCACAAAAGAGGAAAGGCTTAAGGTTGAGGTATGGTATAAAAGTCCCATTAGACCTCCAGTGCGGTGGTCTCCCACAACTGTTCCAGTGGCATGAAGATTGGAAAGAACAGCAGTATAGCTTCCGCCGATAGCAATCCCTACATTTTTTTTGCCCGTTACCGAAGCATCCTCAAAGCGTAAATTCTTGATATCACCTGTATAAGTATATCCAAAAAAGCCCACATATTCTTCTGTGGGGCGATTAATACTTAGATTGTTTATGGTATGGTTTTGCCCATCATAGACCCCACTAAAAGAATTGCTCAAGGTGCTCCCAATTGGTTTCCATCCTGCACCAGAATTCAGGTTAGTTGAGTTTGACGCATCGATATCAGCAGTTTGAAGATAGTGTTTATCCCAACGACTACTGTCGTCCGTAAGCCAGATTAAGTCATCAAAAGTCTCTATTTCATAGGGGTCATTTTCTGTTCCAGTCCCATTTCTTGGACCAGCAGTTGGGTCGTAGCTATAAATATCTGCAGAAGGATAAACAAGGGCTGCGCCATCATCCATGGAAGGTGTCTTCCATTTAAAATATAAATTGAGCCCTCCAACACCTTGCTGGTAGCGGATTCTTGCTTCGTAGACTTGCCCTTGCGTTAGTGAAATTGTTGCTGTTGAGCTATAATCACCATTGTAATTCCAAGCAGTATTGACATCATCAATAAAAAGATCCGATTTGTCATCACTGGTTAATGACAGCTCATATACGCCTGTTTCAGGTGCTTTGATGAAGAAAGAAATTTCCCAGCCAAACCAGTCATTCCCCCATCTAGGAAGTATATTTGACCATGGCCATGAAAATGCTTTTGTGGCAGTATCTCTACCAATATGGGTTAGTGTAGTGTTGGAATTTGCGGTGTCAAATAGGGTGTCAAAATCACTGGCATTATTTGGATGATGTCCATATTGACTTTGATCACCATCGCCATTATTGATTTTATATGATTTGTAATTAATGTATCCAGCTCCTTCTCCGGCATATTGTGCTGTTTGTCCCCAAATAAAAAACGGAAGACTAAACAAGAACACCAATAAAACATTGACTTTTAAGGACCTCATGTACGTGATAAACTTAATTATAAATATAGTAAATAATTAATTGCATAAACCATGCCAATTGTTAATTCCAATCTCAGCAGCAATTATCATCTTTTTTTCATAGTTTTAGTCTATTATCAAAAGAAAATGAAAAAACAAATTAGCTTCTTTGCACTATTCTTATTGGCAGGGATTTTTGTCCATGCACAATTGGCAGAAGGCCCTTTTCCGCAATTAATCATTCGTGCGGTTACCTTGATCAATGGAAATGGAGCCCCTCCATTAGGGCCTGTAGATGTAGTGGTCGAAAATAATGTCATTACTCAAGTGCGTACCGTGGGCTATCCCGGGGTTAAAATCAATGATAAAAGAAGACCCGTATTACAAGAAGGAGGGAAAGAAATTAATGCAGAAGGAATGTATTTACTTCCCGGTTTTATCGATATGCATGGTCATATTGGGGGCGTTTCGCAAGGAGCCGACTGGGATTATGTGTTCAAACTATGGCTTGCCCATGGGATAACCACCGTAAGAGAGCCCAGTGGTCGAAGTCGTGAATGGGCGTTAAATTTAAAACGCAAAAGTGCTCAAAATAAAATTATCGCCCCGCGTATTATCCAGTATACTGGTTTTGGTGCAGGTGCTGAAAACGGAATCAATAGCCCAGAAGAAGCCAGGCAATGGGTAAGAGAAAATGCTAAGGCAGGCTCAGACGGGATTAAGTTTTTTGGGGCTTCGCCCGAAATTATGGAAGCTGCCCTAGACGAAAACAACAAACTTGGTTTAGGCTCTGCCTGTCACCACGCACAATTAAGTGTCGCGCGATGGAACGTATTACATTCTGCCAGAGCAGGTCTTACCAGTATGGAACACTGGTACGGCCTTCCAGAAGCTTTATTTGACGATAAAACCGTTCAAGATTATCCCTTGGATTACAACTATCAAAACGAGCAACATCGCTTTGAGCAAGCGGGAAAATTATGGGAACAAGCCGCAGCACCTTATTCCGAGCATTGGAATGCGGTGATGGAAGAGTTGCTTGCGCTTGATTTTACCCTCGATCCTACCTTTAATATTTATGAGGCCAGTAGAGATTTACACCGTGCAAGGCGTGCAGAATGGCATGAAGACTATACGCTACCCAGCTTGTGGCGTTTTTATCAACCTTCTAAAATATCACATGGATCTTACTGGCATTTTTGGGGTACAGAACAAGAAATCGCTTGGAAAAAGAACTATCAACTTTGGATGACTTTTATCAACGAATACAAGAATAGAGGAGGGCGGGTAACCACTGGTTCTGACTCAGGCTTTATTTTTCAATTGTATGGTTTTGCCTATGTGCGTGAGTTAGAATTATTGCGCGAAGCAGGTTTTCATCCGCTAGAAGTCATCCGTTCTGCTACCCTTAATGGGGCAGAAGCCCTTAAAATGGACGACCAAATTGGGAGTATTGAAGTAGGGAAATTAGCCGATATGGTGCTTGTAGCAGCCAATCCCTTGGAAAATCTAAAAGTACTTTATGGAACCGGCGCCATAAAATTGACTGAAGACAACGAAGTTGTTCGGGTTGGAGGAGTAAAATACACTATTAGTAATGGCGTTATTTACGATGCCAAAGCCTTGCTAAAAGAGGTTAAAACGATGGTGGACAAGGCAAAGCAAGAAGAAAACTTTACCCTTAGTCAACCCGGGGTCAACTAAGGGATTCGTTTTAGTATTGCTTTAAACGCGCATAACGATCTAGGTGATAATTGTAATCCCCAAATAAGCGTTGGGCTACACGCGCACGCTTAAAATAGAAGCCAATATTAACGTCATCTGTTACCCCAATTCCGCCGTGCATTTGCATAGCTTCATTTGATACGACCTTAACGGTTTCTCCAAGTTTTGCTTTGGCTAAACTGGCCAATTCATCTAAGTTTTCTGCCTTTTGGTCAAGGCCTTGTAAAGCTTTAATCACCACACTTTTACACAACTCTATTTCACAAAACATTTTTGCAGCTCTGTGTTGTAGCGCTTGGTAACTTCCAATGCGTTTTCCAAACTGAGTGCGTTCTTGTAAATAGGCAATGGTTTGTTCAAAAGCAGCATGGATTATTCCCATCATCTCTGCCGAAAGGCAAATGGCTCCAGTATTATTGACTAGGTTCAAAAGTTCTGCTCCTTTTCCAGGTGCGCTAATGCGTTGGTCATTGGCAATTTTGACATGGTCAAAACGCAAGTTTGCATAAGTACCCGCATCTAATAAAACATCTGTACTAGTGGAAAGCCCTTCTTTGTTTGCTTCGACTAAAAATAAAGCTGCTTCTCCTTCTTCTGTTTTGGCTACAACGACATAGGCATCTGCTCCGGCCCCGTCGATCACCATTTTCTTTTTTCCGTTAATGACAAAACCCTCAGCAGTCGCTGTTGCTGTTGTTTCTAAAGTGTTTGGATCGAAATAATTTTTTTCCTCCAAAGCAAAGGCAATGCGTTTACTTCCATTCATGATTTCTGGAATCCAAATTGCTTTTAGTCCAGCATTTGTAGAATTAACTAGGGCGGTTCCGCCCAAAACGATAGAAGAGAATAAGGGCGCTTTGGTTAAGTTGCGTCCCATTTCTTCTAAAATTTGTCCTAAGCCAACATAGCCAAAAGCTAGACCATTGTATTCTTCTGGAATGGTTAAAGCGGTCCAACCCATTTCTATCATGGCGGGCCAAAGCTCGGCGTCAAAGGCTTCATAATTATTGTCCCGCAAAGTTCTAAAATGTTCTACGGGTGCATTTGCTGCTAAGAATTCTTTGGCAGAATCCTTGAGCATTTTCTGTTCTTCATTTAATATAAGTGCCATAGAATTGTTTTAAGAGGGGAGATTTAAGATGCGTTTTGAAATAATACCGAGTTGAACTTCTGAGGTTCCCCCTTCGATGGTATTCCCTTTAGAGCGACAAAACAATCTTGCTTGGTTCATGGCGTCTTTGTCGTCGCCTTCCCAAATGAGTCCGTCGCTTCCAGTAATGGCCGTCATTAATTCCATACGCGAAACGTTTTGTTCTGTTCCATAATACTTAAAAAAGGAAGATAGTGCCCCAGCATTAACACCTGTTTTTGCTTCGTCCATAATGCGTTGAATGGTCATTTCAAAGATTTTATCATTCATGTCTTGCTCCGCTAGTTCGTTGCGCAAAACTGCATCGGTGATTTTCCCTTCTTTCATCGGAAGGTGATCCTTTGCAATATCATACAATTCCCGGCGTTGATCGGTTTCCCCAACACCACCAATCATCTGGCGTTCGTGGGTTAAAAGATATTTAGCGATGTTCCAGCCTTCATTTAAAGTGCCAATTAAGTTTTCTTTAGGTACTTTAACATTGTCGAAGAAGGTTTCGCAAAAGGGAGATTTTCCACTAATCAATTTAATGGGTCTTGTGCTTACACCTTCAGAAGCCATATCGATTAAGAGAAAGCTAATCCCGTTGTGTTTAGGGGCGTCAAAATCTGTTCTTACGAGGCAGAAAATCCAATCCGCCTTATCGGCATAAGAAGTCCACACTTTAGATCCAGTGACTAGATAGTGGTCACCTTTGTCTTCGGCTTTTGTTTGCAAGCCGGCTAAATCACTTCCTGCGTTAGGCTCGCTATAGCCTTGACACCACCAGGTTTTTCCTGCGC
>CBFHVC010000002.1:106477-122237 GCA_965659515.1 Candidatus Arcticimaribacter sp. | reverse complement strand
AGAAAGAACTTTTTTAGCATCGGTTTGTCCAATGACAAATTCGTCTAAAAAGGCTTTTATTTCTTTGGGGGGTTTAAGCTCAAAATCTGTTGCACTGTTTTCTTCGCTCTCGCTTTCTTCAGTAACAATGCCATGGGCTTGCTCAATACAGCGGTCGCATATATGTGCGTCTAGTCCGGCAATTAATAAATCGGTTTGTGGTTTAGCACGACCACAAAAGGAACAAGTTAATTCTTCGCTCATGGGGCAGTAGTTTTATTTCGTCAAGACCTCGTCCACCATACCATAAGCTTTGGCTTCTTCGGCTTTCATCCAGTAGTCACGATCGCTGTCTTGGGTTACTTTTTCAAAGCTTTGTCCTGAGTGTTTCGCGATAATTTGATACAATTCATCTTTGAGTTTCAAGATTTCTCTAGCGGTAATTTCGATATCTGAAGCTTGCCCTTGTGCGCCTCCTAAAGGCTGGTGAATCATCACACGTGAGTGGGGTAGTGCGGTGCGTTTTCCTTCTTGGCCTGCACAAAGTAAAACAGCACCCATAGAAGCTGCCATTCCGGTGCAAATTGTCGCTACATCTGGCGAGATGTATTGCATGGTATCATAAATACCTAAACCTGCATATACACTTCCTCCTGGAGAGTTGATGTACATTTGAATATCGCGTTTAGGGTCGACACTTTGCAAGAACAATAATTGGGCTTGAATTACATTGGCCACTTGATCGTCAATTGCAGTTCCTAAGAACATTACACGATCCATCATTAATCTTGAGAAGACATCCATCTGCGCAACATTCATTTGACGTTCCTCAATAATATAAGGCGTCATACTGCTGGTGATTTTATCAAAATGCATGGCGCTAATACCATGGTGTTTTGTAGCGTACTTCTTAAACTCTTTTCCGTAATTCATTTACAATATTTTTTTAGATAACTAAAGGTACAAATTTATTGTGCACTGCCATAGGCCTCTTTTACAAAGGCATCATAGTTTACTTTTTTCACCTTTAGGTTGGCGTTTTCTTTATAGAAATCCAATAATTTTTTACTCATTAATTGGTCAGACAAACGCTTGGTTTCTTCTTGATTACTAAAGATACGTGCAGCAATATCTTCCAGATCTTTCTCAGATGGGTCTAGCTGGCCATATTGTGCCATTTGTTGTTTAATCATGCCTTTGGCAAAATCTTGCAGCTCTTCAAACTGAATCTGTAAATCGTTGTCTTTGATCAAGGCGCCTTCAATAAGTTGGTAACGAATGCCTTTCTCAGATTTTTCATACTCTTCTTGCGCTTGTTCCTCGGTTAGTGGTTGTTCGCCTGTATTTTGCAACCAGCGCACCAAAAATTCTTTGGGTAAATCAAACTTAGTTTCGTTGATTAAGCTTTCCGTTACATCATTCAGTAATTTTTGTTCTGTTTGTTGTTCGAATTGCTTTTCAACACCTTCTTTGATTTTGGCTTTAAGGTCGGTTACATTTTTCACAGTGCCTGGTTCGTATAGTTTGTCGAACAATTCTTGGTCAAGTTCAGCAAGCGTACGTTTGTTTGCTTCTGTGATGGTAATATCGACTTCTTCAGGAGCATCTGCTAATTGATCAGCGGTAAGGCCCAATGCACGAGCTAAAACGTGGTCTTCTTTAAATAATCCTTTTGTTTTCAGCTTAAGCGCTTTGTTTAATCCAGCGTCTTTTAAAGCGGTTAAATTCTTTTTCCCTTTCAACTGTTCCCACTCAACCGTTGTGGTGGCATCAATTGCTGCTGCTTCGTTGCTTACTTTTAAGGTTAATTCAAGTCCTTCTTCAACCGAAGTTTGCGCTTCAATTTTACCGTATTGTTTTTGCAAGTACTGTACTTGCTCATCAACCATTTTTTTATCTGCTTCGATTTGAAATTGGGTCACAGCTTTTTTTCCTTTGATTTTTACATCAAAAGAAGGGGCAAGCCCCAATTCAAATTCAAAAGAAAGGTTTTCTGCTTTCCAGTCAATTTCTTCCTGCATCACTGGAAGTGGGTTCCCCAGTAATTCTAGCTTTTCCTCTTGGATGTATTTATTGAGGTTTTCTTGCAATAATTTGTTCACCTCGTCTGCCGTAACAGCAGTTTCATATTGTTTTTTGATCATTCCCATAGGGACATGGCCTTTTCTAAAGCCTGGGATGTTAGCATTTTTACGGTAATCTTTTAAAATTTCTTCTACCTTGGGGGTAAAGTCATTTTGTTCGATTGAAATAGCTACTTTGGCATTTAGGGCATCGACGTCTGTTCTAGTAATTTGCATGAATCTTTTTTCAATAAATTAGTGCGCAAAAATAGGGCTTTAAAATGGTTCTACAAACCTGAATTAAAGGAGATTTCCCCCTTTTTTGACTTCGGTTAACATTAGGGTGGTTTCTTCCAAAATAATATATTACATTTGCACCTTGAATTAATAACCTCGAGCGTCGGGCACGCTCACAAATTAATATGATATGCCAGTAAAAATTAGATTACAAAGACACGGAAAGAAAGGAAAACCATTTTATTGGGTAGTTGCCGCTGATGCACGCGCAAAGCGTGATGGGCGTTACCTCGAGAAAATTGGAACTTATAATCCTAACACCAATCCAGCAACAGTTAACATCAATGTAGACACTGCTGTGAAATGGTTAGGAAACGGTGCACAACCAACAGATACTGCCAGAACATTATTGTCTTACAGAGGTGTAATGTTAAAGCATCACTTAAACGGTGGTGTTGCCAAAGGCGCTCATACACAAGAAGAAGCAGATGCGAAATTCGAAGCTTGGTTAACGGAAAAAGAAGCCAAGATTCAAGGAAAAGTCGACGGTTTATCAAAAGCTGAGTCGGATGCAGCTGCACAGGCTTTAGCTGCTGAAAAAGCGGTTAACGAAAAGCGTATCGCTGACGCCAAAGCAATCGAAGAAGAGGCTGCCGCTGCAGAAGCTGCTGCCAAAGCAGAAGCAGAAGCACAAGCTGCTGCTGAACAAGCAACCGAAGCTGCTGCTGAAGAAGCACCTGCTGCTGAAGAAGCCACTGAAGGAGCTGCTGACGAGGCGCCTGCTGCAGAATAATTTACTACGATGAAGAAAGAAGATTGCTTCTATCTTGGCACCATCGTATCAAAATTTAGTTTCAAGGGAGAGTTACTAGCCAAGCTAGATACCGATAATCCTGAAGAATTTACTCAATTGGAATCAATCTTTGTTGAAGAAAAACAAAGATTGGTTCCTTTTTTTATTGAGCGCGCGCAATTGCAAAAGTCGCAACTCTTGCGGCTTAAGTTTGAAGATATAGACACAGAGGCAGAAGCAGATTATTTGCTAAAAAAAGAGCTTTATTTGCCATTAGCTGCCTTGCCACCATTAGAGGGAAACAAGTTTTATTATCACGAAGTAATTGGTTTTTCAATCGCTGAAGCAGGACAAGATCCTTTGGGAAAAATAACGGCTGTTATTGACCATACAGCACAAGCCCTTTTTCAAATTAAAGGCGAGAAAGAAATACTTATTCCCATACACGATGATTTTTTGGTGAAGGTAGATCGTGTCGAAAAGCAAATCATAGTAAAGCTTCCCGAGGGATTTGTTTCCCTATATCAATAAATGAAGTCTTTTCTATTTCATTTTAAAGAATTTTCCCTTCGGCAAAGAGATAGCGCAATGAAAATTGGCTCAGATGGCGTCCTTTTAGGTGCATGGGCAAAACCCAATCCCGACCTCAAATCAATTTTAGATATTGGAACAGGAACAGGTGTCATCGCTTTAATGCTCGCTCAGCGCTTCCCGAATATACCCATTGACGCCATTGAATTAGAGCAAGCGGCAGCAGCAGAAGCAAGTTATAATTTTGCACAAAGTAGGTGGTTTAATCGCCTGAACTGCCAACACATATCTCTACAGCAGTTCGCTTCTTCTACCCCAGCTGTTTATGACCACATTATTTGTAACCCACCCTTTTACCAAGGGACTTTCGCGATTGCCAATAAAGCGCGCGATCAAGCCAGAAACCAATCTTTTTTACCCTTAGAAGACTTTTTTTCGGGGGTTAATCAATTGCTTTCTTCACAGGGGAGTTGCAGCCTTATCTTGCCAATAGAATACAAAGAAAAAGCCAGCCTAATCGCTAAGAAACATCAATTGTATCTAAGTCGGTTTACCGCAGTTAAGGGAAATAAAAATGCCGCTGTCAAGCGTGCATTGTTGGCCTATGACCGTTGTGAAGTTCCTTGCGAAACGACCGAATTGACCCTGGAAATTGAACGTAACCAGCGAACCAAAGCCCATCAAGATTTGGTTGAAGCCTTTTATTTATCAAAGCCTTAAAAGTCAAAAACAAAGCCAAAAGACGGCAGGGGAGTTTCTGTTCGGTTGGTGTCGATTAAAACCAAATTCCTAGGACTTACTTCAGTGCCCGCTTCATTGCGTTCTAAACCATACTCTTGTGGTCGTGGAACCGCTTGTGCTAAAAAGTTTTGTATTTCTAAATAGAAGTTAAAGGAGAGTCGTTTAAAATTCCATTTTTTGTCAATACGTAGATCCCCTTGACTAAAGGCATCAAGTTTTTCTTCTCCCAGGCGACTATAATCGAGAACGATTCTTGGGTAAGCAGCTAGGCTAGCGGCAACATTGGTGGGTACATAAGGGGTTTGCCCAGCATATCGGTAACGCAAAGAAATTTCCCAGTTGCGTTTTAATTTATATCCTCCGGTAAAAGAAAGCAGGTTTCTGCTGTCCCAAACAGTAGGAAGAAGCGGGCCATTTGCACGACTAAATTCACTAAAGAAGTGGGTGTAAGCAAGAACGCCATAAAAGTTTTTGGTTAGTTTTTGTTGGAATAACACTTCAATTCCGCTGCTTTTCCCTGCACCAGTATCCACTACAGGTTCATTACCAAGCACTTCAAATCCTCCTCCTTTATTGGCTAACGAGACCTGGTCAATTACTGAAACAGGATATTGACTGTAGTCTTTTATAAAACCTTCAACCGTTATTCTGGCGGTAGGAGTCCAGTTGTATTCTATGCCAAAAACATAATGATCACTTTGGGTATAACGATTGTTTTTATTGATAAAATCACCTTGTGCATCTTGAAAGCCCAGCATGGTATAGGTAGGGATTTTAAAGTACCGCCCAACAGATGCATTCAGTTTCCAACGCTGATCTTCGGAAAGTTGATAGCTAGCTGCAACGCGCGGAGAGATATTGTCGAGCAGAGAGGAGCCTGTTGTGAAACTGTCAGCGTCTACTCTCACGCCTAGGGAAAGAGATAAACGATCTCCAAAATAAGCGCGACTTGCTTTTCCAAAAAAACCATATTTCATAAAGTCAATTGAAGTAGCATAGTTGAAGTTTTCAAGCAAACCAAGGGTTTCATTGGAGTAGTTAGACAGTTGTATGTTCCCACCGTAACTGAATTTCCAATTTGCGGCAAATTGTGTCACATTTAAGCGAAGTTTGGATTCTTGTTCTACAGCATCATTTTCGTATAGAAGTCCTGTTTTCTGTTCATTATTAGAAAAGCGACTAAAAACATTCTGAAGGCGATTTGTGCTTAAAGTAGTGCGCATACGTCCTTTTCCGTTTTTGAATTTTCTTGTCCATGAAAGTCCCATGGTAGTTGTTTTTTGTTGTATAATAGGCACCTGTTCAATGGTAGATTGTTGTTCGGCATCAAAATCTTCCGAGGCGACAACAGAAAAGTCGTCGATCGATCCTAAACCAATAAAACTAATGCTGTTAAAGGCATCAATTGTGTGGTTTACTTTCCATTGATAATCCCAATAATCGGGACGAATGGGTAGGCCTACCAATTCAAAAACAAACTGTAAATAGCTTCTTCTTGCCGAAAGCATTAAGGTTGTATTTGCACGTTCTTTATCGCCTTTAAATAAAGGGGTGTTTAAGGTTACCCCAGCTTCGCTTGCGCCAATTCGCACTTTGGTGGTCATTTCTTTTGCATTTCCTTCTCTTTGTTCAAAAGCCAATACGCCAGAAAGGGGATTGTCATATTCTGCACCAAAGGCCGAACTAGACAAGGTTACTTCTCGAATAAAATCCACATTCAACATCCCTACAGGACCTCCAGCGCTGCCTTGTGTACTAAAGTGATTGATGTTGGGGATTTCAACGCCGTCTAGGTAATAAACTGTTTCGTTGGGTGCGCCCCCTCTAATGATAAAGTCATTTCTAAACCCTCCAATGGAGGGAGAAATACCTGGTAAACTTTGGGCTACTTTTGCAATGTCGTTGTTTCCACCAGGATAGGTTTCAATTTCTACTGCAGAAAGCGATTGGGTGGAAAGGGGTGTTTCTTTACTGGTTCGAAAGGGACTTTTTGCAATGACAACCTCGTCTAAGGTTTCGGAGAGTTCTTCTAATTTAAAAAGTAAATCTGCCGTACCCACAGACTTCACAATTACATTGAATTTTGTTTGCGCGCCATAGCCAAGAAAGCTTGCTTCAATATTATAGGTTTGTGCGGGCACATCATTTAGGGTGAAATATCCTTGAGCATCTGTAACAACGCCTTTGGTGGTTCCTTCAATAATGACGGTCGCTCCTTCAAGTGGTAATAGACTTTGATCGTCGATAACTTGCCCGGTTAAACTTCCGGTGTTTTGTGCATAAAGGGAAATGCATCCTAGAATAAGTGTGAAAGTAAAGAGGCGACGTAACATAACTTTTTTTTACAAAAGTAAGCTTGTAATATGTAAGCCACAAGAAAATGTTTAACTATATATGTGTTTTAGTTAAACACTTTTATCAGTTCTTTTTTTTCTTGTTTCTTTTGCTGTCTCTTTCAAGTTGTTTCAGTTTTTTTTCTTCTTGTTGAAGGTTGTATTCTTCTCTAAGGCCTTCAAATTCTTCTTGGGTAATGGCTTCTTGGTCGGGGGCTTGTAGGGCAATATCATCTACATTAAAGGCTTTTTTATCGGTTTGCTGTCGCATGATTTCTTTCGCCGCTTTCAAATTGTAATACACCTCAGGATCAATCATTTTATTGGCCACATAGTTTTCTTGTTTCTTTTTATCCCATCGAATAAAAATAAAGCCACTTTGCGATTCTTCATTGTAGATAACCCTGAATATTTTGGCATTATTGGGTAGGTTTTGATAGACCTGAATTTCATCAACTGTATAGCCAGCCAGTTCCATTAATCCATTCACAAAATATTTTTGTCCCATCGTCGTCTTGTCATTTAGGGGTTCAAGAAAAGTTTCTGTTGCAGTGGTTTCGTTTTCTAGATTGTTCTGCTCGGTAATAGCGGTGTTGTTCTGTGCATTGACAAAAAAAGAAAATAAGAGAAGATAAAAGCAAGTGGGTTTAAAAGTCACGATCGGTTTTTGTTTTGAAATATAAAAGTAGGTAAAATAGCGATAACGCATAGATAAGTGTTTCTATTCCGTGAAGTACATTACTCTGAATTATAAACCTGTTTAACCCAATAATAGAAGCGGCAATGCTGAGTAAAACCATACCTTTAACAAAATGAGCCGTTGGGGTTGTTTTCTTGTGTAAATAAACAACAATACTCAACACTGCACTAAAACTTAATGTTGCAGCGTAAATGAAAATTGGAATAAAAAGCGTTCCAAGGAAGGGTCGGATAAAGCGCATTAAAATAAAAAAATAAATGCCATAGGTAACAAAAGGAATAATGTAGATTTTTTTTCGAAGGAAGCCAGTTAATGGTTCATTTAGTTCTCTTTGTAGCGTAACATAGGCCAAAATTGAAGTTCCCCAGTAGGCCATTAATCCAGCGGTAAAAGAATAGAAATCGTCTTGCGTAATGATTAGATCTCCCATAAGACAAAAGACCAGGATGAAATAGAGGGTTTGGTCTTTTTTCTCCGTTTTTGTATGGTATTCATACATTAGGGAAAGGGTTGTAAATGGGGTAAAAAAGAGGTACAATGAAGACAAAGAAAAGATTCTTGCGATGACAATAATAACGGTCGCTACAAAAAAAGCAATCAGGCCTTTTGATTGAAAAAGTTGCTTTAGCATTACAAAATAATTTGTGTTGATTTGGGAGAAGACATTGGAGTCTGACAATAAAGCCAGTGATGTAAATACAGGGCAAATATTTTTTTTGGTAAGCCTAGATTAGCGTAAAATGGAAGAAATAGCACTTGTGAGATTTAAAGAGGAAGATAAGTAATATATATTTAAATATACTTAAATTTATTTTAAATCAACTTTTGCCAAATGTTTACTGATGAAAAACTGCGCTGGAATATATGTAATCATAATCCAATACGTGAAGATTTTACTGTCAAAATAGAAATTGTCAAAAGCGATCATGCTGTCAGATACGACAAAAAGGATGGCCCCTACCGCCAAATAGCCTGTAGTTCTGTTTGCTTTTTCTAGGGCAATGAGGATTCCTAGAAACCCCGTCATGCTAAGGGTAACTGCATAAAGGCTTACAGGAAATTGGAGTGCTCCTAGGCGCGGGAACATTAAGGTCAATATTACCGCTAAATAACTCCCTAAAAGCAACAATGGTATGCGGGCTTTTTTCTTGCGAAATTGTGTCCAAAACCCTCCTTTAAGTTCTTGAAGCATAAGTTGACAATACAGCAATTGTGTTAGCCAGAATGCGCCAATGCCAAGAATGAAATACAAAGGATCATTAGGAATCAAAAATAGGTCGCCTAGCCAAGAAAAAAACAAAGCAATAAGGTAGGGTTTTGAGGGGCTGTAATTGCTGTAGATATAACCTGCAAGTGCAGGGATAATGAAAACTTTGCTCCAGACGGTAAGGGTTTCAAATAGAAAAATTTGTCCCCCCAAATTGAGGAGGCTTGTTAGGATAAAGCCAACAAGAAATAGCGTTCCTTTATGCATAACCCTAAGTTATACTTTTTTGACTACATAGGTAACCACTCCCCATATAATAAGTTGATTGTCTTCGGTTACTTTAATGGGTTGGTAATTCGGGTTTTCTGGTACTAGAAAAACGTATTCTGCTTCAACTTTTAAGCGTTTTACTGTAAATTCTCCATCGATAAAACAGACCGCAATCGCGTTGTCTTCAGGTTCTTTGCTGCGATCAATCACCAGTAAGTCTCCGTCGTCTAATCCAGCTCCTTGCATGGATTGCCCTGCTACACGCGCATAAAAAGTAGCTTCTTCGTTTTTAACAACTTCTTGATCGATGCTAATGCGCAGCTCTTTAAAGTCATCTGCAGGCGAGGGGAATCCTGCAGAAACACTGGTGTTGGCCAATGGGATACTTTGGTGATTTTCTTCTGTAGGTTTAAAAAAAATAAGGTTTTCTTTAGCTTGCTTCATTTGTCTTATTGGCATAAACACGAATAATATCGTTAATTTCTGTAGTAAAACGCGCAGAAAGATGTTCTTGTCGCATTTTCCAGGTTTTCTTTAAATCTTGATTGGCCAGTTTAATGCGGTTTGGTCCAAAGCGACGGTGCAGATGATCAATGGCCTTCATCAAGGTGTCGTGTTTGTTTTGATCTGTGTGAAACAGGTTGAGTTGTTTTTCTTTAGTGGGGCTAAGTCCCATTAAAATTACACCTGCTTTTTTGTAATCGATCCCATCTTTAAAAATTCCTTTAAGACCATAAATGGCATATTGGGCTAAGATAATACTTGAGTCGGTGGCATAGGGGAGTGTAATCACGCAGCTATTGCGGTATTGTTCACTTCCTTGTTTATGTGGATTACTACGCACAAAAACCATTAAAGCAGCACAGCTGCTTTTTTGCTGACGCAATTTCTCGGCACAGCTAGTTGCATAAGTAACAACGCGTTCTTCGACTTCCCAGAAGTCGGCTAGTGTTGACCGAAAACTACGGGTGGTTGCAATGGATTTTTTGGCCGGCTGGGTGTCTTCTAATTGAATGTAAGGCAAGCCCAGTAAATCTTTTTTTAGCCGTAATTCCAGTACACTCATGTGTTGGCGAATCCAGCTATCTGGTAAATTAGAGAAGTCGTAAGCGGTTTTAACTCCCTGGGCTTCTAGGCGTTTTGCATGTCGCCGCCCAATGCCCCAAATGTCTTTTACGGCAGTCCATTTCAAGGCCTTTACCCGTTGCTCATCGGTAGCCATAAGATATACTCCTCCTGTTCTGTCGTTGTATTTTTTGGCGATTTTATTGGCAATTTTAGCAAGCCCTTTGGTGGGTGCAATCCCCACTGATACAGGAATACCCGTCCATTGTTGCACCTGTTTTTTCATGTTGCGTCCCTCTGATTCAAGGTCAAAATGATCAAAGCCGTTGAATTGTAAAAAAGCTTCGTCTATGCTGTAAATTTCAATGTCTGGGGTATAGGTTTCTAGGATCTTCATAACCCTACTACTCATGTCGCCATAAAGCGGATAGTTGGAAGAAAACACCTTGATGTTTTGCTCAGCAAAGCGGTCCTTGTATTGAAACGCTGGCGCGCCCATAGGAATACCCAGGGCTTTTGCTTCATTGCTTCGCGCAATAACACAACCATCATTATTTGATAGAATCACCACAGGTTTTCCTTCCCATTGGGGTTGAAAGACCCGTTCACAAGAGGCGTAAAAATTATTGCAATCTACTAGTGCGAACATTTCTCAAAAATACACATTTACAGCACTAAAAAAGCCTCATGTAGCGGCTTAATTTTTCCTTAGCTCCCCCTTGTTGATGTCCCTATAAAAATTGGGCTTTTTGGTACAATTATCACAATGTAAAAAATGCTTGTTAAAAAGTGAAGTAGGGCTTATGTGCTTGAATTAAATGTTGTAATTTTGTTTACTAGATTTTACTCTGATCCAATAGAAATGGACAAATATTCTTTTTTAAATGCAGCGCATACAGCACATTTTGCGCAACTGTACGACCAGTACTTACAACAACCTGATAGTGTAGAACCTAGCTGGCGTGCTTTTTTTCAAGGCTTCGATTTTGGAATGGAAAGCAGTGGCGATGTCGCTCTTCCTGAAGGAACTCCAGAAGTGCCAGAACACTTGCAACGTGAGTTTAAGGTAGTTCAACTGATTGATGCTTATCGCAAGCGTGGGCATTTGTTTACCAAAACAAATCCCGTTCGTGACCGCCGAACCTACACCCCCAATTTAGCTATCGAAAATTTCGGACTGTCTCAGGCCGACCTTAAAGCGACTTTTAACGCGGGGGAAACCATGGGTATTGGCCCAACGACTTTAGCCAAAATCATTGATCATCTCGAGCAAATTTACTGTGATTCAATAGGGGTAGAGTATATGTATATTCGCGATCCCGAAAAAGTCAATTGGATACAGCAACGCTTAAACATTAATAACAATCACCCTGCTTTTTCAACCGAACAAAAAAAGCATATCCTTAAGAAACTCAGTCAAGCGGTTTCTTTTGAAAACTTCTTGCACACCAAATATGTAGGGCAAAAGCGCTTTTCTTTAGAAGGAGGTGAGTCTTTGATTCCAGCATTAGATGCAGTGGTTGAAGCTGCAGCCGATCAGGGTGTTGAAGAGTTTGTTATGGGAATGGCCCACCGGGGGCGTTTAAACACACTGACCAATATTTTTGGAAAGTCAAGCCGCGATATTTTTTCAGAATTTGACGGTAAAGATTACGAAGAAGTTGTTTTTGATGGAGATGTGAAATATCACCTTGGATGGACGGCTAAGCGCAGCACAGACAGCGGAAAGAAAATCAATATGAATATTGCTCCTAACCCTTCGCACCTTGAAACAGTAGGCGCAGTAGTTGAAGGAATCACAAGAGCAAAACTAGAAAAGAAATACGCTTTCGATACCAACAAGGTATTGCCCATCATTGTCCACGGAGATGCCGCAATAGCGGGACAAGGCCTCCCTTATGAAATCGTGCAAATGGCGCGATTAAAAGGATATGGAACAGGTGGAACTGTGCATATAGTTGTGAATAACCAAATTGGTTTTACCACCAACTATCTCGATGCCCGTTCCTCAACCTATTGTACAGATGTTGCCAAAGTAACACTTTCCCCAGTATTGCACGTCAATGCAGATGATGCTGAAGCAGTAGTTCACGCTACTTTATTTGCCTTAGACTATAGAATGAAGTTTGGGCGAGATGTCTTTATTGATTTATTGGGCTACAGAAAATACGGCCACAACGAAGGAGATGAGCCTCGCTTTACACAACCGAAGCTTTACAAGGCCATCTCGAAACACAAGAACCCAAGAGATATCTATGCCAATCAATTAATTGCACAAGGTATTATTTCACAAGCTGATGTCAAGCAAATGGAAAAAGAGTACAAAGACTCTTTGGAAATTGATTTGGCTGACTCGCGTAAAATTGAAAAGACAGAAATCACTCCTTTTATGCAAGACGAGTGGAAAGGCTTTGAGCGCGTAGATGAAGTCAAAATGATGGATGTCGTTAAGACCAGTGTTTCCGAAGAAGTGATGACGAAAATCGCTGAACAAATTACAAGTCTTCCGACAGATAAAAAGTTTTTGCGAAAGATTGAAAAGCTTATAGGAGATCGCAAGCGCATGTTTTTTGAAAAAGATGCTATGGACTGGGCAATGGGAGAACTATTGGCCTATGGAAGTTTATTGGTAGAAGGACATGATGTGCGTATATCTGGACAAGATGTGGAGCGCGGGACTTTCTCCCACCGTCACGCGATTGTTAAGGCAGAAGAATCTGAAGAAGAAATCATTCTTTTGAATCAACTTCAAAAAGAACAAGGTTTACTGCGCATTTACAATTCCCTCTTATCTGAATATGGTGTGCTAGGTTTTGATTATGGTTATGCCATGGCAAGCCCAAATGCTTTAACGATCTGGGAAGCACAGTTTGGTGATTTCTCTAACGGTGCCCAGATAATGATTGACCAGTACATCTCTGCGGCAGAAGATAAATGGAAACTCCAAAATGGAATTGTACTTCTTTTACCTCACGGTTATGAAGGGCAAGGTGCAGAACATTCTTCTGCAAGAATGGAGCGTTATTTACAATTGTGTGCAAAAGACAATATGTTTATTGCCAATTGTACCACTCCAGCAAATTTATTTCATCTCTTACGCCGACAAGTAAAGTCTAATTACCGCAAACCTTTGGTGGTTTTTACCCCCAAAAGTCTTTTGCGTCACCCACAGGTTGTTTCTCCTTTAAAAGATTTCACCACGGGAAGTTTTCAAACCTTAATTGAAGATCCTACCGTGAAAGCCAAACAAGCAAAGAAACTGGTTTTCTGTGCGGGGAAATTTTACTACGACCTTTTAAAAGAACGCGAAGAACGTGGTATTAAAGATGTTGCACTTGTTCGTTTAGAACAGTTGTTCCCTTTACCCACAGCCGAAATCAAAGCACAAATAGCGCATTACGCTGCCGTTACCGATGTGGTTTGGGCACAAGAAGAACCCCGTAATATGGGCGCATGGTCGCATATATTATTGCATTTGCCAGAAGCGGCTAATTTTAGACCCGCGACCCGTCGTTTTTATGGTGCGCCCGCAGCAGGAAGCGCCACTAGATCGGCAAAAAGACACAAAGAAGTCATTGATTATGTCTTTGACGAAACAAAAGATAATTTTATCCGTAAAACAAAATAATTCACCTAAATACACTCCCGATGATTTTAGAAATGAAAGTCCCATCTCCAGGAGAATCAATCACTGAAGTTGAAATCGCCCAATGGTTAGTTGCCGATGGGGATTATGTCGAAAAAGACCAAGCAATCGCTGAGGTTGATTCTGATAAAGCCACCCTTGAACTTCCTGCAGAAGTAAGCGGTACAATTACCCTTAAGGCAGAAGAAGGAGATGCAGTAGAAGTAGGGCAAGTAGTCTGTCTAATAGATACAGAGGGGCAAGCTGCAGAAGGAGCTAGCGCAACAGCTGAAGCAGTTGTGGAAGAGCCAAGCCCGGTAAAAGAAGCACCAAAAGCAGAAAAAGTTGCTGCACCCGCTGCAACTTATGCCACTGGAACAGCTTCACCGGCCGCCAAAAAGATTTTAAGCGAAAAAGGAATTGAGGCAAATGCCATCCAAGGTACTGGAAGAGACGGCAGAGTGACTAAGCAAGATGCAATAGACGCCGTTCCTTCTATGGGAACCCCACCAGCACACGGAACACGTGAAACGGGGCGTAAGAAAATGTCCTTATTGCGACGTAAAGTAGCTGAGCGTTTGGTCAATGCGAAAAACGAAACAGCCATGTTGACTACCTTCAATGAAGCCAATATGACGCCTATATTTACTTTGCGCAACCAATATAAAGAGCAGTTTAAAGAAAAACACGGTGTAGGTCTTGGTTTTATGAGCTTTTTCACCAAAGCGGTTGTTCGTGCCTTGAAAGAATTCCCCGATGTCAATTCCATGATTGATGGCGATCATCAAATTAAATTCGATTACTGCGATATTAGTGTTGCCGTATCTGGCCCAAAAGGCCTAATGGTGCCTGTGGTTAGAAATGCTGAAGGGCTTTCTTTTAGAGGAGTTGAAGCAGAAATTAAGCGTTTGGCCATTCGCGCACGCGATGGGCAAATTACGGTTGATGAAATGACGGGCGGAACCTTTACTATTTCAAATGGAGGGGTGTTCGGATCGATGTTATCTACGCCGATTATTAACCCACCACAGTCAGGTATTTTAGGGATGCACAATATTATTGAGCGACCTATTGCTGTGGAAGGAAAAGTTGAAATTCATCCTATGATGTATCTAGCGCTTTCATATGACCATAGAATTGTTGACGGACGCGAGTCGGTTGGTTTCTTGGTTGCGGTAAAAGAGGCATTAGAGAACCCGGTTGAATTACTTATGGGCAATGATCCTAAAAAAGCATTGGAACTTTAAAGCCAACTGCTTTCCTGCATATAAAGGCAACATTGATCATAATCAATGATTGCCTTTTTTTTGTGTAAAACATCTGCCCCAATGATGCCATCAATTTTTTCTTCTTCTTGTTCTTTGAGTGCATCATTTATGGTATTCATTTCAATGAGCATAAAGTTGAGTTGAAGAATTTCTTCGGCTAAATAGCCCAAATTACTTTTGCGGCTAGACTGCGCGAAAAGACGTTCATTTCCAGCTCCTTGCAGGGGAAGATTTTCTCCTTCGGCTTCCAAATTAAAATGCGCAGCACGGTTTTTGTCTATGCAACTGTTAGAAGCACCTGTGTCGATCAAAAAAACGGCCGCCAATCCATTAAGGGTAAATTGGCCAATAAGGTGTTGACTATTTGAAAATCGCAAAGGGATTTTTATTGACCGCTGGGCGGGTTTGAAAGGATTTTTCATGGGGATTAAAGATACTTAATTCGAGTGGAAGAAAACGAAAGCTGTATTTTTGCCGCATGAAAATGATTGATACCCATACCCACTTATATGTTGAAGCCTTTGACGATGATCGCGACGAGGCCATCCAGCGCGCAATTGATCGAGGGGTTGGCGAATTTTATTTGCCTGCCATAGACAGCACTTACACCCAGCGTATGCTTGCGCTGCAAAAGCAGTATCCAGATCATGTGCGTTTGATGATGGGATTACATCCTACCCATGTTAAAGCAAATGTCGCGGAAGAATTAGCACATGTTGAAACAATGCTAGCACAACACGATTTTGTTGCAGTGGGAGAAATTGGCATTGATTTATATTGGGACAAAAGCACTCTGGCTGCGCAAGAGAAAGCGTTTGATCAACAAATCAAGTGGGCTAAAGCGAGAAAATTACCCATAGTCATTCATTGTAGAGATGCTTTTGAAGAAGTTTTTGCGGTTTTAGAAGCCAATAAAGGCGACGACCTTTACGGGATTTTTCATTGTTT
>CBFHVC010000002.1:0-106467 GCA_965659515.1 Candidatus Arcticimaribacter sp. | reverse complement strand
ACGGGTACTTTAGCAGATGCAAAACGCGCAATTGGCTATAATTTAAAGCTGGGAATTGGCGGTGTAGCTACTTTTAAAAATGGAAAAATAGATCAATTTTTAGCCGAACTCCCGCTTTCTGCTTTGGTGGTAGAAACCGATGCCCCCTATCTAGCGCCTGTTCCCCACAGAGGCAAAAGAAATGAAAGCGCTTATTTGGCTTTGGTGGTACGTAAGTTAAGTGAAATTTATGCCTTGCCGGAAGAGGCGATTATTAAAGCCACCACTGCCGCTGCAAAAGAGGTCTTTTCTGTAAAAGTTTAAATCCATTTATTTTTCCCTAAATAATTTCTAGGGGCCGTATTTTTTTCGTTATTTCGAGGCAAATTAGAGAGGTGGCCGAGCGGTCGAAGGCGCACGCCTGGAAAGCGTGTATACGCCAAAAGCGTATCGAGGGTTCGAATCCCTTCCTCTCTGCTGAAAATCCATCAACCCCTTTACAAAAAGGGGTTTTTTGTTCCGTAAATAACACAGTTTTTATGGCTTTTTTATACTTTTCGCAACTTAAAGCAGGACATTAAAAAACTCCTTTTTATGAAATACATTAAATTTTTTTTGAAGGGGCTGTTGTTTTTGTTTCTTCTTGTAGGGCTTTTCTTAACAGCAGGCTATTATCGTTATAATAAAGCACTTCCAACAGGGGTGGAAGGGGTTGAGGCAGATCGTTTGGCAGAAAAAATGTTATCTGCACTAAATCACGACGCCTACAAAGCGCTCGATTATATTGAGTGGACTTTTAGCAGTAGAGGTTTAGGTAGGCAGTATCAATGGCAAAAATCAAAGGGACGCTGCAAGGTAGCTTGGGACAGTATTTCGGTTAATTTAAATTTGAATACCCTAAAAAAGTCTACAGTTCTCATTAACGATTTGGCTTATACAGGCGAATTGAAAAGCGACTACATCAGTGCGGCAGAAGCCAAGTTTAACAACGACAGCTTTTGGCTAGTTGCTCCTTATAAATTGTTTGATAAAGGTGTTGAACGTCGATTGGTGGAACGCGAAACTGGCGAAAAAGCCTTATTAATTACCTACACGAGTGGTGGCAGCACCCCTGGAGATTCTTATTTATGGATTTTAGGCGAGGATTACAAACCGACTTCCTTTCAAATGTGGGTCAACCTTATTCCCATTGGCGGAATAGCGGCATCATGGCAAAATTGGCAAAAAACGACCAATGGCGCCTTTCTGCCAAAATCGCATCAAGTGCTTTTTTTAGATCTTGAAATCAAAGGGTTAAAAGCATACTAGTACAGCAGGAGTTTTTCTTTTAAATAAATCAGGTTTAATGGCTTCTAAAATTTCCTTCTTTCTATAGCGGAAAGCTTGAAAGAAGAAATTATCTTAGGGCGTTAAATACCAGAACAATGAAAACCCATTTTGTTTTTAAAAAAGAATTTTATCCTTTAATCGCATTGACTTCTTTCCTTTTTATGTTTTCCTCTTGTAGCCCGAGAAAGGGCGACAAAACGGCTTCAGTAAGTTATCAAGAATACTATAACAGCGCCTTTTATCACGCAGTACAAATGGCGCATTTTTATCCAGATAGTAAAACTTTTTCAGATGCAACACCCCATTTGCCTCTTGAGGCATTACTGGCACTTTATGAGGAAGAGAAAACCCAATCGCATTTTGATTTAAAAAGTTTTGTCGAAGCCAACTTTACTATTCCACAACCCTTTCAAGCTGCATTTGTGAGTGACCGTTCTAAAACAGTTCAAGCGCATATTGTTGCACTTTGGGATGAGTTAACCCGTTCTCCAGACAATATTAAAGCCAATAGTTCATTGATTCCCTTGCCAGAAGATTATATCGTTCCTGGCGGGAGATTTAGAGAGATTTATTATTGGGATAGTTTTTTCACCATAAAGGGCTTAAAATTGAGTCATCCAGTGTTGGCAGAAAAAATGGTTGATAATTTCGCTTATTTAATCGACACCCTTGGTTTTATCCCGAATGGGAATAGACAATATTACATGAGTCGGTCACAGCCGCCCTTTTTTGCTTTAATGGTTAGTGAGATTAGTGCTGAAGAACCCAAAAAAGCCTTAAAATATATTTCATCTCTAGAAAAAGAATATGCCTATTGGATGCAAGACAATAAAAAGGTTGAGGTAGAAGGGATGATCCTTAATCGCTATTTTGATACAGGGACTAGCCCAAGACCAGAAAGCCATCGTGAGGATTTTGCGCTTGCACAAAACCTAGCGACAGCGACTGAAAAGCAAGCGCTGTATAGCAACCTTAGAACCGGTGCCATGAGTGGCTGGGATTACAGCAGTAGATGGTTTGCTGACAATCAAAACTTAAGCAGTATAGAAGTGGTCGATATTTTACCGGTCGATTTGAACGCTTTACTATATCATTTAGAGTTAACCCTCTCTAAGACCCATAATTTAAATGGCGATTCCGCCAAAGGGGAACAGTATGCACAACTGGCAGAAGCGCGTAAGCAAGCGATTCAAAAAGTATTCTGGAATGAAGAGCGGCAATTTTTTGAAGATTATCATTACCTAAACAAGGTTCATACGGGAAGAAAAACCCTCGCGGGAGCTTTTCCTCTATTTTTATCTATCGCAACCCAAGCGCAAGCAAAAGGGGTAAAAATAAGCTTAGAAAAGGATTTCTTGCAGCCGGGTGGTTTTGTGACAAGTTTGCAAAATACTGGGCAACAATGGGATGCGCCAAATGGCTGGGCCCCACTACAATGGACCACCATTGTTGGCTTGAAGAACTACGGCTACATTGACCTAGCACAACAGGCAAGCGATAACTGGCTAAAAATTAGTGAAAAGGTCTATAAGAATACAGGTAAAATGATGGAAAAGTACAATGTAATGGACTTGAGTTTGGCCGCTGGTGGTGGCGAATATCCTAACCAAGATGGTTTTGGTTGGACAAACGGAGTAGTACTGGCATTAAATCAACTCTTTAGCCCTTCGGCTGAATAGAAATTTCCTTCCACTTAAGCGATCTCTTGGTATAAGGGTATACCAATGTATAGTAAGTAACAATAAAAACAGTTCATACCAATTCACGAAAAATTATGTTGAACCATATTTTTTTTTATCTTTAAACCCTTAAATAATTAGAACACAAAATTCATCAAAATGAGAAAATTATTCGTTACCCTTGTAATGAGCATGTTCATGGTAAGTTTTACCGCCAATGCCAATACAATCAACCTAGACAATCTAACCATTTCTACGATTGTACAAGAAGAAGAGCAAGCTGATGCACCTGCAGAATCTGCCTCTTTTACCCAAGAATTAAAAAAGCGTTTCATTGAAGGAGGACCAGGATTTATGGGAATCGTATTGATTTGTTTGATTTTAGGGTTAGCGATTGCTATCGAAAGAATTATCTTCTTAAACTTAGCATCAACAAACACCAAGAAATTAACCGAAGGTGTTGAAGAAGCCTTATCAAGTGGTGGTGTAGAAGCGGCAAAAGAATTATGTCGTAATACCAAAGGACCAGTTGCTTCTATCTTCTATCAAGGTTTAGACCGTGTTGACGAAGGAGTAGAAAGCGCTGAAAAAGCAGTTGTTGCTTACGGTGGTGTTCAAATGGGACAATTAGAGAAAAACGTTTCTTGGATTTCTTTATTTATTGCACTTGCACCAATGCTTGGTTTCATGGGTACAGTAATCGGGATGATTCAAGCCTTTGATAAAATTGAAGCAGCAGGAGACATGCAACCATCATTAGTAGCAGGAGGGATTAAAGTAGCCCTTTTAACAACTGTATTTGGACTTGTTGTAGCGATTATTCTTCAAATTTTCTATAACTACATTGTTGCAAAAATCGACGGTATTGTTAACGATATGGAAGATGCTTCCATCACTTTAGTTGACATCCTTGTGGCTCACAAGAAGTAAGAACCCTCATTAAACACTGTAGATTATGAATTTTCAAAAAATAGTAAAAATAGTAGCCGGTCTCTTAGGGGTTCTTGGGGTAGTATTCCTCTTTAGAATCATTGGGTCTGGTGACGAGGAAATTAAAATGGCTGCGGCCATGGGAGACTACGGTACTGTATCTCCACTAATTTCGATTGCACAAATTATCCTTGTAATTTCAATTGCAGCCACAGTTATTTTTTCGCTTCTCAATTTATTTGGAGATAGCCAAAAATTAAAAAAGGCCTTAATTTCTGTAGGATTTCTAGTAGTAGTTGTAGGCTTAGCCTTTGCATTATCTTCTGGAGTTGAAACCCCGTTAAAAGATGGAGAAGTTCTTTCTGCCTCTGGCGCAAGATGGGTTGAAACAGGGATTCGCGTTTTTTATTACCTTGCTGTTATTGCAATTGGCGCAATGGGGTATTCTGGTGTTAAAAGTTTAACGAATAGATAAATTATGGCAAAAAGAGCTGCACCCGAGGTGAACGCTGGTTCGATGGCAGACATCGCTTTCTTGCTATTAATCTTTTTCTTGGTAACGACAACGATTGAAACCGATTCTGGGATCAACCGTAAGTTACCCCCAACAGACGAAGTGGTTGATCCACCTATTATCAAAGAGCGAAATATCTTTACGGTAGTAGTAAACAAAGACAACCGTCTTTTGGTAGAAGAAGATGTAATGGAGATTAGCGAATTGCGTCAAGCAGCAATTGCCTTTTTAGACAACGGTGGTGGCACAGGCGAAGAAGCTTGTGACTATTGCCAAGGAAAAAAAGATTCTAGTTCTTCAGATAATCCTGAAAAAGCCATTATCTCTTTGAAAAACGATAGAGAAACTTCTTACAAGATTTATATCGGTGTTCAAAATGAGTTGGTTGCTGCATACAACGATCTTCGTGATCGTGAATTTGCACGCCTAAACCCTATGGCAGGATTGTCTTATTCAGAAGCACAAAAAAGATACAACGACCCAAGAACATCGGCTGGTGATAAGGCGAAATTAAAGCCAAAATTAGACGAAGTTAAGGCCATGTATCCGCAAAAGCTTTCTGAAGCTGAACCGAGTAAAACCAATTAAAAACACTACGTATGTCAAAGTTTAAAAAGAAAAAAGGTGGAGAATTACCCGCGATTTCAACCGCGTCTCTTCCAGATATCGTTTTCATGCTTTTGTTTTTCTTTATGGTAGCAACCGTAATGCGCGACAGTACGTTAATGATTCAAAACTCGCTTCCTGCGGCAGATCAAATTCAAAAATTGGATAAGAAAGATCGTGTGATGTATATCTATGCTGGAAAACCCTCTAGCCGTTATGCAGACAAATACGGAAATCAAGCCCGTATTCAATTGAATGACAAGTTTGCTGATGTAGGAGATGTCGCTGCTTTTGTTTTAGCAGAAAGAGCATCTAAGCGTCAAGAATTACAAAATGTTTTGACTACCGCCCTTAAAGTGGACGGGGAAACAAACATGGGATTAATTACAGATATAAAGCAGGAGTTACGTAAAGTAAATGCCTTAAAAATCAACTATACTACTCGTGTAGGAGATTATACGCAGAATATGAATTAATTCATTTGATGAAACAAAAAAAGCATCTACCTAGTAGGTGCTTTTTTTTTACCCCTATTTAAGTAAAAATGTACCTTTGCTTTATGCAGAAGCTTTTTCTTTCTCTACTGTTTTTTTGTGCCACCTTTTCTTTTGGTCAAGTAAAGGACAGTCTTAAATATAGAGAAGATCAATTCTATGTCAATATTAACTTTGGATTGCAGGCGCATGACCTTGATCATTTTCAGCAAAATGGCTTTTCCAGAAGTATACATATTGCAGCGCTTAGGGATTATCCTCTCACAAAAAGAGGAGATAAAGCTATTGCGTTTGGTTTAGGTTATGGTTATGTTCACCTGGTTAATAATATAGCGGTTGATCTAACGGAAAACGCCTATTCTTATTCGATCCCAGAGGGCCAACGTGGCTTGCGGAATGTTTTCCGCTATCATCAACTTCATTTACCACTTGAATTGCGTTGGAGAACATCTACTTCCTCGGATTATACTTTCTGGCGGGTCTATCTAGGCTATCGCTTAAGTCATCAATTTGGGGCGGTATATGATCCTTTTTTTGGCCCTGATTTTCCCCTCAAGCAGCAGCTTAATCCCTGGCAGCACAGTTTAGGTATTTCGATGGGCTTTAATACCTGGAATTTACGCCTCGACTATAGTTTAACGCCCTTGTTGAAAAGCGAGCTGCGTACCACCTCTGGCAGTGAATTAACCCTGTTTCCGGTTCAAATTGGATTGATTTTTTATCTTTTATAACTCCTTTCGTAAACGCGCAACTGGAAAGTTCATTTGTTCTCTGTACTTGGCAACGGTTCGCCTGGCTACTTTATAGCCTTTTTCCAGTAAGCCTTTGGATAAAGCATTGTCTGCCAAAGGTTTCTTTTTATCCTCTTTTTCAATGAGGGTGCGTAAAATTTTCTTTATTTCTAAAGTAGAGACCTCTTCCCCTTCTGCATTGGTAAGCGATTCAGAAAAGAACGTTTTGAGTAATTTCGTTCCATAAGGGGTGTCGATATATTTGCTGTTAGCTACCCTTGAGATGGTAGAGATGTCCATATTGATTTTATCGGCAATATCCTTTAAAATCATAGGTTTTAAGGCGCGTTCATCACCTGTTAAGAAGTAATCGTATTGATGGTTTACAATGGCTTCTATGGTGAGCTGAAGGGTTTGTCGGCGTTGTTGAATCGCATCGATAAACCATTGGGCGGCATCTAGTTTTTGTTTGATGAATTGAACGGCCTCTTTTTGGGCTTTTGATTTAGTGGTGGTGGCTTTATAACCGCGCATCATTTCTTGATAGCCGTTAGATACGTGAAGTTCTGGGGCATTTCTTCTATTGATGCTTACCTGTACCACGCCATTTTCAATGGTTAAAATAAAATCTGGTACGATATGGGTGTTTTGAAAAATACCCGAAATAGCGCCCCCTGGTTTAGGGTTGAGCTTTTCAATCTCAGCAAGCCCTTCTTTGAGCACAGTTTCATCTACATCAAATTTATCCAGCATTTTTTTAAAGTGCTTTTTTGAAAATAAATCAAAGGCTTCGCCAATAATTTTCTTGGCCACTAGAACAGCCAAACTATTTTTTTTGCGGTCTAATTGAAGGGCAAGGCATTCTTGTAGATCCCTTGCTCCGACGCCAGCTGGGTCTAGGGTTTGTACCTTTTCTAGCACCGATTTCACAGTATTTACTTCCACCATAATACCTTGGGTAAAAGCAAGATCGTCAATTAAATCTTCTATTGAACGCCGTAAGTATCCACTTTCATCAATACTCCCAATGATGAATTCTGTAATCACTCTTTCTTCTTCTGAAAGGATTAAAGCCCCAATTTGTTGCTGCAGGGTTTCATGAAAACTTACCCCTCCTGTAATGGGAGTACTTTTCTCTTCATCATCAGAACTATAGTTGTTTGCATTCAGTCGGTAGGATGGGATTTCATCATCACTTAAATAGGCATCGATATCGATATCTTGTGTGTCAATGATTTCCCCATTGTCTTCGTATTCTTGCTCGTAGGGATCTTCTTGTGCCCCTTCTTCTTTTCCGCTTTCAAGGGCGGGGTTTTCTTCTAGTTCATTTTGCAGGCGTTGTTCAAAATCCAGGGTCGTGAGTTGAATCAACTTCATTAACTGAATTTGTTGTGGAGACAGTTTTTGAGCAAGCTTTAATTGAAGTTGTTGTTTTAGCATAATAAGTTGGGTCTTATCGAAAGATAAGAAAACTTAAAGACATCTCTTAGAAAGAAGCGTTTTGCGGTGTTCGAGGGAAAGGAATAACATCGCGAATGTTCCCCATTCCAGTAGCAAATAAAACCAATCGCTCAAAGCCTAGTCCAAAGCCACTATGTGGTGCAGTACCAAATTTACGCAAATCGAGATACCACCAAAGTTCTTCTTCTTCAATCCCCATGGCTTTAATTCGCTCTTTTAAGACATCTAAGCGCTCTTCTCTTTGCGATCCGCCCACCATTTCTCCAATCCCAGGAAAAAGAATGTCCATGGCTCTAACGGTTTTTCCGTCTTCATTAAGACGCATATAAAACGCTTTTATTTTAGCCGGATAATCAAAAAGAATCACGGGGGTTTTAAAGTGTTTTTCTACTAAAAAGCGTTCGTGTTCACTTTGTAAATCTGCACCCCATTCATCGATGGGGTAGGTGAATTTTTTCTTTTTATTGGGTTTACTATTTCTTAGGATATCGATGGCTTCAGTGTAACTAACGCGTTTAAATTCGTTTTCTACAACAAAGTTGATTTTTTCCAGTAAGCCCATTTCGGCTCTTTCCAGTTTGGGCTTTCCACTTTCTTCTTTGGTAAAACGCTCATCTAAAAAAGCCAAGTCTTCCTGGCAATTGTCTAAGACATAGCGCAAGACACTTTTGATGAATTTCTCGGCCAAATCCATATTGTCATCTAGATCAAAAAAGGCCATTTCTGGTTCAATCATCCAGAATTCTGCTAGGTGTCTAGTTGTATTTGAGTTCTCGGCTCTAAAGGTTGGTCCAAAGGTATACACTTCTCCTAAGCCCATTGCATAGGTTTCAGCTTCTAATTGTCCAGAAACGGTTAGGTGAGTTTCTTTTCCAAAAAAATCTTCTTGGAAATTGACTTCTCCTGTCTCATTTAAAGGTGGATTTTTTGCCGCTAAAGCACTAACGCGAAACATTTCCCCTGCACCTTCTGCATCACTTCCAGTGATTATAGGAGTGTTTACATAGTGGAAACCTTCTTCTTGAAAGAATTTATGTACCCCAAAAGCCAAAGCTGCACGCACCCGCATAACGGCGCTAAAAGTGGCTGTACGCACCCTTAAGTGTGCCTTTTCACGTAAAAATTCAAAGCTGTGTTTTTTGGGTTGAATGGGGTAGGTTTCAGGATCTGAAGTTCCGTAAATATGGATGTCTTCCACTTGGATTTCTGCATTCTGTCCTTTTCCTTGACTAGCAACATAGTTTCCTCTTACTTTTAGGGCTGCTCCTGTGGAGATATTTTTGAGTAAACCTTCATCAAAATTTTCAAAATCTACCACACACTGAAGATTGCCCAAGGTTGAGCCGTCATTTAAAGCGATAAATCGATTGGCTCTAAAGGTTCTAACCCATCCTTGAACGGTTACTTTTTGCCCTTCAGCTGAAGTAGCGAGCAATGCTTTTATTTTAGTTGGCATAATGAAAATTTTGTGCAAAGATAGCGTTTAGCAGTTATTTTTCTTTCTTTCTTTTGGTCCCTTTTTCACTTTCGTTTGGAGCAATGATTTGGATCTTGGGTTCTTTTAAAACGGCTTCATTTGCCACAGTATCTTTTAAAGAGATAAGTAAAGAAGGCAAAAGAATTAAATTGGCCAACATGGCAAATAGCAGTGTCATTGAAATCAAGCCGCCTAAAGCCACCGTACCGCCAAATTCTGAACTCATGAAGACAGAGAAGCCAAAGAATAAAACAATGGAAGTGTAAAACATACTTACCCCAGTTTCTTTTAATGCAGCATAAACAGAACGCTGAATTTTCCATTTTGAATCGATTAATTCCTGACGGTATTTGGCCAAAAAGTGAATGGTGTCATCTACTGAAATCCCAAATGCAATACTGAATACTAAAATGGTAGAGGGCTTCAAAGGGATGCCCAAAAAGCCCATCATTCCAGCTGTGATTATCAAGGGAAGCAAATTAGGGATCAAGGAAATAATAATCATTTTTACGGACCTAAATAAATAGGCCATAAACAAAGCGATTAAAAATATGGCGAGTACTAAAGACAAAACCAGGTTTTTAATCAAGTATTTGGTCCCTTTTAAAAATAACAATGCTTTTCCGGTTAATTCAACATTGTATCTTTCTTCTGGGAATATTTTTGCGATCTCGCGTTTTAACTCAAGCTCAATTTCCTCCATTCGCGCTGTGTCAATATCAGTCATAAAGGTAGTCAGTCGGGCATACTGTCCGCTCGTATCTACATAGTTACTCATGATATTTTCTCCCCCTTTTCCAGAGCGATCAAAATAAGAAAGGATAAAGCGATTCTCTTGGGCAGAAGGCAAGGAATAATAATTGGGATTTCCATTATAATAGGCTTGTTTCGCGTACTTAATAGCATTTACAACAGAAGTAGGCGAAGAAAGTTCGGGGATGTTTTCTATGCTCTTGTTTAAACGCTCCATTCGTTTTAAGGTAGAGAGTTTTAAAACGCCGTCTTTTCTTTTGGTGTCAATCAAAATTTCCAGGGGAACAATCCCGTCAAATTCTCGATCAAAAAAGAGAATATCCTTGAAAAAGGATTGCCTTTTTGGCATGTCTTCTAAAATGCTTCCAGAGATGTTGATGGTGTAAATACCAATGATAGAAGTTACCAAAGCAATCAAGGCAACAATGTAGGTGTTAAGTTTTTTATGGCGCACCTTGTTTTCCATCCATTTAACAAAGCGATCAATTGATTTATTGTTCAAATGATTTAGATGCTTTTGGCTTGGCAATGGCATAAAGCTATAAGCGATTGGGATAATCAACAATGAAAGGACAAAGATTCCAGCGACATTTATAGATGCCACTATGCCAAATTCTTTAAGCAGCTTACTATTGGTTAAAATAAAGGTGGCAAATCCTGAAGCGGTCGTCAAGTTGGTCATCAAAGTAGCATTGCCTATTTTGACAATTACCTGTTGAAGGGATTTGATTTGATTTCCATGTTTAGCAACTTCGTGCTGGTATTTATTGATTAAAAAGATACAGTTTGGTATCCCAATTACAATTATTAAGGGGGGAATTAAGGCAGTTAAAACCGTAATTTCATAGCCTAAGAAGCCCAATGTACCAAGGGCCCAAGCCACCCCAAATAAAACCACCACCATAGCGATTATTGTCGCGCGAAAGGAACGGAAGAACAGAAAGAAAATCAATGAGGTGATTCCCATAGCCGCAAAGACAAACATTCCAATCTCATCGACAATGTTTTGCGCATTTAGCGTCCGGATATAGGGCATCCCAGAACGGCGTACTTTAAGTCCGTGCTCTTTTTCAAAAGCATCCATCAAGGGGATAAAGGTTTTAAAAACAAAATCTTTTCGTCCAGCACTATTGACCACTTCTTGTTTCATGTAAATGGCCATTCGAACTGTTCCTGTGGTTTTATTTAGCAGTAGCTGCTCATAAAAAGGCAATTCAAAAAACAATTTTTGTTTGAAAAGTGAAAAGGCAAGACTGTCTTGAGGAATTTCCTCCAGTAACGGCTGTAATTCAAATTTGTTTTTCGCCTTGTTCTTAACCAGTTCTTTGACATTGTCAACTGACAAGACAAAATCGATCTCATCAAAAGATTGGATTTTTTCGCTAAGGGCTTTCCAAGCGCCGAGCTTTTGCGGGGTAAATAAGGTGCTGTCTTTTACAGCAATAACGATTACGCTTCCTTCTTCTCCAAAAAGGGATAGAAATTCGTTGTAGCTGACATTTTCAGGGTGATCGTCTGGGAGTAAATTCGCCTCAGTAAAAGTAAAACGCATGTTTTGCCACTGCGATACCCAAAAGACAGTTACCGCAAGAAGGCTAAAAATTAAGGCAATTCTATTGCGTAAAATCAAGCGAGCGACAGCTTCCCAAAAAAACCATTGATTATTCTTTTTCATAGCCAAATTGCTCGTTGATTGGGCAAGATTAAACGGTCATTATTTCCTTTTCCTTTGCCGCTAAAATGGTTTCTACTTTTTGTATGAAACCGTCTGTGGAATTTTGAACGTCGATTTCACAATTTTTTTGTTCGTCTTCAGAGGCAGCGGATTTTTTGATTTCCTGGTTGGCATCTTTGCGCGCATTTCGAACGCTTACCTTTGCATTTTCTGCTTCATTTTTGGCCATTTTGGCCAGTTCTTTTCTTCTTTCCTCTGTTAAAGGCGGAACGTTGATGATTATGTTTTCACCATTATTCATGGGGTTAAAACCAAGGTTTGCCATCATGATGCCCCTTTCTATTTCAGTCAACAAACTTTTTTCCCAAGGTTGAATGGAAAGTGTTCTTCCATCAGGGGTATTGATGTTTGCAACTTGACTTAAGGGGGTAGGCGCACCATAATAATCTACCATAACGCTTTTCAACATTACTGGATTTGCTTTTCCGGCACGAATATTCAAGAGTTCGCTTTCTAAGTGACTAACAGCGCTGTGCATGCTTTCTTTTGCACTGTCTAAGATAAATTGTAATTCTTCGTTCATTTCCTTGAAATTAGAGGTCCACGCGTGTACCAATATTTTCCCCTTTAACCACTTTACTAAGGTTGCCTTGGGTATTCATATCAAATACAATAATGGGTAATTTATTTTCTTGACTAAGGGTAAAGGCGGTGGTGTCCATCACCTTTAATCCACGTTTTAATACTTCTTCAAAAGAGAGGCTATCAAATTTGATGGCTTCTTTATTTTTTTCGGGATCTTCTGTGTAAATACCATCAACACGTGTGCCTTTTAAAATAACATCTGCGTTAATTTCAATGGCGCGTAATACTGCTGCAGAGTCTGTTGTGAAAAAGGGATTTCCAGTACCTGCACTAAAAATAACAACCCGATTTTTTTCTAAGTGGCGCACGGCCTTTCTTTTGATATAGGGTTCAGCCACAGCTTCGATTTTCAATGCAGTTTGCAAGCGCGTTGGGACTTCTTCGTTTTCTAGGGCACTTTGAAGTGCAAGGCCGTTCATTACAGTGGCCAGCATACCCATATAGTCTGCTTGAACCCGATCTACACCTTCGTTAGAGCCGGCCATGCCACGGAAGATATTCCCCCCGCCAATAACGATGGCAATTTCTACGCCTTCTAGGTGTAATTGCTTGATTTCTTGTGCGTATTCTTTGATACGTTTTGGATCAATTCCATAAGAATTAGCTCCCATAAGCGCTTCTCCGCTAAGTTTAAGTAGTATTCGCTTGTATTCCATAGCCTTTCAGTTCTTACAAATATAAGTAATAATGGTTGAAGGTTCTACCCTAAATAGGATCGCTTAAGTGATTTTTGTTCCCAAAGGCTTTGTTGATTTGCGCTTCAAAAGTTTCAATGCTTATGGCATCTTCCAAATGAAAATCTCCAATGCGTTCACGGCAAAGTGAACTAAGGTGTGCGCCACTGTTAAGGGCATGCCCAAAATCATGTGCAAGCGAACGAATATAAGTGCCTTTACTACAGCTAACTTTAAAAGAAATTTCTGGCAGTGCACTAGCATCTACCTCAAATGCGCTAATGTTAACCTTGCGGCTGGGAATCGTAACTTCTTCGCCTTTCCGCGCATATTCATACAGGCGTTTCCCTTCTTTTTTTAAGGCCGAAAATACAGGAGGGTATTGATCGATATCGCCCATAAATTGTTTTTTGCTTGCGGCAACTAATGCGGGGTTTATATGATCGGTGGGGAAGTGTTGATCTATAGGGGTCTCTAAATCATAAGAGGGAGTAGTTGCGCCAAGTTGAAAGGTACCGCTATAGGTTTTTTCCTGCCCTTGAAAGCGTTCGATTTCTTTGGTCATTTTTCCACAGCAAAGAATCAGAAGGCCTGTTGCGAGAGGGTCTAAAGTCCCGGCATGTCCTACTTTTATTTTTTTGATTTGAAGGTTTTTTCGAATCAACCAGCGGACTTTATTAACCACCTGAAAGGAGGTCCATTCCAAGGGTTTGTTGATCAGAATAACTTGGCCAGATAAAAAGGCTTCTTTGGTGAAAATCATTTGTTAAGCAAGAATTAGTGCAAGGGTTCCAACAGCAAAGCAATACCAGCTAAAATAGTTTAATTGGGCTTTTTTTACAATAGCAATCATCCATTTACAAGCAATGAGTCCTGTGAAAAAAGCTGCGACAAAACCAATGATTAAAGGAAGCAGCCCGCTATCAGTGGTGATTGTTTCTGCGTCTAAAAGACTTTTCGCCATGCTTCCTACGATAAGCGGAATTACCATTAAGAAAGAAAAACGTGCGGCTTTTTCTTTGTCAATGCCTAATAACACGGCCGTTGCAATGGTAGCTCCACTGCGCGAAATACCGGGTAAAATCGCTACTGCCTGCATAAGTCCAATGAGAACAGCCGCTCGGGTAGTGATGTCTTTTGAGGTGTTTTTGGCGCGGTCTGCCAACAGCAATAATAGGCCAGTGAACAGAAGCATAGCCCCGACTAAAACAATATTTTGATCAAAAAGTTGGGTGATAATATCTTCTAAAAATAACCCCACTAGAGTAGCAGGAATCATGGATAACACAATATAGCCAGCGAAATAAAAAGAGGGAGATGCTTTAAAAGTGAGGAGTTCTTTTAGGATAATTCCAATGTCTTTTCTAAAAAAGAAAATTGTACTTAAAGCAGTTGCACCGTGCAATACTATTGTGAAGAGAAGGCTTTCTTTCGCTGCAAAATCAGCCTGTGTTAATGCTTTTGTTAATTCTAAATGTCCGCTAGAAGAGACAGGTAAAAACTCAGTTAATCCTTGTACTATTCCAAGGAGTAAGGCGATAAGTTCATTCATTATTCTTGACCATTTAAAAGAATGGAATACATCGCAAGACCAAAGCCAATTAAAACCAGTGTTGGCGCGAGTCGAATGCGTTGAAAGTTAAAAATCTCAGGATTAAAAACATTTGGATCGTCACTTCCGCCTCCAGTCATTAAAAAAAAGCCGAGCGCAATAACGCCAATAGCTATGCCTAAAACACGATAGTTTTTTTGTTGAAAAAGAAACGCTTTTTTGGTAGAAGGAACTTTTTTCATAAGGATTTAATTTACCGCATCTGTGGTTAAGTTAAGAAAACGCTGGGTAGCAAAAAAGGTGCTCGCCCCAGTAATGAATATACTCATACAAAATACGGTAGCAATAATAAGGGCAGGTTCTTTAGGGCTACTCAATAGCGCTAATTCTGGAAAACGCAGATTTAATTCATAGAGCAAATACCCCAACCCAGCCGAGGCGATAAAAGCACCTAGAAGCCCCAAGCGCAAATGTTGCCAAATAAAAGGACGCCGTATAAAACGTTTTGTTGCTCCAACCAATTGCATGGTTTTTATGATTAAACGCTTTGAGTAAACCGATAAACGGATGGAACTGTTGATTAACAAAATAGCAATGACAATAAAAAGACCGCTAAGGGCAATGATTCCTTGGCTAATCTTTTTGATGTTTTCATCTAATATTTCCAATAAAGGCTGATCGTAAAACACCTCGTTAACATAGGGTTTTGCTTCAAAGTCTTGTTTTAAAGTGGCCAAAAAAGCAGGAGATACATAATCGGATCTAAAGTAAACATCAATAGAGCTCAGCAAAGGATTGTATCCTAAAAATTCCATAAAATCTTCTCCAATTGCATTTGCATGGCTTTGTGCGGCAGCTTCTTTAGAAACAAAGTTGGCCGTTTTGGTTTCCTTTCTTAAGGCTAAACTTTTCTGTAATTGTTTTATCTCAATGGGCTTGGCGCCATCGTTGATATAAATGGTGAAAGCGATTTGTTCTTTAAAATGGTCGGCTACTTTCTTAGAATTAAGCAGCAAAAGACCCAATATACCCACGAGAAACAAAACCAAACTGATGCTAACAACAACCGAAAAGTAGGAGGAAATCAAACGTCTTTTTTGGTAATTATCTCTGGAATTCATCAATTCTATGGGTGTGTTTGAAGGTAAAATTACAAAACAAGGACCAAATTTTATTCTAGCCTAGGATAAACTTTTTCCTTTCCTGCATTAACGCTACTTTTGTGGGGTTAATAAATTAAAATATTGTGGGGTACAACTTCCTAGAAATCGAAAAAAAGTGGCAGGCCTATTGGGCTGAAAACAAGACTTTTCAAGCGAAAAACAATTCAGATAAACCAAAGTATTATGTACTAGATATGTTTCCTTATCCTTCTGGTGCAGGTTTACATGTGGGGCACCCGCTGGGGTATATTGCCAGTGATATTTATGCCCGCTATAAGCGACACAAAGGCTTTAATGTATTGCACCCACAAGGCTATGATTCTTTTGGCCTTCCAGCAGAACAATATGCCATTCAAACCGGGCAGCACCCAGAATTAACCACCAAGACCAATATCAATAGATACCGAGAGCAGCTAGATCGCATCGGTTTTTCTTTTGATTGGAGTAGAGAAGTAAGGACTTCTAATCCAGATTTTTACCGTTGGACACAATGGATTTTCTTGCAGCTATTTGATGCGTATTACGACAAAGTAGAAGATAAAGCAAAACCAATCTCAGCCTTAGTAGCGGTTTTTGAAGCAACAGGAAATGCAAATGTTCAGGCAGAATGTGCTGCAGCAGTTCAATCTTTTACGGCAGACCAATGGAAAGCTTTTTCAGAAAAAGAAAAACAAGCGATTCTTTTGGACTATCGTTTAACCTATATCTCTGAAACGGAAGTGAACTGGTGTGCAGCACTGGGTACGGTTTTGGCGAATGACGAAATCATCAACGGGGTATCAGAAAGAGGAGGCTTTCCTGTGACCAAAAAGAAAATGAAACAGTGGAGTATGCGAATTGGTGCTTATGCCGAACGCTTACTTCAAGGTCTCGATAGAATAGATTGGCCAGATTCTCTTAAAGAAATGCAACGTAATTGGATTGGGAAATCAGTGGGGGCAAAAGTGCGTTTTCAAGTTGAAAATCACCCAGCTGAATTAGAAGTTTTCACCACCCGCCCAGATACTTTGTACGGCGTTACATTTATGACCCTTGCACCCGAATTGCCGCTGGTTCAAGCCCTAACCACCCCAGCGCAAAAAGAAGCAGTTGAAGCATATATTGAAAGTACTGCACAGCGATCTGAACGCGACCGCATGGCCGATGTTAAGACCATTAGCGGAGTGTTTACAGGGGCCTATGCTTTGCACCCTTTTACCCAAGAAAGAATTCCCATCTGGATAGGCGATTACGTACTTGCAGGCTATGGAACAGGTGCTGTAATGGCCGTGCCTTGTGGAGATCAAAGAGATTATGACTTCGCGAAACATTTCGATATTCCAATCAAAAATATATTTGCTAATACAGATATTTCTGAAGCAGCTTTTGCCGACAAAAGCGGGGGAGTCAAATTGCAGGATTCCGATTTTTTAAACGGCCTTGAATACAAGGACGCCATGAAAGCAGTCATCGCACATTTAGAAGCAACAAATACAGGAGAAGGGACCATTAATTATCGCCTGCGTGACGCTATTTTTAGTCGCCAACGTTATTGGGGAGAGCCCATTCCTGTTTACTATAAAGATGGTTTACCTGTGCCTTTATCTACAGACCATTTGCCATTGGTCTTGCCAAAAGTAGAAAATTACTTACCTACCCAAGACGGGGCCCCACCCTTGGGGAATGCGACCAACTGGGCTTGGGACACCCAAAAAGAAGAAGTGGTTAGCAATGATTTAATAGATCATGCGACAATTTTCCCTTTAGAGATGAATACCATGCCAGGTTGGGCAGGAAGTTCCTGGTATTTTTACCGCTATATGGATCCGCAAAACAACAACAGCTTTGTTTCAAAAGAAGCGGCAAATTACTGGCAAGATGTCGATTTGTATTTGGGCGGAAGCGAACACGCCACAGGGCATTTATTGTATTCTCGTTTTTGGCAAAAGTTTTTGTTCGACCTGGGGCATTTGCCTGTAGATGAATACGCAAAAAAATTGATCAATCAAGGCATGATTCTAGGGTCTTCTGCTTTTATGTATCGAAAAAAAGGAACCCAAGAATATTTATCCAAAGGTTTAATTGAAGGGCAAGAAGTAGAACCAATTCGGGTAGATGTTGCACTGGTTAATCTTGCTGATGAGCTTGATTTTGAGGCCGTGAAACAATGGCAACCTCAATTTGCAGATGCCAGCTTTGTTTTAGAAGAAGGGGTTTATAAAGTGGGCCGCGAGGTAGAGAAAATGTCTAAGTCTAAATACAATGTGGTTAATCCAGACCAAATTTGCGAAGACTATGGCGCTGATACTTTGCGTATGTACGAAATGTTTTTAGGCCCAATAGAGCAAGCAAAACCATGGAACACTGCGGGTATATCAGGAGTGCATTCTTTCTTGAAAAAGACCTGGCGTTTGTATCACGAAGCGGAAACTTTCCGCCTTAGTGAAGCAGCTCCTTCAGCGGCATCTTTAAAAACCTTGCATCAAACCATAAAAAAAGTAACCGAGGATATTGAACATTTTTCTTTTAATACCTGTATCAGTGCTTTTATGATTTGTGTCAATGAATTAACGGCTCAAAAATGTCAACATAGAGCAATTCTTGAACCATTGGCAATCTTGTTGTCTCCTTTTGCATCCCATATTACAGAGGAGTTATGGGCGCTTTTAGGGCATGATACTTCAATTTCTCAAGCTCCCTATCCCGTTTATGCGGAAAAGTATTTGGTAGAGAGTACCAAAAATTACCCAGTCTCTTTTAACGGTAAAATGCGTTTTACCAAAGAACTTTCTTTGGATTTAAGCCCTAAAGAAATAGAGGAGATTATCCTTAAAGAAGAACAAACACAGAAACAATTGCAGGGAAGAGTACCCAAGAAAGTAATCGTTGTGCCCGGCAAGATCATCAATATTGTAGGATAATGTATATCGAACTCATCGGTTTTATTGCTGCCATTTTGACAACTGCGGCTTTTGTTCCCCAGGCTTATAAAATATGGAAGACAAAATCTGCCGATGGGGTCTCCTTAAGCATGTATTTTATTATGCTTACCGGGGTTTTGTTATGGGGACTTTATGGTATTTTAATTGACAGTTTACCCATTATTATGGCTAATTTTATAACGGCATCACTTTTGATAATGATAGTTTACTTTAAAATAAAACACAAATAAGATCTTAAATCATGGGAGGATATTACCTGGTATTAATTGTTTTTGGAATCATAAGCTCGATTGTGAGTAGTACCTTAAAACGCAAGTTTAAAAAGTATTCAAAAATAGCTTTACGCAATGGGCTTTCTGGGAAAGAAATTGCAGAACAGATGTTGGCAGACCACGGAATTCGCGATGTAAAAGTCGTGTCAACCCCTGGAATGTTGACAGATCATTACAATCCATCAACAAAAACGGTGAATTTAAGTGAAGGGGTTTATGCGCAGCGCAATGCTTCTGCAGCAGCAGTAGCAGCCCACGAATGCGGCCATGCAGTACAGCACAATATTGGGTATGAGTGGTTGCAAATGCGTTCTACCTTGGTTCCTATGGTAAGTATTGCTTCTAATTTTTCTATGTGGATGATTTTTGGTGGCCTTTTTATGGCACAAGGATCGGCCTTTGGGCAGACCATTGCCATGGTGGGGGTCGTGCTATTTGGTATGGGAACGCTCTTTAGTTTTATTACCTTGCCCGTAGAATATGACGCAAGTAACCGCGCAATTGCTTGGTTAAAGCGAAAAAACATGGTCAGTCAACAAGAATTGGCTGGCGCAGAAGACGCCTTGAAATGGGCTGCTAGAACCTATGTTGTCGCTGCTTTAGGGTCGCTTGCAACCCTCCTGTATTTTGTTTTGCGTATTATGGGAAATAGCCGCGATTAAACCTTAATCTGCCTAGCGATTTGCTGATCTAAAGAAATAAAGGTTTCAGTTCTAGATATACCCGCGATTTTTTGAATTTGATTGTTCAAAAGGTTCATTAAATGCGCGTTATCTTTACAAAGAATTTTAACGAGTACACTCCAGTCCCCAGTGGTATAGTGGCATTCTAAGACTTCGTTTATTTTTTTCAGCTGTGCAACAGCAGAAGTATTATTCATTGCTTTATCTAGGTATATCCCTACAAAGGCTAAAGTAGTATAGCCCAGTTTTTTGGGGTTAATGGTGATTTGTGATCCCTGTATTAGGCCTGATTTCTCTAGTTTTTTTAACCGCTGATGTACCGCTGCTCCAGAAATACCAACTTGCTTGGACAGTAAATTAATGGACACTCTGGCATCTCTCATCAATTCGTTGAGTAAAATCTTATCAATACCGTCAATTTGAATTATTGCTGAATTATTCACTTATTCATTAAAATTATTAGGTAAAAGTACAAAATAAGTTAAAATCATTAATTTATTAATCTGTTATTTTCAACTATCTTTGGTTTAAAATAAATGCTATGAAAATGCTAACTGCCGCTTTTATTGGAAGCGTATTGATGTTTTTAGGGGTGGCACTTGGTGCATTGGGGAGTCATGCCCTTGATGGAAAAATCACCCAAGATGCGCTACAAAGCTATATGATTTCAATTCGCTATATGCTTTTTCACGCGATCGCTTTATTGTTTTTAGGGGCTTTACCGTTCATTGATGAACCCAAAAAAGAGCGTATCGCTTTAATGTTGGTCTTAGGGGTGTTCTTGTTTTCAGGCAGTATCTTACTCTTGTCAACTAGAGCCATTCATGGCTTAAGCGTTGGTTGGTTAGGACCCATTACGCCCATAGGGGGATTATTGCTCTTGGGGGCTTGGGCTTATGTCAGTATTCTTCTCGGAAAAATGATGTTGGCTTAAGCGAATTCCTTGATGTATTTCTCAATCGCCATGGTCATAGAAGGAGTTTCTTCTGTAGGCGCTTTAATGTCAACCCTAAGGTTGGCCTCATCTGCTGCCTTTACTGTTGTGTTTCCATAAACGGCAATGCGGGTATTGTTTTGCTCAAAGTCTGGAAAGTTTTTGAACAATGATTCAATCCCTGAGGGGCTAAAAAACACCAAGATGTCATAATAAACGTCTCTAAGATCTGACAAGTCGCTAACAACAGTTTTGTATAGTTGGGCGCGTTTCCAGTCAATGCCAAGGCCATCTAAAAAGTTGGGGATAACGGGCTTTAAAATGTCAGAAGAAGGCAAGAGAAATCGATCGTCTTTGAACTTCTTAAACATTGCTTCAAGGTCCATTAAACTTCTTTCTCCTACATAAATTTTTCGCTTGCGGTAAACCACATATTTTTGTAGGTAATAAGCGACTGCTTCCGATTGACAAAAATATTTTGTGCTATCAGGTACTTTAAAACGCATTTCTTCTGCCAAGCGAAAATAATGATCAACAGAGTTTCTACTGGTTAAAATAACAGAATCAAAATCGTTAAAATCGATTTTCTGTTGACGCACTTCTTTAGAGGCTACCCCTTCAACGTGAATAAACGGACGAAAGTCAATGGTTAAATTGTGTTTTTCTTTAAGTCGCGTGTAGGGGGAATTTTCGTTGTTAGGCTCTGGCTGCGACACCAATATTGTCTTCACTTTTTTAGCACTCATAGGCTTAGTTTTAATCCATTGATTAATAGAATCCAAGGACTCAATTTGAGAGTGCAAAGATATAAAATAAAATACAACCCACCTTGATTTATGGCACTAAACAATTGTTTAATAACCATTAAGTGGTACAAGCCATATAAACCTAAGGCAACAAGGGCAAAACTGTTGAGAAACAGCGCAGAAAGATTAAAAGTGTAAAAGTAAAAAATCAATCCAAGGAAGATCAAAATGTTTAACCGAAACAAGTAGGTAATCGTTCTGAATTGATATTGATTAATAAAGTGCTGTATGTTAAAAAAATAGCCTAGCAGGATTAACATAGCTTGCCGCAAAATAACCACCCCACTAATCCCGAAAAATACCCAGCTAAAAACCTTAGCATCTAATAAAAGGATTTTTTTTTCTGAAAGGTAAAAGCAAATAAAAAGGCTGAGGTTAATTAAGCAAAACAACGCAGATAATAAAGTAAACCCTTGTTGATGTATGGGTTTTTCACCATAACTGCTAAAGTACAGTTTGGTGTCTATAATACGGAGAAAAGAGAAAAACTGCTGCTCATAGCGCCATTTGCACAGCACAAAAAGCAAGAAATTCACCATCAATAGACAGCTCATCCAATCTGCTTTTCCCGAAGGAATTAAAACCCATTCTTCCATGGGGTAAAAATACCAAAATTAATCCACTCCTTTAAGCATTCAAAAAGCTTAAGTAGCTTAGGGTGCGTTTAATTTTCTTATTTTTACAGCGCTTTATGTCGCAAACACTCCTCATCATACCGACTTATAACGAAATAGACAATATTTCGCCCTTATTGAAAGAAATCTTCAGGGTACTTCCTAACGTTCATGTTCTCTTTGTTGATGATTCTTCTCCAGACGGAACAGCGGCTAAAATTGAATCCTTTCAGTCCATTTATCCAACCCAAGTTTTTTTAGAGAATCGGAAAGAAAAAGAAGGCTTGGGAAAAGCCTATATCCATGGTTTTAAATGGGCGTTAGCACGTGCTTATCAAAATATATTTGAAATGGATGCTGACCTTTCTCATCCAGCCAAATCGTTGCCTGAAATGATTGCTGCTCTAACCCAGGGCGAGGATGTTGTAATTGGGTCCCGTTATCTTGCTGGGGTCAATGTTGTTAATTGGCCCATTATGCGGATTTTGTTGTCTATGGGGGCCTCCATTTATGTTAGGTTAATCACTGGAATGCCCGTTAAAGACGCTACTGCTGGTTTTGTGGGCTATAAGGCAAGTGCATTGGCAATGTTAGATTTTGATTCACTTTCTTTTGTGGGCTATGCTTTTCAAATAGAAATGAAGTTCAAATTGTGGAAAAAAGGCTGCTCGCTTAGAGAGATCCCCATTGTTTTTATCAATCGCGAAAAAGGGGTTTCTAAAATGAATAGTTCAATTATTTGGGAAGCTGTATTTGGGGTAATTTATCTTAAATTTGAATCCATTTATAAACGCAAATGAAAAAGATGTTAATTAAAGGCGCTCTAGTTGTTAACGAAGGAGAAACGAAACAATTAGATGTTCGCGTTGAAAACGGGAAAATAACGGCGCTTGGCCACGATCTAGCTTTAACAACAGAGGAAACCTTGGTCAATGCAAAGGGGAAATATTTACTTCCCGGCTTAATTGATGATCAGGTGCATTTTCGCGAACCCGGTTTAACCCATAAAGCTTGCATTAAGACAGAATCTAGGGCTGCAGTGGCAGGAGGGATAACCTCTTTTATAGAAATGCCCAATACAAATCCGCAAACCACGACCATAGCGGCATTAGAAGATAAATTTTCTACCGCTAAAGAAGATTCTTTAGCCAACTATTCTTTTATGTTTGGCGGGACAAATGATAATTTTGCCGAAGTTGCGCGCCTAGACAAAACAAAGGTGGCGGGATTAAAGTTGTTTTTAGGATCTTCCACCGGGAATATGTTGGTTGATGATGAAGCAGTTTTGCGAAAGATTTTTTCTTCAACCGATTTGGTGATCTCTGTTCACTGTGAAGACGAGCCCACCATTAAGGCAAATTTAGCAGAACACATCGCTACTTATGGGGAGGATATTCCCATTGAAAAACACCCTGTTATTAGAAGTCATGAAGCTTGTTATTTGTCTTCTTCAAAAGCAATCGCTCTTGCCAAAGAAACCGGTGCACGCTTGCATGTTTTTCATTTATCAACGGCAAAAGAAACCGCTCTTTTTGACAATACAATTCCTTTATCGGAAAAGAAAATTACCGCTGAGGTTTGCGTGCACCACTTGTGGTTTACTGCAGCAGATTATGCAGAGAAAGGAACCCATATTAAGTGGAATCCCGCAGTGAAGAATGCCGAAGATCGCGCTGCTTTGTGGGAAGCCCTCAACGATGATCGGATTGATGTTCTTGCAACAGATCACGCCCCACACACGCTAGAAGAAAAAAACAATCCCTACACCAGCGCACCTTCTGGTGGGCCATTGGTTCAACATGCCTTATTGGCCCTGTTAACAGCCGTTGGTCAAGGAAAAATAAGTATCGAGAAATTAGTGCAAAAGGCCTGTCATAATCCAGCCATTTTATTTCAAGTTGCCCAGCGTGGCTATATCAAAGAAGGCTATCAAGCCGATCTTGTTTTAGTCGACTTAGACAAAAAGACAACCGTAACCAAAGAAGGGCTTTTATATCAATGCGGTTGGTCGCCATTTGAAGGAACAACTTTTGATGCAAGCATAGAAAAAACTTGGGTAAACGGTGTTTTAGTTTACGATCGAGGAACAATTATTGAAGCTGAGGCTGGACAACAACTAACCTTCAATCGATGAAAAAGATCATTGCCCTTTTCCTTCTTTTTTCAGCTTGTCAATCCAATACAGCCAACCCTCCGCCAGTAGGGTTAATTCCGCAAGATACAATGGAGGATATCCTTTATGATATTACTTTATTAAAGACCATTAAAAACAATCGGTTTGGTGGGGAAGCCCCATTGGAAATCCTGAACAACAATTATATCCTGCGGAAATACCAACTTACAGACTCTGTCTTAAAACGCAATCAAATCTATTACGCCCAGTCTCCTAAAAAAATGGTGGCCATGTATGACCGAATTTTAAAACGCCTGGAAAAAGCAGAAGACAGTATTGGGGTTTTGGTGCAACAAGAACAAGCAGCCCTAGAGGAACGCCTTCAAAGAGAAAAAGACAGTATTGCGGCGCTAAAAGTAAGGGACAGCATCAAATTGCTCAAAAGTAAAGATAGTCTACAATTGTTAAAAGTTCACGACAGTCTTCTTCTCCTTAAAAGAAAAGATAGTTTAGTTGGGCTTAAGTCAAAAGACAGTCTGACCCTCTTAATGGAAAAAAAATTAGGCAAATTAGAAGCGACCTTTGAAAATTAAATCGAGATAAGGGGTTATTTTCCGATAAGAAAAAGGAAGGTTTTTTTCAATTCTGCTCCCATCGATTTTACTTTGATTCGCTAGACTGTTAATGAGTGCTTTGGTTAAAAATTTCTTCCTTAAGCCTAAGCCATCTGCGATACTTTCAAAGACCCAAGCTGTTTTCAAGTAAATTGGGTGTAAAACTTTTTTGGGTTTTTTCTTCCCCATTTTTTGAGCGACATAATGCGTCATTTTTTGGTAGCTCCAATTTTCCGCCACAAGGATAAAGCGCTTGTTTTCAATCGAAGAGTTCATCAATTGTTCCATTACCTCTACCACATCTTCCACAGCAACATAACCGGTTTGTCCGCTGGGGTAAAAAGACAATCCCTTTTCCACTTGGGCAATCAATTGGTCAATTGGATTTCTGGGCATACGATCGCCTAAAATAACCCCAGGATTGACTATAGCGACTGGAATGCCTTCTTGGGAGGCACGCCACACTTCTAATTCGGCACCGTATTTTGAATAAGCATAGGGCGTTTTTTCTATTGTAGGATTCCAAGGGGTATCTTCATCAATAATACCGTTGGAAGTCTGGCTTCCCAAAGCAGCAATTGAACTGACGTAAACCAGTTTTTTTATGTTATTTTCAATACACAAATTAGCGATATATGCTGTTCCTTGTTGATTGATTTCTTGTAATTGGTGTTTTTTATGATGGGCCATTGAGATATAAGCCGCACAATGATAAACATGGGTAATGCCTTTGAAAGAAGCGGTTAATTCGGGCAAATTAGAAAGATCGGCTTGTCGCCAAAGGATTTTGTCAAAAAGAGCTGCTTCCTTTTGGGCGATGAAAAAGTCCTTTAAGACGGCTCTTTTTTTCTCTCTTCTGTAGAGGGCTACAACAGGCAAATTCTTTTTAAGTAGGTTGAGACAAAGATGTGCGCCGACCAATCCGGTGGCTCCAGTGACTAAAATCATGGGTTAAAAGTACTGTTTTTTCTTTTTGTCTTTTTCCATTTGAAGGAGAAATCTATCTTTGCGCTTTAGCACTGTATTATGAGAAACGCGTTCGTTGAAGAACTTGAATGGAGAGGCATGTTGCACGACATTATGCCCGAAACTGAAAATCACTTAAATCAAGGCCCTACCGCTGCCTATATTGGCTTTGATCCAACAGCAGATTCCCTCCATATTGGGAGTTTAGTTCAGATATTAATTTTAATGCATTTTCAGCAGGCAGGGCATCAGCCCATTGCTTTGGTTGGCGGAGCAACCGGAATGATTGGGGATCCCTCTGGAAAATCAGACGAACGCAATTTATTAGACAATGCGGCGCTTGAAAAAAATGTAGCAGGAATTAAAAGTCAATTGGCCCGTTTTTTAGATTTTTCTTCTTATAGTAACAATCCAGCGATTTTGGTCAATAATTTTGATTGGATGAAGGATTATTCGCTTATTGACTTTTCCCGTGATATCGGCAAGCATATCACAGTGAATTATATGATGGCAAAAGATTCTGTCAAAAAACGCCTGGGATCAGAATCTCAAGTGGGAATGTCTTTTACAGAGTTCACCTATCAATTGCTTCAAGGCTATGACTTTTTGCATCTATATAAAAACCACAATTGTACCCTTCAAATGGGCGGAAGCGACCAGTGGGGAAATATCACTACTGGAACAGAGTTGGTAAGAAGGAAAGCAGGAGGGAAGGCTTATGCCATTACCTGCCCTTTGATCACCAAAGCAGATGGAACCAAATTTGGAAAAACCGAAGGAGGTAATATCTGGTTAGATAAAAACCGTACGTCTCCCTATAAATTTTATCAGTATTGGTTAAACGCCTCTGACGCGGATGCTGAAAACTACATTAAAATCTTTACCTTTTTAAGCAAGGAAGCGATAGATGGGTTGATTGCTGAACACCAAGAAACACCCCATTTGCGCTTATTGCAGAAACGCATTGCAGAAGAGGTCACTGTATTGGTGCATTCTAATGAAGATCTTGTTAAAGCGCAAAGGGCTTCGCAAATCTTGTTTGGAAAATCGACTTCTGAAGATTTAATGCAATTAGATAATGCCACCTTTCTAGATGTTTTTGAAGGAGTGCCGCAGTCCCAAGTAGACAAATCCCTGTTGGAAGATGGCTTTGATATTATTGCTGCTTTGGCTGGTGAGGGTCGCTTGTTGAAATCCAATGGAGAAGCGCGCCGTGCCTTAAAAGAGAATTCTATTTCGGTGAATAAAAACAAGGTAAATGACCAGAAAAAAATCACGGAAGCAGATTTAATTAACGGGCGCTATGTTTTGTTACAGCGCGGTAAAAAAAGCTATTTTATTTTAGCGTTTATCTAGTATACCAAAAGATTACATCCCCGCACATCACTTTGGTCTAAACGCCCCATGACCTCAAAAGAGCCATCGGGGAAAGCACGACCAAGATCATCTGTGGCAATAAAGGCGCAAGATTCTTGATTGGCCAAATCAATGATGTTTAGTCGGCCTATTTTAGTTGTTTTAACAGCGCAAAATGGGTCATTTATTTCATGGGGAATCACTTTCATCCATGGGGGCGCATTAAAGCGTCCATCTCCACTTGAATAGGCCTGAGATAAAAGTTCTGTCATCCCGTATTCGCTGTGGATTTTTTCAAGACCAAAAGCGTTTTTTAAAACAGCATGTAGGTCTTCTCGGATCATTTCTTTGCGTCTTCCTTTCATTCCGCCCGTTTCCATAACCACCGTATGCTTTAGTGTCATGGGGTGTTTTTCGGCAAACTCCAATAAAGCAAAACTCACCCCAAGCAATAAGATAGGATGCTCTTGTGCTTCAAGGACTTCAAGCTGCGCTTTAAGTTGGTCCAACTCGTCTAAATAAAAGCCACTTGCAGGATGTTCACTTTGTTGGATTAAGGCGTCCATCATGTAAATAAGAGAAGAACCTTGTCGTTCCAAATAAGCAGGAAGTAAGGCGAGAATAGCCCAATTTTTTGGGGTACCATAGTGATCTTCAAATCCTTTTTGAAAACTGCTTTCGTAAAAGCGCTTATTCAAAAGGGGGTGTTTTGCATTAACAGAAGTAGTGGTTCCACTAGAGCTAAAAACAAGGGTTGGTTCGGCACGAAAACATTGGACGGTGTGCGATTTAAAAAACTGGATGGGTAAAAAAGGGATATCCCCCAAAACCTTGATTTCTGATGGGGAAATATTGAGTAAATCACAGTAGGATCTATAGACGGGATTTGCTTCGTATTGTCGATGAAAGGTAGCAATCGCTTCTTTTTCAAAATCATTAGAAGTAGAAACCGTTAAAAAGCGAAAAGCGTTGTTTTCCATGGCGTAAAATTATTAAAATTTACAGCATAAGTGCCCTAAAAAAGATATTCTTACTTCTATTTCAAGGTTATCTTAATCTTAACATTTAAGATGAATTGAGCAGGGCAAATGCATTAATTGTATATTTATTACCTTTAAATACACAAGCATATTTATCTTTTATGAAAAAAAGTAAAATTAAAATTCTTTTAGTTGATGATGAGCCCGATATACTAGAAATCCTATCATTCAACTTATCAAACGAAGGATACCAAATTTTTACTGCCGAAAATGGAAAAGAGGCATTAAAGCTAGCGGATCAATATTTACCTCATTTGATTATTCTAGACGTAATGATGCCTATAATGGATGGAATTGAAACCTGTGAACGCTTGCGAATGGACAAGCGATTTGAGAATACGGTTATCATGTTTTTATCTGCAAGAGGAGAGGATTATTCCCATGTTGCTGCCTTTGAATCTGGTGCAGATGATTATGTGACCAAACCCATAAAACCCAGAATTTTCAATTCTAAAGTGAAAGCGATGTTGCGTCGTTTCTTAAAAGATGACATTGGCGGTAATATTGTACTTGGCGCAATGGAAATTAATGTAGAAGAGTATAAAGTGATCCATGGAGGGAATGAAATCACCTTACCCAGAAAAGAATTTGAATTATTGTATTTGTTGGCCTCAAAACCAGGAAAAGTATTCAAACGCTTAAAAATAATGGAAGCCGTTTGGGGAAGCGACGTTGTTGTGGGCGATCGCACCATAGATGTTCATATTAGAAAGCTGCGAGAAAAAATCGGAGAAGATTACTTTAAAACAATAAAGGGAGTAGGCTATAAATTCGTAAATAGCGAAGAATAAAAAAGATATGAATCAACGTTATAGCGCAGCTTTACAGCTGTCGCTCTTTATTGTTGTTGTGTTTAGTATAATTATAAGTGTTGCTTTTTACATTTATACGGGAAGTCTTGCCCCTTTATTTGACGCTATTTACTATGTGCTTGGCTGCCAATTGACTTTATTGATGGTCTCTTTTTTGATTATTCAAACCAGAATTGAAAACTTTATTCTCACAAAAGTAAAATCACTTTATCAAGATCTTTTGCCTACGGGGATTCCTTTAAATGAGGACTCTCTACAAAAAGATGTTATTTCCATTACCCAAAGTTTACAAGAATTCGCCAAAGAGAGTAAATTGGAGATAGAGTTGCTCAAAGACAAAGAAAATTATCGGAGAGAGTTTATCGGGAATTTAGCCCACGAGCTTAAAACCCCCTTATTTACCGTGCAGGGTTTTATTTTTACGTTATTAGACAATGACGTTACCGATGAAAAAACCATTAAAAAATACCTTAAAAAAGCAGCCAATGGAGTGGATCGATTGGGCTTTATTATCAAGGATTTAGATTTAATAACCCAATTTGAAACGGGGGTTACCACTTTAAATGTAGAACATTTTGACATTGCTGCCCTAATTCGTGATATTGTAGAAATGCTTGAAATTCAAGCAAAAAAAAGCGGCATTAATTTACAGTGCAATTTAGCATTTGAAGCCCCCATAATAGTAACAGGAGATATCGAGCGAATCACCCAGGTATTAACCAATTTAGTAGTGAATTCATTTAAATATGGAGTTGAAAACGGTACCACAGAAATAGAGCTAAGCGAATTAAATGAAACCAAAATTCTCGTTCGGGTAATTGATAATGGTAAAGGAATCGAAGAAGAGCATCTTCCGCGCCTATTTGAACGTTTTTACAGAGTAGATAAAACCAGAAACCGCAACGAAGGTGGTTCTGGTTTAGGTTTGGCAATTGTCAAACACATCATTGAAGCCCACAACGAAAAAATATTTGTGGAAAGTACGCCAAAAGTAGGTTCTGAGTTTTCTTTTACCCTTAGCCGAGTGAAAGCCTAAAATCCTGCACTTTTTTCGTTAATTTTGCCAAAAACGCAACGGTGGGAAGTAAAAATAAACGCAAAAGATTCAATCAAAATCTAACATTCTCTAATGTTATTCAGCCAGAAAGGGAGGTGCTTAGCTCGGGAAGTTTTCCATTTAAGGGAAAGTGGCGGCAAGATTTCTTTAAAAATGATCGTCCTATTGTAGTTGAACTAGGTTGTGGAAAAGGAGAATATTCGGTTTATTTAGCCCAGCAATATCCAGAGAAGAATTTTATTGGAATCGATATTAAAGGAGCGCGTTTTTGGGCAGGCGCCAAACAAGCCCTAGAGCAAGAGCTGCCCAATGTTGGTTTTTTACGCACCCAAATTGAATTAATTGAAGATGTGTTTGCTGAAAACGAAGTGGACGAAATCTGGATTACTTTCCCCGATCCACAAATCAAATTTAAGCGAACCAAACACCGTTTAACCAACCCCGCTTTTTTAGACCGCTACCATAAGATCCTTAAGCCAGAGGGGTGCATTCACTTAAAAACAGATAGTGAATTCCTACATGGCTATACCCTGGGACTGTTGGAAGGAAAGGGCTGGGAAGTAGATTATGCCCACCATGATGTCTATGGAAACCCTTATTCTCCCAAGCATGTGACAGCCATACAAACCCATTATGAGCGTTTATTTATGGAGAAAGGAAAGCTTATTACCTACCTAACTTTTCGTTTTCCCAATGCCGAAAGCTGATACAAATTTCTTTGAAAAAGTCTATCAAATTGTAAGGCTAATCCCAGAAGGAAGGGTGACTTCTTATGGCGCCATAGCAAAGCGACTAGGCTCACCACAAAGCGCAAGAATGGTGGGTTGGGCCATGAATGCTTCACATAATTTAGCGGATGTACCCGCCCATCGAGTGGTCAACAGATTAGGCCTGTTAACCGGGAAGCACCATTTTGAGGGGACTAACCTGATGCAACAATTGCTCGAGAACGAAGGTGTTGAAGTGGTTGACAACCAAATTCAGCGTTTCGAAGAGCTCTTTTGGGATCCTAATCAAGCAGCTGTTTAATGCTTGTCTATTCCCTTTTTTTGTCCATATCTTCCCTGTATATTTGTAGTATTGAATTACTTTAATAAAAGCGAATGGAATTAACAAAACAGGCTGTTCAACAGGCCTTAACGACAATCACACTCCCAGGAGAAGGAAAACATTTGATGGAAAGCGGAGCCGTAAAAAATATTCTTGTTTTTGGCGATGAAGTTGTTATTGATTTGACCGTTCAAAATCCCAGTCTACAGGCGAGGAAAAAACTCGAAGTCGAAATATTAAAATGCATCCATAAGGAAGTTTATGCCAAGGCAAAAATCAAGATAAATGTAACTGTAGAAGCACCGCCAAAAGCCGAGCCTATCAAAGGAAAACCAATTCCTGGAATCGATAATATTATTGCAATTTCTTCTGGAAAAGGCGGGGTAGGTAAGTCAACAATTACCGCAAATGTAGCGGTTACCCTAGCTAAAATGGGCTTTAAAGTAGGGGTGCTAGATGCCGATATTTATGGCCCCTCTATTCCCACCATGTTAGATATGGAAGGAGCAAGACCGCTTTCTATAACAGTTGATGGGGCGTCTAAAATGGAACCCATCGAAAACTACGGTGTAAAAGTACTGTCTATTGGCTTTTTCACCCAGCCAGATCAGGCGGTTATTTGGCGTGGCCCTATGGCAGCAAAGGCCTTAAATCAAATGATTTTTGATGCTGCATGGGGAGAATTAGATTTTTTATTGCTCGATTTGCCTCCTGGTACTGGAGACATTCATTTAAGTATCGTTCAATCTTTACCCATTAACGGGGCTGTGGTCGTTTCAACTCCACAAAACATTGCTCTTGCAGATGCAAAAAAAGGAATTGCAATGTTCCAGCAAGACAACATCAGCGTTCCTGTTTTAGGAATCGTAGAAAACATGGCTTATTTCACCCCAGAAGAGCTTCCGGAAAATAAATATTATTTGTTTGGTCGAGAAGGAGCAAAAAATTTGGCAAAAGACAAAGAAGTTCCTTTTTTAGGGGAAGTACCTATTGTACAAAGTATTCGCGAGGCCGGTGATGTAGGACGCCCTGCAGCCCTGCAAAACAAAACCACCGTAAGTGATGCCTTTGAAGAAGTAACGCGCAACACTGTTTCAGAATTAATCAAAAGAAACGATCATTTACCGCCTACACAAGCGGTAAAAATAACCACCATGGCCGGTTGTTCGGCAGTGAAAAAGTAAAACCCAAACAGAATGGAATTAAGAGATAAAGTATTGCTAGCCCTCGATGAAATTAGACCCTTTTTAGCGGCTGATGGAGGAGACATCTCTTTGATTGATATCGAAGAAGATAAGATTGTTAAGGTGCAATTAAAGGGCGCTTGTGCAGGTTGTTCTGTCAATCAAATGACCTTAAAGTCTGGGGTGGAAATGACCATTAAAAAACACGCACCGCAAATTGAACAAGTCATTAATTTAGAAGCGTAAAATTTATGTCAGATATAAACATCTCTATCATAGACAGAGAAGGAGTCTCTCAACAAATAGTGGCACCCACAGATATGGCGATGAATTTGATGGAAGTTTGTAAAGCCTATGAACTTCCGGTAGAAGGAACTTGTGGTGGTATGGCGCTTTGTGCCTCTTGCCAATGTTATATCCTATCTGATCACGATTTAGGGGAGCGTTCAGACGATGAAGAAGCCATGTTGGCAGAAGCGTTTAACGTTCGCGAAAACAGCCGTCTGGGCTGTCAAATTCCCATCACCGAGGGGCTAGAGGGTTTGCAAGTTGAACTTGCCCCAGAAGAAGATTAACTTCTTCGTATATTGAGCCCTAATTGATTGAATAAAATGAAAAAAACATTCCTCTTATTAGGTGGTTTGTTGATGCTGAGCTGTCAACAACCTAAAGCTACTCCTGTGGCTAAGTCAACTCCAATTGCCCCTATTTCAGCATTAGCGATGGCCAAAGGGATTTTATACGAAGTCAATATTCGCCAATTCACCAACGAAGGTACTTTTAATGCCTTTGCAAAAGAATTGCCCCAAATTAAAGCATTGGGGGTAAATATTCTTTGGTTGATGCCCACCTATCCCATTTCCACCACCAAAAGTAAAGGTCCTTTGGGGAGCTATTACGCTGTCTCAGATTACAAAGGCGTTAATCCAGAATACGGAAGCCTAGAAGACCTAAAAGCATTGGTTAATCAAGCACATGATTTAGGCATGTATGTTATTTTTGATTGGGTTCCTGGGCATACCGGTTGGGATCATGTTTGGATCAAAGACCATCCAGATTTTTATTTGAAAAATGAAGCGGGAGAGATTATTGACCCAATCGATCCCAGAACAGGACAATCTTTTGGATGGACAGATGTAGCTGATCTTGACTATGATAACCCCAATATGCGTTCGGCCATGAAAGAGGCTATGCTCTATTGGATAAAAGAGGTTGATATTGATGGCTATCGCATCGATCAAGCCTATGCAGTACCCATGGATTTTTATGAAGATGTTTTCCCAGCTATGAAAAAAATCAAACCGGTCTTTCTTTTAGGCGAAACAGACGCCAATCACCCTGGTGGAATGGAGCATTTAAAAAATTTCAACGCCTCTTATGATTTCCCTGGATTTCATTTAACAAAAGATATCGTTCAGGGACACAAATCGGTTAACGATTATAATGTACACCGAGAAGATTTTATCTTAAAACACGACCCATCACATTTGCTATTGAACTTTGTAAGCTCTCACGATGAGAACGCTTGGGCCGGAACCGTAGATGAATTGTATGGTGATGCCGCACCCGCCATGATGGCTTTAAATTATACCGCCCCGGGTTTGCCCTTTTTATACAGTGGGGTCGAGTACGACCTAGGGAAAAGACTGCTTTTCTTTGAGAAAGACAGTTTTCCGCGAGTGGCAGGTGAAACCTATCAGCTACTTAAACAATTGGGGGCGTTAAAAGCACAGCACCCTGCTTTACACGCAGGGCAAAATGCGGGACAGTACCGCTCAATTCCAACTTCTTTAAGCGATAAGGTTTTGGCCTTTGAACGTTCAAAAGAGGGTGACACTATTGTATATATGGCCAATATGTCTAAAGATCACATTGGTTTTACCTCTCCTTATAATGGCATGTTTAAACGTTATCAAGACAATAAGCCAAAACGCTTGTCCTATTCCTATGAGTACCGAATGAAGCCATGGGAGTTTTGGATCCTTAAAAAATAAATCGTTCCGATGAAATATTCCATTTTAATAAGTATGCTTTTGTTCTCTTTACTCGCTTGTACTTCTGCTTCACAACCCTTGGTTGTAGGGCATCGTGGGGCCAGGGGGCATGTTGCCGAAAACACAGTAGCCTCGGTAAAAAAAGCCCTTGCATTAGGTGTAGATGGTATTGAAATTGATGTTTTTGTCTGTGCTTCTGGGGAATTGGTTGTTTTTCATGACAAAACCTTGGAAAAGCTCACCGACGCCACAGGCTATATCGAAACCCTATCCCTAGATTCTATTCGAAAAATAACTGTTTTAGGACAAGCGCCTATTCCTACCCTCGAAGAGGTTCTGGATGTTGTTCAGTCGAAGGCCTTTTTAAACATTGAATTGAAAGGCGCAGGAACAGCAAAACCCACTTATGCTTTATTGAAAAAGTACTTTGATGCTGGGAAATTTAGCCCTTCAGAGATCTTTATCTCTAGTTTTGATTGGAATGAATTGGACCTTTTTTATAAAGAAACCAAAGCGGTGCCTATCGCTGTTTTAACAGAGGATGATCCGCTAGATGCTATTCCTGTTGCTTTAAGGTTAAATGCTTTTGCGATTAATCCAAACCACAAGAGTTTGACAGAAAAAAATGTAGAGAAAATACATGCACAAGGTTTAAAAATCTATCCTTGGACGATTAACGAACCAGCGGATATTGCACGGATGAAAGCCTTGGGCGTTGATGCAATTATCACGGATTATCCAGAAAGAGTTTATCCAGAATAAAAAAACGAAACCCTCCTTTGAAAGAAGGAGGGTTTCTTACTGGATTCGAATACCCCACTTTTGCTTGAGAACAAGCAACCTTGAATCCAGTAATGATAAATGATTTTATAGTGACTGTCGCAAGAAGAGGTGATGTTCTATAAAGGAAAAGAGAATATATCTAAGCAATTTCTTTTGGGACGTATATTAAAGATACAAAAAAAACGACACGAACAACTCTAGCTGTTTAAATAGTAGATGCCTAGATTCAGGAAACTGGCAAAACTGACCCAGACGAGATAAGGGTAGAGCAAATATGCGGTGGGCCGGTGTACAATTTTAAACCAATGTATGGTTTTCAAAATAAGGTAAAGCAATAAACCAATTACCAACAAGGCAATCCCCGGGCGTTTTAAGCCAAAAAACACCACACTCCAAAGGCCATTTACGACAAGTTGTGCAATAAAATGATAAAGGGCTGTTTTCACCCAACGATGATGACTTCCTTTCGCCCAAACCCAACCAGCTGCAATCCCCATTAAGCAATAAAGGCTAGTCCACACCGGCGCAAAAAGCCAATTGGGGGGAGTAAAAAAAGGTTTGTTTAGCCCTGCATACCAAGTGGGAATGGCCGCTTGGGTTATATAGCCCGATAAGCCGCCAATGCTGAGGCATAAGAACACAGCAACACTAATTCCAACAACTGTTTTTAGCTTTCGATTCATGGACTTGTTTTATCAAAAGAAAGGTAGAAAATAATATTTGAAGCATCATGCCTTTGAATGTCTTATCTTTATGCCATGACTATTGAAAAAGAATTTTTGGCTGCTTCTTTTCCCGCACAGCAAGGAAAAGTAAGTTGGTCTTCCCCATCTAATATTGCTTTGGTGAAATATTGGGGAAAATACGGAAATCAGTTACCCCAGAACCCTTCGTTAAGTTTTACCTTAACCAATTGTACCACTACAACACAAGTGCAGTTTCAACCAAAACCAAAAAATGAGCAATATGCTTTTTCCTTTTTGTTTGAGGGAAAAAAACAGCCTGCTTTTCACCCAAAAATGGAAGCCTTTTTTGAACGGATTGCACCATTTTGTCCTTATTTATACACCCATGAATTAACGATTGCGTCGTTTAATTCGTTTCCGCACAGTAGTGGGATTGCCTCTTCTGCTGCTAGCATGAGTGCATTAGCATTGTCTTTACTTTCTATCGAAGCGCAGGGCGGTGGTTTACTGTCCAAAGAAGCCTTTAACAAAAAAGCATCTTTCTTGGCGCGATTAGGTTCGGGAAGTGCGGCCAGAAGTATAGAAGGGCCAATGATGTCCTGGGGAGAAACCAATGCAATTAAAGGAAGTTCACAAAAATATGCTACTTGTATAGATCAGGAAATTCACCCTGTATTTCGCAGCTACCAAGACACCATTTTAATCATAGATAAAGGGCAAAAAAAAGTAAGCAGTACACTGGGGCATCAGTTAATGGATAACCATCCTTATGCCACAGCGCGCTTTGAACAAGCTCACCAACACATGACTCGTTTAATGGCCATTTTGGCCCAAGGAGAATTAGACGATTTTATGCAACTGGTAGAACTTGAAGCCCTCACGCTACACGCTTTAATGATGGCTTCAAACCCTTATTTTGTATTGATGCAACCAAATACTTTGGCGGTGTTGAATAAAATTTGGGCATTTAGAGCAGCAACAAAGCTACCCCTTTGTTTTACCCTTGACGCTGGGGCAAATGTACATTTGCTTTATCCAGAACAACACAAAGAAGCCATTGGTGCTTTTATTGCAACGGAACTTGCCTCTTTTTGCGAAGCTGGGCAGTACATTGAAGACCAAGTTGGTACTGGTGCTAAAAAGTTGTAAGTTTGTATTGCTATGAAAGGCCCATTATTTTACGCTAAAATTTTGCTCTTTGGAGAATATGGAATTATTAAAGATTCCAAAGGGCTCTCTATTCCCTATAATTTTTATCGCGGTGCTTTAAAGCTTAACGCTACTGCAGCCTTTGAGGATTCGCATCAAAAACTGAAAAGCTTTTGTGCCCATTTAAAAACAATACCCACAACGGTAGTTGCATTTGACTGGGAGCGCCTAGAGGCAGATCTCGCACAAAAAATGTATTTCGACAGCAGTATTCCCCAGGGCTATGGCGTTGGAAGTAGTGGTGCTCTTGTTGCTGCACTTTACGATCAATATGCTTTAGACAAAATCACTGTACTAGAAAATCTAACCAAAGATAAATTGGTGCAGCTCAAAGGCGTATTTGCAGCAATGGAATCTTTCTTTCATGGGAAATCCTCTGGTCTAGATCCTTTGAACAGTTACTTGAGCTTACCCTTGTTGATTCACTCTAAAAATAGCATTGAACCCACTGGGATTCCTTCTCAGAATCCAAAAGGAAAAGGTGCTGTATTTTTATTGGATAGTGGCATTGTTGGAGAAACAGCTCCTATGGTATCCATTTTTATGCAAAACATGGAACAAGAGTCTTTTCGTTTAATGATGAAAGACCAGTTTATTAAATATACAGATCAGTGTATCGAAGATTTCCTGAAAGGAGATTTAAGGTCCTTATTTACCCACACCAAAAAGTTGTCTCATTTGGTGTTGAACAACTTTAAACCCATGATTCCAGAAAAGTTCCATGCTTTGTGGAAAAAAGGTTTAGAAACAAACGCCTATTACCTCAAGTTATGTGGCTCTGGTGGAGGAGGCTATATCCTAGGTTTTACTGAAGACTTTGAGAAAGCAAAGGTGGCTTTGAAAGACTACCAATTAGAAGTCGTTTATAATTTTTGAAAAGCATGCGGCTTTTCTCAAAATCCTTTTTTCGCCCTTTTTTATTGCCTTTCTTTGGGATTTTTGCTTCTACCAGGGGGTCAACTATTTTAGTTTTAGTTGTTGCGCAATATCTCAGCGCAAGATATATTCTTTCTCCACAGAAAACATGGCTTGAACATTTAACAGATCATCGATTATTTTTATTGGTACTGGCCTCTTCTTTGGCCATTGCGGGGGGGTATCTCATCAATAATTTTTACGATGCAGAAAAAGACCGCATCAATCGCCCTCAACAGTATCTTTTACATCAGTTAATTCCGCCAGAGCGACAATTGTTCTATTATGCTTTTTTCAATCTGATGTGCTTAAGCTTATCTTTTTGGGTAAGTTATAAGGCGGTCTTGTTTTTTCTTGTCTATATGATGGCGATTTGGCTGTACAGTCATATGCTAAAAAGAACCTTTTGGGCCAGCAATCTCTTTGCTGCCTTTTTGGCCATTACGCCCTTTTTTGCCATCAGTTTATATTTTAATAGTTTTTCAACTTGGGTGATGTATCATGCAAGTTTTCTTTTCTTGATTATTCTGATAAGAGATTTATTAAAAGATTTAGAGAATTTCAAAGGCGATTGGGTGCGGAATTACAATACTGTTGCGGTTGTTTTTGGCATAAAAACAACCAAATGGATTTTAACGATTTTAATCCTTTTTGCTACCGCCACTATTTTTCTGCTTCTTTCAGAAAAGGATCAATTGGGCAGAATGTTTTACTATTTTGCCGGGAGTCTCCCCTTTCTTCTTGGATTATTGTTCCTCTTATGGAAAGCCGAGGAGCAAAAGGCGTATCTTTGGTTGCACAATTTGTTAAAGTTTTTAATTTTAGCAGGCGTAGGGAGTATTGTCTTAGTGCGATATCCGATTTAAACCAATAATATGAGCCAAAATATTACTGTTGCGATGGCGCAACTTGCACCAGTATGGTTGAATAAATCAGCTACTCTTGACAAGGCAAAACAGGCCATGACAGAAGCGGCAAGTCAAAAAGCAGACCTAATTGTATTTGGAGAAGGTTTTTTGCCGGGCTACCCTTTTTGGTTGGCTTTAACACAAGGTGCAAAGTGGGAACTTCCCGTCAATAAGGTTTTACATGCCCATTATGCTAAAAATGCGATACAGATAGAAGCAGGCGATTTAACCACCCTTTGTGCACTAGCCAAAACATTAAAACTAGCTGTTTACTTAGGGATTATTGAAAGAGCCAAAAATCGTGGAGGACACAGTTTGTATTGCTCACTTGTATACATCAATAAAGCAGGGGAAATCGGTTCTGTACATCGAAAATTGCAACCAACCTATGACGAGCGTTTAACCTGGGCGCCTGGAGATGGCCATGGTTTAAGGGTTCACGAATTAAATGGCTTTACCCTTGGAGGGTTAAATTGCTGGGAGAACTGGATGCCTTTGCCGCGTGCTGCCCTTTATGCACAAGGGGAAAATCTACATGTGGCTGTTTGGCCTGGAGGAGAGCACAACACCAAAGATATTACCCGTTTTGTTGCGCGAGAATCACGTTCCTATATGGTGTCGGTTTCAAGTATAATGCGAAAAGCTGACTTCCCAGATGACACTCCCTATATTGAAGAATTACGGGCGAATGCTCCAGCAGTAATGGCCAATGGAGGCTCTGCAATTGCAGGTCCCGATGGCGAGTGGTTGGTGCCTCCTATTTTAGATAAAGAAGGTGTTTTTTGCCATAGCCTATCCTTAGATAAAGTTTATGAAGAAAGACAGAATTTTGATCCAGTAGGGCATTATTCACGCCCAGATGTTACCCAATTAACCCTAAACAGAGAAAGACAATCTACCCTTAATATAAAAGATACCCAGCAATAAGATGGCGACAAAAAACACAATTCGATTGAATAAATTCATTGCCAATTCTGGCATTTGTTCCCGCCGTGAAGCAGACATGCACATTGGCTTAGGAACAGTTAAAGTAAACGGAAAAGTCATTACTGAAATGGGCTATCAAGTTCAGCCAGGAGACGATGTTCGATTTGACGGGCAGCGCATTAATGCAGACAAACCCACCTATGTTTTATTGAATAAACCAAAAGGGTTTTTAGCTGCGGTTAAAAAAGGGAATTATAAGAAAGATGTTTTAGAATTGATCGCTAGAGCGGCCCCCTATAGAATTGATCCTGTACATGCGATGGATCGTTCCACCACAGGTTTATTGTTGTTTACCAACGACCAACAAATGATGGCTAAGTTGCGCAATCTCAATGCAAGGGTGAAGAAAATCTATCAAGTTGTTTTAGATAAAAACCTGACCAGCGAGGCAGTTGAAAAAATTAAGAAAGGAATTGCAATTGACCGCCACAAAAAACTATTGGTGGAAGACATTAGTTTCATTCACGGTGAGCCTAAAAGGGTTGTTGGGATTGAAATTCACGATCAAACCTACAAGGCTGTACACCAAATTTTTGAAGCTGTAGGCTATACAATTGAGCAACTGGACCTTGTAACCTATTCGCATTTGACTAAGAAAGATTTACCCCGCGGAAGATTTAGACATCTGGGAGAGCAAGAGATTAATTTGTTAAAAATGATGAAGTAAGGCTTTCTTCTGCCTTAATTCATAGACGAGTGCCCCAACTAAAATGCTGTATTCTAGCGCAATCAAAAGATAGTTTTCCTCGAAGTTAGGATGGGCATAAGTTACATAACTCAAGGCAACAACAATACTCCAAACAATAGGAAAGCTGTAGCGCGTAAATAAGCATAAAAACACCAATGTAATGATATACCATGGATGAACGATGGAGGCCATTAGATAGTAGCATGTGCTTAAAAACAACATGGCAGTAAAGACCATTTGCATTTTTTTCTTTGGTTTTAATAACGCAAAAAGGAAAACAATCCCCGCGATTATCCATGGGGATATTGCGCCCCACTGTCTGATGATATTATAGCCTTTTACTTGATAGCCTATCCATCGAATTAAATAGTAAAAACTGCCATTAAATTCAAAGTTTTTAAACCAAAGTTGAATGGTGGCAAAGTAATTTTCCATCCCAATGTCATGGAAAAAAGGAACGAAAAGGAACAATAGAGAAGTGCAGCCCAAAAGGGCCATACAAACTGTTTTTCTCCAGCTTTGAAAACGGGCGAAAAGCGGGAGTAACAATAAAGGAATTAGTTTTGTGGCCACGGCGCATCCATAAGCCAAGCTAGCGATAAGATATTTGTTTTTTAAGTGTAGCCATATCCCCAGTGCAAAAAAGAAAAGCATTACCCCTTCCCAATGAAGGTTTCCGCTTAATTCAAGAATAATTAAGGGATTAAGAAAATACCAACCTAGGCGTTCTTGAGGCAAATGAAGCAGTTGGAGTATTCTTTTTATGACAAAAAACAACCCAACTTCAGCAAGAATAATTAAAGCGCGCATTGCAAGCAAGGTTCCCAGTAAATTTTGGGGAAACCAATAAACAGAAAACAAAAACCCCAGTTGATTAATCGGCGGGTAATTAGAGTAATGCTGTGCGCTTAAATCGCCCATGCCTTTATGCAATTCTTCTTTCAATGGCGTGTTGAATAGATGGTCGCTTGCCATGAGTTCATTCGGGCTAAAAGTATAGGGGTTTAGTTCATTTTGCAACAAAAGACCATCCCATATAAAACGATAGAAATCTTGAGAAAGCCATGGAACGGCAATAATAAAGAGCAAACGAAAAATTAAGCCCAGCCAGAAAATTGTTTTAAAAGAGCTGTTTTTTATTAGGGCAAAAGTCAATCCCCAGCTTGTCGCATAAAGCAATAAGAAAGAAGTGCTGTTTTCCCTTGGAATGTGGTACCCCAAAGCAAGGTAAATCACAATTAGCACGAATGCGAGTAGAGCAGTGCGAAAAGGGTTTCCCCCCAACATTATCCTTGTGTTCTAAATGAATTTATAAAGATAAAGCCGAAGCCAATAAACAACATTAAATGGAATGGGAATAAACCAAAATCCCCTTCTTTTCCAACGCTAAATGCGCTGTACATTCCAAACAAGAAATAGAGGGATAATATACCTTCTATCACTGTGTTTTTATGCACTTTTTTAGGGATGTATTTGTTGTTTTTCCAGGAGTCTTTTAACTCTTGAATATTGAATTTTGGGGTGCGAATAAAATCACTTCTTTTCCCTCTGTGCCCTTCTAAAACCGCCAAGGCGTTATGAAACGAAAAGCCCATGGCAACGGTGTAAAAGGTAAAAAAGAGCTTTGTGTATTCAAGAAATTGAAGTAATCCACTGCCATTTTTACTGCGGTAGAGTTCCCAGTAGCAATAAAAGAAAATCATGGTACTTATAATGAAAAGTGAAGAGAGCTTGAAAAACCAGGCCATATGTCCCCATTCATTTTTTATATAAAGCATGGGAATACTTAACAGTCCAACCACCAATACATTTAAAAACATGGTGCTGTTTAAAAGGTGTAAGATGGAATGTACTTTTGTGCTAAAAGGAAGTCCTTTTTTGTCGATCACCTTTTTGATCATTTTTTGATAATTTTCTGCCCCACCTTTATTCCACCTAAATTGTTGCGAGCGAATAGCGCTCATAACTACAGGAAGCTCAGAAGGGGTTTCCACCTCTTCGAGGTATTTAAATTTCCAGTTTTTTAACTGTGCGCGATAGCTTAAATCTAAATCTTCCGTTAGGGTGTCTCCTTCCCAATTTCCTGCATCTATGATGGTTTCTTTGCGCCAGATTCCTGCGGTTCCATTAAAGTTGATAAAGTGACCTTTAGAATTTCTTCCTACCTGTTCAAGGGTAAAGTGGGCATCAAGGGCAAAAGCTTGCACTTCTGTTAAAATAGAATAATCGTGATTGATGTGTTCCCATTTAGTTTGCACTACCCCGATATCGGATTGATCAAACTGTGGTACTGTTTTTAGCAACCAGTCTTTTCTAGGGAGAAAATCAGCGTCAAAAATGGCGATTAATTCTCCTTTAGCACTTTTTAAACCTTCTTTTAAGGCCCCCGCTTTAAAACCAACGCGGTCTTTACGGCGAATTTGCACAATATCAAGGCCACCTTTTTGCAAGGCAGCAACGATGCCGCTGGTTAGTTCAACAGATTCGTCTGTAGAGTCGTCAAGGACTTGGATTTCTAGTCGCTCTCTAGGATACTCAATCTCGTTGATGCAATTAAGTAAGCGCTCCATCACATACAACTCGTTAAAAACGGGAAGTTGAATGGTTACATAAGGAACTTTATTTGAGTCACTTGTGTCTAAAGGAGTTAAGGTAGGTTTGTTTTTTTGCGCTCTTTTGTAGTTAAACAATAGATTGAGTTGCGCCAAACTATAAAAGAAAACAAGAAGTAAAGAAATGGAATACAATCCCATCACAATGAAGGAAACGTTTAACCAAAAGTATTCCATGTTAATTTTTTTTCGATAAGTAGTGTTTGAAAATCCACCCTATAATTTTCATCCCTGCAAATATAGTTCCTTTTACGGTTCCTGAAACTTTTGAGACCCCTATTCTTTTTTTATAAGCAACAGGAACTTCTTGATAGGCAATTTTTTGACGTAAAATTTTGAGTTGCATCTCTACGGTCCAGCCATAGGTCTTATCCCTCATTTTGAGTTTCTCAAGAGTTTCCCATCGAATTGCTCTAAAAGGGCCAAGGTCGGTAAAGCGGGAAGAGTAGAGCAGATTCATTAAAAAACAAGCCAGCCAATTGCCAAAAATTTGCTGTGGAGTAAGCGACCCTCTTTCTCTTAACGCTTTAACGCGTGCACCCACTACAAAGGCGGCAGTATTGTCTAAAATGGGTTGAATTACTTTGGTTAGCTCTTCAGGGTGGTCAGAATAATCGCCGTCTAAAAAAACCAAAATATCAGGTGTTTTTCCGCTTTGCGCTAAATAGTCGATGCCTTTGAGGCAAGCATAGCCGTAACCTTTGCTTTTTTCAGAAAGTACGGTTGCGCCTGCTTTTGTGGCGACCTGCGCAGTTTGATCGCTAGAATTGTTGTTGACGACAATAACTTCCTCAACAAAACGAGGAATTTCTGCAATTACTTTTGCAATGGAGGCTTCCTCGTTAAAAGCAGGAATAATGACTTTTATTACGGGCATAAAAGAACTTAAATGTGTTGGGTTCAAGTTAGTTCTTTACTGCTTATTTCCTAAAGGAAATTCAGGAAGATTCGTGCGATTCGCCACAGGACCATTTTCTAGATTTAGTACTCCACGCGGACAAACGGCAGAGCAAATCCCGCAGCCTACACAAGAGGAGCGAACAATGTTTTGACCCTTTTGCGCATAGGCGCGAACATCAATACCCATTTCACAGTAAGCAGAACAGTTCCCACAAGAGATACATTGTCCCCCGTTTGTTGTAATGCGAAAACGCGAAAGTAAACGCTGCTGAAGCCCAAGAATCGCCGCCATGGGGCAACCAAAACGACACCAAACGCGGCTGCCTAGAATAGGGTAAAAGCCTACGCCTAAAACCCCAGAAAAAGCTGCGCCTATTCCAAAGCCATACCACTTTGTTAACGTATAACTTTTAACGAATAAAATATTTTTCTCGCCAGAAAAGGCTTGGATGGCGATTGTCCCCGCGATAACACAACCGATGGTGATCATGCTGTAAAGCGCATCTTTGTCCATTTCTTTTCTTTTGAAAAAATAGATTATGCCCATTAGTAGGCTTAGGAAAAGCACCACGCCAATTACAAAGGTTTCTCTAGAGAAGCTACTTAGTTTTGGATTGCTGCCTAAAAAAGACCAAATCACGGCAATGGTGGTTAAAAAAACCAAAACCAATACCAGGTGAATCGACCAGCGTTCTAATTTCCAAACGCTTATTTTTTTGCTGGATAATTGGCGAAATGGATCTCCAGCGGTTTCGGCTAAAGCACCACAACCACACACCCATGAACAATACCAGCGTTTTCCATATAAATAGGTCAAAATGGGCGATACAATAAAGACCATCGCCAAGCCAGAAAACAGCATAAATAAACCCAAATTCCCTCCATTGAGCATGTTTTTAAGGTGCCAAGATTCAAAAAAATAATAATTAAGGGGCCACATGTTTTTGAGGTCCTTGGCGAAATAGGGCGTATCTGGATGAAAGAGCGCCAATAATTCTGGAATTAAAAAGGCAAAACCCAACTGAAAAAACATGACAGAAAGGGTGCGGATTATTTGGTAACGACTATGGCGGTATTTGAAAATAAATTTCACGCCAAAGAGTAAAATCGCTAAGGTGTAAAGACTTCCATAAACAAACCATTGTGTTGCTGGATTGCCGTTTAAAGCAATGCTTAATGGGTCAAAAAAGGCGACTATTCCATTACTGCCCTCGCTGTTATAGCCCAATGTTTCAGGGTAAAAATAAAGGGCGATGTAAAAGCCGGTTAGTGCAATGCCAACAAACCAGCCTAGAAGGCCTCTTGCGGAGAGACCATCGAACCAAACCCCATTGTTCTTTATTCCTGGAATACTTCCGTGGTATAAGCGTTCACTGTAAAGAATTGTTCCTATGCTAATTAAAGCTAGGCTGCTAAAAAGGGCAGAAGGAGAACTTGACAATGCTGTGTCAAAAAGTGGGTAGAACAAAAGGAAAAGTCCGGCGAGCCCCAAAAGGAGCCCAAGATTTTTTCCGTAAACAATATTTAAACGAATTGATTTTGCCATTGTGTTTGTATTTGCGGTTCATATTGGGTGAAAAATTCGGGGTCAAAGTTGGCTTTGGCTAAGTTTTGAATAACAGCATCAATGGATGCTTTTTCATTCAGCCATTGATCAAAACTTTCATGTCGCATACGAATGCCAAAAGTATTGATGCCTAAAAATAAATGGCTGTTGGGATGATAGGCCAAGCGAACCATGCAGTTTTTAGTGGGGTGTTTCCAGCAAAAGTGTTTTTCTTCTGCATGGGGTTTAGGAGAAATTTGGCCATACGTTTGGTATTCGATATCAAAAAATTTAGCACTATTAAACCAATGTCCCGGGCAATAGGGGATGGGAGTGCCAGTTAGGCTTTGTGCTAAAGTTTCTCCCATCATTCTTCCCACATACCAAACGGCTTCAATGGCCCGGCGGTGGGGAAGTGGAGAACGTAGCTCGGCACAATCTCCGATGGCATAAACATCGGGTAGATTTGTTGCGAGGTACTGATCGACCAAAATACCGCGATTGATTTCTAGCGCGCTGTTTTTTAAAAAAGCTATATTGGGGCGTACTCCCGCCGTAAGTCCAACCATTTGAACGGGAATTTCATCCCCCTGATTTGTCAAAACGCTTGCAGCACGACCATTGTCATCTGCGGTTATTTCAGCAAGGCTGGTGTTCATTCTTAAATCAATACCATGGGCCAAAATATGTTGTTCAATCATGGCGCCCTCTTCGGCAGAAATCACGTTGTTCCAAAAGTGTGCTTCCCGCACCAAGAAAGTTACCTTTATTCCGCGGCTGTGTAACATTTCGGCTAATTCTATGCCAATTAATCCGCCACCTACAACAACAGCTTGTTGTATGTTGGGGGTATTTGCGGTAAGTAATTCAAGGTCTTGTTTACTGTACAGGCCTTGAACTCCGTCAAGGTCTTGTCCTTTCCAACCAAATTTATTGGGGGTTGAACCCGTCGCTAATACCAATGCGTCATAAGATAGATGCTGTCCATTCGTCAGTACAATGCTTTTCTCTTCTGCTTTAATAGCTTGAACTTCGGCCCTTAAAAGCGCAATGTTGTTTTTTGACCAAAAGTCTTTTTCATAGGGTTCAATATGCTCCCATTTAAGGTGCCCCATATAGACATACATTAAAGCTGTTCTAGAAAAAAAGTAATCGCTTTCTTTTGAAACAATAAGAATGGGCTGCTGGCTTCTTTTGCGAATATTTCTTGCAACAGTAGTTCCTGCGATACCATTGCCGATGATGATGATGGGAGACTGGGACGTCATAAGTTAAGATTTATACTAAGGTAAGCTATTTTCTGCTTTTCGAAAAATTTGTATCTTAGGGAGTCCTAAACCTTACTTGAATACTGCTTTTTATTGAAAGGCCTATTCAAGTTGTAACCTACTTGATATGAAAAATCCACTCTGGGCCAGACTAAAAATTCCTTTAGCGACCACCAAAGAAAAAGTGTGGTCTGCGTTAACCCTTCCAGAATTTACGAAAGCGTATATGTTCAATTGCGAGTTGCACTGCTCTTGGGAATTGGGCAGTGAAGCCATTTGGAAAGAAATTCACCAAGATGGTACGGCCACCCCTCATGTGCGTGGTGAATTATTGGTGTATCAACCTTACACCTCCTTGTGTTTTAAAATGTTTCATCAACGAGAGGGTCTCATAGGAAAAACCTCTGAGTTAAGGTATACACTTTCCCCCTATACAAAAGGGGTACTACTAACGGTAGAGCAAGGCGATTTTTCGACTTTTCCGCAAGCCGAAATAATTTATGCCGAGTGTGTTAGCGGGTGGACCCAAATACAAGATAAGCTTAAGGCCACCTGTCTTTCTGTTAAATAAATTTTACCCAAATCAAATCTTATGTTTTTAATTTTTACCGGGCTCACAGCCCTATTGTCTTTCCTTTTTCTAAAGCATTATTACCCTTTCTTTAAAGATGCAGATGATTTATTTTCCATCGCAGGTTTTATGTTTATCTATCTAATTGTAACTGCTTTGATTGCTGTAATGGTTTTCACGCCCTATTATTTGTTCTTAAACTGATTGCCTAAATCAGAAGGCTTTTCTATCTTAAGAAGATGAAAATCAAGTGCTGTTTTGGCCTGTTCTTTTTGGTTGCTATGCCCTTTGTTTATGGGCAAAAAATAAAGGGACTTAGTTTTGTTGGTACAAAAGCAGTTGTGCAGCCCAAGCAATTTCTTCCTGTTGTGCAGCTTGGGGCTACCTGGGTCACTTTAATGCCTTTTGGCTATATGCGATCTGCAGGCGACACGCTAGTGCAATTTGACACCAGTTGGCAGTGGGAAGGAGAAACGACTGTGGGTTTGAAAAAAACAATCCCCTTGTTTAAAAACAAGGGAATAAAGATTATGCTTAAACCCCAAATTTGGATTAGCAAAGGGGTTTATACTGGAAAGATAAATCCGCAAACCCCAGGCGAATGGGCTGCCTTAAAAATGGCTTATAAAAGCTTTGTTTTGCATTTTGCCAAAGTTGCAGCCGAATACGAATTACCCTTGTATTGTATTGGTACAGAATTGTCTTCGCTTGTTAAAGAGGATGAACAATTTTGGCGAAACTTGATTCAAGCGGTTAGAAAAAACTACAAAGGCCAATTGGTTTATGCAGAAAATTGGGATCAATATCAAGCCGTTCCCTTTTGGGATGCCCTAGATTATATAGGAATCAATGCTTATTTCCCTTTAAAAGGAGATTTACCAACAACGATCGCCTCCATTCAAAAACGATGGGCAAACGCCAGTACACAAATGGCCCAATTGAGCGAACGCGAAAACAAGGCTGTTCTTTTTACCGAAATGGGGTACCGCAGTATTGCCGATCCCTTGAGTCGTCCATGGGATTACAGCGTGCAACAGCAGCCATTTGATTCAGAAATGCAAGCCATGGCTTTAGCGGCTTTATTGGCGGAATTTATGCCAAAACCTTGGTGGAAGGGTGGTTTTATTTGGCAGTGGTTTCCAGATCATACCAATGCTGGGGGAATGCATCATACGGGCTTTAGTCCACAAAATAAACCAGCAGAAGCGGTTTTGCGTAACTATTTCACAAAACGTGAATAATAGCGATACAATCTATCTGGGCTTACGCCCAAATAGCGCATAAGGTGAATAATTCCATGGTGAAAATGTAGGCGTAAAACCCCGTTTTCTTTAAATCTACGTGCCGAGGTAATAATGGTTTGGGGGAAGACATAAAAAGCGTTTGCTTTATAGAGTCGGTCAATCAATTCTACATCTTCACAAATAATATAGGCTTCATTAAACCCACCGAGTTGATTAAATAGGGTGCTGTCAACAAAAAGTGATTGGTCACCACTTCGACACAGTGGGTTATTAAATTTTGTGGCATAAGCAGCCCAATTTAAGGCAAAATGATCGTGGTCAAAGCGCATTTGAAAACTTCCTGCTTTTCGTCCTGCTTGGTGTTCACGGTGTAAAATTGCATCAAAATCTTGAGGCGGAATACAGTCTACATGTAGAAAATACAAGAGCGGATAAAGTGCTTTTTTCGCTCCAGCATTCATTTGTTTTGCCCGTCCTTTTTCTGATTTAATCAGTGTGCAGTAAGGTGTGGCTAGAACAATTTTACAGCTGTTGTCTTGACTGCCACCATCGACAAAAATAATTTGGTGATGCTTTTCTTTTAAGGCTGAAAAAAGCTGCGCTATAAATCGAGGCAGATTTTCCTCCTCATTGTAAATGGGAACAATAATTGAAATGCCCTTTTTATTCGTTGAGTGCCCAGTCATAATCTAAAAACCGAACTTTAGCATTTTTAGCAATATTTTGCTGCGCGTATTTTCGAATAAAAGCATGCCGTTCTTTTTTACTGCCAAAATCTCCAGCGAACCATTGAAAAATCCGTGATATTTTCAGTTCATTTTCCGTTAAGCTGTTTCGCTTTTCATCATTGATAAAATCCTTTGTCACTGCTTCTAATTGCGCTTCCATGGTGTGGGCATAAAAGGCGGTGTTTAGTAGTTTCGGACAAGAAGCAGAAGCACAATTGATGGCAAAGTGAATTCTGGGTTCCTTCATTTTCCTTAAAATATCATGTTCAATATGATTAAGCGAAACTTCTTGTCCCATTAATTTAAAACGTTTAAAACGCCACGGAGTGATTAGTTTTCGAATGCTTTTTAGGGGGTAATGATCTAAGATTAGTTTCACCGTTACTGCATTATATGCATTGATGAAGTAAGCAAGGGAATCATTTTTTGACCAGTAGTCTGCGGGGGGATTTTCTTCTAAGCTACTGATGTATTGATCTAGAGAAGTGCTGTCTTCTTTCCATTTTGCATAGTTCACATTGCCCTGCAAGTCGACGTGTTTTTTTAGTGCAGAAGTCCATTGTTCGTGTATGTTTTTTTGTCCCCAAAGGACAAAAGACAGTAGGAGAAATAAAGGTGTAATTCGTTGGCGCATAAGTTTCAGTTTAGCAACAGCCTCCACCGTCATAGTGATAGGTAGACGCACTAATGTAGAGATCGTTTCGGTTCATATTTTTAAGTGCCCCAGCTGTTTTATCGCAAATGGCCAGGGGTTGATTTTGAAGTAAAACATGTCCTTTTTTGTCATCAAAAAAGGCTTCATTGCCAAAATAAATGGCAGCTTTCCCGGTAAAAACACACGGGCCATCTTTCGGCATGGGATCTTTAATGGCACAAACCTCTACGCTTTCAATAAAGATGGTTTCTTCTGTTGGATAATGCTTTGGGTCTAAAATACGATAGGGTCTTTTTGCGCGGATTTCAATGGTGCCAAAGCCAACATCTGTTAGCATTTTAACATAGTCATTCAGCGGGATAGAACCAGAAAGGCATAAAGCCCTTAGGCGTTCGTCATTGCGCAGGTTTTGATTCATGGGTTGTTCGCAAACAGGGTCGCTCATGACCAATCTTCCGTGGGGTTTTAACACCCGATACATTTCTTGGAGTGCTTTTTTAAGTTCTTCTACCTTAAAAATATTGAAGAGGCAGTTTTGTGCAGCGACATCAATCGTGCTGTCTGCCACGGGAAGTTGAAGTGCATCGCCCTTTTTTAGGCTGACATATTCGGATTTAAACCAGTCATTTTGGGCTTCAGCGAGCATAAAGTTTTTGCGGGAAGCTTCAAGCATTTCATCGACCACATCAATGCCGATGACTCCTTCTTTTTGTCTAGAGAAATAGGAAAATTGGAGGAGTTCCATTCCGCCTCCAACACCGACATAAAGGATTTTTGGATTATTGACCAAGTCTCTAGGGTGAACGGTAGAACCACAACCATAATTCATTTCTTGCATAATGGTGGGTATGGAGAGTCCTGGGAATTGCCAAATAGGTGTTGTTGTGCAACACAGGCCTATATCGGGGGTTAGTGCTGCAGCTTTATAGACGTCTTTGGTTACTTCAAGATAGCTCATGATTAGGGGTTTATAAGGTTGAAATTAATGCTTTTACTAAGATGATCAAAGATTGTTCCGCTTTTTTGGCGGCAGCCATGATATCATCAATATTAATGGGTTTTAGTTGATCTGGGTCACATTCGTCTGTTAAAACAGAAAAAGCGATGCAATTTAATTTTAATTGATTGGCCACGATGACTTCTGGCACGGTAGACATGCCAACTGCATCTGCACCAATTATCTTTAGGTAACGGTATTCTGCTTTGGTTTCTAGTTGTGGCCCTGTTACGGCAACATAAACACCAGTATTTAGGGGGATATTGTTGTTTTGGGCAATTTTTTTTGTTTTGGTCATTAAGGCAGGGCAGTAAGGCGCACTCATGTCAACAAAGCGCTCTCCTAATTGTTCGCTTCCTTTTTCTGCCAAAGGGGAGCCGCTTTGTAGATTGATATGGTCTTCAATTAACATCACTTCTCCTTTTTTAAAATCAAGATTAATTGCACCAGCAGCATTACTGATAATTAGATTTTTGACTGCCAGGGCATGCATTAATCGAATAGGATAGGTTATTTCAAAATATCCCAATCCTTCATAGGCGTGAAAACGGCCCTCAAAAACAAGTACCTTTTTTTGGCTGATGGTGCCGTAGAGCAAACGTGCTTTGTGAAATTCCATGGTTGATTTTGGGAAATGCGGGATTGCTTTATAAGGGATTTCTTGTTCAATTTCTAAGTGCGCAATTAAATCGCCCAATCCAGTTCCTAGAACAATGCCAATGGCATGATCTTCAATGCCTTTTTCTTTTAAAAAGGCAAGGCTTTCACTAATTTGTTTGTTCATTGAATGCATGCTTTTAGGGTGGGGTTTTGGGTTAAATCTGAAAAAGTATCTACATCATTTTTCTCTTGAATCAAATGATATCCATAAGCGTTTAAGTCGTTTATGGTATGTGGTAGAACGCTAGAAGTTCCCCATGCTTTATCTTGAAAAACCTGGGGGACATATTTTTTAAGCCCCAAAAGATAATAACCTCCGTCTGAGGAAGGGCCGATTACGGCCGTCTGTGTTTCTAGGGCTTTAAAAGCAGCGAAAATATCGTTTTTTTCAAGCGTCCATAAATCTGTCCCGATAACGACAATGGCATCGTGGGTACTAAAATTGTCTTGAAAGGCGTTGGCCATTCTTTCCCCTAGGTCCTTGCCTTTTTGTCTTTTCTTTTGGGTAACAAGTCCAGAGAAAAGATCCTTTTCTTCAATTTGATCACTGTAGTACAAAAAAATATCCATACTTAATTCTTTTAGTACAGCTGCCGTTTTGGCCAAAAGAGCATTGTAAATCTGAAGCGCTTTTTCATCGCCGATTGTTTTGGCCAATCTTGTTTTGACCTTGCCCAAGCTTGGGTTTTTACAGAAGACCAGGAGTAAGGGTTTTTTCATTGGATGGTTTTTTAGGCGATGCTTCCTTGACAACTACTTCCTGCCCCAGCGGTACAGCCATAACAATGTTGTGAAAGCTGAATGTTTCTTTTCGCTAACGCTGCTAGATTAAAATCCCGAATGTGTTGTTGTGGGCTGGCTACTTTTAGCTCGAGCATTTGATTAAAATCACAATCATATAAATACCCTTCCCAACTGACCGAGAGGGTGTTGGTGCACATCACATTTGCTACCGCCATAGGATTAAATGCTTCCACCAGCGTGTGCATATATTCAGCATAGTTCTCTGATGCTATAAGGTAGTCTAAAAAACGACTTATGGGTAAGTTTGTAATGGTGAATAGTTGATTAAAATCGATGCCGAAATCTTCTTTTAAGGCGACTTTAAAATCATTTTCAAGGGCTTGTTGGTCTCCGGGTAAAAAGGCGCCAGAGGGGTTATAGACCAAATCTAGGGCTAAGCTCGCATCGGTTTTCCCAAAGCCTGCTTGATTGAGTTTTTGTAATGCTTTAATCGATTGGTCGAATACCCCTGAACCGCGTTGACGGTCAGTTTTATTTCTTTTGTAAAAGGGTAAAGATGAAATGACATGCACTTTGTGTTGTGCAAAGAATTGGGGTAAATCATGGTATTTTTTATTGGCCATGATGATGGTGAGATTAGAGCGAACAATAATTTCTTTCACCGCTGTTTTGTTGCGAATTTGTTCTACAAACCACCTGAATTTTGGGTGCATCTCGGGTGCACCTCCTGTGAGGTCAACCGTTTCAATAGGGTGGTTTTGCATTACCTTAATGCAATCTTCCATGGTGCTGTCAAGCATCATCTCTTTTCTGTCTGGGCCAGCGTCTACATGGCAATGGGCACAAACTTGATTGCACATATAGCCCAGGTTGATTTGTAGAATGCTGAGGGCTTTTGGCCGAATAGGCGCAATTTTGTGCGCTTTTAATTTATTTTTAAATGAAGGAAGACTTCCATCTTTAAAAATCCCATTGGATAAAATAGCCAACTGGCGTTGTGTACTGGACAATTCATTTTGTCTTGCTTTAAGCGATTTGGAGGCCATAAGTTACATGCTTAATTGATCGTGACGATTCATCATTTGTACACCATGGACAAGAACTGCGCCACTTTTAATAGCGGCACCAACATGAACAGCTTCCATCATTTCTTCTTTTTCTATTCCTTTTTCAAGTCCATCTTTTGTATAGGCGTCTATGCAGTATGGGCAGTGCACTACATGAGACACCGCCAATGCGATTAAGGATTTCTCGCGTGCTGACAAATGCCCTTCTTTAAAAACACTGCTATAGTAGTCAAAGAATTTTTCTCCCAGTGCCTCATTCCATTCGGAAATGTTGCCAAATTTTTTCAGATCTTCAGGATTGTAATAGGTCTTTTTCATGATGTTTTAAGATTTTAAGTTAAATGCATTACAAGTATAATAGTTTTTTTATATTTTCATCTGCTAAATAGATAAATCCCAAATCTAATATGTATATTAAAATAAACTTCCGTACTTTTGAGCATTCGTCCCTTAAAGGGATATCCTACTGTAATATGCTTTTTTATGGACTTTTTTAAAGGTACCGAAACCCTCCCTTTATTTGTTAGTAATCTGGTGACCATGATGCTGATCACCTTCTTTGGTCTTGACCGCACCCGACAACGCAACGCCTATAGAATCCAAGTTGCTCGCCTTGAATCCCAATCGCTGAAAGCGCAAATGAACCCCCATTTTATCTACAATACCTTAAATGGGATCCAAAGCGTTATGATTTTAAAAGGAGAAGATGTGGCCAATGATTATATCGCTATTTTTTCAAAAATCTTACGTAAAACACTTGAAATGTCCATCACAGAAAACTTAACCATTGCAGAAGAATTAGAATATTTAAGGGGTTATGTAATCCTTCAAAATATCCGTCTTAATCATCCAATTGAATTAAGAGAGGAATTGCCTTCAATTGAGGCGCAAGAAAACTTTATGATTCCTCCTATGTTGATTCAACCTATTATTGAAAATGCCATTACCCATGGACTGGCACCTTTAAATGAGTCGGGTTATATTTTACTGACAATAAAATTAAAAAGAGATAGGATGATCATTATAGTAGAAGACAACGGGGTAGGCAGAAGAACAGCCCAAAAAATAAAGCAATCTGTTACAACTGAAGAAAAGCCACAATCAATGGCAACTAAAATTTTAAAGGAGCGAATTGATGTTTTCAATTACCTTTTTAAGGCCAAGTCAGAATTCTATCTAGAAGATGTCTTTAAGGATAAAAAACGATCTGGAACAAGAGCCACTTTAATTCTTCCCAAAACACACAAAAAGAAAAACAATGAAAAAATTAAGAACAATATTGGTGGATGATGAAAAAAACAACTTGGACTTGTTGCATTATTTTATCAAAAAAAACTGTCCTTCATTAGAAATAGTCGCCCAATGTATCACTTATGATCAAGCCAAAGAGACCCTTGAAAACACTGATTTTGACCTGGTGTTTTTAGACATTCTTTTGGACCGGGAAACATCTTTCCATCTACTAGAGCATATTGAGAAGACTTCATTCCATATTATTTTCACCACCGCCTATGATGAATATGCCATTAAAGCCTTCCGGTATAATGCAGCAGACTATTTGTTAAAACCCATCGTGATTAGCGAGTTGGTTGAAGCGGTAGAGCGTATAGAAAAACACATCAGCAAAAACGAGCTGCTGCACAATGATCAAATCAGACAATTGTCTGAAACAATTTTAGGCAAGCAACCCTTAAATTATTTAACGGTTTCTGGGATGGATAGAGTAGACTTTATGCAACTTGAGGATATTGTTTACTTAAAGTCTGCAGGGCGTTATACCGAGTTTTATTTAAAAGACAAAAAGCGCAAAATTATATCTTCCCGCCCCATAGGAGAATATGAAACCATGCTTAGCAAAGAGCATTTTTACCGTATTCACAACTCCTATTTAATCAATTTAAATGCTTTAATCAATATCAATAGAAGAGCTGGAAATTATTGTGAATTGAGCAATGGTGTTTCGTTGCCCATTTCAAGAAGGCGTTTTGAGGGCTTAGTTAAATTAATGCGATTAAAATAAATACTTTATTTTAATCGGGCATTGATGCCAAGCACATGGTCTTGGTAATAAGTAGCTAAGAACGCTTTTGAAATAAAGGCGTTGCCGAGTAAGCTGCTGTCTTTCACAATTGCTTTTATGACTTCTTGTTCTTTGAAACGCGTGAGGTACTTTTTTGAAATCTTAGCGTAGCTGTAGTGCCACGGTTCATATAAAAAACCTTTGCGTAAACTATCTTTCGTATAAACCAATTCAAACCCAAATTTTAAAGCATTTTTTTGCATCCATTGGTGAAGTTTTTGGTATTCACCCCTATGAAAATGTTCTTCAAGTAAAACATCCCCGGCCACTTTTTTACTTCCATCTATTAGATCAATATCTGTTCCCCAATGATGTCTTGATGTTCCTGGAAGTGTAGAATATTCAATAATTTTAGCGATGGCTTCAGGACCACTGTACCCCTCGCTGGTAAAGCGCTTGTATTTTCTGTTCCAAATCCTTTTTTGCGCTGCATAGCTTCTAAAACTAGAAACAATATTAAGTTCAATGCTGTCTTTTTTTGCTGCTTGTTGCATGCTTTGAAATGCTAGTGCTACTTCCGGCAGTAAGCTATAGTTTAAGCTGTTACTAGACAATGTTGTTTTCCCCAATAAAACATCGTCTGCTATGAAAGGAGTTGTTTGTGCAATAAGGTTTTGCCCCATTAAAAAGGCCAAGAATAGTAAGCTGTATTTTGTCATTGTATCATTTTATAAAAACAATAGTGTTTTCCAATTTCTGCAATATCAAAAGCCGTTCCCGTTTGGGTATAGGCCAATGATGTATAAAAGGCAAGGGCAGTTTCGCGGGCATTTAGCCAAATTAAGTCAACTCCGTTTTGTTGCAAATGGGTTTCGATATGCAGCATTAAGCGTTGCCCAATCCCTTGCCGATGAAATTTTTCAAGAACCGCAACGCCCCTTATTTGATGGCTTTTTTTAGCTTTTAAATGAGGATGATCGTTTTGGTATGCGGATAAAACCCCTACAAGCGCTGAATCGATATACGCGCCTAAATGAATTGTGGTCAGTTTATTATCTCCTGAAAACAGACAGCTTTCCATAGGACGACCTTGACGTAGCACAGGGTGTCTTACTGCATGGGTTTTTTCGGCAGAAATCGCTTTTATTTCACATTCCATCATCACAGTCTAAATTAAGGGTTAATCCACAAAACAAGCGATTAGCCCGTACGTTTTTTTGTAATATTGTACATGAACATTCATTTTTCCCTTTTAGATTCCACCCACATTCCAGCCATTATTCCACTGATTCAGGATTTTACCTCGCATAAATTTCCCGATCAAATTCTTCAAAAGCGTTTTGAAGAAATGTTTACACAAAACTATGAATGCGTTGGGATTTTTGATCAAGATAAATTGATGGGCGTCACGGGGCTTTGGTATCAAACCCGTCATTATGCCGGAAAAAGTTGTGAGACAGACCATGTATATATCCATCCAGATTATCGTTCAAAAGGAGTTGGAAACGGATTGTTTGCTTTTATCGAAAAGCACGCCAAGAAAAAAGGCTGTGAAGCCATAGAGTTGAATACTTATGTCCAAAATGCTCCTTCTCATAAATTTTATTACAAGGAAGGGTTTAACATCATCGGGTTTCATTTCGCTAAGTATTTTTAAAAGAAATACTATATTTGTATTAATGCGGGAGTAGCTCAGTTGGTAGAGCGTCAGCCTTCCAAGCTGAATGTCGCCGGTTCGAACCCGGTCTCCCGCTCATTTTTCTTCCCTCCTTATTAACGAAATAATTAACGCCTTAAGGCCCTATATTTAGGTTGATTATTCCTATTTTTAAAGCATGAAATATTGGTTCACTTTCGTTTTAATGGTCAGTTTTACGCTTGTTTTTGCACAACAAAAAAGACAATTGCTCAAGGGCAGGCTCTTGTACAGAAATGTAAATGTGGTTGCAGCAAATGTGGTTAATAATACCGCTCAAACCAATACCATTACAGATGGTGACGGGGAATTTGAGTTGTTGGCCAAAGCAGGCGATGAGATCCTATTTTCTTCTGTTCAATTTCGCATTAAGACCTTGACAATAACCCCAGAAATCATTCAAAAAAATCGCTTGGTAGTTGAAGTGAAAGAACGCATCAATATCTTAGATGAAATTGTCGTTGGGCCTGAGAACACGCAAAAATTTCTTGATCTAAAGAAAGAAGAGTTTGCTAAGGTTGACTATTCTCAAGACAAGTCTACCAAAATAGAAAATACCATCATGCGAGATGGGCAACTGGTCAATGGCCTAAACCTTGTCAATGTGGCCAAATTATTAGCAAAAGCGATTCAGTCAAACGATAAAACTGCTCCGAGAAAATTAGTCCCCTCGAGGGTATTGCCCCTTATTTTTGAAGAAAGTTTTTTCACCCAAGACTTAGGACTAGGTGCAGACGAGCTCATTGGCTTTTTAACAGAAATGGATCAAAATCTACCCTCTGATCGTTTGCTGAAAAAAGACAAAGAGTTTCAGTTGATTGAATTTTTATACAGCGAAAGCGAAAAATACAAAAAGAAGATTCGTTGAAACAGAAAAGGCTCTTATTGCTTTCTTTACTTCTGTTTACCAGTATTTTAACAGCGCAAAAATATAAATTGCTTAGCGGGAAAGTGGCCCATCCCAGCCTTGCTGTTGCAGGAATTCATGTCATTAACGCAGACCGTGGTCTAGCAGAAATCACCGACATCAATGGTTTTTTTGAAATCTCAGTAGCGAAAGGAGAAAGATTGATTTTTTCTGGGGTGCAATACCAAAAACGAGCGTTAGTAATAACAGAAGAACTTTTTGCGTTAGATCAAATCACGGTTTATTTAGAAGCTTTTATCAATGAGCTAGACGAGGTGGTTGTAAAGCCGCATAACTTAAGCGGTAGCCTCTCGAGCGACTTAGCCAATGTTAAACCTTCAATTAATTTTGATGATGTGGGGATTCCCGGTTATAAAGGAGTTCGAAAAGAGAAAATCGTCTCAGGGAAGAGCCTTATTTTATCTACTCTTTTATTGCCCATTTCTGGGGGGATAAATATTGATGCAGTTTACAAGCATCTTTCGGGTTATTATAAAAAACTTAAGAAGAGGCGAAAATTAGATGCACAGTTTGCTTCTGTTTACACCATTATTAAGTTTTATGGCCTTTATTTCTTTACAGAAAATTATTTGCTCTCCCCCGATGAGGTCTATGATTTTGTCTTGGGTTGTTCAGAAAACACCGATTTGATAGCCCTTTTTAAGAAAAATCGACATGATGATGTCGTGAAGGCCTTTGACCAATTTAAGCAACAACAGTACGATGAAAATTAAAGGAATTATACTACTTTTCTTGTTGGCTTCAATTGGCCTGCAGCACGATTATTATTTGAGTACGACCACAATTAAATGGCTTCCAGAAAAGCAGCAAATACAACTTACCACACGTTTTTTTTTAGAAGATATAGAGGCCTTAATGGAAGCGGAAACAGGTCAAAAAGTGGTTTTCCATCCAGATACTAAGCCGGAAGAGATTGATGCCTTTGTCAAAGATTTCTACTTGCGTAATTTACTTGTTTCCCTAGACGGAGAACCGCAAAAAATACACTATTTAGGACGAGAATACCAAGACGATTTACTGGTGGTTTATGCCGAGATTCTTCCGCTGTCAAGCGATTTCAAGCGTTTTGACCTCTCTGCTACCTTCTTAATTGATTTTCTCGAAAACCAGCAAAACATCATCCATTTAACAACCCCGAATCAAAAGAAAAGCTTTCTTTTATCTGACCGGCAAACAGCCTTTGATTTTAGGCTTTGAAAAAGTAAAATTTGGATTATATTTAACCTCAATTTAAATTTTTGAGAGAATGAAAAAGTACCAATTTGCCGCAATCTTGATGCTTTTATCGATAGTGGTTTCTGCACAAGACGCTACAGCGATAAAAGGGCATAAGAACAACAATAAATTCAAGCAATTGTATGAAGAGTTCGCCACACCAAATCGCTTTAGAACAGCCTCTGGCGCACCCGGTGTAGATTACTATCAGCAGCAGGTGGATTATAAAATGGACATCGAATTAGACGATGAGAATACCAAGCTATACGGAAACGAAACCATCACCTATACCAATAATTCTCCTGATGCTTTGCCTTATTTATGGGTTCAATTGGATCAAAATATTCGCAATGAAAACGACATGGAAGGAGCGAAAAATCCTTCTGGCGCCCCAAGTTTTAAGCGGGTTGATCCTTTCGTTGCTGAATTTACAGGAGAGAAATTTGTCGGTGGCTTTAACATTGAAGCTGTAAAAGATATAAACGGGCGTCCGTTGCGTTACACCATTAACCAAACCATGATGCGGGTAGATTTGCCTACCCCCTTGGCCAGTGGTCAACAACTCACTTTTTCCATTAAATGGTGGTATAAAATCAACAACCATGTTACAGATCGCGCGCGATCGGGTTATGAATATTTTGAAGAAGACGACAACTGTGCTTATGTAATTGCACAGTTTTTTCCTCGCCTTGCCGTTTACAATGATGTAGAAGGATGGCAAAACTATCAATTCTGGGGTAATGGCGAATTCGCCTTAAACTTCGGAAACTATGAAGTTAATATTACCGTACCTGAAGACCATGTTATGGAAGCGACAGGTACCCTTCAAAACCCAAAAGAGGTACTTACGAAAACAGCCTATCAGCGCTATAAAAAGGCCTTAAAAACCTTTGATAATCCAGTGATGATTGTTACCCAAGATGAGGTAATTGAAAAAGAGAAAGTTAAAGCCACCAAGAAAAAGACTTGGCGTTTTATTGCCAACAATGTTCGTGATTTTGGCTTTGCCACTTCAAGGCGTTTTATCTGGGATATGATGGCGGTTAAAGTTGGTGGAAAAAATAAAATTGCTTCTTCTCTTTATCCAAAAGAAGGAAATCCTTTATGGGAAGAATATTCTACGCGTGTGGTTGCCCACACTTTAGAAGTATATTCAAAATATACGTTTGATTATCCTTATCCGAAAGCCGTTTCTGTTCATGCCAAAAATCAAGGAATGGAGTACCCTATGATTTGTTGGAATTATGGGCGTCCAAATCCAGACGGGACCTATTCTGACAGAACAAAATACGGAATGATTAGTGTAATTATTCACGAAGTTGGGCACAACTATTTCCCCATGATTGTCAATTCTGATGAACGCCAATGGGGATGGATGGACGAAGGTTTAGATACCTTTATGCAATACCTTACTGAACAAGAATTAGAAGAGAATTATCCTTCAAGACGAGGCGATCCAGCAAAGATTGTACGTTATATGTCGGGCGATCAAGACTTTATTAGCCCTATTATGTCTAACCCAGAAAATGTTTTTCAATTAGGTCCTAACGCTTATGGAAAACCGGCAACTGCACTGAATATCTTAAGGGAAACAATCATGGGGAAAGAGCTCTTTGATTTTGCGTTTAAAACCTATTCACAACGCTGGATGTTTAAACACCCCACCCCCGAAGACTTCTTCCGTACCATGGAAGACGCATCAGCGGTAGATCTAGATTGGTTTTGGAGAGGTTGGTTCTATTCAACCGATGTTGTAGATATAGGTGTAAAAGCAGTGAAACGCTATTATGTTTCTCCTACCCCAAGCAAAGAAGTCAATGAACTTTTAGCCAAATATGGGATGACTGCCGATGACCTAGGTCCCTCTGTCTTTATGGTTGCTGGCGACAGCGAAGCATTTGATGCTTCTTTAGCTGAAGGGGAATTTACAGATCATTCTACTGTTTTAGCAGAAAACCTAGAAGAAGGCAAAACCTTACCCAAGTATTTTTATGAAGTAGAGTTTGAAAAGCCAGGTGGAATTGTAATGCCGATTATCGCGGAATATAGTTATGCTGATGGGACTTCAGAACGCATCACCTATCCGGTACAAGTTTGGCGTAAAAATGATGCTTCTGTAAAGAAGTTATTGACCACAAATAAAGAATTAATTGGCGTAACAATCGATCCTGATGCCGCTACTGCAGATGTTAATTTAAATAACAATGCATGGCCAAAGAAAGAGGCTGACTCTGATTTTGACAAATTTAAAAACAAGGTAAAAGGTTAAAATAGTCCTTTTGTAGAAAGTAAAAAGCAGCGATATTTTTCGCTGCTTTTTTTTTGGTTTATCTTTGACAAAAACACAGGTCATGTTATTTATTTCTGGTGCAGAAATCGTCTTTATCTTTTTTATCGTTCTCCTTATTTTTGGCGCCGATAAAATCCCTTCCATTGCTAAAGGTCTGGCAAAGGGGATTACCCAAGTAAAACAAGCCACGAATGAGATCAAATCTGAGATCCAAAAGTCAGCAGATATTGACCCTACCAAAGAATTGGGTGCAGATCTCAAAAAAGAAATGGACCAAGTAAAAGAGGGTTTTGATCAGTTAACCAATTCTGTTAAGCGCAAAGGTTAGATTTTACGACTAAGGGTTAGGCCATCGCGCAAAGGGAGCAGGACTGTTTCAAAATTAGGATGCGTGGCTAGCTTTTGATTGAATTCTTTTAAAATTGCGGTATCCCGATCGTTTTTTTGTGTTTCTTCTAAGACTTTTCCACTCCACAAAACATTATCTGAAAGGAGGAGTCCCCCGGGTTTTATTTTAGGAATTAATAGGTCCAAGTAATTGAGGTAATTTTTCTTATCTGCATCCAGAAAAACCAGATCATATCCTCCTTCTAATGTGGGAATAATATCGATGGCATTTCCGCAATGCTGTTGAATTTGTTTTCCCCAGGGCGAGCGATCAAAAAAAGCACGTTGAAAATCGACCAGTTCTTCGTTCTTGTCAAGGGTGTCAATTTGGCCGTCTTTTGGGAGGCCTTCGGCCAAACAAAGGGTGGCATAACCGGTAAAAGTTCCTACTTCGAGTATTTTTTTGGGTTGTAAAAGTTTGGCCAAAACACTTAAAAACCGGCCTTGTAATGGTCCGCTTAGCATGCGCGGTTGCAACACTTTCAAATGTGTTTCTCGCGTAAGATCGGCGAGTAATGGGGGCTCTTCTTGAGAGTGAGCCACAACATAGTCATAAAGAGCGTTTGAAATAAATTCCATGCTTATTCTTTTGGTCGGGCATAAGGAAAACGTGCGAGTAGTTGGGGTAAGGCATAACCGTCTATACCATTGACCGTTACAACCTTTCCTTTATCTAATTGCACATAGCCGTCTTCGAGGAGCATTTCGTCTTGAACAAATAAATGTTCAACGGCACCAACCACTAAAAGGGTGTCATTTTCTTTAATAAGATAGTCGTTAACATAACGGCAAGCGATTTGTACTGGCGCATCTTTAACAAATGGCGCCAAACAGTCTGCTTTGTATTCCTCTTTAAGATTCGTTTGGTCGAACTCAGAAACTCCGTCTGGATATTTGGCCGAAGTGTGGTGGGCATCTTCTATTTGACTTTCACTAATATGGTTGATGGTAAAAACTCCCGAATCCTTCATGTTTTGGTAGCTGTGTCTGGGCACAGTAGTTGGACGAAGAATAAAGCCCAATAGCGCTGGATTACTTCCCAAGTGAACAATAGAATTAAAAACCGCGAGATTGCTCTTTCCTGCTTTGTTTTTCGTGCCAATAAGATTAGCCGATTTATAGCCTGAAATACTGTTGATTAAATTGTTTTTATAGCGTACCGCTAAAGCGTCAATGTTTTCTTTAGAAAAATAGTGCATTTTTTTGGGTAAAGATAAGGCTTATTCTTTGGCCGGCCCTTCCTTGAGTAAAATGCTTAACACCACCGCTAGTCCAATTAAAAGCACCCCGATGTATATAAAGTGTTTGTATTCTTCGACCCCTTGAAAGGTTCCGTTCAGGATAAAGCTGTCGACAAAACTGATGAAAAGGCCTAAAAAGAAGACTAACAATAGCCCTTTGTATTTTTGAAATAATTCACTCACGATCTCTTAATTTGATCTTCAAAAGATACTTTATTTCTTAGAAACACTCAAAAAGGGTGCGATCTATTTTCTTTTAATGAAAGTTGAGAAGTGTGATTTATAACACAGGGCTACTTTTTACTTTGATTTTAAACACATCTAGTGGGATTTGTAGAATTTTTTGAAACATCAATTAAATCTATAATACAGAAGAATTCTAAAAACTTAATTTCGTAATTTTGTCCAAATTAAATCAAAAGGATTATGGCATTTGACATTGAAATGATCAAAGCAGTCTATGCACGATTAGAAGATCGTGTTGCTGAAGCAAGAAAATTAACAGGGAAACCTTTAACTGCGTCTGAAAAGATTTTATATTCTCACTTATGGGATGGAAAATCCGATCGCTCTTACAAAAGAGGGGCAGATTATGTTGATTTTGCGCCAGATAGAATTGCTTGCCAAGATGCTACGGCACAGATGGCCTTATTGCAATTTATGCAGGCTGGGAAACAAAAAGTCGCTGTACCAACAACAGTTCATTGTGACCACTTAATCCAAGCAAAATCTGGAGCTGAAGTAGATTTAAAATCTGCAAACTCTACCTCTGCTGAGGTATTTAACTTTTTAGAGTCTGTTTCGAATAAATACGGGATTGGATTTTGGAAGCCAGGCGCTGGGATTATTCACCAGGTTGTTCTAGAAAACTATGCTTTCCCAGGAGGCATGATGATTGGAACAGATTCACATACCGTTAACGCAGGTGGACTGGGAATGCTGGCAATTGGTGTTGGAGGGGCAGATGCTGTAGATGTTATGGCAGATATGCCTTGGGAATTGAAATTTCCAAAATTAATTGGGGTAAAACTAACGGGAAAATTAAACGGTTGGACTGCGCCAAAAGATGTTATTTTAAAAGTAGCGGGTATCCTAACGGTTAAAGGTGGTACCGGCGCAATTATAGAATATTTTGGAGAAGGGGCCGAAGCCATGTCTTGTACAGGGAAAGGAACCATCTGTAACATGGGAGCAGAAGTTGGAGCAACTACTTCTACCTTTGGATATGACGCGTCAATGGAGCGTTACTTGCGTTCTACAGGGCGTGATGATGTTGCCGATGCAGCAAATGCTGTAAAAGAGCACTTAACAGCTGACGCAGAAGTATATGCTAATCCAGAACAATATTTTGACGAAGTAATTGAGCTTGACTTGGATACTTTAAAGCCACATATCAATGGGCCATTTACGCCAGACTTAGCAACCCAAGTAAGTGATATGAGTCAAGTAGCAAAAGAAAACGATTGGCCACTTAAAGTTGAGTGGGGATTAATCGGTTCTTGTACCAACTCTTCTTATGAAGATTTAGCACGTGCTGCATCGATTGCCAAACAAGCGGTTGAGAAAAACTTAGTCACTAAGGCTGAATTTGGAATTAACCCAGGTTCAGAGCAGGTGCGTTATACGGCAGAACGCGATGGACTTTTGGATATTTTTGAAGATTTAAATGCTAAAATCTTTACGAATGCTTGCGGACCATGTATTGGTCAATGGGCACGTGAAGGAGCAGATAAACAAGAGAAAAACGCGATTATTCATTCCTTTAATAGAAACTTTTCTAAGCGTAATGATGGCAACCCAAATACCCATGCCTTTGTTGCATCACCAGAAATGGTCGCAGCAGTTGCCATATCAGGTCGCCTAGATTTTGATCCAGTAAATGATACGTTGATCAATCAAAATGGAGAAGAGGTTAAGTTAGATGCGCCTACTGGTGCAGAGCTTCCACCTTTAGGATTTGATGTAAAAGAAAATGGTTACCTCGCTCCAGAAGAAGATGGATCTTCTGTTCAGATTAAAGTGAACGAGACTTCTGAACGTTTACAATTATTATCTCCTTTTCAACCATGGGATGGTAGTAACCTAACAGGGGCTAAACTCTTAATCAAAGCACATGGAAAATGTACAACCGACCACATTTCAATGGCTGGTCCATGGTTGCGTTTCCGCGGACATTTGGATAATATTTCTAACAACTGCTTGATTGGTGCAGTTAACGCATATAATCAAAAAACAAACTTTGTCAAAAATCAAATGACTGGGGAGTATGGTGGAGTACCAGATGTGCAACGCGAATACAAAGCTGCTGGAATTGAAACAGTTGTTGTGGGAGACCACAACTATGGAGAAGGTTCTTCTAGAGAACACGCGGCAATGGAGCCTCGTTTCTTAGGCGTAAAAGTAGTTTTAGTAAAATCGTTTGCCCGTATCCACGAGACCAACTTAAAGAAGCAAGGAATGTTGGGAATCACTTTTGCAAATGAGGCAGATTATGACCTTATTCAAGAAGATGACACCTTCAACTTTGTGGATTTAAAAGCCTTTGCTCCCGGAAAGCAAATCACCGTTGAGGTAGTACACGCAGATGGGTCTAAAGACACTATCATGGCCAATCACACCTATAACGCACAACAGATTGAATGGTTTAAAGAAGGTTCTGCATTAAACCTTATTAAAAAGGAAAATGCGGCTTAATTTAAGCGTATTCATTTAAATTGTAAAGGCCCATTTTATGGGCCTTTTTTTATTGAATTTAATTATACACTATATATATTTAAAATAAAACTTATTTTTGGCCTATGAATTGGAAGCAGTTAGGTAGTTTGTTTGTTTTTGTACTTGCCCTTTGGGTAGGCTGTGTTCCCCCTATGTATGAACCGCCTAATGCACAGCAAAACACCCTTAATCCCAACTGGGAAAATACCGGTAATCTTTCCGCTTCTTTTATTTCTACTTCAAGAACAGTAGGGGTCAATACAAACACAGGTTCCCCAAGCTTTAGTGTTAGTTTTATCGCTTCTGCTAGCAATATTGATAGTCTTGTTTGGCGCTTTCCAGGTGCAGTTACCAATGATACAATTAGCGAGGTGACAGAGACGGTCGAGTACAACGCTTTTGGCCGTTATGACGTGGGTTTAAAGGTTTATAATACCGAAGACAGCGATAGCCGTTATTACGATAATTTCATTGAAATATATTACAAAGATGATTTAGGGGTTGGTGAAAATGATGCTGCACTATGGTCAAGGACAGGTTCAGATACGCTTTCAACAGATTTTGATCAGCCCACTGATGCCGAAGGTAATCCCTATGGAAATTGGTTAATTGTTCCTTATAGTTCCCCACATAAAGTCGAAGTGAGTAAATCATTTGAAGATTTCCCTAAAAATAACCTGGTTTTAGAATTCGACTATAAATTAGAGCGCCAATCTGTTATTTATGTTGATGAGGACAGTGTTACAGAAACCGCTTTAAGTTCCCCTTCCGTTGCCGAATATCTTCCCTATGATGAAGCAACACCTGAAGATTTACGTATTGAATCGCCCACCGTTTATCCTGGGGCAAAACGTTTCTCAATTGAATATGATGGCATTCCTATCTGGATTGCTTCGCGTATTAATGAGGAATTTTTTGAGCACGTTAGTTTAGACCTTCCTTCTAAATCAAGTTTTACCATTCGTATGGTAAAGGAACCACAAGCTTTAATCAATAAATTGATCCCTTTCCCGCTTGACCCTATTCCAAGTGCTCCTTCCAGTTCTGGGTCAAGTACAACTTCTTCTTCAACTTCAAGTACTTCCTCAAGCACGACTTCTTCTGCCACTGTAGATCTAGATCTAGACGGTGACGGCATAGGGAATAGTGTAGATGATGACGATGATGGTGATGGTTATTTAGATCAAACTGAATTGGACAATAACGCTGATCCTTTGGACCGCACAAGCACGCCTAAATATGTTATTCAGCATGTGCGTTATCCTTATAATTTGAACATTAGGAACTTAACGATCAAGCTCAAAGAAGAGGATTAAAGATTGATAATTCTTCCTGGATTTAAAATCCCTTTCGGATCTAAGGTTTTTTTCAAAAGGCGCATTAATGCAATTTCATTGGCTGTTCTAGAGGTGGAGAGATAGGCTTTTTTGTCTAAACCAATACCGTGTTCTGCAGAGACAGACCCTTTGTGTTGGGCCAATTCAGCATAAATAATGGCATTAATTGCTTCGATAATTTCTGGTGAATTGTCTTTTTTCCCAATAATAAAATGAATATTTCCATCGGCCACATGGCCAAATGGAAAGATTTTTTCGACGAAGTCTAACTTTTCTAATTTTTCAATGGCACGATCAACCTCTTTTCCAATCACTGGAATGGGTAAGCTAATGTCGAAGTGCTGGTCGTATTGCGCTTGATCGGCTAAAACACTAACATCTTCCCGAATTTTCCAAATACTTTGAAGCTCTCTTTCGCTTTGGGCTAAAACCCCATCTTCAACAAGACCATTTTCAAGGGCCACTCCAATTAATTCTTCCAATCGGTTAAAATCATTTTCTGCGTTACTGCCCAGGCATTCAATAAAAACATAGTAGGTGTAATGATCTGGCAGGGGAGCTGTGTATGCAGAAGGGGGTTGGGTCATTGCTTGATAAGTGCGTTGCCACATTAATTCAAATCCTGTTAGGGTGCCGGCAAGACCTTTTTCCATGAACTTGAGCATTTGAATGACTTTTTCGTAGTCATTTATCCCAACAACGGCAGAAGAACGGCTTTGCGGTTTTTCTTGGAGCCTAAAGACGACTTTGGTCACAATACCCAAAGTTCCTTCTGCCCCAATAAAAAGCTGTTTTAGGTCATAACCAGAATTGTCTTTAATGATCTTTTTAAGGGAGGAAATAATGGTTCCGTCGGCTAAGACAGCTTCCAGTCCAAGCACCATTTGGCGGGTCATACCATAACGGAAAACCCGAAGTCCACCTGCGTTTGTAGAGACTACTCCGCCCACTTGAGCAGAGCCTTTTGCGCCAAAACTCAAGGGGAGAAATAGATTTTTTTCTGCAGCTGCATCAATGGCATTTTCGAGAATAACGCCCGCTTGTACAGTGATGGTTCTGCTTTTTTCATCAATCTCTTCAATTTGATTCATCTTATCTAAAGAAATGACCAGTTGTTTTTTCTCGGTTTGGGTAGCACCCACAAGATTTGTCAAGCCACCATGTACGACGACCTCTTGTTCTTCTTGATGACATAGCTGCATTATTGCAGAGAGTTCTTCAGTGCTTTTGGGAAAAACTACGGCAAGGGCCTGCAGGGGTATGTCTGTTTTCCAGATATGCGTAAACCTGGAGGTTTCTTCTCCGTGGGCCAAAACATTGTTTTGACCGACAATCTTTTCTAGTGCTACAATCATAAGTGATTTCAATCGCCTAAAATTACGGAATCATATGGCATTCTCATAAAAGGGTAGTGCAAATGTATCTGCAATGGCCATATATACAACTTTGCCTTTAACAAGATTAAGTCCTTTTCGCAGTGCGTCATTTTCTCGACAAGCTTTTTCCCACCCTTTGTTTGCAAGCATTTTGGTGAACTGAAGGCTAGCGTTGTTCAAGGCATTTGTCGCAGTCATGGGAACAGCTCCTGGAATATTAGCTACACAGTAATGAACAATTCCTTCTATTGAAAAAGTAGGCGATTCATGGGTAGTGGCTTGACAGGTTTCAAAACAGCCTCCTTGATCTACTGCGACATCTACCAGTACGGTTCCAGGGTCCATTTTAGCCAACATGTCTTTCCGGATAATTTTGGGGGCTTTTGCCCCGGGAATAAGTACAGCTCCAATGATTAAGTCAACGTCATTTAAAAGATTTACAATGGTCTCTTCACTTGAATATAAAGGGGTGACATTTGGAGGGAGAACCTCACTGAGATAGCGCAAGCGATCGAGATTGATGTCCAATAGATTCACCTTTGCGCCTAGGCCTGCTGCCATTTTTGCCGCTTCGGTGCCTACAACGCCACCCCCAATTACCATCACATTGGCAGGTTTCACACCTGGCACACCCCCCATTAAGATTCCTTTTCCACCTTTGGGTTTCTCTAAATATTTCGCCCCTTGTTGTACGGACATTCTTCCGGCAACTTCAGACATAGGTGTTAGCAAAGGGAGTCGTTTTTGATCATCCTCAACCGTTTCATAGGCAATGCAAATGGCTTTTCTTTTTAACATTGCTTTGGTGAGCGATAGGGAAGCGGCAAAATGAAAATAGGTAAAGAGAATTTGTCCTTCTTGGATAAGGTCGTATTCTGCCGCTAGTGGTTCTTTTACTTTTACAATCATCTCGGCGGTTTTATAGACTTCTTTTGCGCTCTTTAAAATGGTTGCCCCAGCCGCTTGATAAGCTTCATCGGTATAGCCACTGCCAAGACCTGCGCCCGTTTCGACAAACAATTCGTGTCCTTCTTGTTTTAATGCGCAAATGCTGGCCGTATTTAAGCCAACACGAAATTCGTTGTTTTTAATTTCTTTGGGCGTTCCAATTTTCATAGCTATTATTTTAACAAATTTATTTATATCTGTTATAAAAATACAAACAAAGAATGTTTTTTAGGATGCATTTTATTGTCCTATTTACGAATGATTTTTTACATGAATTTGTATCTTCGCCATCCGGGGTGTTTAGCTCAGTTGGTTTAGAGCGCTACCTTGACAGGGTAGAGGTCGGGGGTTCGAATCCCTCAACACCCACAAAAGTCGCCAAGTTTATTTGGCGGCTTTTTTCATTTTTATTTCTGCCGCAAGTGAAAACTGAATTGCGTTTATGGGCAACCCAACTACCCCATATATAGCAAATACACCCGATGTGCCCACCATGATATTCTGGGGTATTATTGCAATGATGTTAATCCTTGGAATGTAGGCACCAGCGCCAGAAGGGGCGTACGGTAAGTAATCCCTAACTTGACCTAATAACGACCATAACTTTTCCTTCTATTGTAATTTTATCTAATTGTCCCAATCGTTTGGCCAATCAAAATAGCGTCTCAGTAAAAAAAGCATCTAAACCTTATTTAGATGCTTTTTAATTGGGGGCTGATTTTTTTCAATATCAATTAACCCATAATAAGGTTTCCCTGATAAGCGTGTAGCCAAAACCATTAGGTAAAATTTCATTCATTTTAGATTTTGAAGTCATTTTTTGGTATGGATTGTTGTCTTTATAGCGAAGATAATTCATTGCATCATATAAGTTTGAGAATCCATCTCGTGTAAATATAGCAGCTTTACTCGCTACGCCTTGTGGGTGAATACGCGTGTGTACACCCCAGCTGTCTAGTTTAGTAGTCTTTTGCATGCTTTGATGGATGTTTTTCCACAAGGATTTATTTTCATTAATAAAAGCAGCGACATTCTTCGGACGCGCATAGTTAAAGATGGTGAATTTTGTATTGTCACCATTAATAGCCATTTCATTTTGATACCAGCGAATACTAACGACTTTTCGTAAGTCTTCTGTGCTAATATCACTTTGTTTTACACCGAGAAAACTAGTGTCCCAACTTGCTTGATTCTTGAAGGCTTGTTCAAGATCTTTAAAGGTATTTACAATTAAGTAGTTCGACCCTGAATTAGCATCAATGCCAATGTTTTTCATTAAACCCCATCCTGTCATATTGCCTTTAGCAATTTCATTTTTGGCAACTTTTGACCAGTAATCCATCTCAAGGTGTTCAAATTCTGCCTGGTGTTCAGGGGCTACATGTATATACATGTGCATGGAAATTTGTTTTTGTGCATAAAGCGTAATACAGCTAAATGCCAATAAGCCGAAGAGTAATTTTTTCATTTTAAATTGATTTATGATTTCTTTAAAAATATAAAATTTTAACCACTTATGAATTTTCCTCAAGATTTTATTGAAAACAAAGTTTTTATAATTGAAAATATGGGGAAGCATCTCGTTGCGAATTTAACGGCTTAATGAGAAGAGAAAAACGCCTTTTTATGGCCAAATGATCAGCGAGATAATTGCGATATCTATCCAAAGTATCAACACAGTATTAAGGCAATGTTACCCCTTTTTTTTGTGTTGTGATAATGGCAATTTCAAGAAAGAAAAACAGACAACTTGTCAATTTAAATCGTTTGCAAATTAGAGTTTGATAATTCGTACCCTCCTTTGTCTAAATCCTATTGAAATAGTCAAAAGGCGGCGTAAATTTGCCTTGTGTTAATCGTTAATCCCACATGCTTAAAATCACCATTATGAAAAACCTAATTTTATTTTTACTGATTTCAGTCTCAATCAATGCAACTTCTCCAGTTGCCAACGAAATTACTGCAGAACAAGTCATTACCGCCATCGCGCAAGACGATTTTGATTTTATTACGCAGGTCATCAAGGCACGTCAAATTAACCCAAATGAATTGTTCAATGGAAAAACATTGTTGATTCATGCTGTTGAAAATGACAATGCAGAAATGATCAACTTATTAGTAAGGCTTGGAGCGCGTTTAAGTACTGTTGGTGTCGATGGTTATCGCCCAATGGAAATTGCTAAAATGCAACAAAAAATTCATGCGCAAGCAGAGCTAATTGTTATCACATCATAGTTCTAAATTATTTGTTTGTTTAGGGCCCTTCTATTGAAGGGCTTTTTTTTTGTCTTTTCCTCAAATAAGCAGAAGAATGTATATCTTGTCGGTCTATAAATATGCTATGAAAAAACAATTTTTTGCCTTCCTCTTTCTTTTTTGTGCAACAATTACTTTGGCACAAGAAGTAGCCCCGAAATGGTTATCAAATACCCCTGCGCGTAATATTGGTCCAGGCGGAATGAGTGGACGTGTTACAACCATCGATGTGGTGAATAGTGCACCAGAAATCATTTATGTTGGAACAGCCTCAGGTGGAGTTTGGAAATCGGTGAGTGGTGGGATCGAATGGAACCCTATTTTTAACGATCAGCCTACCGCATCCATTGGCGCTTTAGCGATACAACAATCAAATCCAGATGTCATCTGGGTAGGAACAGGAGAAGGAAATCCACGCAACAGCCTTAATGGAGGTTATGGAATTTATAAATCTTTAGACGGTGGAAAAACGTGGCAGGCGATGGGGTTAACAAAAACGCGCCATATCCATCGTATTATCATCGACCCCACACAGCCCAATACTATTTATGTCGCAGCCATTGGATCTCCTTGGGGTGTTCATCCAGAACGTGGAATCTATAAAACCACTGATGGCGGTAAGTCATGGAAGAAAATTTTATACCAAAACCAAAAAACTGGGGCAGCAGATCTCGTTATGGATCCCACTAACCCAAACAAATTAATCGCTGCCATGTGGGAACACAAACGCGATCCTTGGTTCTTTAATTCTGGCGGTGAAGGTAGCGGCCTTTTTGTCTCCTATGATGGGGGAGAGAATTGGAAGGAAAAAACCGATGAGGACGGTTTGCCTAAAGGGAATTTAGGCCGTATTGGTTTGGCCATTGCAAAAAATAAACCCAATATCGTTTACGCTTTAATTGAAGCCAAAAAGAATGCCTTGTATAAATCTATTGATGGAGGTGAAAAATGGCAAAAGATCAATGATAAAGATGATATTGGCAACCGACCTTTTTATTATTCCGATATCCGTGTAGATCCAAAGAATGAAAACCGACTCTATTCGGTCTTTACTTATGTTAATGTTTCTGAAGATGGCGGGAGAAATTTCAAACAGTTAATGCCTGCTTATGGGGTAAGTAATGGCGTACATCCAGATCACCACGCTTGGTGGATTCATCCAGAAGATGGCGATTTTATGATCGATGGAAACGACGGGGGACTTAACATTACCCGAGACGGAGGGAAGTCATGGCGTTTTGTAGGGAATATTCCTGTAGCACAATTCTATCATATTAGTGTAGACAATGAAATCCCGTATAATGTTTACGGAGGAATGCAAGACAATGGTTCTTGGCGCGGGCCGGCCTACACCTGGCGCGTACAAGGAATTCGCAATTCCTATTGGCAAGAAATTGCCTTTGGTGATGGTTTTGACGTTGTCCCCGATCTAGACGATTCTCGCTATGGTTATGCCATGAGTCAACAAGGATATGTTTCCCGCTATGACTGGAAAACAGGCAATAACTACTTGGTAAGACCAACACATCCAGATCCTGAAGTAACTTTACGCTTCAATTGGAATGCTGCCATCGGTCAAGATCCCTTTGACAATAGCACTCTTTACTTCGGAAGCCAGTTTGTGCACAAAAGCAATGACAAAGGCTTGACATGGCAAGTGATTTCTCCAGATTTGACCACAAATGATCCTGAGAAACAAAAACAGAGTGAAAGTGGTGGTTTAACACTAGATGCAACAGGAGCAGAAAACCATTGTACCTTATTGGTGATAGAACCCTCCCCATTGGAAGAAAACATGTTATGGGCCGCCTCTGATGACGGACGAGTGCACTATACCCAAGACGGTGGCAAAACCTGGATAGAGGTCACTAAAAGCATCAAAGGCTTACCAGCAGGAAGTTGGATTACCCAAATAAAAGCATCCAATAAAAACAAAGGCGAGGCCTTATTGGTAGCGAATGATTACCGGCGCTTTAACTATACACCCTATGCCTACCGAACGACCAACTATGGTAAATCATGGAAGCGTATAGTAGATAGTGAAGATGTAGCGAGTTATGCTTTGAGTATAGTAGAAGATCCTGTAACAAAAAATCTACTCTTTCTTGGGACAGATGATGGCCTTTACTATTCTATTAATGCAGGAGAAAAGTGGACTAAAATGGATCCAAAAGTTTTCCCAACAGTTTCGACAAAAGATCTTGTAATTCATCCAAGAGAACACGATTTAGTGATTGGAACCTTTGGAAGAGCGGCATGGGTATTAGACGATATTCGTCCTTTAAGAGCAATCGCACAGCGGCCAAGTATAACAGCAAAAAGCCATTATTTATTTAATCCTCCTGCTGCCTATTTGGCGGCCTATCAACAGCCCACTGGCTCGCGCTTTGGCGCAGATGCGATGTATCAGGGTGAAAACAGAAAGTACGGGGCGATGTTCACTTATTTTTATCGTCCAGATGCACAAGACAAAGAAGAGGAGAAACAAAAAGATTCTTTGACTTTGCAGATTTATGATGGAGCACGGCTGATTAGAACCCTGAAACGCAAAGCACCAAAAGCAGAAGGCCTGCACCGTTGGCATTGGAACATGGATGAAAGTGGCGTTAACCGTCCAAGGCGTTCGCCCAGAAAGGCGAAGCGCGAGCCATCTGGAGTTGGGGTTTTGCCGGGTATTTACACTGCTGTATTATCTTCATCGACAGCAAGCAATGTGGTTGAGATAGAAGTGAAATTAGACCCACGCATTGAAACAAGTATGGCGGGTTTAAAAAAGCAATATGATGCTTCAAAAGCCTTAGAGCGCCACCTTGAATTGGCCAACAAAGCTGTAACGCAATTAGGAGCGTCTAAAGCCACTTTAAATGCATACCAAAAAAGAATTGAACAGCAAGATGCTAAAGCATACAAAGCCCTTCTAGACAAGTGTGAGGATGTGGTTAAAGAGATAGATCAATTGATGGCTTTATTTCTAGGAAAAGAAGATAAACGCCAGGGCATTGTGCGTAATCCAGAACAAACGGTTATGACCCGTATTAGCGCAGCTAGACGTTATGTTAATTCTCGTCCCGACGGCATTACTTCTACAGAAGAAGTTTTAATGCAACACGCCAAAACAGCATCGCAAAAAGCGATTGTTCAGGTGAATGATTTTTATAAGACTACTTGGCCTCCGCTTCAAAAAGAAATTGAGTCTATTGAACTGTCTTCCTTTAAGCCATTCGAGGTTCTATCGCTAGAAGAATAATTTACAATAGATCGAGGAGTTGCTCTAGGGCAATTCCTCTTGATCCTTTAATGAGGATAGTATGATCTTTGATTGAATGCCCGGCAAGGTGTTTTTTAACTTCTGCGGTGTTTTTAAACGCGGGAAATTTTTCTTCCACTATGCTCGAAAAAATGGGTCCTACCAATAGCACTTGATCAATTGAGCTCGTTTTAATTAGGGTTATGATTGCTTGGTGTTCACTAGCGGCATATTCCCCTAATTCTAGCATGTCACCTAAAATGACCATCTTTTGCTTTGCCTTAACTGTTTTAAAGGAATTTATTGCTGCTGCCATACTCGATGGGTTAGCATTATAGGCATCCAGAAGAATCTTGTTTTTGGTGGTATTGATCCATTGCGAACGGTTGTTGGTAGGGCAATAGGAGGCAATTCCTTCTTGAATTGTTGCAAAGGGGAGTTCAAAATAGCGTCCAAAACTAATCGCAGCGTTGATGTTGTCAAAATTATAGGCTCCTGTTAGTTGGGAAGTAATTGTGGTTTCTTTTATTTGGGCAGCGCAGAAGCCGGCCGTGTCAATCTTGTTGGAAAGTTGATATTGAACGCCTTCATCTTCTCCAAAAATATAGCACGTTAAGCCCTTGCTTTGTTGCAGTTGTTTTGTGTCATTTCCATTGACGAGGGCTGTTCCATTGTTTTTTCTGAGAAAGTCATACAATTCACTTTTCCCTTTTACCACGCCTTCAAGGCTGCCAAAACCATCTAAATGGGCTTTGCCAAAGTTGGTGATATAGCCTAGAGTGGGGGAAGCTAATTCAGCTAAAAAAGCAATTTCATTTAAGTGATTTGCGCCCATTTCGATCAAGGCAATTTCTGTGTTAGCTTGAATCTTAAGCAAGGTAAGCGGTACCCCGATGTGGTTATTTAAATTCCCCTCAGTCGCCAAAACCCGGTAGCGTTTTTTTAACACACTTCGAATTAATTCTTTGGTGGTGGTTTTACCGTTTGATCCTGTTAGGCCAATAACAGGAAGGTTAAATTGTTTTCGGTGGTATTGTGCCAGGGCCTGTAAGGTCGCAAGGCTGTCTTCTACAAAGATGGCGTTTGGATGATGTGGATTATGGTTTGTGTCATCATAAACCACATAGGCGGCCCCTGCTTCAAATGCTTTTTTGCTAAATATATTGCCGTTAAAATTTTCGCCTTTAAGGCAAAAAAAGAGGGCGTTTTCTGGAAGCTTGCGGGTGTCGGTGGATACTTGCTTACAGCTTAAGAAAATTTGGTGTAATTCGCGAATGTCCATATGTAAAAAAAGGCATTCGAAAATGCCTTTTAATTTTAATGTTAACCTCTTCTTTTGTGTCGAGCTGTCTTTTTGTTTTTACTCTTCGACCCCAATCGAGTCATGGCACATCTGAAACCAATATAGTCTGTTGCGATATACTGCGGTAGGTATCTGCGTTGTGCAGGATCTAGCCAGTAGGCGCGATCTTTCCAAGAACCTCCTTTGTACACCCTTACTTCGTCGGTGATTAAACTTGTTCTTTTATTAGATTCGTCTTTTTTATATCGTTTAACACCGTTTTCCTCCCTTACTGCTGGGGTGTCTGGCGCGTCATACATTGAGCTTGAGCCAGGGTATTTTTCGTTTATTTCTGCATCAGTTAAACCTTGTGCCTGTTCAAATACACGCGACGAAGCTACATCTCCATCACGGTAGTTTCTATTGTCTGTTTGTGTAAAGTTTTGGCGTAAGAAGGTTTCTTCTTCGTCAATTTCTTGCTGTTGTAATTGTCCAGGGATGCGTTTTAATAACACTTTTCCATTGGGTAAAGTATCATAAACAAGTTGGTCGGGAGAGATGACCTGTGCTTTTCCGTCTTCACCAATCACTTCTTTGAGGTAAACATTCCCTCTGTAGTAGTTAAAGTCGTTTGCTTCATCATCTATAATAGGACGATAAACATCAGAAACCCATTCCGCTACATTTCCAGCCATGTCATACACTCCATAATCATTAGGAGGGTAGGCTTTTACTTGGATGGTGATATCTCCACCATCGTCAGACCATCCGGCGATTCCGCCATAATCTCCTTTTCCAAGTTTGAAGTTGGCCAATTGATCTCCTTCGGTTCTTCTTTCATCAGATCGCGTGTATTCCCCAGACCAAGGGTATTTCTTTTTTCCGCGATAAGCGTTGTACTCTCTTTCACCAGCAAGTGCTAATGCTGCGTATTCCCATTCAGATTCAGTTGGGAGACGGTAAGAGGGGAGTAAAATTCCTTTTTCAACTCCAGCAAAGTTATTCACCTCTGTAGTGTCTTTTTTGATTTTCCCGTTCTTCCCTGCAATACTGTCGATTTTACCCCCATAGGTTAATTCAGGTACTTTAAGGTAAGCACTTGTGCTAAAGGTGCTATTCGCATCAATGACATCAGTGTTATAGCGGGTATCTTTTTCTAGATAAGCTTCTCTTTCAAGAATGAATTCATTAACACGGTCTGTTCTCCATTCTGCAAATTGAACGGCTTGCATCCAATTTACCCCAACCACAGGATATTCTGCATAGGCAGGGTGGCGTAAATAATTGGACGTTAATTCTTCTACATAGCCCAAACGATTTCTCCAAACCAATGTATCGGGGAGTGCCCCTTGGTAAATGTATTTGTATTGCTCATTGTCTTTAGGGAAGACAAATTGTAACCAATCAAGGTATTCTAAATACATCAAGTTGGTCACCTCTGTTTCGTCTATATAAAAGGACATTACATGTTGGCGCGACGGTGTGTTATTCCAGTCGTGCATGACATCGTCTTGAACTTGCCCTTTCGTAAAAGTCCCTCCTTCAATAAAAACCAAACCTGGTCCTGTTTCTTGATCTTCAAATTCAACGTTGTACTGGAACCCACCTTTTTTGTTGTTGATGGACCATCCTGTTGCTCTAGATTGATTGTTTCTTCCGCAGGAGGAGAAAATAAATGCGCCTAAAACAGCAAAAAGCGTAAATCTCGAAATAACCTTAACATTCATACTTTATTTTTTACTAGTCTACATTGCTAATAATTAATGCAATATACAAAATATTGGTGCAAGCCAAACTATTCTGGCCTTTTCAATATGTATATATAACGTAGTCTTATTTGTTTTATTGTTGAAAAAATCATTCTCTCAGAAATTATTAAAAGGGAACACAAGAAAAGCCATTTTTATGCGTTATTAAAAGATAAATATGAAGGCAATAAACTTGACGAAATCTTATTTTTACTTCTGTGTATTTACGCTTTTTACAAGCTTCTATGCAGTGGGGCAAAACAATAGTCGCGTAATTACTACTGGGGTTCCTTTTCTTTTAATAACACCAGACGCTCGGTCTGCCGGAATGGGAGAATTGGGTGTGGCTACATCTGCAGATGTATATGCACAGCAATGGAATCCCGCGAAATATGTTTTTGCGGAAAAAAATCAAGGCATAGGAATCAGTTACACCCCTTATTTAAGTAAGTTGGTCGACGACATTTTTCTGGCAAATATTACCTATTTCACTAAAAATACCGAACGCAGTGCATGGGGAGCTAGTCTGAAATACTTTAGTTTAGGCGATATACAATTTAATGATTTGATTGGAAATACAATTGTTCAGCAGGGAATAGAGCGTCCTAATGAACTCACCCTAGATATTTCCTATGGATTAATGCTCAATGAAAAATTCTCCCTTGCCGTGGCTGGTAGATATATCCGTTCAGATTTAAAGCTTTCTAGCGATATGGATGCTACACCAGCCAGTACGCTAGGGGTTGACATTGCGGCTTTTTACAATGGCGAAACTTTTGATTTAGGCGATAATAAAGGGCGGATGCGCTATGGATTAAATATTTCAAATATTGGTCCGCGTTTAAAATATGATGAAGGAGGACAAAAAAATTATATTCCAACCAACCTTCGCATTGGTTCAGGAATGGATCTTATTTTTGATTCAAACAATGCCTTAAATTTCAACTTTGAGTTGAATAAGCTCTTGGTTCCTTCTCCTATTGCAGTGATAGAAGACGGTCAAATTCAAGGTTACCAACAGCCAGATATTACTTTCTTAAAAGGGATTTTCGAGTCTTTTAGCGATGCGCCAGGCGGTTTTAGCGAAGAGCTAAAAGAAATTACTTGGGCCACAGGAATAGAATATGTCTTTCAAGACTCTTTTGCTTTAAGAACAGGCTACTTTAATGAGAGTTTAGAAAAAGGATCCCGCCGTTTTTTAACCCTAGGGGCTGGTTTTAGTTTAGATTTCGCCACCATTGATATTTCTTATTTATTTTCCACGTCAAAAATTAGAAATCCTTTGGAAAACACCCTCCGTTTTTCCCTCACTTTCAACCTTTCTGGTCAACCAGAGGTTTTAACGGTCAATCCTGTTCAATAATTTTTTCGATTCCCTAGAGGATAATAACTTATAAGCTTGTTTTTGTTGTCGGTTTTCTCATCAAAATGTGGTATTTTTGTGCCTGAAATAAACCGTAATCACTCGCTTAACGAATGAAAAAAATAACCAAACAGACCTATATAGATTGGTACAAGGATATGCTTTTTTGGCGCAAATTTGAAGATAAATTAGCGGCAGTTTATATCCAGCAAAAAGTACGTGGATTTCTCCACCTTTATAACGGACAAGAAGCCATTTTAGCTGGCGCTTTACACGCAATTGAATTAGGGAAGGATCGTATGATCACTGCGTATCGTAATCACGTTCAGCCAATTGGTATGGGTGTTGATCCCAAACGTGTTATGGCTGAGCTTTATGGAAAAGCGACCGGGACCTCAAACGGTTTAGGAGGTTCAATGCACATTTTCTCAAAAGAACACCGCTTTCACGGAGGGCACGGAATCGTTGGGGGGCAAATACCACTAGGGGCAGGAATGGCCTTTGGTGATAAGTACCACAATACAGGAGCCGTTACTTTATGCTTTATGGGAGATGGAGCTGTTCGTCAAGGTTCCTTACATGAGACCCTTAACCTGGCGACCCTTTGGGAACTTCCAGTTGTATTTATTGTTGAAAACAACGGTTATGCCATGGGAACTTCAGTGGCACGTACAGCCTCTCACCAAGAAATATGGAAATTAGGGCTAGGCTATGAAATGCCATGTGGCCCGGTAGATGGAATGGACCCGGTGGCTGTTGCAAAAGCTTTAGACAAAGCAGTACAACATGCACGCGATGGCAAAGGACCTAGTTTTTTAGAAATGAAAACCTATCGTTACCGCGGGCACTCGATGTCAGATGCGCAGCATTATCGCACAAAATCTGAGGTGGAGGAATACAAGAAAATAGACCCTATTACGCAGGTGAAAGATATTATCGTAGAGAAAAAATACCTCAGTGATGACGAATTTAGCGCAATCGAAGCCGATGTTAAGCAACGTGTTTTGGAATGCGAAAAATTTGCTGAAGAATCCCCTTATCCTGAAAAATCAGTGATGTATGATGCGGTCTATGAAGAGCCTAACTACCCATTTTTAAAACATAAATTAAGTTAACAATGGCAGAAATTATCAACATGCCTCGTTTGAGTGATACCATGGAAGAAGGAACCGTAGCAACATGGTTCAAGAAAGTGGGCGATACTGTTAAAGAAGGAGATATTTTAGCTGAAATTGAAACAGATAAAGCAACGATGGAGTTTGAAGCTTTTTATGAAGGCGAACTCTTGCATATTGGTATTCAAGAAGGAGAAACAGCTCCAGTAGATGCTTTATTGGCCATTATTGGTGAAAAAGGCGAAGATATTTCAGCTCACCTCGGAGGAGGAACAGCAGTTGAAGCTCCTGTTGCTGAAGCAGCACCCGACACTACTACTTCAGAAGCGCCACAAGCTGCTGCAGTTTTACCCGATAATGTTGAGGTAATCACCATGCCACGTTTAAGTGATACCATGGAAGAAGGGACCGTTGCAACATGGTTGAAAAAAGTAGGTGAAACGGTTAATGAAGGCGATATTCTTGCTGAAATTGAAACAGATAAAGCCACCATGGAATTTGAAGCTTTCTACAATGGAACGCTTTTATACATTGGTATTCAAGAAGGAGAATCTGCACCAGTCGATAGCTTATTGGCCATTATAGGCGACAAAGATGTTGATGTTGATCAAGTGGTTGCTACTGCAACAGCTTTAAACCAAGCGGCACCTGCTGCAGCGGTTGAAGAAGCACCTAAAGTAATAGAAGAAGCAGTAAAAGCTCCTGCACCGGTCGCTAAACCAGCTGTTGCAGCTGCGGCAGCACCAGTGGCAGTTCAGAACACCACTGGACGTGTTATCGCTTCCCCCTTAGCTAAAAAACTCGCTGAAGAGCGCGGCATTTCAATAGCAAATGTTCCAGGTTCTGGAGACGGAGGGAGAATTGTTAAACGTGATATCGAAAACTATACTCCTGCAGCAAATGCTTCAATTGCAATGCCTCAAGGCATAGAGTCAGTAGAAGAAATGGCCAATAGTCAAATGCGTAAAACCATTGCCAAACGACTCGCTGGTTCAAAATTCACTGCACCCCATTATTATCTAGGGGTTGAATTTGACATGGAAAATGCCATGGCCTTCCGCAAGCAATACAATGCCATCCCCGACACCAAAATTTCCTTCAACGATATGGTCGTTAAAGCAACCGCTTTGGCCTTGAAGCAACACCCTCAAGTCAATTCTCGTTGGTACGATGATAAAATTGTAAAGCACCATCATGTTCATATGGGCGTTGCCGTTGCAGTAGACGACGGTTTAGTTGTTCCCGTGGTGAAGTTTGCAGATGAATTGGCTTTAACGCAAATTGGTACTCAAGTAAGAGATTACGCTGGAAGAGCAAGAGATAAAAAGCTCACCCCAGCAGAAATGGATGGGAGTACTTTTACGATATCGAACTTAGGAATGTTTGGGATTGAGACCTTTACTTCCATCATTAACCAACCCAATTCAGCTATTCTTTCTGTAGGTGCTATTGTAGAAAAACCAGTTGTAAAAGATGGGCAAATCGTCGTGGGGCACACCATGAAATTGACCCTTGCTTGCGATCACCGATCAGTTGACGGCGCAACAGGCTCTTTGTTTCTACAGACCTTAAAAGGTTATATAGAGAACCCAATAACGATGCTTGTATAAGGCTAGGAAATATACTTTTTACGCCTACCTTTAAAGTTACTTTTTTGGCTGTCTTTGTTTTCAGTTGCTTTTGCCCAAAGGGGATATTATTCTTTTAAAAAGAATAAAAATCAAACCCCAGCAAAGCACAGAAATAGAGACAGCCAAAATTTTTTGGGTGGGCGAAAATAGACCATAAGGCTGTTCAATAAAAGCGGCAAATAAAATGGAGGGGAAAAGCAATAAGCTCCCTAAAAGCGGGCTAAGCTGCAAGCCCAGGTAAAGGCCAATAAAGTTAGAAAACAGTCCAAAGATTAAACCGATAAGGAATATTTTTTTTGCGCTCATATAAAAAGGTTGATGCGTTTATCTTCGAAAATTTAGCCTAATTGGCTTGCCAATCTGGAGGCATAAACAAAACCAAAAACTTGTTTTTAATCCCTTTGGTTCCTTTTATTTTTTTATATAGCCGTGTTAGCCCGTGAAAAAAGACCGTTATCGGGTTTGTGCTATTGATTGGTTCAGAAATCCCATAAATAACCTTTTCTTCTTCAGGTGTAAAGGTTTTGAATATTCTATCCCAAATAATAAAAATACCGGCATAGTTCATGTCCCAATATTGACGATTAGAACCGTGGTGCACACGATGATGGGAAGGTGTATTAAAAAGGTATTCTATTGGGCGGGGCAACTTGCCAATTATTTCTGTGTGAAGTATGGCTTGGAAGGTTTGCACGAACAATTCTGCGGCAAATAAAAGAAAAGGGTTGAAGCCAAAAAGCACCGCCGGGACAGAGAAAAACAATGGAAACACACTGTCTAAAGGCCCAAAGCGATAGGCCACAGACATATTGAAGTGTGGAGAGCTGTGGTGAACCGTATGGGTCGCCCAGCCCGCCCCGATGCGGTGCATCAACCGATGTTCCCAATAGTATAAAAAGTCGGCCAAAACAATACAGCTAACAATGGTAATCCAATTCAAGGGTAATTCGGCTAGAATTCTGTGTTCCCATGCAAAGGTGTAGAGTTTTAAGGCAAAAAGAATGCCCAACAGATATTCAATTCCACTAAAAAATGCAATGGTAAATACATTGGCCATTGAATCATAGAGAACGTCTTTATTCAGTTTTTTAATAAGAAAATAGCGAATGAGTTCTACCGCAAAAAAGGGAAGGATGATATAGAGAATACTCAGGTCATTAAAGATGTAAAACAAGTATTCCACATATTGCTCATCTAGGGTAACAAAATCAATATGGTCTAGGAGATAGTGCGGGCTTCCAATGATGAAAAATAAAAGCACCAGGCTATAAATTATTGCTCTCATTTAATGGGTATTTATAAATTATTCAAATAAAATTAAAAGACACGAACGATGTTAAAACCAAAGAAGATGTTGCTGTTGTCTAAACTGCCTTCTGCATTGGAAATAAAACCAGGTTCATTGGTTGATTGAGCATTAGAAAAAAGCAACTGAAACACATGCCCACCTGTTTCTATATCTATTCCCACAGCAAAGGGGTCGTTAAAAACAGATTGTTCTGCTCTGGAAAAGTTCTTGACGTATTCAAAGTTTAAAGAAGCGCGTTTGGAAAGTTTTATTCTCCCTCCTCCGCCTAAGGCAATTTGATCGTGTTTTTGAAAAGGTTCAAGGACCAGATTTTGCCTTACATAGGTTGGGGCCAATTCAAAAGAAAACGCATTCGAGAACTTATAGGCGATCAGTAATTGGGAAGCAAAACTCAATTTATCGGCGGCTTTTAATTTTGGAAAGCGCGATTTATTGATGTCTGTGCGTTGATTAACGGTGCTATATGCACTAATGATAAGGGGGAGATCACTTTTTTGTTCTAGGATTTTTAATTTAATAGAACCCGCGTAGGTTCTTCTCAAAGATTCTCTGCTTAAACCAATTTGTACCCCATCGAGTAGCCCATACACCAATTGAATTTTGGTGTTGGCATCATCTAGTCCAAAAAAAGTAGAGATCCCATTGCTCAAGCTACCAAAGCGATGAGAAACATAAAGGAAGAGGTCTTCTTTTTCGGCCACTTTTGTGGATTGAAGATTGCCTATTTTCATTGCTTTAAAAGCGGGCGTATTAAAAGCGGTTGAAGCATCAATGGTTTCTGCTTCTAATTCGTTCAGCAAGTCATCTTGGCTATAAAGGGCTGATGCCAGCAAACAACAGCTGACCAATAAATAAGGGAGGGTCTTTTTTTTCATCCGGGATTTAGTTTAAAAGAATACACTGGTCAAGTTTTATTTCCTCTAGCAGTGAATCATAGCCGATAAATCTTCCTTTCAGGGAGATTTTTGTTGGGCTGTTGGGTTTTGGTTGAATTGTAGGGTCTTTTTTTTGACAATAAATTTGTTTGTTCAGGGTGAAGCTGATGTCATTTTGCGCAGTAATTTCTCCTGTTATTTGCACTACTTTATTACTCCAAAGCGATTCGTTTTGAATGACTTCTGCAATAAAGTCTTCGGCCGTTCCTGTATAATCAACACTCTTTTCCTCAATGGATTCATGGGGTTTATAAGCGATTTGATAGCTGATGTATGCGCCTAAGGTAAAGAGGACAAAAACGAGTAAAGCAATCCGATTAAGGTTATTTTTTGACCATGGCATAGCGGAATTCTATTTTTGTTTTTTGACTTATTTTATCCCGAACAATTTTGGGAATTTTAATATTAAAATCTGACGGGTTAACTGTAAAGCTGCCTTGAAGAAGAATACTGTCTTTTTGTCTTTCTAGGCGAATTGGTGCCGCGACCGTTTGAGTTACTCCTTTAATTTTCAGGGTTCCCTTCAGCATAATTGCTTCTTTGTTTTCCCAATCTATCGGGTCAATTTGTCCTTTAAAGCTGGCTTTGGGGTATTTTTCAGTGTCCATATAATTTTCATTAAAATGCTCTTGCATTAAAGCAATTTTAAAGTGGAAAGCATTGATGAATACCAACACGGCAATGTTTCCACTTTCTGTATCAAAAATGGCGGTTGTACTCTTGTTTATCGCTTCAACGGGTTCAAATGTCTCAACAGAAGCTTGAAAGCTGGTCTCTCCAGTTTTTGTATAGTATTTTTGCGCTTGAATATTTGTCGTAAAGCACAGCGCTAGCAGGGCAATAAGCGGTATTTTATTCATGATTAATTGCTGTTGATTAAATAGCCGTCTGCTCTCCATTTGTCTATAATTTGTCTTACTTCAGCAGAAAGTAATCCCTGGGGTGGCATGGGACTGCTACTATTGTTCATGCGTTGAATTAGGTTACCTTGTTGTGCTGAAAAGCGCACACTTTCAAAAGAGGTTAGATCCAGTCCGGCATCTGCGGCAGGTCCTGCGTGGCAGGTAATGCAGCTATTTGTCATAATACTGGCGACGTCTGGCGTGTAATAAATCGTTCGATTTACAGGCTCTGGAGTGGGATTGTTTTCTTCTATAACGGCCTTGCTACAGGCGCTAAAGGCAAAGACCGCCATAAAGAGCAGGCCAAGGTGTTTTTTTGTTCTCATCGGGTTTAGTTTTGTACGTTAATATTATCAATCGTCACTTCGTGTTCTCCCTCTGGATCAATGGTAATCTGCCGTGAAGGACTAACCAAGTCGCCACCATTAGAAATGTCGTCATCTCCATTAATATCTGCAATAACAGTGAGGTGATATTCTCCTGGGTGGAGGTAGGTCATTAGGTATTGATTTTGTTCTGCAACAATTACTGGAGAAGCTAAAATTGAATTATACACATCCATGTCACTAACCAAAATCCCATTGCTGTCGGTCAAGGGTTCATCGGAAAGCAAAACCCATAGATTAGAATTATTGATGGCAGTACTTCTTTCAAAGTTCAACTGTAAATAACCCAGATAGGGTTGTTCAAGAATAGGGTAGGGGTCAAGCGATTCTTCGGCCAGTTCAAAAACAGATTTTTGGAAGGTGGTGTCTTGTGCCAAAAAGGAGGCTGTTTTTCGATTGGCTAGGGCATTCTCTGGAAGATAAAGGTGTTCTTGATTAAAGCCATTAGAGAAATCCTTTGCGGGGATATTTTGGGGGTAATTAAAGCGCATTGCTGCAGTTTGGGCGAGGCTTGCATTTGCATTAATGGCCCTAAAGCTCATGTGAGGACGGGGAATACGCTGGCCTAAGCCAGAGGTGTAAGCATTAAAATAAAGGCTATCACCGACAAACCGCAAGCCCATCGACATGAGGTCTTTTCCACCTTCGGCATCAACCAAACGATAGTAGTCCTCAGCTGCGGTATGGCTAACGCTATCCAGAACAAAATAACTACTTCGGTAAATACCGTTCAACAGCCCGCCATTTCTCGCCATGATTGTACGGGTGTTTTTAAAGTCTGTTACAAAAAAAGAGGCCAAAATATTGCCCATGGTGCCACCGTCAAAATTCCCGTGCACTTGCCCGGGAGAAATCGCGCGATAGTCATAAACAAAGAAATCATAATCTGTTGCATTTACCCGATTCACGCCCAGCCATTGTCCCTGCATTTGTTGTAACAGGCGCAAGCCTTCTGCTGTGTTAATGTCAACAGGATTAACAGGAGCAGGAATTGAAGGAGGGGTAGGTGTAGGCGTAGGGGTGGGTGTAGTTCCTTCAGGATTGTTGGCGATATTTCGCACTTCTTTTTCACAGGCGATCAATAAGAAAACGGCGAGTAAAACAGGTAGGAAGGAGAGCGTTTTTTTCATTTTATTGGGTGTTTTTTTGGGTCCATATTTCTCGAAGCGTGTCTTTGAATCGAATGTGCATTGCTTCGAGGCTGTTTTTTTCTTTTTGGGTTAAAATCAAATGGTGTGCTGCAGTAGTGCTTGCCCCAGAGATGGCATCGACAAATTTTTTTCCTTTTTGCGTTAATTGAAAAATGGGTTGTTTGGCCGCCTCTTTAGGTGTTTTAACGATGTTTACCCCATCATTATAGTACAGTGTATTCAAGATTAATTTTCCTTGTGAAGTTTTAATTTGATAGCGGGCAGAGAAGAATTCATTTTTCACTTCCCATTCCCCTAATAGTTTAAATTCCTTTGTATTGGTGACATAAAACAATAGCAGTGAGAAAAAGAAGGAAAATAGAGGCATAGTATCGCTATAATGATAGAGGGTAAAAATACAGTTGTCGCCCATTTGAGGGGGGCTTGATGGTTATTTCTGGTGAGTATCATTGCATAGCTGGTTTGTTAATTGTTATAAATGGTCATTCTTCTGATAAAGGCGAATTATAACTGCCTGAAAGTTGAAGTAGTCCGCGAGAAAGTTTATATTTTTATAAAAAAAGCGTGAAAACAATTTTAATTACAGGAGCCGGAAAAGGCATTGGTTTACAAACGGCTTTATTGGCCGCTCAAAAGGGGCATAAGGTCATTGGGATTTCCCGCTCCATAGAGGCTTTAGCAGGAGTTGAAGGGATTCAAGCCTATTCTTTAGATTTAAGCGATGCTGCAGCCATTGGCCGCTTTGTCACTTCCTTAAATCATACGCCAATAGACGTCTTGATCAACAATGCTGGTCTTTTAACCCATACAGCCGTTGGGGAAAGTGACTTTGCCCTTTTTGAAAAGATTTATAAAGTCAATGTTTTTGGTTTAGCCGAATTGACCCGTCAACTCTTGCCGAATATTTCCCCAGAAGGGCATGTGTTGAATATCAGTAGTATGGGTGGAATTCAAGGGAGTGCTAAATTCCCTGGCTTGTCGATTTATTCCAGTAGTAAAGCCGCAGTGATTACTTTAACAGAGCTTTGGGCGGAAGAGTTTAAAGCAACAGGCCCAAAGTTTAATGCTTTAGCCCTGGGTGCTGTGCAAACCGAAATGCTTGAAGCTGCTTTTCCCGGTTTACAAGCGCCAATTTCAGCCAAGGATTTTGCCCATTATATGCTGGATTTTGGTCTTACGGGACATCGATATTACAATGGAAAAACATTGCAAGTTTCTTCTAGTACCCCTTAGAGAAAAGCGTTTATGCAAATATTCAATTTCACGCCTGTTGCTGCCCATGAGAAAATCAAGGTGCTTTTAGGTGACTATCCTATTGAAATTAAAGTTGTTGCTAAACGAAAAACCAAGCATGGCGATTTTAGACAACTTCCTTCTGGGCTTGTCCGCATCAGTCTTAATGAACACGAAAATCCGTATCGTTTTTTAATTACTTTATTGCATGAAGTAGCCCATCATGTGGCTTTTTTAAAGCATGGTTTTCGCATTCAAGCCCATGGGAAAGAATGGAAAAATTGCTTTCGGCTGCTGAGTCTACCTTTCTTAGAAACGGAAATATTCCCCCAACCTTTATTGTCTGTGTTTGCACAGCATTTAAAGAATCCCAAGGCGAGCAGCGATACCGATCAACAGCTAGGACTTGCTTTGCGCGTATTTGATCCACCCACCCATAAAAAAGCTATCTTTGAACTTCCCTTAGGCATTTATTTTAGTTTAGACAATGGACGTGTTTTTCAAAAGGGAGCTCAAAGACGAAAGCGCTTTGAATGTTATGAAGTTAAAACCGGAAAAACCTATCTTTTTCAGCCCAATGCAGAGGTAAATCTAATAGAAGAATGTTAAATAAATCAGACAATAATTTTGCCTTAATTATGGCAGGGGGGGTTGGAAGCCGTTTTTGGCCCGCCAGTAGATCTTCTTTTCCAAAACAATTTCTCGATCTAACAGGAGAGGGAAGAAGTATGTTACAACAAACCTATGATCGCCTGGAGGGAATTGTCCCCAAAGATCAAATTTATATACTAACGAATGCGCGCTATAAAAGCATTGTTGCAACTCAACTGCCTGAGCTTACGGAAACACAAATTATTTGTGAACCAGAAATGCGCAATACCGCCCCTTGTTTATTGTATGCGGGTTTAAAGATTCAACAACGCAACCCAAAGGCTGCGATGGTGGTATTGCCCAGTGATCATTATATTGCCGATTTGGCTGCCTTTAAAAACGATATGCGCACTGCTTTGTCCTATGCTGGGGCGAATACCGAATTGCTTACTTTTGGAATACCACCGCGCGCTCCACACACCGGCTATGGTTACCTAGAAGTTGCCGATAAAGGAGAAGTGTTTTCTTCCATTAAAACCTTTACTGAAAAGCCTACACTTGAAAAAGCAGAAAGCTTTATTGCAGATGGAAATTACTTTTGGAATTCAGGAATTTTTGTGTGGTCTAGCCAAACTTTATTGGCTGCTTTTCGTTTGTTCCAGCCCAAGATGCTGTCTCTTTTTGAAGCTGGAATTTCGACCTTCGGTACTCCTGAAGAAGCTGCTTTTTTAGCCAAAGAATACAAGAAGGCAGAAAACATTTCCATTGACTATGCGATTTTAGAAAAGAGCAAAAACATTAGCATGATTAAAGCTAATTTCCATTGGAACGACCTTGGAACCTGGACCTCACTATACGATCAATTAATGCAGGAAGAAAAAGAAAATGTAGCGGTCAATGCCCATTTAATAGTTGATACTGCACAAGGAAATATGGTCTACACGGCCAAAGAAAAAAGGATTGTCTTAAAAGGCTTGGAAAATTTTGTTGTGGTTGACGAAGAGGATGTCTTGCTGATTTACCCCAAAGGCGAGGACCAAAGTGTTAAGGATTTACGCAATAGCGTTAAAGCGCAAGGCGGCGATTCTATCGTTTAAATGAGCGGCTATTCGCTTTCTTCTAAATAAACTTTTCTCACTTTTTTAAACAAAGCAGAGGAGTAGACAAAATTAGTGACTGCTTCATTATCTGTTTTAAAAATCTCTTTGTTGCTGCCTTCCCATTTCTTTTCACCGTCTTTTAAGAAGATGATTTTTTCTCCAATTTCCATGACAGAATTCATGTCATGACTGTTAATCACGGTAGTTATTTTGTATTCTTGGGTGATTTCTTGAATGAGATTGTCAATTAAAATAGCTGTTTTAGGATCAAGTCCAGAATTGGGCTCATCGCAAAACAAAAAATTGGGATTCATAACAATGGCTCTAGCAATGGCGACTCTTTTTTGCATCCCCCCTGATATTTCTGAGGGTACTTTATTGTTTGCATTGACAAGATTTACCCTGTTAATGGCTAAATTCGCCCGCTCTCTTATTTCATCGGCTGCTGCGGAAGTAAACATTTGCATGGGAAACATCACGTTTTCTTCTACTGTCATGGAGTCAAAAAGGGCACTTCCTTGAAAGACCATTCCCATATCTTGGCGGAGTAAAGAGCGCTCTTGTTCAGTCATCATAGATAGGGGGTTGCCGTTGTAAGAAATTTCTCCCTCACTCGCCTGATGCAAGCCCAAAATACATTTTAAGAAAACAGTTTTTCCTGAGCCACTTTGTCCAATGATTAGATTCGTTTTTCCCTGTTCAAAAACGGTTGAAATTCCTTTCAGCACTTCTGTTTGACCAAATGACTTTTTAAGGTTGTTGATTTCGATCATTAGGTCAGTAAAAAATTAGTCACAAAAGAGTTCATTAAAATAATGGCTACACTCGTCCAAACAAAGGAAGTTGTGCTAGCTTTTCCAACCCCTAATGCACCTCCTTTCATGAAGTAGCCATGATAGGAAGGAATGGTCGCCAAAAGCATGGCAAACAAAAAGGTTTTGATAAAGGCATAGGTCACGTGAAAGGGGTTGAATTCGAGTTGCAAGCCTTCTATAAAGTCAGCATGCGCAGAAAAGCCCCCAGTGATACAGGCAAAATACCCACCAAAAATCCCCAAGAACATCGATATTACAATGATGAATGGATAAAGTGTCATAGCAGCTATTTTCGGGAAAATCAAATAATTATAGGTGTTTACACCCATCACTTCTAGGGCGTCGATTTGTTCTGTAACCCGCATGGTTCCAATAGATGAGGTGATAAATGAACCTACTTTTCCTGCCATAATAATGGAAATAAAAGTGGGCGCAAATTCTAGAATGATGGATTGTCGCGTGGCAAAACCAACCAAATATTTTGGCAGTAAAGGGTTGTCAGAGTTAATGGCGGTTTGAATGGCCACAACACCCCCTACAAAAAAAGAGATGAAGGCGACTATTCCCAGCGATCCGATGATGAGATCGTCTATCTCTCGAACGATAAGTTTTCTTAGGACTGCTCCTTTGGTAAATTTGCCAAAGGTTTTTTGGAGCATGAGAAAATATCTTCCGATATGTTCAAGCAATTTTATCATGCTTAAAAATACGTAATTCAAAGGACTTATGCTTTGAATATTTATCTGATTGTAAAAAAGCTTTTGGCTATACTCTGTAGGTAATGGCATTGATGTTCATCCCAGCGCCAACACTTGCAAAGAGGACAATGTCGCCTTTGTTTAGTTGATGTGCTTCAATTTCCTTTTTTAAGACTTGGTCATACAAGGTGGGAATCGTTGCAACGGAACTGTTTCCGTGGGTTTGAATATTCATCGGAAGAACGTCTGCTGGAACCGCTGTTCTGTAAAGGCGATAGAATCTTTTTACAATGGCTTCGTCCATTTTCATATTGGCTTGATGAATAAAGATTTTCTTTAAATCGCCAATCGCAACGGCAGCTTCATCTAAACAAGCTTTCATGGCTTGTGGAACATGGGATAAGGCAAATTCATACACCTTACGTCCTTTCATTTTAATGTATTTGTTCTTGTTGTTGGGGTCGTAAGAATGACCGTAGTAGAGCATGTCAATTTCATTATTCGACGTATAGGTAACACTTTTATGTGCGATAATACCACTTTGATCCTTTGCTGTTTCTAAAATGGTAGCTCCTGCCCCATCGGCAAAAATCATCGAATCGCGGTCTACTGGGTCAATTACCCGTGAAAGGGTTTCTGTTCCAATGATTAAACACCTTTTTGCAATTCCCGCTTTGATAAAAGCATTGGCTTGAATCATGCCTTCTACCCACCCTGGGCATCCAAAAAGGAGGTCATAGGCAACGCAATTTGGGTTGATAATTCCCAATAAGGTTTTTACTTTAGATGCAACGCTGGGTAAGGGTTCTGATTGAACTGCGTTGGCAGGTGTGTCGCCAAAATTGTGTGCGACGATTATATAGTCAATTTGCTCTTTATCTACCTGAGCCGAGGAAATGGCTTTTTGGGCTGCTTCTGCCGCTAGGTCAGAAGAATTGATCTCTTCTGGGGCATAACGCCTTTCTTCTATTCCTGTGATAGAAGAGAATTTTTCTATGATTTCGCTATTTTGAATGGCGAATTCGTTGGCTTCTTCGTCAATAAATCGATGTTGTACAAAGTCACCATTTTTCTTGATAATATTGGGGACAGCGCTTCCGGTACCAGAAATAAAGTTATTCATCGGTTGGTTTTATTACAATCAAAAATATTACAAGCTAGCCATCAGTGAAGCCTCGACCTTAAAAGCCAATGATGTTCAAAGGGGATAATACATCTGATTCTCTGTTTATTTAAAAAACTAAAAAGCTGTAAATCATTAACTTGAATAAGACGCTACCGAAGGACAGCTGCAAATTAAATTACGATCGCCAAAGGCTTCATCAACCCTTCTTACGGTAGGCCAGAATTTGTTTTCTTGCACAAAATCCAAAGGGTAAAGGGCTTTTTTTCGACTGTATTTAAAACGCCATTCTTCTTCAGTTGCAAGCGCTAATGTATGCGGGGCATTTTTCAAGAGGCTGTTTTCGTCGTGAAAATCTTCTTCAGCAATCTCTACAGCAATAGAAATCATGGCATCACAAAAGCGATCAATTTCAGCGATATCTTCACTTTCCGTGGGTTCAATCATCATGGTTCCTGCCACTGGGAAAGATACGGTAGGGGCATGAAAGCCGTAGTCCATTAATCGTTTGGCTACATCAACAACTTCAATTCCCTTGTCTTTGAAAGGGCGCAAGTCAATGATTAATTCATGTGCTGCTCGACCATTGTCTCCTGTATAAAGTACGGGGTAAGCGTCTTCAATGCGTTCTTTGATATAGTTGGCATTTAAAATTGCGATTTCGGTTGCTTTTTGTAAGCCACTGCTCCCCAGCATTTCAATATATCCAAAGGAAATCAAACAGGCCAAAGCAGACCCCCACGGGGCGGCAGAAATCGCTTCAATTGCTTGATCACCTCCTGTGGGAACAAGGGGGTTAGTAGGGAGGAAGGGCGCCAAATGTGCCGCAACACAAATGGGTCCTACCCCTGGACCTCCGCCCCCATGTGGGATAGCAAAGGTTTTGTGTAAGTTCAAATGGCAAACATCTGCGCCAATTGCGGCAGGGCTGGTTAAGCCTACCTGAGCATTCATATTTGCGCCATCCATATATACTTGTCCGCCGTTGTCGTGTATTAAACCAGTGATGTTTTTAATGTTCGCTTCAAACACACCGTGGGTAGAAGGGTAGGTAATCATCAAAGCGGCTAAATTGTCTTTGTGTTCTAGTGCTTTTGCTTGAATGTCTTCCCAATCAATATTACCTCTTTCATCTGTTTTTGTAACCACAACTTTCATCCCTGCCATCACAGCTGAAGCCGGGTTTGTGCCATGGGCTGAGGCCGGAATAATACAAACGTTTCTGTGGTGATCATTTCGGGATTGATGATAAGCGCGAATCACCATTAAACCGGCATATTCTCCTTGTGCTCCAGAATTGGGTTGTAAAGAAGTTGCGGCAAATCCAGTGATTACATTTAACTGCTGGGTGAGTCTTGCTAAAACCGCTTGGTATCCTTCTACCTGATCTAAAGGCGCAAAAGGGTGCAGGCTGTTCCATTGCGGAGCGCTTAAAGGAAGCATCTCACTTGCGGCATTGAGTTTCATCGTGCATGACCCCAAAGAAATCATGGAGTGATTTAAGGCCAAGTCTTTTCGCTCTAATTTTTTGATGTAGCGCATCAAAGCAGATTCTGAATGATAGGCACTAAAAACGGGGTGGGTCATGTAATTACTTTGGCGTAACTGCCCGCTAGGTAAGCGATCTGCTGTATTGGTTTCGCCATTAGCTGTTTTTCCTGTCAAAACAGAAAACACGGTCAATAATGCAGTGAAATCTTCTTCCGTTGTCGCTTCATTTAAGGAGATACAAGCGGTTTTATCGTCTGGATAAAACAAATTGATTTCGTGTTCTAAGGCGATTTTACGCAATTGCACTGCGTCAGCTTTGATTTGTAGTGTATCGAAATAAAATGGATTGACTTGTTCAATGCCTAAATCGGCTAAGGAAGCTTCAAGTCTTTTGGCTTTTTCGTGTATTTCTAGGGCGATGTTTTTTAAACCATGAGGTCCGTGATAAACAGCATACATTCCGGCCATAACGGCTAGTAATACTTGGGCGGTACAGATATTAGATGTCGCTCGATCTCTTTTGATGTGCTGTTCGCGGGTTTGCAAGGCCATGCGTAATGCTGGCTTGCCTTCCATATCGCGGGTTTGACCTATAATTCGTCCAGGGATATTTCTTTTGTAGGCTTCTTTGGTTGCAAAATAGGCTGCATGTGGCCCCCCATAGCCTAAAGGAATACCAAAGCGTTGCGTGGTACCTACTACAGCATCAACTCCATATTTTCCTGGTGCTTCAAGCAGGGTTAAGGCCAGTAAATCTGCGGCAACCACAGTCTTAATATCCAGTGCTTTTGCCTGCTCAATGTGCTTTGCTAGATCTATGATATTACCGTGTTTTCCGGGATATTGAAAAAGGGCACCAAAATAATTTTCGTCTAGTTCAGTTGTTTCAAGATCACCCACGACAACTTCTATTCCAATAGGATTTGCTCTAGTATTGAGTAAAGCGATGGTTTGTGGAAGCGTTGCTGCTGCGACAAAAAAGCGGTGACTGTTGCGTTTTTTCTGTTCCCTAGATCGTACAGCAAAAAGTAAGCTCATGGCTTCTGCTGCTGCGGTACTTTCATCTAATAAAGAGGCGTTTGCTAGCTCCATTCCGGTTAAATCAGCTACGACAGTTTGATAGTTGAATAGGGCTTCTAAGCGTCCTTGCGCAATTTCTGCTTGATAGGGTGTGTAAGCTGTATACCATCCCGGATTTTCAAGAATATTACGCTGGATAACCGCTGGTACGATCGCAGGATGGTACCCCATGCCTATATAGTTTGCAAACAGTTTATTCTTTTGCGATAAGTGCTGAATTTTTCTTTGGAAAGCATGTTCAGAAATCCCTTCCGGTAAGGCTAGGGCTTCTTTAAGCCTAATGTCACTTGGAATGGTTTCATCAATTAGTTGGGCAACATTTTCTACCCCAATGGTCTTAACCATTTGAGCAATTTCTTTTTCATTTGGACCTAAATGTCTGTTCGCAAACATATGCTACTTTTTTTAAACAAATTTACATTAAACTGTTACAAGTAAAAATAGATTTTATTTAAAACAAGACTAAGTTTTTAACCCTTTGGGTCAACTTATAAACACTTTGCCTATTTTTGGCCCATGCTACTTTTTCGTTTCTTGTTTGATGTCTATGTGAAAGCGAGTTTTCACGTGGCCTTAATGGTGTTGTGTTTTTACGAAATCACCCATTTTGAATGGGACGAAAAAAGTGTTTTCAAGGAGCGAGTTTTGGTTTTTTCTTTAGCCTTCTTGGGCTATAACCTGACTAAATATTATCCCTTTTCGAAAAAAATAGTCACCACCCCTTGGTTGTATAAAGTCTTGCTTCCTTCTGCTGTTTTAGCATTTATTTTTTCGTTTTACGCTTTCTTTTTTTTGCCACTTTCAGGGCAATTGCTCTTGTTGTTGTGTTTTTTATTATGTTTGGCATATGCCATTCCCATCAGCGCAGCCTTAGGCAATCTTCGCAGTCAATTTGGGTTAAAGATTTTTATTGTGGCCCTTTGTTGGACACTTTTAACGGCCGTATTTCCTTTGGTAGATTTAACGCAATGGAACGGGATGCATTACCTTTTTTTTGGCGAACGTTTTGTGTTGGTTTTTGTTGCCACTTTACCCTTTGAAATAAGGGATATGGCAAAAGATCAAAGAGCTTTAGGGACGATTCCGCAATTAATAGGTGTCGTAAAAACACGCTTTTTGGGCTCTATTTTATTATTGCTACTTTTGGGGCGTAATGTCTTTTTTCACGAAGCAGGCATTGGGCTGCCCATTGCATTAATTTTTATGGGATCAGCCTATTTTGTAGCACTTTTTCGGGTGCAGGCAAAAAGTTCGGAAAATATTACTTTATTTTGGGTGGAATTAATCCCCGCCGCGGGATGGCTTTACTATTTATTAAACACCTAATTAATCATGGCTTCTCTTTTTCTCCTTCCAATGCTTTTGATGCAGCACTTTAGTGTTATGCAAAACGTGAATGAATTTACGGCTACTCTAGAAAAGGGGTATACCCTTGTGGATGTAAGAACCCCGGAGGAGTTTAGCCAAGGGGCCATTGCTGGAGCAAAAAACATTTCTGTGACCTCCTTTAATTTCCCCCTTGAAATAACAAAGCTAGATAAAGAAAAACCGGTGTTGATTTATTGTAAGTCTGGGAGTCGAAGCGCCCGAGCAGCAGTAGCTATGAAAGCCCTTGGATTTGATCAAATTTATGAGCTTAAAGGAGGTTATATGGCCTGGTTAGCCGCCCAAAATTAATCGATTAATCCTGCTCTTTTCAGCAATGCTTTTGGGTTGGGGGCCTGTCCTCTAAATCTTTTGTACAAGGTCATCGGGTGTTCTGTTCCTCCTTTGGACAAAACATGATCGTGAAAAGCTGTAGCAGTTGCAGCGTCAAAGATCCCTTTTTCTAAAAAAAGCTCAAAAGCATCCGCGTCTAGTACTTCTGCCCATTTATAGCTGTAATATCCTGCAGCATACCCACCTTGAAAAATATGAGAAAAGGCAGTACTCATACAGCTTTCTTGGTGATCTTCTGTGAACTGAAAAGGATGCATTGTGGCTTTTTCGTGGGCTTTTACCTCCTTGATTTTTAGGCTATCTTCTCCGTGCCAAGAAAGGTCTAAATAACCAAAACTGAGTTGCCTTAAAGTCTGCAGACCTTGTTGAAATTGCCCTGCTTTAATTATTTTATCTATATAATGGGTCGGGATTAGTTCGCCTGTTTTATAATGTTGTGCAAAAAGCGCCAAGGCCTCAGGTTGGTAACACCAGTTTTCTAAAACTTGACTGGGTAATTCAACAAAATCCCAATAAACACTTGTTCCACTTAAAGCCCCATAGCGCGTATTGGCGAGCATTCCATGAAGTGCATGGCCAAATTCGTGAAAAAGGGTGGTTACTTCGTTGAAACTGAGTAAGGCGGGTGTTTCTGCTGTTGGGGGTGAAAAATTACAAACGATCGAAACATGCGGGCGTTGTTCTTTGTTTTGTGTGCGGTAAGAGGTCATCCACGCTCCATTCCGCTTTCCTTCCCTTGGGTGGAAATCAGCGTAAAGTACCGCGTGGAAGTGCCCGTCTTTTGTGACCTCATAGGTCTCTACGTCGGGATGGTAAACAGGAATATCTTCTCTTTTTTGGAAACGAAGCCCGTAGAGTTTTTCAACGATTTTAAATAGCCCTTCTGTTACTTTCGACAAAGAAAAATAGGGCTTTAGTTCTTCTTCATTAAAAGAAAAACGGGCTTGTTTTATTTTCTCAGAGATATAGGCAGTATCCCATTTTTCTACCTGTTGATAGCCCAATTCTTTTTGGCCAAAATCATTTATTTCCTCCCACTCTTTTTGTGCTTTAGGGTAAGCTTTGTCTTTTAGGTCATTTAAAAAATCACGAACTGTAGTTTCGTTTTTTGCCATGCGCTCTTCAAGTACAAATGCTGCATGAGAAGCATAGCCCAAGAGCTGCGCTCTTTTATGACGTAATTGCACAATGCTTAGGATGACTTCTTCATTGTTGTTGTCGTTTTGTTGGAAACCTCTTTTTCCAAAAGCCAAGCTCATTTTCTTGCGCAATTCACGATCGTCTGCATAGGTCATAAACGGAACATAGCTTGGATAATCAAGGCTAAAAAGCCAGCCGTCGAGCGCTTTGCTTTCAGCCATTTGTTTGGCCATTGCAAGGGCACTTTGGGGTAATCCCGAAAGTTCTTTTTCTGTTTTAATATGCAAAGAAAATGCATTGGTATCTTCCAAAACATTTTCACCAAAACGCAAGCCTAATTGGGCTAATTCTTGATCAATCGCACGAAGCGCTTCTTTTTTATCTGCTGCGAGCAGCGCTCCATTACGCACAAAGCTTTTATACTCTTTGTTTAAAAGGGTGTTCTGTTCTGGGCTAAGGGAGGGATCTTCTTGTTGATGAATCGTTTGAATTCGTTTGAATAACACTTCGTTCAAACGGATATCATTTTGAAACTTTGTCAGAATTGGTGCGGCTTGCTGTGTGGCCTCTTGCAGTGCTTTAGAAGTCTCGGCACTGTTAAGGTTGAATAAAGCACCAGAAATAATCCCCAGTTTCTGTCCACTTTTTTCCATGGCTTCAATAGTATTGGCAAAGGAAGGCGCATCTGGGTTTTGTGCGATTTGATCGATTTCCTTGCGCGTATTTTCAATTTCTATTTCAATAGCGGGAAGAAAATGTTCTGCGGCAATTTGATCAAAAGCCAGGGTGTCAAAAGGGTTGGATCCCTCTTTTAAAAGTGGGTTGTTCAAAATCTTAGGTATTTAGGTTTTGGGAAGCGTCAATGACTTTTGTTTTTAAGTTTTCTTTATAGGCGATAATCCGGTCTAAAACAACAGGATCTGCACTTCCAATAATTTGTGCTGCTAGGATCCCTGCATTTTTCGCTCCGTTCAGGGCAACTGTTGCAACAGGGACACCACCGGGCATTTGAAGAATGGAAAGGACAGAATCCCATCCGTCGATCGAATTACTTGACTTTACCGGTACGCCAATAATTGGCAAAGGGCTAATGGCTGCTACCATACCCGGGAGGTGAGCGGCACCTCCAGCGCCAGCGATAATAACTTTGATGCCGCGTTTATGGGCTTCTTGCCCATAGGTCATCATTTTTTCTGGTGTTCTGTGCGCCGATACGATATCTACTTCGTGGGCGATGTCTAATTCTTTCAGGATGTCGATTGCTGCTTGCATGACGGGTAAGTCTGAAGCGCTTCCCATGATGATACCTACTTGTGTCATTATTTAGAGATTACAGTGATGAGTTGTTTTACTTTTTCTGCCGTTTCACGGGCTGTATTAATGTCTTTATTTACAATGGTTACATGCCCCATTTTTCTAAATGGGCGGGTGTCTTTTTTACCGTAAATATGAGGGGTTACCCCTTCTATGGCCAAAGCTGCTTCAAGGTTATTGTAGTGTACCTGTCCCTGATGTCCTTCAGCACCCACTAAATTGACCATAACCCCAGCAACAGTTAAGTCAGTGCTACCTAAAGGGAGGTCTAATATCGCGCGAATGTGTTGTTCAAATTGGTCGGTAAGGGTGGTTTCTATGGTATGATGCCCGCTATTGTGTGCTCGCGGTGCAACTTCATTGACATAAATTTCCCCCGTTTCAGTTAAAAATAGTTCAACGGCCAAAAGGCCAACGTGATTCAAGGCTTGCGAAACTTGAAGCGCAATTTGTGTTGCCTTCTTTTTTATGTTTTCGTCAATTCTGGCTGGGCATAAAACATACTCCACTTGATTTGCTTCTGGGTGGAATTCCATTTCGACCACTGGATAGGTCTTAACTGCCCCAGAAGGACTTCTCACCACTGTAACGGCCAGCTCGTGGGTAAAGGGAACAAGCGCCTCTGTCATGCATTCTTGATCACTGAGGTAATCCATGTCTTTTGCAGTGCGTATAATTTTCACCCCATTTCCGTCATATCCCATTTTGGCGGCTTTCCACACAAATGGAAAATCAATTTTCCCTGTTTTTACCGCTTGTTGCAAAAGCCCTAAATGCTCGAAACGTTGGTGTTTAGAAGTTGGGATATTATGCTGTAGATAAAAATCTTTTTGTACGCCTTTGTTTTGAATCAATTCTAAAGTTGCCGCATTTGGATAGGTTTGTACCCCTTCTTTTTCAAGTTGTCTTAGGGCAGCCGTATTTACGTGTTCTATTTCAATGGTTAAAACGTCTAGATTTTTTCCAAAATCATAAACGGTTTGATAATCGTTAAAATCTCCTTGAATAAAATGATCACAAGCAATGCGTGAGGGGGCCTCTGCACTAGGGTCTAAAACAAAAGTGGTGATGTCCCATTTACGGGTGGTATAGAGCAACATTTTGCCCAATTGGCCACCCCCTAAAATCCCTAATTTCGCTGGGGAAGAAAAAAACTGCATAAATCTTTTTGGTAAAAATACGCATATATCTTTGATTGGTAAACGGGAATGTAAAAAAGGCTTATTTTAGGTATCTTTGCCAGCATAAATATTAAACTATGATCAATTTAGTCCTCTTTGGTAAGCCCGGCGCTGGAAAAGGAACACAAGCAGAATTTTTAAAGTCCCATTATCAATTGGTGCATATCTCTACGGGAGATGTTTTCCGTTACAATATTAAAAACGCAACTGCTCTAGGGAAGTTAGCGCAGTCTTATATGGACAAAGGAGATTTGGTGCCAGATGAGGTAACCATTAATATGCTAGAGGCTGAGGTAGAAAAAAGCCCAGAGGCAAAAGGATTTATTTTTGATGGTTTTCCTAGAACAGAAGCGCAGGCCAAAAGTTTAGATGCCTTTTTGGCGCGTAAAGAAATGGCGATTTCTGCAACAGTTGCTTTAGAAGCAGACGATGATGAGTTGGTAGCCCGCTTATTAAAAAGAGGGGAAACCAGTGGTCGTCCTGACGATCAAGATGAAGCGAAAATTCGCAATCGTTTTGAAGAATACAACCAAAAAACAGCCCCTCTAAGGGCTTTTTATACCGCACAAAATAAATTTCACAGCATTAATGGAATTGGGTCAATAGAAGAAATTACCCAACGCCTGATGACAGCGATTGATTCATTATAAAACCAAACTATGACCGAAGGAAATTTTGTCGACTATGTAAAGTTATTTGTTACTTCGGGAAACGGGGGAAAAGGATCCATACATCTGCATCGTGAAAAATATATCACCAAAGGGGGGCCAGACGGAGGAGACGGTGGACGTGGTGGTCATGTGATTTTTAGAGCCAACACCAATCTTTGGACCCTATATACCTTTAAGTTCAAAAAACACTTTGCCGCAGGACACGGAGAGCACGGAAGTAAGAACAGAAGTTCTGGTGCCCAAGGCGAAGATATTTATATCGATGTTCCTTTAGGGACCATTATTAAAGATACCGAAACAGCGGAGGTAATTACTGAAATAACAGAAAAAGGCCAGGAGGTAATCCTGGTAAAAGGCGGTTTAGGAGGGCGTGGAAATTGGCATTTTAAATCTTCCACCCGGCAAACCCCACGCTATGCTCAGCCGGGAATCAAAGGAACAGAGCGTCAGATTACCCTTGAGTTAAAAGTACTGGCAGATGTAGGTCTTGTTGGCTTTCCCAATGCAGGAAAATCTACTTTGTTGGCTGCCCTTACTTCGGCCAAGCCAAAAATTGCCGATTATGAATTCACCACTTTAAAACCCAATTTAGGGATCGTTCAATACAGAGATTACCGTTCTTTTGTCATGGCAGATATTCCTGGAATTATTGAAGGGGCTGCCCAAGGCAAAGGCCTGGGGCATTATTTTTTACGGCACATTGAACGCAATGCAGTTTTGCTTTATTTAATTCCGGCCGATGCCGCAGATATTAAAAAAGAATTTGATATTCTAAGAAATGAATTGATTGCTTTTAATCCAGAGCTAATTGACAAAAAATTCATGATTGTTTTGTCTAAATGCGATTTATTAGACGATGAACTTAGGGCGGAATATGCCGTGGAGATGAAGGAAGCTTTTGGCGACATTCCGCATCAGATGATTTCCGCTGTTAGCCAAATGGGGATGATAGAATTAAAAGACGCTTTATGGCAATTAATCAATGAAACACAAACATGAGGTTAGTCTTTTTTTTACTCTTCCTTTCGCCGCTTGTGTTTGGGCAAGAAAAGGCACCTTTTCGACAGTTTAATAAAGCAAATAAAAGCACATACATACAGCAAAAAAAAGCAATTTCATCGGCGGAAATTTCGCCAGAAGAAAAAATAAATCAACGTATTCAACTCGCATCAAAATACAAAGCGCAAGATGACTTAATTGCTGCTTTTGAAGCCAAAATCGCCTTGTTGGGCGAAAATGCACAACTGCGTTATTTGTTGGGAGGGTCAAACGGGATAAAAGCCTTGCAAGTAAATCGCATGTTGTCTGTTTCTTATGTAAAGGAAATGTTATTCAATTTCGAACGCGCGCTTGTTTTAGATCCGAGCCACCTGCCTGCGCTAGAGGCTTATATTGAATCCTTGTGTATGGTACCTGCGCTTTTAGGGGGAGATCTTGCCAAGGCCAAAGAACTTGCTGCAAGACTTAAATCTATCGATCAGGTTCAAGCGTATTTTTCATTGGGATTTATCGCTGCAGTAGAACAGAACAACGCACTAGCCACAGACCATTATAAAAAGGCTTTTAATCTTTTAGAAGAGCAGTTTTTTTGCGCGCAAAACTTGACCGATTTTTTTGCAAAAAGCGCCATGAACTTTCCTTATAAGATCGCCGAAATCAGTAATGCGCATCAGTTATCACCAGCCATTGGCCTTTGTGCAATTAATTATTTTATTGAGCAACAAACCCCGTTTTATACCCTTCCGCTTGAATGGGCTTATTTTCAAAAGGCACAACTATTGGCATCCTTAGGGAAAAACGATGCCGCATTAATTGAAATGGAAAAAGCCCTTGAAATTAATCCCAACTTTGAATTAGGAAAAAGCTGGCAAACAAAACAGCAAAAAGCATTATGAAAAGAATTCATTTTATTGCCATAGGCGGAAGTGCTATGCACAATTTGGCCTTAGCCCTTCACACCAAAGGCTACCTAATTAGCGGCAGTGACGATGCCATTTTTGAACCGTCTAAGTCTCGTTTAGAAAAGGCCGGTTTATTGCCAGAAACCCTTGGGTGGTTTCCAGAAAAAATCAGCGATGATTTAGATGGAATAATTCTGGGAATGCACGCGAAAAAAGACAATCCCGAACTGCTTTCAGCCCAAGAAAAAGGAATTCCCATTTATTCTTACCCCGCTTTTCTATACGAGCAAAGTAAGGATAAAACCAGGGTGGTAATTGCCGGAAGTCACGGAAAAACCTCTATAACGGCCATGGTTTTACATGTCTTGAATTATCACGATCAAGAAGTCGATTTTATGGTGGGTGCTCAACTTGAAGGTTTTGACACCATGGTGCATTTAACCGATTATAATGACTTTATGTTAATTGAAGGAGATGAATACCTATCCTCTCCCATTGATTTAAAGCCAAAGTTTTTATGGTATAAACCTCACCTAAGTTTAATTTCTGGGATCGCATGGGATCATATCAATGTTTTTCCAACCTTGGCAGATTATGAAGATCAGTTTAGACAATATATTGAAACCATTGTTCCTGGCGGAACAGTGATTTTTAATCAAGAAGATCCTGTGTTAACCCGTCTTATTGCCAGTTCGCAAAATACGATTCGCAAACAAAGCTATCAAAAAGCAGATGCTGTGATAGAAGAAGGGGTTACCTACCTCAAAACAGAAGAAGGCGATTTACCGCTTGCTATTTTTGGCGATCACAACTTGGCCAACCTTGCAGGGGCAAAGTGGATTTGTCAATTGATGGGAGTAGATGAGATGGAATTTTATGAGGCCATTGAAAGTTTTAAAGGTGCTGCAAAAAGACTAGAGAAAATAGCGACAGGTAAAACCGCACACCTGTTTAAAGATTTTGCCCATGCGCCCAGTAAAGTAAAGGCAACTGCAGAAGCAGTAGGGCGGCAATTCCAGGGTTTTCAATCGATAGGGTGTTTAGAGTTGCACACTTATAGCAGTCTTGATCCTGTTTTTTTACCGCATTATCAACACAGCTTAAATGCGCTTGAAGAGGCCATTGTTTTTTACGACCCTGATGCCTTAAAAATTAAGGGAAGGCCACCCATTGCTATAAGCGACATTGAACAAGCATTTGACCATCCTAATTTAAGGGTCTTTACCAGTCCGCAAGACTTGCACCAATATTTATTGAACAAGGATTACCAGCGAACGGTCCTCTTGATGATGAGTTCTGGAAACTATGGAAATTTAGCTTGGGAACAGCTGTCCTCGCTTATAGCTTCCGCTTAGTTTTGTGCAAAGAATAAAGTAAGTCAACCTCTTTTTCTACCTCTTTTCGTGCTTTTTGCATGGCAACTTTTGCGTGTTGTTGGTCTTCTTTTTTCTTGTCTTGTGAAATCTTGTATTTGCCTTCCCAAGTAGTAATTTCAATTCGAAAACCAACAATATAGTCCAACGCAGCTGCCATCCTGGGATTGTCTTCTGCGAGGATATAATTGGGTTGATCGCCTTCTAAAAAGGCGGTCATGTTGATTAAGCTTTGCTTGACCTTTTCCCGATCGTTTTCTATGCTAAGTTTACCTTTTAAATGGGCTTTAAAATAATTCCATGTAGGTAATTGTGTGCTACTGTAAACCGAAGGAGAAATATAAACTTGCGGACCATTAAAGATGATTTGGACCTCATCGTTGTTTTTAAAATGGTGGACTTGCGGATTGTATTTATCAAGATGGCCAATTAATTCGCCCAGCTGTTCATTGGGTTGAAAAACCAAGGGGGTATGGGTGCTCTCAATTTCATTATTCAAACAACTATTGATGGTGGCAAGAGGGTACATCTGCATCAGTTGAACAATATTCTTATAGTCGTCTTCTTGATGATGAAAAGGAGGGTAATGCATTAATGTGTATTTTTATTTCTATAACGAATATATAAATAATCCAAGTCATGACTGAACAACCTACCTATTTCACCATTCGCCAATGGTCCATACACGATCGTCCTAGAGAGAAAATGCAACAAAACGGCGCCCAGCATTTGAGTGATGCAGAGCTTTTGGCGCTTTTAATTGGCAGTGGCCATAAAGGAGAATCCGCTGTTCACTTAATGCAGCGTTTACTTTCATCGGTTGACAATAATATTCTTGAATTACATGCCATAGCACTTGAAAAAATGATGGAGTGGAAAGGCATTGGTTTGGCTAAGGCCGTCAAAATTAAAGCGGCTTTAGAATTGGGGAAACGCATGCACTTGGCAGCCCCTGTCGCACGATTGCAATGTGATAGTAGCGCAAAAGCATTTCAGTTGTTTCAGCCTGTTTTAAGTTTCCTTGCTCACGAAGAATTTTGGGTAGCTTATTTGAACCACCAAAACAAGCTACTTTTGCGCTATTGTTTGAGTAAAGGCGGAATCGCCTCTACCACGGTAGATTTGCGGTTATTGCTTAAGAAAGCGCTTGAGGTTGGGGCCACAGGTCTTTTGATTGCACATAATCATCCAACGGGTAACCTACAGCCCAGTAAGGCAGATCTTGTGCTGACAGAAAAAATTAAAACAGCCGCAGAAGCCATCGATATTCAGCTCTTAGACCATCTAATTGTTTCTGAAAATGGCTACTTTAGCTTTGCAGACGAAAACACCTTATAAATGCTATTGGTTTTTTGCCAAAAAATCACGCCTAGAGTTCAATACACCTTTAAGCATGTGTTCGCCACAGCTTTGGGGATTGAGATTGGTTTTACGTCAAAATTAGAAACATTTATTGCCTATACAGGACCTAAAATGAGTTATGGGAAGACTCCTTTAGGAAATGAATTTTTTATTGAAGCGGCTCCCTTGCTTTTTGAATTAGGGGTGCAAGACGTCGCGCTAGAAGTTAAAAAGTGGAAGGCCTATTCCTGTTTTTTCCCCATGGGAAATAGCTCGATGTTCCCCTTTGATGTCTTTGCAGCCACATTTTATTTAATATCGCGATATGAAGAGTATTTACCCCATGTTAAAGATGGGTTGAATCGTTTTGAAGCAAAACAAAGTTTATGTGTACAAAAAGGTTTTGTAGAAATTCCTCTGGTCGATATTTGGTTGGCAGAACTATTAAAAGTGCTTTTGGCGGCTTTTCCAGACTTGGAGATAAATGAGAAAACCTCCGAAGTTTTCATGCCTTTAGTTGAGGTGGTTTCTCCCTATAAATATTTGCATCAATCGATATTTAGTAATCTGGTCACTTTTGGTAAAGCCCTTTACAAGCTCAATTTTTGGGAATTGCTTGAACAGCCCATGGTGCTTTTGGGTTTTAGAAAAGATCCTTGGAATACCTTTGAAGAATACAAAGATTTATTTCATAGGGCCAAGTTTACATCTCGCTTCTTCTTTTTGTTTTCCAAAGAATCTAATATGGACCGCGGGATATCTGTAAGGAACACCTCCTTCCAAAGCTTAATTAAAGGGGTGGCAGATTATTTTGAGGTGGGCTTATTGGCGTCTTACCCTGCGAGCAGTAAAGGGAAAGAATTTGAGAATGAGCGAAAAGGCTTAAAGCGATTGATTCATCGGGAGATAGAAAAAACCCGATATGCTTGGGGCGTGAATACAGTCAATGAGAGTTACCGAAATTTATTGATG
>CBFHVC010000001.1:4804-134340 GCA_965659515.1 Candidatus Arcticimaribacter sp. | reverse complement strand
GGAATGCGATCACAGTCGACTTATCTTCTTTAGCCTCCAATACAATTACGAACCTCAATACCAGCACCATTCAAGCGCTTGAGACGACAACTTCGTTAAGTCAAGCCAATGCTACAGGGATAGTTACCTACAGCAATGAGAATAATGTTTTACAAAGGGTTAATGTAATTTCTGCTCAAGCGAGTAACTTACTAGAAGCAGGAAACGACGGCGGAAGTTTCTTTTCTGTTGCAGCTTTAGAAGATGCGCTAAGTGATGTTTCTACACAAACCCTTACTACGATTGTCAGTAATACGATGAGCAATATTAATACCAGCACCATTCAAGCGCTTGAGACGACGACTTCGTTGAGTCAAAATAGTGGAAGTGGAATCATTTCTTATACGGATGAAGATGGTGGAATTGCAAGAGCGAATATAATCTCTACAGATGGCAGTAACCTACTTACAATAGGTTCAGACGGCGGTAGTTTACTAACGAGCGATACACTTAATAGTGCTATTGCAAGAGTGTCCTCCGTAACAACTTCTGAATTAACCGTAACAGGCACAACAACCCTAGGGGGCAGACTGGTTGACGGCGATGGGAACGCAGGAACAACAGGTCAGGTGCTGAGCACAACAGGCACAACAACCCGATGGGTAGATGACCGTGACCAACAGACAATAACGACTTCATTAAACACGAATACCTTAACGATCGCGATTAGCGATGGGAACACCCAGACAGTCGACTTATCATCTTTAGCAACAAGCGGTGGAACATTTATTACCACAAATACTACTGTGGTGGTGAGCAGCACCCAAACGACCTTTACAGGCGATACGACAATCGAAGGAGACACGACAATCGAGGGCGATTTAACGGTCAACGGTACGACTACTTTAGAAGGCGATACGACAATCGAGGGCGATTTAACCGTAACAGGCACAACAACCCTAGAGGGCAGTTTGGTTGATGGCGATGGGAACGCAGGAACAACAGGTCAGGTGCTGAGCACAACAGGCACAACAACCCGATGGGTAGATGATCAAGACGAGCAGACTTTAACAGCGACGCTAGATACCACTACTTTAACCATAGCGATTAGCGATGGAAATACACAAACGCTGAATTTATCGCCTGTCAGTAATATACTCAGGGTGCAAACGATTAATACGACCACCACAATTGACAACACAACAAGTCTCTTGGTGATCACCGATCCAGGAGCTGATACTACCATAACGGTTAATCTCCCTTCTGCAAGTACCTACCCACAAGGTTTTGTATTGCATATCAAGCGAAGCTTTTCTGGTAATTCTCAGATTAGGATTAGGCCTGCCAGTGGAGAAACCATTGAAGGATTAACCATAGACAGGCTATTAAATGTTGATTTTCAAACATTTAGAATAGTAAGAATAAGCACAACCGAGTGGATATTCTTAAACTAAACAATATTGGTAAAAAAACTCAAAAAGGTAAATATGAATTGAATTAAAATTAGTGATTAACAAGTAGTTAAAGGGCCCATGTTTCATTTTCATGGGCCTTTGGCTGTTTTAGTTATAACACGTTTTAACTTCCGCAAAAAAAATGACCAAAGTGACCAAAGCACTTTATGGAATTGATTTGTTGCTGTAGGGCAGCCAAGACAGGGGACGACTTTTTTAAAAGCAGGAGAGAATTCTTAATTCTTAATGAAGAATTAATAATGGAGGTTCCTTATCTTGTTGTGATAAATTCACAGTCTATGTCACAACCCAAACGCCTCTTTTTGCTAGATGCCTTTGCTTTAATTTTTCGCGGCTATTACGCTTTTATTAAAAACCCCAGAATCAATTCGCAGGGGGTAGACACCTCGGCTATTTTTGGGTTTATGAACTCTTTATTAGACGTGATTAAGCGTGAGCGCCCAGACCATTTAGCAGTTTGTTTTGACAAAGGCGGTTCTGTTGCTAGAACAGAAATGTTTGAGGCCTATAAAGCCAATAGAGATGAAACCCCAGAAGCCATTCGAATTGCGGTGCCTTATATTCAAGCGATTTTAAAAAACATGCATATTCCTGTGGTAGAAATGGCCGGTTATGAAGCCGATGATATCATTGGGACCCTTGCAAAACAGGCCGAGAAACAAGGCTTTAAAACCTTTATGGTGACTCCAGATAAAGATTTTGCGCAGTTGGTTTCTGAAAATATTTTTATGTATCGCCCCGCGCGCATGGGCAATGGAATAGAAATTTGGGGGATTCCAGAGGTGCAAGCCAAGTTTGAAATTGAACGGCCAGAACAGGTAATCGATTATTTAGGAATGATGGGCGATGCCGTAGATAATATTCCCGGCTTACCCGGTGTAGGCGATAAAACCGCCAAAAAATTCCTTAAAGAATACGGCAGTATGGAAGGCCTTTTGGCCAATACTGACCAGCTCAAGGGTAAGATGAAAGAAAAGGTAGAAGCGAATAAAGAATTGGGTATGCTCTCAAAAGAACTCGCAAAGATTCTCTTGGACGTCCCCGTTACTTTTGAAGCAGAAGCCTATGAATTGTCTGAACCAGATTTTCCAGCGGTCGGTGAGATTTTTGACGATTTAGAATTTCGTCGAATGAAAGAAAATATCCAAAAAATCTTTGGACAAGAAGAAACAGCTGTAGCACAAGAATCAACTGCGACAGCAAAAAACCCAACCCCCGTTAATGACGGACAAATGGACTTGTTTTCTGCCGGTGCCGGAACAGCATCTAGCGAAATGAATTCTTTCAAAAAAAACCTAAGTAATACCCCACATCATTATCAATTTGTCAATACCCCCCTTGGAATTGATTTACTCCTAAAAAAATTACTGCAGCAAACCGCTGTTTGTTTTGATACAGAAACCACCAGTTTAAATGCTTTACAAGCAGAACTTGTGGGGATTGCTTTTAGTTGGGAAGCAGGAACAGGCTACTATGTTTCTGTCCCCGAAGATGCCGCTAAAGCCGCAGCAATCATCGATCAATTACGGCCCTTTTTTAATAATACAAGTATTGAAAAAATAGGGCATAACCTCAAGTATGATTTAAAGGTATTATCAAACTACCACCTCAAGGTCGAGGGACCTTTATACGACACCCTAATTGCACATTATTTGATTAATCCAGATCGCCGTCACAGCATGGATATTTTGGCCAGCACTTATTTACAGTACGAACCACAATCTATTACAGCATTGATTGGAAAAAAAGGCAAAAATCAGGGTTCCATGCGCGATGTTCCTTTGCCCCAACAAACCGAATATGCAGTAGAAGATGCCGATATTACCCTGCAACTAAAACACTTTTTTGACCAAGAACTCACCGCTGCAGAAAACGGGAAATTGTTTCAAGAGGTAGAACTCCCCTTAGTAGAAGTTTTGACAGCCATGGAGCAAGAGGGCATTAATTTAAACACCGCCTTCCTAAAAGAATTTGAAGGCGAATTGGCCAGCGATATTAGTCGTTTAGAGAAAAGTATTTTTGCGCAGGCTGGAGAAGAATTTAATTTGGCTTCGCCAAAGCAATTGGGGCCAATTTTGTTTGAAAAATTAAAGTTAGTCGACAAACCCAAAAAAACCAAAACCGGGCAATACTCAACCGCAGAAGATGTCCTGAGTTTTTTAGCCAAAGACCATCCAATTGTCGCTGATATTCTCGAATGGCGGTCTGTCAATAAACTGCAAAGCACTTATGTAAAAGCCCTTCCAGAAGAGATCAACGCGAAAACCGGGCGGGTCCATACGGTATACAATCAAGCGGTGGCTGCCACGGGGCGTTTGAGTTCAAATCAACCCAATTTACAGAATATTCCCATTCGCACAGCAAGAGGTCAACAGGTGCGTAAAGCCTTTATTCCCCGCGATGAAAATCATGTGTTGCTTGCTGCAGATTATTCTCAAATCGAATTGCGCATTATTGCTGCTTTAAGTAAAGATCCTGCAATGTTAGAGGCCTTTCAAAAAGGCGAAGATATTCACGCTACTACAGCGGCAAAAGTATTCAACGTTCCCCTTGAAGAAGTAAGCCGCGAGCAACGATCGAACGCCAAAACTGTCAATTTTGGAATTGTTTATGGTGTCTCTGCCTTTGGGTTAAGTCAACAAACCAATTTGAACAGAACAGAAGCAAAAGCGCTTATAGAAGCCTATTATGCGACCTATCAACAATTGAAAACCTATATGAGTGAGCAGGTAGATTTTGCCCGTGAAAATGGTTATGTGACTACTGTTTTAGGTCGACGACGTTACCTCAAAGACATTAACGCTCAAAATGCCATTGTGCGTGGAGCAGCAGAACGCAATGCCGTGAATGCACCCATTCAAGGAAGTGCCGCAGATATTATTAAGATCGCAATGATTAATATTCACCGACGCATGCAAAAAGAAACATGGCAAAGTAAAATGTTGCTACAAGTGCATGATGAACTGGTGTTTGATGTTCCAAAACAAGAAGTAGCCGCTTTAACCACTATGGTAAAGGCAGAAATGGAAAATGCTTTTTCCCTAGCGGTTCCTTTGTTGGTGGAAGTGGGTACCGGCCAAAATTGGCTAGAAGCCCATTAAAGAGAAAATCGAATATTACTTTATAGAATACACTTATTACAAAGCTTAACCACTTTAACTAGTAAATGCACCATTTTTGCATAAAAAAAGAGAATTTTACACTTTAGCATAAACATCAGGTGTATTACACTCAATTCAAAAAAATTTATAAAACAGAACTACTTCCAATTGCCTTTAACTCGGTTACTTTAGGAAATTTAATGTTCCTTAATTTAACGGAGAGGCAACCTAAATCGATCATTTCAAGCACTCCAAGCCATGTGTTTAGTCTGTTTTTTTACAAAGCAATTGTTTCTAAACAAGTATGGAAAAAGGCTTTATTGGATTTTGCCCAAAAGGAATTATTGGATACCCCATTATTAAACAGGCGACTTGTAGCAAGCCCAATCCTAGTTCAGTCCATTAAAAATGACTTCCTGAAATTGGTTTTAGACAATTTTAAAGCGGATATTTCAGGAATTGAAGTAGCATTTTCTCGTTTGGAACAGCAGGACATGAGTACGAAATATCGAAAGCAAATACAAAAGTTAATGCTACTTGTTGCAAAGGACGAAGGTCAGGTCTATCATCAAAAAATAGGAAAAGTCAGAATGGTTACACGACTTTACTATGGAAACCTTTGTTTGATTACCAATAAAGCAAATGCCGTAGAAATTCACCGTTTGTTATTGCTGCATACGGTGCAACCCCTGTATCGTTACATCGAAGAGGATCGTTATGTTTTTGAATTTTCCTTTAAAGAAAATCCTTTTTGTATGGTGTTGGAGTCGCCAACTGATTTTCTCGCACTTAAAGCGTAAGAAATACACTACCTTTGGGGCATGCAAAATGCCTTACTTCCACGAATTCATTCCCCTGAAGTATTGCGGAAATTCCCCCTCGAGAAATTACCGCAGCTTGCAACAGAATTACGTGCGGAAATCATCCAAGTGGTTTCTGCCCAGGAAGGACATTTAGGGGCTAGTCTAGGTGTTGTAGAATTAACCATTGCCTTGCATTATGTATTCAATACGCCAGAAGATCTTTTGGTTTGGGACGTAGGACACCAGGCCTATGGGCATAAAATGCTAACTGGTCGCCAAAAAGATTTTTCTAAGTTAAGACAATGGGACGGTTTAAGTGGTTTTCCCAAAAGAGAAGAAAGTCTTTATGATGCCTTTGGTACAGGGCACTCTTCAACTGCACTTTCTGCTATTTTAGGAATGGCCTTAGCCAACGAAAATAAAGACATACAAAAACAACATATTGCAGTCATTGGCGATGCCTCGATTGCCAGTGGAATGGCTTTTGAAGCCTTGAATCATCTTGGAACCACTAAAGCAAATGTACTCATTGTTTTAAATGATAATGCTATGGGGATTGATCCCAGTGTAGGGGCTTTAAAGCAATTTTTTGAAAACATTCAGCAACCCAAAGGGAACGAAGAAAATATATTCACCCACTTAAATATACAGTATAGTGGCCCAATAGACGGTCACGATTTAACCACTTTAGTCAATACTTTAAATACCCTTAAAAAAACATCTGGCCCAAGAATCTTGCACATAAGAACGGTTAAAGGAAAAGGTTTGGCTCCTGCTGAAGCAGATCAAGTAAAGTTTCATGCTCCGGGTAAATTTGATCCTTTGACAGGGAAATTAAATAAAAAAGCAGCAGCAGGGAAAACTAAATTTCAAACGGTAGTTGGTCATACTTTAGCAGCATTATTTGCAATCAATCCTTCCCTAGTGGCCATAACCCCCGCCATGCCTACAGGGAGTGGATTAACCGCACTGATGCAGCGCTTTCCTACACGATGTTTAGATGTAGGAATAGCAGAACAACATGCCGTCACTCTCGCTGCGGGAATGGCTACGCAAGGCTTGTTGCCCATTTGTGTGCTGTATTCAACTTTTCTACAAAGGGCCTATGATCAAATCATCCATGACGTGGCTTTGCAAAACCTCCCAGTGCTTTTTTGTGTAGATCGCGCAGGACTTGTGGGCCATGATGGCCCCACCCATCACGGTGTTTTTGATATTGCTTTTCTTAGGACGATCCCTAATTTAACCCTTTTGGCCCCTAAAGATGAAATACAATTGCGCCAAATGCTTTATACCTTAACTACCACGCCCTTGAAAGGCCCTGTGGCCTTGCGTTATCCGCGTGGTTATGGCGATATCGATCAATGGGAATGCTCGTTTGAAAATATAAATGTATTGAAGGGAAGTTGTTTGAAACCAGGCAAAAGTGTTGCCGTTATCTCGGTTGGAACAATGCAAACAGAGGTAGAAAAGGCCGTGCAATTAATCCAGGATCCCGCTTTGGTGGCGCATTATACTTTAGGGCCAATTAAGCCACTTGATACAGCCATGTTAAAGACCATCTTTAAACAATACAATAAAATATTGACAGTAGAAGACAGTGTGCTGGCTGGGGGAGTAGGAAGCGCTATCATAGAATGGGCAAACGATCACTCATTGAATAAGTCAGTTAAAAGAATAGGACTGCCTGATCGTTTCATTCCGCAAGGAGCACCTTCTGTATTAAAAGAAAAATTAGGCTTGGAGGCAAAGCATATTGCGGCTACAATAGCAAATTTATTACAAGAGTAAAAGGATGCAGTTAGACGATCAATATTTTATGCGTAAGGCCCTTGATGAAGCCAACAAAGCTTTTGAAATAGACGAAGTTCCCGTAGGAGCTGTGATTGTTATTGATCAAAAAATTATAGCAAGAGCACATAATTTAACCGAACGTTTAAATGACGTTACTGCCCATGCCGAAATGCAAGCCATTACTTCTGCTGCAAATTTTTTAGGCGGGAAATATTTAAGGGGATGTACTTTATATGTTACCCTTGAGCCCTGCGTGATGTGTATGGGAGGACTTTATTGGAGCCAGTTGGAGCGAATTGTTTACGCGGCAACGGATACCAAAAGGGGCGCGATAGCACAAGGAGTTCAGCCCCATCCTAAAACCACTGTTTTAGGCGGGATTATGCAAGAAGAAGCCACTGCTTTAATGCAACAGTTTTTTCAAAAAAAACGCTAAAAAAAAAGCACGCCGAAGCGTGCTTAGTACTCAAAATAAAATGTAAATATTTATAGGCGTTGAACTTGTGCTGCCACTTTTCCTTTTTTGCCGTCTTCTTCTTCGTATTCTACTTTGTCACCCTCGTTGAGTTCTTCCCCATTAAGAGATGTTGCATGGACGAAAATATCTTCGCCAGTTTCGTCATTGGTGATAAATCCGTATCCCTTTGACCCAATAAAAAATTTAACTGTACCTGTCATGTTATGTATTATAATATGAACAAAAGTACGGCAAACTTTTGTAGACAAACCTTAATAGTAGATTAAATAATTGTAAAAATTATTGATTTTCAGGGTTTTTGGTGTTTTTTTTGCGCATTTCCGCAAAGTTTTCGTCAGTAAGTGTGTAGTCTTCTAATTTTTTTCCTTTCCAGCGATGCACCAAAAAAATGGGTAAATAGACAAAAGTGAGCCATAAGACCGAAAAACCAATCCATTTTTCGCCCGCGGCATAAGCGATGAAATTTTTGTGGTAAAAGCCATAAAACAAGCTAGTGACTCCTCCCCAAAATAAACTGTTGAGTAAGTATCGCATGCTTATTCTGCTTTAGGTTGTAGTTTTAGGTAAAGTTCTTCTAGTTGTGCTTCGTCAATGGGCGACGGGGCATCAATCATTAAATCACGTCCACTGTTGTTTTTTGGAAAGGCAATAAAATCGCGAATGGTTTCTTGTCCGCCCAATAAAGCTACTAGTCGATCTAAACCAAGGGCGATTCCCCCATGCGGAGGCGCACCATATTGGAAGGCTTCCATTAGAAAGCCAAATTGTGCTTGTGCTTCTTCTTTTGTAAAACCAAGGAGCGAGAACATTTTTTCTTGTGTTGCAGCGTCGTGAATTCTAATAGAGCCGCCGCCAATTTCGTTTCCATTCAAAACCAAATCATAGGCATTGGCGTTTACAGCTCCAGGATCTTTCTCGAGTAAATCGATTTGTTCCGGTTTTGGGGCAGTAAAAGGGTGGTGCATCGCGTGAAAACGCTGGCTGTCTTCATCCCATTCCAATAAAGGAAAATCAACAACCCATAAAGGTGCGAATTCATTGGCTTTACGCAGGCCTAACTGCTCGGCCAATTCCATGCGCAGTGCAGACAATTGCGTTCTTGTTTTATGGGTCTCTCCTGCCATGATCAAAATTAAATCTCCTGCAGTGGCTCCACTTGCTTTGGCCCATTGGGCCAAATCTTCTTGTCCGTAAAATTTATCGACAGAGGATTTATAGCTCCCGTCTTCGTTGCATTTTACCCATACCAAACCATTGGCCCCAATTTGTGGGCGCTTAACCCAGTCAATTAGTTTATCGATTTGTTTTCGGGTATAGCTTGCAGCTCCGGGTACGGCAATTCCTACGATGAGTTCTTGCTGGTCAAAAACATTAAAGCCTTTGTTTTTTGCCAAATCATTCAGTTCGGCGAATTCCATTCCAAAACGAATGTCGGGTTTATCATTCCCGTATTTTGCCATGGCTTCGGCATAAGTCATTCGGGGAAAAGCTCCCGTTTTGACCCCTTTAATTTCTTGGAGTAAATGCTGTAATAAACCTTCAAATTGCTGTAAGATGTCTTCTTGTTCAACAAAGGTCATTTCACAATCGATTTGGGTGAACTCTGGTTGACGGTCTGCCCGTAAGTCTTCGTCTCTAAAGCACTTTACAATTTGAAAATATTTGTCCATTCCGCCAACCATCAGCAATTGCTTAAAGGTTTGAGGCGATTGAGGGAGGGCGTAAAACTGGCCTTCGTTCATGCGCGAAGGGACCACAAAATCTCTTGCGCCTTCTGGAGTAGATTTAATCAAATAGGGGGTTTCTACATCAATAAAGTCCTGTTTAGAAAGGTAATTTCTAATGGCCAAACTAACCTTAGAACGAAACATTAAGTTCTCGCGAACTGGTGTTCTTCTTATGTCGAGATAACGGTATTGCATGCGCAATTCTTCTCCCCCGTCGGTTTCATCTTCTAGGGTGAAAGGAGGGGTTTTCGCTTGGTTCAAAATGGTCAAAGACTGGGCTAAAATCTCGATTTCTCCCGTAGGAAGTTTCGGGTTTTTAGATTCTCTTTCAATGACGGTTCCTTTGACTTGAATCACAAATTCGCGGCCCAAACTTTGTGCTTGCTCCATGATTTGTTTAGAACTGCGTTCTTCATCAAATATAATTTGGGTAATGCCATAGCGATCACGTAGATCTACCCAAAGCATAAAGCCTTTGTCTCTGGTTTTTTGTACCCATCCTGCGAGGGTAACTTCTTCTCCGAGCTGTGCTAGGGTCAATGCCCCACAATTGGTCGTTCTTAACATAGAAATTGAATTCTTTGTAAAGGTATTAAGTTCTTTCTTCTTATTTGTTTCTCCAGGCGTTTATCCTCAATTTTAATCGGTAAACCAGGTAAAAACAAGCTGGCACAATAACCAATGTAAGGAAGGTGGCAAAAGTCAATCCGAAGATAACGGTCCAAGCCAGTGGTCCCCAGAAGATTACGTTATCTCCTCCAACATAAATGTTTGCGTTCCAATCTGTAATTAGGGTCATGAAATTAATGTTCAGTCCTGTGGCCAACGGGATTAAACCTAAGATAGTGGTTATGGCGGTTAATAATACAGGACGTAAACGGGCTGCACCTCCCATAACAATGGCTTCTCGAGCTTCTATTCTGGGCAACATTTGCGCAAAGGGAATGCCTAGTTCTTCTTTCTTTCGGGCAATTAACAGTTGGGTATAATCAATCAAGACCACTCCGTTATTCACCACGATCCCAGAGAGTGAAATAATTCCCATCATGGTCATCATAATCACAAAGGGCATTGAAAATAGACTAATTCCATACAATACACCTGTGAAGCTTAAGAAAATGGAAAGTAAAATAATCAATGGGTTTGAGATGGAGTTGAACTGAATGACAAGTAAGAAAACAATTAATCCTAAAGCTGTTCCTAAGGCACCTAAAAGGAAACTCATGTTCTTTTCCTGCTCGGCAACCTCTCCAGTAAATTTATAGTCAACATCTCTTGGGAAGCCATTAAAACCGGTAATGCTTTGCTTGACATTATCGACCACTTCGTTGGCATTGTATCCTGCCAAAACAGCAGAATATACTGTAACCACTCTGCGCAAATCCTTGTGTTTAATCGCGCTAAAAGAATTGGCATTTTCTACTTCTACCATAGCACTAACAGGAACCTCTTTGATTCTTCCGGTGGCTTGATCCCTAAAGACAATGTATTGATCGAGTAAAACATCGGTATCGTTTTGATCTTCTTCGGCAAAGCGAACATTGATATCGTAGTCTTCCCCGTTTTTCTTGTAGATTCCCGCTTTTTCTCCAAAAAGCGAACGGCGCAATTGTTGGCCAATTTGGCCTGCAGCGACGCCTAAACTCCCTGATTTTCTTCGGTCGATATTGACCACTAAACCGGGTTTACTTTTATTGACATCTACTTTAATTTCTTCTACACCGGGAATACTTTCATTGGTAAGGAAGATTTTCAGCTCTTCGGCAATTTGAATTAACTCGCCATAGTCTTCTCCACTAACTTCAATATTTACGGGGTATCCAGCAGGTGGTCCTGCAGCTTCTTTTTCAACAGAAATAGCAATACCGGCAAATTTCCCTTTGAGTTGTTGTTGAATTTCTTGACGCATGGTTTCACTTGAAAACCCGCGACGGTATTTAAATTCAGCCATGGTCAAGGTGATTTTGGCCTTGTGTGGCATGTCTTGATCTCCTCCTTTATCGGTTTCAGGATTTTGGGCACCCAGCCCAACCATTGCTACATTGGAGTCAATCATAAAGTTTTCTCCCGCATCGATGTATTTGGGATTGTTGATCACTTTTGTTACCTCGGCTTCAATGCGCTTTGAAGTAGCATTTGTCTTAGCGATAGAGGTTCCTTCTGGGTATTCTGCATAAACAAAAATCTGTTGTGGTTGATTCTCGGGGAAAAACTCCACTTTTGGCGCAGCAATGCCCAATATGATAAAAGAAGAAAAGAGCAAGCCAATGGTGCCAAATAAAAACACATAGGGCGTTCTTCCGGTTAGGGCAAAACGCAAAACTTTGGTATAGCTTTTTTCTAAACGAACCAAAGACACATCTTGGAAGTAAGTAGCCCAACGCTTGATGAAATACTTATAGGCCCAAAACAATGCCGTTGTTAAAAGCATTAATGTTCCTAAGCCCCTTAAAGTACCTTGATTAAAAATCAGCAGTGTTCCCAAGCCTCCTAAAATGGCGGTAATACGCCACAAGCTTTTTTGACTAACTTCACGGTCTTTGATCTCCATGAATTTAGAGACCAACATTGAATTAAAAAAGATCGCCACAATAAGCGATGATCCCAATACGATAGAAAGCGTAATGGGGAAAAAGATCATAAACTCGCCAATGGTACCAGGCCAAAATCCTAGAGGAACAAAGGCCGCAATGGTCGTGGCAGTAGAAATGATAATAGGATAGGCGATTTCACCGATGCCTTTTTTTGCTGCTTCTATAGAGGACATGCCCTCTTTTTCCATTAAACGGTAGGCGTTTTCAACCACCACAATCCCGTTGTCTACAAGCATTCCTAATCCCATAATCAAGCCAAAAAGGACCATGGTATTAATGGTTTGCCCTAAGAAGCCAAGGATCATAAAAGACATAAACATGGACATTGGGATGGCAAAACCAACAAATAAGGCATTGCGAAAGCCCAAGAAAAACATCAATACAGTAATAACGAGAAGTACCCCAAAGACAATGTTGTTGGCCAGGTCACTTACCAAGTTTTTGGTTGTATTAGATTGATCGTTTGAAATGTCTACATCAATGGTAGAAGGGTAGTCGTTTGCAACGACATCTGCTACGACAGCGCGAATTTTTTCTACTGTTTTAATCAAGTTTTTTCCGCTGCGTTTTTTGATGTCTAAAACAATGGATTTTTTCCCATCAGAACGCGCAAAGGAACTTTTTTCTTTTTCATGGAAAGAGATGGTCGCCACATCGCCCATGTAAACGGTTCCGTTTTGGTTCTTTAAGACGAACTTTTCTAAATCTTCTGGGCGTTCAATTTCTCCTACCACGCGCAGATTTCTTCGCAAGCCATTTCCTTCAATATTCCCAGCAGAAACAGTGCTATTTCCTCTTCTAATCGCATTGATAACATCATCAAAAGAAACTGTTGCTGCGTTCATTTTGAGCAGATCTAAAGCGACTTCAATTTCAAAGTCTTGCACCCCTCTTAGGGCAACTTCTTTAATTTCAGACATTTGCTCAATCTTGTCTTGCAATAGTTCCCCATAGAATTTCATTTCGGCTATGGGTAAGTCGCCACTTAAACCAATATTTAAAATGGGTATTTCTTCCGACAAGCTAAATTCAAAGGCGGTAGGCTCTACTTTCGCATTGTTAAAAGTTGGCCAGTCGGCGCTAGAGGTTACAGCATCTATTTTGTCTTGTACCTTTAGCTTTGCACTTTCTTTGCTGATGTTTTCGTCAAATTCTACCGTAATCAAAGAAAAGTTTTCTAGCGAGGTAGATTCGATGCCAACCAAATTGGGGACCCCTTTTAATTCTTCTTCTAAAGGATCGGTAATTAAACGCTCCATGTCCTCGGCGGTATTCCCCGGATAGATAGAACTTACAAAAACCTCGTTGGTGTTGATTTCAGGATAATTCTCTCGCGGAAGATTCATGTAGGAGGAAATTCCCAAAATGAAAAACAACCCAATAATCACATAAATAACCGTGCTGTGATCAATGGCCCAAGAGGAGAGTGAAAATTCTTTAAGTTTGGATGATTTTTTCATGGAATGGCAAATTATGATTGAATGGTTTTCACCATTTGTTGATCTTTAACAAGACGAATTCCATCTTCGATTAATTGATCTCCGGCAGACAAACCTTCTAATATTTCGGTGTAATTATTTGAGCTTTTTCCGATTTTAACAAAGGTTTTAATGGCCCTAAACATTTCTTCTTGACCTGCTACTTTTTTCAAGGTGTAAATGTATTTTTTCCCAGCTTGATCTTCCAAAATATTTTTTGACGGTATCAATATCGCCGTTTCATTTTTATAATCGTTGATGTTGATTTGCACCGTCATATTGGGTTTCAATTCTTGGGTAGTATTGTTTAAGCCAATTTCAACACGGAAAGAGCGGTTATTTGGATTGATGAAATTCCCTACAGCCCCGATTTTTGCCTCCATGGTTTTGTTTAGAACAGGAATAGTAACTTCAACCTTAGCGTCTTTTTTGACATTGTTTAAGTGAATTTCAGGGATTTGTGCACTTACTTTCATCTCGTCCAGATTGATTACCCTTACAACTGGAGTCATTCCCGGGGCTAGTGTGCTGCCAACATCTGCCAAGAGGTGATCTACAACACCATCAAAAGGGGCATTGATGGTTGTTTTCGCCACCTGATCTTTCATCTGGCTAATGCTTTTTTCTAAGCTTAAGTACTGTGTTTTGGCTTGCAGGTATTGCATTTCTGAGCCTATTTTTTCATCCCATAAACGGCTTTGACGTTCATAAGTGGTCTTGGCAAGCGATAATTGAATCTCAAGCTGTTGTAATTGATCGATTAAACCACTGTCTGAAATCACCGCAAGCACCTCTCCTTTTTTAACCTGCTGTCCTTCTTTCACCTTTACGGCTTTTAATTGCCCAGGAATTTCTGGATACATCAATACATTTTTATCGGTTTCAAGGGTACCTTGAAAACGAACAAAGTGTTCATAAGGTGCTTCTTTGGCCGCTATACTCGTTACCAATAAGAATTTTTGTTCATTATCTAGTTGGCCAATCACCTCGTTTAAGCTTTCTAAATCTTGCTTTAAGGTATTCATTGATTTGACTACTTCTGCTTTTTTCATTTGAATGGCCGATAAGTCTTTGCTTGCAATGATTTCTGCCGTTGTTTTTTTATCGGAGGATCCACATTGAATGAAAAGAAGAATGCTGAGAAGATAAATGCTATTTTTCATGACTTGATTTATTGTGCGTTGTTGTTGATGGTGTCTAAGTTGATTTTATCCAAAATGACTTGTCGCATGCTTTGGATTAGGTTTTGTTGTGCTTGGTACAATTGTAATTGCGCTTGACGCAGTTCAAAGCTTCCCACTAAGCCTTCAAAAAACTTGGTGGTGTTCTTTTTCTCAATGCGTTCGGCTAGGGCCAGATTGTTTTGTGCACTAGCAAAATTTTCTTTGGCAAGGGCAAAGTTGTTTTCGGCATTTTGCCATTCTACAAAGACCTGCGCTTTTGTTTCAATTAATTGTGTTTCGGCTTGCAAAAGGCTCAACTTTGCTTTTTGCGAACCCGCAGTTCTTCCCAAAGAACTAAAAATGGGTACCCTAACCCTTAGGCCAAAGGCCGAAGAACCAAACCATTCTTGACTTTTTTCAGTAAAGGTGAAACTATTGCTATTGCCCATATACATTCCATTGATAAAAGCACTAAAAGAAGGCAGTGCTTTTGCGCGTTCTAAACGGTACAAAAGTCCCTCAGAGGTGACATTGTTTTCTGCTAAACGAATATCAATATTATTGCTGTAATCAAGATTTTCTTCTTTCAAAAGATGTACAGTTGCAAGCGTAGCTAAGTCATCTGAAAGAGCAGGCGATTCGCTAATTTCAATGCCCAGTAAAAGTTTAAGTACATTTTCGGCTAGTACGATTGACTTTTTTCCATAGTTGATTTGAATTTGCAGATTAGCCAAGGTAAGTTGAAGCTGTTCAACATTTTCTTCTTCTACAAACCCATTGTCGAAAAGTGCTTTTGTTTCCGTAATATTTTTTTCTAAAGCTGCTGCATTTTTGGCAAGAATAGCCACATTTTCTTTTGCGACCAGCACGTTGGTATAGGCTGTAGCCACGGCTTTTTTGACTTCCAAGGTGGTTTTTTCTAGCACATTGGCTGCGGTTTCAATATAGTGGCGAATCCCTTGTACTCCTACAATATAGGTACCGTCGAAAAGCAGCTGGCTTAACTCCACCATTCCCACGGCAGTTTGTTTTGTTCCAAAGATCACTTCCGCAAATTCTCCTTCTGTCCCACCGAAAAACTGAGCAGGAATTAATGAAACAGGTTGTTCAATGTTATTTTGATAATTCAAATTCGCATTGATTTGCGGAAAACCTATGGAGATGGTTTTCCACTTTTCTTTGTGCGCTTTTTGGTATTCAAGCGATGCCCTTTTTAAGGTTCGGTTGTAAGAAACGCCCCATTCAACAGCTTCTTCTAGCGAAAAAGAAGCAGGGATTTCTTGTGCCATTCCCTGAAAGAAAAAGGCACTCATGATACAGCTAAAAAACAGGTTTTTTTTCATTTACTTTTGGTCTGTAGTTGCAATAAATTCATTTAAAACGGCCAGCCCTTTTGGGGTAACAATGGCTCTTGCGTGATATTCAAGATAGCTTTCAAACAAGCTTTTAATGTCAAATTGAGCAGGTGGGAAAATTTCAATGTCTCTAATTCCGCGCATGCCATTTAAGTACAAACGAGCGACAAAATCCAAGTCAATGTTGGGACGAAATAATCCTGTATCTACCCCTAGTTTTAAACTGGACTGAACCATAATCCCCAAGCGGTCGTGTTCTTGGTCTTTTAATTCAGTATAAATTTCGGGATAGTATTTCTGTAATTGATAAACCGGCGAGGTGTCTTCGTTTTGATAGTATTTTAAGACCGCAGATTTTACAGTATAGAGTTCTTCAATTGGATGGGCTGCCTTGTTTTTAATCGTTTCAATTTCAGCACAAACCTCACCAAAAATATGAAAAGAACTCTCTCTTACCAATTGTTCTTTATTTTCAAAGTGGGCGTATACCGTTTTCTTTGAAATCCCCAACGCTTTCGCCAAATCATCCATGGTGACACTTTTAAATCCTCTTTGAAGAAAAAGCGCACATGCTTTTTTAACAATATTCTCTTTCATAGCAATTTGGCGCAAAAGTACAACAGGAAACTTTGAAAACCTAATTAGTTTCCAAAGTTTATTCGGGAAAAACATTTACCGTTATATTTTGGTTATTTTTGTGAAAACAATTGGCTGTGATTACATCTTATCAAACTGCTTTTCTCGACTATTTGGCCGCTCAATTTCTTCAAGAAAAACCGGCTTCTCTTTATGATCCTATGCGGTATATAATGCAATTAGGGGGAAAGCGTATTCGCCCTGTTTTGGCTTTAATTGCAGCAGATGCAGTTGGGGATGATTTTAAGAAAGCCCTCCCGGCAGCCTTGGCCGTTGAGGTTTTTCACAATTTCAGTTTGGTGCATGATGATATCATGGACGAGGCCCCTTTGCGTAGAGGAAAAGCCACCGTGCACGAAAAATGGGATGCCAATACAGGTATTTTATCCGGAGATGTAATGTTGGTGAAAGCCTATCAATGTTTGAATCAATATCCTGCTGAACTTTTTCGCGATTTGACCCAACTCTTTAGCAAGACGGCACAAGAAGTATGTGAAGGCCAGCAATACGACATGGATTTTCCACAACAAGAAAACGTTAGTCAGGCAGAATACCTTGAGATGATTAAAAATAAAACCGCGGTTTTATTGGGGTGTTCTTTACAAATGGGCGCCATGATCGGAGGACTAAGCCGTGAGGAGAGTCAGCCTTTTTATGATTTTGGGATAGAATTGGGATTAGCTTTTCAATTACAGGACGATTATTTGGATGCCTTTGGGGACCCCTTGACCTTTGGAAAACAAGTGGGTGGCGATATTATTGAAAACAAAAAAACCCTCTTGTATCTTTTGGCCCTTGAGAAAGGAGATGAAGGACAACAATTGCAATTAAAACAACTATTTTCCTCTCAACCAGAGGATCCAAGCGATAAAATCGCGACCGTAAAAACATTGTTTAAGGCGATAAAAGCAGATTTAGCCATACAGCAATTGATGGCGCAGTACACCGATAAGGCTTTACTTGAAGTGGAAAAATTCGCCATTAGTGAGGAGAAGAAGGATCTCTTTAAACAATTTGCAAAGGCGTTAATGGAGCGGAAATTATAAGGAGAAAACGCGCTTAAATAGTGCCTTTACAAATCGACCTATCGGGAAAGAGCTCATTAATAATACTTCTTGACCATAACTTGTCTTTTCGTCTAAAAATTGGAAAATTCGTTGTGGACTGTTGTTTTGAAACATTCGACTAAACAATTGACTTCCTTCTCCATTGTGTTTTGCCAATACATCTAGAAACAATAAATCGTAAAAGTTAAACTTATTGCGTTGCTGAAATTTATCGAGGCTTTGTTCTTTCTTGAGAAATTCTATTAGAGCGTTGATTTTTTCCTGGGACTTTTGAAAAGTAAAGCCCGTACTCGCTTTGGTCCATCCCCCTGCTGTACCGATATGCATTAGATTCGCACTATTATGTTGATCAAAATGATAAGCCGTCATGGGGATACTTCCCTTTTCTGTCGCTGTGATCTTTACTTTTCCTGCCTTTTTTTTCTTGAGGTATTGCGAGATTTCATCTTCATATTCTCGATCTTCTAAAAGATCCTTAGAAAATAGGGTGTATTCAACTAAGGCTTCATTTGGGCTAGAAGGCAGCACATACATAAAGCGGGTATTGTTTTTTTGTGCCAAATCAAAATCCATAAAAACCATCGTTTCTTGATCAAAGATGGGTGCTTCTGTTTTGACAAACCAACCGATAAAGTGCTGTTGTAAAACGGGGTATTTGTCTTGTTGTTTATAATGGTTTTGCACTAAACTTGAAAACACTTTCTTTGCGGTATAGGTCGCCAAAGGGGTAATTACTTCACAGGATTCTTTGAGAGAAGTAATCGAAGTGATTTCTTCGCGAATCAATTGAAGGTTAGTCGCTTTTTCTAGTAACGGATAGATGTAGTTATAAAAGTTAATGCCTTCTATCATTTTATATTGATAGGGAGTCATTAAAAAACTTTTAGAAAATGCTTTTGATTTGAATATGGCTTTGTCCCAGCGCTGACTGACTAAATGGTCCCAGGGACCTTGGCCTTCTTCCCAAAAACACCAAGTGCGATCGTTTTGATCCTTCTGCTCTTTTTCAATTAGAGCGATAGAAAGGGAGGAAAAGGCGGGGTCTTTTATTAGACCGTATGCAAGGAGTAAACCAGATGCACCCCCGCCACAAATGATAATATCAAAGTGTTTTTCATTTTTCAAAGCAATCAAAAATAAGGAATTGCATTGGATGCGGGTAAAGATTGTATTATAAATCCTTAGTTTTGTAGCGCAAATCAAATTTGAACTACTTATGGAAGCCATCATTTCCTTTTTTGAAGCGACAGATCCAGTATTGGGGGCTTTTTATGCCACTTTATTTACTTGGGGACTTACGGCTTTGGGCGCATCTTTGGTCTTTTTTGTCAAATCGCTTAATCGTGCCTTGCTCGATGGAATGTTGGGTTTTACAGGAGGAGTGATGGTCGCCGCAAGTTTTTGGAGTTTACTCGCCCCAGGGATTGAAATGAGTCCTGGAGAGGGATTTGTTAAGGTTATGCCCGCCGCAATAGGTTTTGGGATGGGGGCCTTATTTATTTTTGGGCTAGACAAAATTTTACCCCATATTCACATCAACTTTAAAGAAAGTGAAGGGATTAAAACCCCTTGGCATAGAACGACACTTTTAGTCCTTGCGATTACCTTACACAATATTCCAGAAGGATTAGCCGTAGGGGTACTTTTTGGTGGAGTTGCTGCAGGTCTCCCTGAAGCCTCAATTGCCGGAGCAGTGGTTTTGGCCATTGGAATTGGCATTCAAAATTTCCCCGAAGGTATTGCTGTTTCTATGCCTTTGAGAAGGCACGGCGTTAGTCGCTTTAAATCCTTTTGGTACGGTCAACTTTCAGCCATAGTAGAGCCTGTAGCGGCAGTGGTCGGTGCCGTTGCGGTAACCTTTTTTACGCCTATTTTACCTTATGCTTTGGCTTTTGCCGCAGGCGCAATGATTTTTGTGGTAGTGGAAGAAGTGATTCCAGAAACCCAGCAGGATAAGTACACAGATATTGCCACCTTAGGTTTTATCGGTGGGTTTATTGTGATGATGTGTTTAGATGTTGCCTTAGGTTAAAGCGCTTCTTCTTCAGAATGACTTGTCCATCCTTGTGCCGTTAATTCAATTTGTTGTCCTAATCCAGTCACGAGATTACAACCAGAAGCTTGATCTGTAATATGTCCAACAATACTTAAGAGGGGGTGATTTTTAATGGCCTCAAAATGACTTTGGTCAACAGTGAAAAGCAACTCATAATCCTCTCCTCCATTTAATGCGGCGGTAGTGTTATTGATGGTAAATTCCTTACAAATCGCCAATACTTGTGGGTCAATAGGGATTTTATCTTCATACAATTGACAGCCTACTTTTGAGGCTTTACTGATGTGGAGTAACTCTGATGATAGGCCATCGCTTATATCAATCATCGAAGTAGGGACAATTTTTAATTCTTCTAATAATTCGATGATATCTTTTCTTGCCTCTGGCTTGAGTTGACGTTCTACCGCATAGGCGTAGTTCGATAAATCTGGTTGAGACTGGGGATTAACTTTATACACTGCTTTTTCGCGTTCAAGAATTTGAAGTCCTGTGTAGGCTCCGCCTAAATCACCTGAAAGGACGATTAAGTCGTTTTCTTTTGCACCAGAGCGATAGCTTAAATTTGCTGCTTTTGCAGAACCCATCGCAGTTACAGAAATAACCAAGCCTGTTTGAGAACTGGTGGTATCGCCTCCCACAAGATCAACTTTATAGCGGGTGCAAGCCAAGCCAATTCCAGCATATAATTCTTCTATTGCTTCCAGCGGAAAACGATTTGATACTGCAATACTCACAGTGATTTGTGTTGGGTGGGCATTCATGGCATAAATATCCGAGAGATTAACCATGACTGCTTTATAGCCCAAATGCTGTAAAGGCACATAGCTCAAATCAAAATGAACCCCTTCCATTAAAAGGTCTGTTGAAACCACCGTATGGTCTGGGTGGTGCACTACAGCTGCATCGTCGCCAATGCCGAGTTTGGAGGTCTCTTGGGCAATAGGAAAGCCTGCTTTGATTTTTTCAATTAAACCAAATTCACCAAGGGTTGAAAGTGGCGTTGCACTGGGTTTTTTTTCTTCAAACATAAGGCAAAAGTACAGTCTTTTTAGCAGAATAACTTAAGCGAATGAAAGACTCTTTTTTTGGTAAGGTTTTTGTTAAGTTTATGGTAATATAATTCTGCTTCAATGAAAAAATATTTCCCCGTCTTCTTTATCGCTACTTTTTTAATGGTTCAGTGTTCCAAAATGGATGATGACCTCCCTATGGACAGGCCAAATACCGTTGTGCCCGAGGATCCAATCCCTCCTCCTGAAGGACAACCCATTCCCGTTATTACAGCAGAAGAAGTTCCATGTGTAAACGGTTTTGCGGGAGAATACCCTTGTTCTAATTACAACTTAATTAACCGAATAAGTTTGGCCACCCTTGGCAGTACTGATGCCAATGATAACTGGGGCTGGACAGATCCCGATACAGGAAAAGAATATGTCCTACAAGGTTTAAGCGACGGCGTGGCTTTTTTAGATATTTCTACCCCCAGTGCAATGCGCTATATTGGAAAATTACCAACTACGACCGATGAAAGTATTTGGAGGGATATTAAGGTTTATAGTAATCATGCTTACATTGTTAGCGAAGCGGTTGATCACGGTTTACAGGTCTTTGATTTAACGCGCTTGCGCGATCAAACAAACTTCCAAACCTTTACCGCAGATGCTGTTTTAAATAGTTTTGGCAGCGCCCATAATATTGCCATTAATGAAGCGAGCGGTTTTGCCTATGTTGTAGGTGCCCGTTCCTATTCAGGGGGTCCCGTGTTTATCGATATTAATACCCCCGCCATGCCGGTTGAAATTGGCGGCTATGCCGGCTCTTCTTATACCCACGATGCGCAAATTGTCAACTATCAAGGGCCAGACCCAGATTATCAAGGGCGAGAAATTTTATTTGCCAGTAATAGTGATGGAGGGGAAAACAATAAAGTGGTTGTGCTTGATGTGAGCAATAAAACGGCACCGCGATTAATTTCAGAAACGACTTACAGCAATGGGGGCTATACCCATCAAGGCTGGTTAGATGGACAACAGCGGTTTTTTTATCTGGGAGACGAATTAGATGAAATGCGTTTTGGCAACAATACCCGAACCCTTGTTTTTGACATGAGCGATTTAGACAATCCCGTTTTACATTTCACCTATGAGGGGGTTACTGCTGCAATTGATCACAATGGTTATGTTAAAGATGCGGCTTTGTTTTTGTCCAATTACACCGCAGGTTTTCGGGAAATTAACATCGCCGGAATTGAACAGCAACGCATGCAAGAGGTCGGCTTTTTTGATACTTATCCAGAAAACAATAACGCCAGTTTTGATGGAGTATGGAATGTGTATCCTTTTTTTGAAAGCGGAATAATGGCCGTTAGTGATACTGGGCGCGGGCTCTTTTTAGTACAAAAAAGCAATTAAATGAATCGTGTTTTTTATATTTTCTTGGGCCTAATATTTTGGGTTGCTTGTACAAAGCCAACGGCGGAGAGTGTTTTCCCGCAGCAAGAAAAACACGCGCTTAAATACCTTAGGACTTTTGGTGGAAGTGACGAAGATATTGCCCACGCGATTATTGCCACGCAAGACGGTGGTTTTGCTGTTTTGGGGAATTCAAAAAGCATTGATGGAGATCTTACGGGTAAAAAACAGCCTGTATCTGATCTTTTGTTGCTGAAATTTTCTGCCACTGCCACTGTTGAATGGCAGGCTACTTATGGCGGAAGTGAAGACGATAGAGGGCAGTCCTTGGTGCAGCTTTCAGACGGTGGTTTTGCCCTTTTAGGTTATGCAATGAGTCAAGATGGTGATGCCTCGGTTAACAAAGGACAACACGATAATTGGGTAATTAGAACAGATGCAAATGGGCAATTGATGTGGGAAAAAAGCTTTGGATTCTCAGGACACGATCACGCCTATAATATTATTGCTACCCGAGATGGCGGTTTGTTGTTCAATGGTTTTTTAGACGTAACCTCTTCTGGGGGAGAAGGCTCAAGTTTCCAAAAAAACAATTCCAGCGCACGCCATGGGGTAGGGGAGTTTTGGGTCCATAAAATAGATGCTAATGGAACCATTCTTTGGCGGCAGTATTTTGGAGGAACAAACAACGACCGTTCTTATGATGCCGTAGAAACAACTTCAGGGGATTTTATTGTAGTTGGCACCACAGAGAGTGAGGATGTCGACATTAGTCAACCCAAAGGGAGTTACGATATATGGGTGATTAAATTAGACCAAAATGGGCGCCTGCTTTGGGAACGGTCTTTTGGTGGGAGTCAATATGACGAAGCCAATGCCGTGGTTTTAGATCAACAACAAAACATTTATGTTTTTGGGCAAACACTTAGTCAAGACCAAGATGTGTCTTCGCCTTTGGGAAATTCAGATATGTGGTTGTTGGCTGTGAATCAAGAAGGGGAATTAATAAGCGAGCAATCTTTCGGTGGTTCCTCCTTTGATCTAGGGCGGGATTTGGCCTTTGATGCACAACAAAACTTATGGCTTGTGGGCTATAGCCAAAGCAGTGATATTGACTTTTCCACCCATGCAGGTGAGAATGATATCGCCCTCTTGCAGTTGGACCAGAATCGCTACCCCAAACAGCACTTTAATTTGGGCGGGAGCGGGCTAGATATCGCGCATGCAGTTTTACCGCTAGAAGACGGAAGACTCGTTGTGGTGGGGACTTCAGAAAGCCAAGATGGGCCTTTTAAAAATAACCGTGGCGACAAAGATATTTTCATAGCGCTTTGGGATGTTGTTTTAGAATAATTCTATTGACTTTATCTATTGTTAAACACTAGTGATAGTGGGCGAAATGAACTATATTTGCACTAATAATGAGAAAACGATTATTCATCCATGATTAAGGTTTCTACATCAGCGAAAGAGAAAGTAACTGTTTTAATGCAGGAAGAGGGCTTCGATCCGTCTGCTGCTTTTGTACGCGTAGGCGTGAAAAGTGGTGGCTGCTCTGGGCTTTCCTATGATCTTACCTTTGACGCTGCACAAAAAGAAAACGATCAGCTTTTTGAAGACAATGAAGTGAAAATTGTGGTGGATAAGAAAAGTTTACTCTACTTGGTAGGAACGACCCTAGAATATTCTGGCGGTCTAAATGGCAAAGGATTTGTATTTAACAATCCAAATGCCAACAGAACCTGCGGTTGTGGAGAAAGTTTTTCGCTCTAAATAGGAGGCTATGGCATATACGGAAGAAGAATTAAAGAAAGAGCTCGAAACAAAAGAGTATGAGTATGGTTTTTACACTGACATCGAATCAGACACTTTCCCCATTGGGCTAAGTGAAGATGTTGTTCGTGCCATCTCTAAACGCAAAGAAGAGCCAGAGTGGATGACCCAATGGCGTCTTGAAGCTTTTGCTGCATGGAAAGAAATGGAAGAGCCAGAATGGGCCAATGTTCATTACAAAAAACCTGACTTCCAAGCAATATCTTATTACTCAGCACCCAAGAAAAAAGACAAATACGAAAGCCTCGATGAGGTCGATCCAGATTTACTGGACACCTTTAATAAACTGGGTATCTCTATCGATGAGCAAAAGAAACTTGCAGGAGTGGCGGTAGATATCGTTATGGATTCGGTTTCTGTAGCAACTACTTTTCGCGACACCTTAGCGGAAAAGGGCATAATTTTCTGTTCTATTTCAGAGGCCATTAAAGATTATCCAGACCTGGTTAAAAAATACATTGGTTCTGTTATTCCGATTAAAGACAACTTTTATGCAGCCTTGAATTCTGCTGTTTTTTCTGACGGGTCTTTTTGTTATATCCCAAAAGGCGTAAAATGCCCGATGGAACTATCTACTTATTTTAGAATTAATCAAGCTGGTACAGGGCAGTTTGAACGCACCCTCGTTATTGCAGACGAAGGGAGTTATGTTTCTTACTTAGAAGGCTGTACTGCCCCATCGAGAGATGAAAATCAATTGCACGCTGCTTGTGTAGAATTGATTGCACTTGATGACGCAGAAATAAAATACTCTACCGTTCAAAACTGGTTTCCAGGAGACAAAGAAGGAAAAGGAGGGGTGTTTAATTTTGTAACCAAACGCGGCATTTGTCATACCAACGCTAAAATCTCTTGGACCCAAGTTGAAACGGGTTCTGCTGTGACCTGGAAATACCCTTCTTGTATTCTCAAAGGAGACAATTCAATCGGAGAATTTTATTCAATCGCTGTTACCAACAACTATCAGCAAGCAGATACAGGAACTAAAATGGTTCACCTGGGCAAGAATACCCGTTCAACCATTATATCCAAAGGAATTTCTGCGGGAAAATCACAAAATAGTTACCGCGGTTTAGTTCAAGTAAACCCACGGGCTAAAAATGCGCGAAACTTTTCTCAATGCGATTCTTTATTGATGGGGAACGATTGTGGTGCGCACACCTTTCCATATATCGAAGCGCGCAATAATTCTGCACAAATTGAACACGAAGCTACCACCAGTAAAATCGGAGAAGACCAAATCTTCTATTGCAACCAGCGTGGTATAGATACAGAAAAAGCCATTGCCTTAATCGTTAATGGTTTTAGTAAGGAAGTACTCAATAAACTTCCCATGGAATTCGCCGTTGAGGCACAAAAATTATTAGAAATCTCCCTCGAAGGATCAGTAGGGTAATCGATCAACTATATGCTTAGAGTAAATGAACTACACGCAAGTGTAGAAGAAAAGGAAATTTTAAAGGGAATTAACTTGCAAGTCAACCCAGGAGAAGTTCATGCTATAATGGGACCGAACGGTTCTGGAAAAAGCACACTCTCTTCCGTAATTGCCGGTCATGAAGATTATGCAGTTGAAAAAGGAAATATTCTTTTTGATGGGGAAGACCTTGCCGAATTAGACGCAGAAGAACGCGCCCACAAAGGTATTTTCTTGTCCTTTCAATATCCTATAGAAATTCCAGGTGTTACGGTAACCAACTTCATTAAAACGGCCATTAACGCATCGCGAAAAGCGCAAGGCCTTGAAGATATGCCTGCCAACGAAATGCTGAAAAAAATTCGCGAGAAGGCTGCTTTATTAGAAATTGATTCTAAATTTTTATCCCGTTCTTTAAACGAAGGCTTTTCTGGAGGAGAAAAGAAACGCAACGAGATTTTTCAAATGGCGATGCTTGAACCAAAACTATCCATCCTAGATGAAACAGATTCTGGTCTTGATATTGACGCGTTAAAAATTGTTGCAAATGGGGTAAATAAATTAAAAAACGAAGACAATGCCGTTGTCGTTATTACCCACTATCAGCGTTTGTTAGATTATATCGTCCCAGATTTTGTACACGTATTGTACAACGGACGTATTGTTAAGTCTGGAACAAAAGAACTAGCACACGAATTAGAAGCAAAAGGATACGACTGGATCAAACAAGAGCTTGCCTAAGATGGAGTTAAAAGAAAAAATGCTATCCTCTTTCATGGTCTTGGAACAAGAGCTGGACTTAAACTCTCCCATCCATGATATTCGGTCAGAAAGCCTCAAGACTTTTGAAGAAAAAGGCTTCCCTACAAAGAAACTAGAAGCGTGGAAATACACTTCTTTGGCAAAATTGTTAAAAAAGGATTACAGTATTTTCCCTAAAAAGGAAACTACCATTGAGTTAAAAGACGTTAAGAAGTATTTCTTGTATGAAATCGATTCCTATAAAGTTGTTTTTATCGATGGGGTATACAGTCCGTTTTTATCAGACACTACCCATGATGGGATCGATGTTTGCCTTTTGTCTGCAGCGCTAACAAAGCCCAAGTACAAAAAGATCATTGACAAGTATTTTAATCAAGTCGCTGACAAACAAGAAAGCCTAACCGCACTCAATACTGCTTTTGCAAAAGAGGGTGCCTATATTTATATTCCAAAATCTGTAGTTGCAGAAAAGCCCATTCAAATCATCCATTTTTCAACTGGAGATCATGGCGACTTTATGTTGCAACCACGCTCTTTGGTCGTGGCTGAAGAAAATGCACAGGTGCAAATTATCGAGCGGCACCAAAGTTTAGCGAAACATGCCGTTTTGACCAACGCAGTAACAGAAATTTTTGCCGATAAAAATGCGCTAGTTGATTATTACAAGATCCAAAACGACCGTGATGACGCTTCTTTGGTAGACAATACTTATATCGCGCAACAAGGCACCAGTAATGTCAAGGTGCACACCTTTTCTTTTGGAGGGAAACTCACAAGAAACAATTTGAACTTTTATCAAAAGGGAGAGCATATTGATTCGACCATGAAGGGAATTACCATCATTGAAGATCAACAGCATGTAGATCATTACACCTTGGTTAACCATGAACAGCCGAATTGCGAAAGTCACCAAGATTATAAAGGCATTTATGCCGATAAATCTGTAGGAGTTTTTAACGGTAAGATCTATGTCGATCAAATCGCACAAAAAACAAACGCCTTTCAGCAAAACAACAATATTTTAATTGACGACAACGCCACCATTAACACCAAGCCACAGCTAGAGATTTTTGCCGATGACGTAAAATGTTCTCACGGATGTACCATTGGTCAATTAGACGAAGATGCATTGTTTTATCTCCGTTCTCGTGGTATTCCAAAAAAGGAAGCCAAAGGTTTACTTACCTATGCCTTTGCAAATAACGTCTTGGAAAGTGTTGCCATACCAGCACTTAAAGCAAGAATCAATAAATTGATTGCCATGAAATTAGGGGTAGAAATAGGGCATGACTTATAAGGGATTAGACAGTCAAAAAATACGAAAAGATTTCCCTATTCTTCAGCGGGAAGTTAACGGCCAAGCATTGGTTTATTTTGACAATGCTGCGACCTCGCAAACGCCACAACAGGTTATTGATGTTATCGTAGATTACTACAGTCGCTACAATGCCAATATTCACCGCGGTGTTCATACCCTTAGCCAAGAAGCAACGGATGTTTATGAACAGGCCCGTCAAAAAGTGCAACAACATTTTAACGCGGCCAAAGCGCATGAAATTATCCTTACTTCTGGAACCACCCACAGCATTAATATCGTCGCCTCAGGCTATACCGCTCTTTTAAACAAAGGCGATGAGCTCTTGGTTTCTGCCATGGAACACCATTCTAATATTGTGCCCTGGCAAATGTTATGCGAGAAAACGGGTGCTTCCCTAAAAGTCATTCCAATGACCCAGATGGGCACTCTTGACATGGAAGCTTATGCAAATTTACTGAGCCCAAAAACAAAATTGGTCTTTGTTAACCATGTTTCCAACGCTTTAGGGACGGTTAACCCAATTGAAACCATTATTACAAAAGCGCACCAAGTAGGCGCAAAAGTATTGATTGATGGCGCACAAGCTGCCCCGCATATTAAGGCAGATGTACAGGCCCTAGACATTGATTTTTACGTAACCTCTGCCCATAAATTATGTGGCCCAACAGGAGTTGGCATGCTTTACGGAAAAGAAGACTTGCTCAACCTTCTTCCACCCTATCAAGGAGGGGGAGAAATGATTGCTGAAGTGACTTTTGAAAAAACCACTTATGCCGATTTACCGCATAAGTTTGAAGCTGGAACACCAAATATTGCGGGTGGAATTGCCTTTGGTGCTGCCCTTGACTATATGAATTCCATTGGTTTTACTTCAATTGCCGCTTACGAGCAGGAATTGTTAGTGTATGGAACCGATCAACTCGAAGCGATTGAAGGTGTCCAAATTTATGGCCAAGCTGAAGAAAAAACAGCCGTAATTTCCTTTAACGTTAAAGGGATTCACCCATACGATATTGGAAGTATTTTAGATAAAATGGGGATTGCCGTTCGTACTGGTCACCATTGTGCACAACCCATTATGGATTATTACCAAATTCCAGGAACTGTGCGTGCCTCTTTTTCTTTTTACAATACCAAAGCAGAAATCGACCTAATGATCGCAGCCTTAAAACGCGCCATGGCGATGTTGCAATAAATCGTATCTTTATAAGGCTATGACCATACAAGAAACCCAACAAGAAATTATCGAAGAATTCAGCCTTTTTGAAGACTGGATGCAGCGCTATGAGTATATGATTGAGCTAGGAAAATCCCTGCCGCTCATCGACGAAGCGTTTAAAACCGACAGTAATATCATCAAAGGATGCCAAAGTAAAGTTTGGGTTCATGCCGAACTAGATGGAGAAAAATTACAATTCTCGGCCGATAGTGATGCCATTATTACCAAAGGAATTATTGCCATCTTGATTCGTTCTTTTTCGAATCAGCATCCTAAAGATATTTTAGCCGCAGACACCGACTTTATCGATCAAATCGGTCTAAAAGAACATTTGTCTCCCACCCGAGCAAATGGTTTGGTCTCTATGATCAAGCAAATTAAATTATACGCCATCGCCTTTCAAACGCAAATCAAATAATTATGTCAGAAACAACCATTGATACCAACGCCCTAGGCGATAAAATTGTCAAAGTCCTCAAGACGATTTTTGATCCAGAAATTCCTGTTGATATTTACGAGCTGGGCTTAATTTATGATGTTTTTGTCAATGAAGATTATGATGTTAAAATCTTAATGACCCTTACTACTCCTAACTGCCCTGTGGCAGAAACGCTACCGGTTGAGGTGGAAGAAAAAGTCAAATCGATTAATGAAGTAAAAGATGCTGAGGTTGAAATTACTTTCGACCCGCCATGGACACAAGATTTGATGAGTGAAGAAGCCAAACTAGAACTAGGATTCTTATAATATGGCCGGCGAGATTGTCAATAGAGTGGCAAAAAGTCCTTTGATTACTTTTGATTTAGAGGAACACTATCCAGAAGGGAAGCGAGTTGCTTTAGACCTTAGCCAGTGGTTGGAACAAGGCTTTATTTTACGCGAAAAAGAATTTAGAGCAGCATTAAAAAGCGTTGACTTTTCGGTTTATCAAAATACGTATGTTGCCTTATATTGTTCAACAGATGCCTTATTACCTGCATGGGCAAATCTTTTGGTGACGACTTACCTTCAACCCATCGCCAAAAAGGTGATTTGGGGTTCTTTAGCAGCATTAGAGAATGCTATTTTTCAAGATTTAGTGCAGTCGCTGTCAGTAGCGCCCTATAAAGATAAACCAGTAATCATTAAAGGTTGTGCAGATAAAGCCATTCCTCCTTCAGCATTTATTGCTTTGGTTGAAAAATTACAACCTCATGTTAAAAGCTTAATGTATGGGGAAGCTTGTTCTTCTGTACCTTTGTATAAAAAGTAAGCTTGTCTGTTTCTAAAAAAGTATTGATTCTAAGCTATTACTGGCCTCCATCTGGTGGTTCAGGTGTTCAACGCTGGATGTATTTTGCCAAATACCTTAAGCAACTAGGCTGGGAACCTATCGTTATTACGGTAGACGATAGCAAAGCTGCTTATCCTGTTTTAGACACAAGTTTATTAAAGGAAGTCGCCCACATTCGGGTGATAAAAACGACCACTCGAGAGCCTCTACGCCTTTATTCTCGATTATTCAGCGGAAGTTCTTCCAAAGGTATTCCACAGGGGCAAGTAAATACAAGTTCCTTTCTTGGAAAGCTGGCTGCTTATATACGGGGCAATTATTTTATTCCAGATGCCCGCAAAGGCTGGGTGCCTTTTGCCGTTAAGGCCGCCCAAAAAATACTGGAAGAAGAAAGTATTGCGCATTTGATTACCACAGGTCCTCCCCATTCTACGCATTTAGCCGGTTTGCAATTGAAACAACAATTTAATTTGAATTGGTGGGTAGATTTTCGTGATCCTTGGAACGATGTTTTCTATAACCAACAAATGCAACGCACGCAAAGCAGTCAAAACAAAGATCTTGCCCTTGAAAAGAGTGTGCTGGAAAAGGCCAACGGTGTTATAACGACAATTGGTGGGGAGTTACACCAAAACTTGCAGCAAAAGGCACCACAGCAACGTTTTATTGCCCTTCCGAATGGCTTTGATGCCGCGCTGATGGCAGGGATTGAAGCCCAAGCGCCGCAAGATGTTTTTCATCTTGTTTACACGGGCTTGCTTACCCAGCATCAAGCTTATACTGCGATCATTTCTGCCTTACAAAAGCTACAAGGAAAAAGACCGATTCGTTTCTCTTTAGCGGGAAATATTCCAGCAAATATCGTTGAAGAAATTCGCCTGGCATTGCCAAAAGTAAAGGTCATTTACCACGGTTATTTGGACCATGCAGCTGCAATTCATTTAATGAAAACTGCACATTTGTTGTTGAATTTTATTTTTGAAGGAGCAAAAACCCAAATGATCTCTGGGAAGCTTTTAGAATATTTTGCGACACAAGTTCCTGTCTTGTCCCTTGGCGATCCAACCTCTGCTGCAGGGCAATTTATGGCGAAAGCATCTTGTGCAAAAATGATTGAAAGCCATGATCATGAAGCTATATTAAGCTTTATTCAAATCTGTTATAACGAAAAGCTGCCGCAGCGCAACCAGATGGAAGGTCTTGCGCAGTGGGATCGAAAAACAATTACAGCGCGTTTGATTGAGGAAGTGTTGTCCGAGTCTTAGGAACGCTGTTGTTTTATGAGGCCCCAAATAAGCGGTACTAAAAACCCCAAAATGGTCAAGGGTAAAAACCAACGTCCAAGCCCGGAACTTTTTTGCACGGCCACAAAGAAGACTTGAATTTGGATATAGGTAAAGATTCCTAAAATAAAGACTTGCATCCACTGTAATAGTTGTCTCTCTCCCGCTTGTATTGCAGGTCTTATGGCTAGTCTATCTAACAGGCCAAAAAGAACGGTTGCAATAATGGGCAAGCCCCAAATGTGTAGCTTAGTATCATAATGATCTGGAAACCCTGAGGCATTAAAATGAATGGGGATTTCTTCTGGAAGATCTTTAAAATGTATGGTGGTAAAGCCCCATAGAAGGAGCATGAAAAAAAGGCTTGTATATTTTAGTTTGTTGTTTCGCAAGGGCTATTTATAAAAATTCATTTCGTCCAGGTATTCCCAGCTATCCAGCGGTATCAAGGGGCGTACGTTTTTCCCTTCCCTAATCCAGTTTCTAATTTGTGAAGAAGCAATTTCTACCTTAGGTGCATCGATCAAATGAATGTTCTTGTATTGTTTTAAAACCTCTGCCGAAGCAGCAGCTCCATTCCTAGGATAAACATAGAGGGGATAGCGCTCTAAAATAACCTCATAGTTTTTCCATTTATGAAAAGAGGCTAGGTTATCTTCTCCTATTATAAGCGCAAACTTTTTATCGGGATGTTTTTCCTCTAATCTAATCAAGGTATCGCAGGTATAATTAGGCGTTGGAAGATCAAATTCTATGGTCGAGGGTTGAAGCTTTGGATAGGCTTTAGTCGCGCGATAAACAAGTTCTAGGCGGTGCCCATTGGACAGCATGCTTAACTTTTGCTTGAAAGGATTTTGCGGGGTCACCACAAACCAAATCTGATCCAATTCGGTATGTTCTGCAAAGTGGTTCCCCAGGATGAGGTGCCCGTTGTGTATCGGGTTAAAAGTACCAAAGAATAAGCCAATGTTTTGCATTATATAAAGGTAGCGAATTGCTTAAGAATGAAGGAACTGTTTTACCAACCGAAGTACCTCTTGCTTGGCTTTGGCTAAATTGTCATTGACTAAAATCACATCAAAATCCTGCGAATACGTCAATTCTGTAGCCGATTTGTCTAAGCGTTGTTGAATCTTTTCTTCAGTTTCTGTATTTCGTTTGCGTAACCTTTTTTCTAATTCGTCTAAAGAGGGGGGTTGAACAAAGATCGCAAGGGTCTCGTTTGGGTATTGCGCTTTTACATTGAGTCCTCCTTTTACATCAATATCAAAAAGGACATTTTTTCCTTCTGCCCAAAGGCGTTCTACTTCAGAGCGTAAGGTTCCATAAAAAGCGCCTTTATAGACTTCTTCATATTCTACAAATGCATCTTCTTCTATCTTTTGTCGAAATTCTTCCTCACTTAAAAAGTAATAATCTTTGCCGTCTTTTTCTTCTCCACGTGGCGGGCGCGAAGTAGCAGAAATTGAGAAGCCTAAGGGAAGGTTTTGCAGCAATAGGTGGCGAACTAGGGTCGTTTTACCACTTCCAGATGGGGCTGAAAACACAAAGAGTTTTCCGGTTTCCATGTTAAAGGACGTTGAGTAACTGTTCTTTGATTTTTTCTAATTCGTCTTTCATTTGAACGACAATTTTTTGCAAGCCTGCGTGGTTGGCTTTTGATCCAATGGTGTTGATCTCTCTTCCCATTTCTTGTGCAATAAAGCCAAGTTTTTTTCCATTGGCTTGGTCTTGTGCCATAATTTCTTTGAAGTAGTCGATGTGATTGGCGAGACGTACTTTTTCTTCCGTGATATCGTATTTTTCAAGATAGTAAATCAACTCTTGCTCAAGTCTATTTTGATCTACTTCAATGGCCAGTTGTTCAAGGGCAGTATTGAGTTTTTCTGTTACCCTCGTTTTTCGTTCAGGATCAATATCAATGGCTTGTTGCAGCAGTTGCGTCAGGGTGGTTAAACGCTTTTCAAAATCAATCGCCAAGGCTTTCCCTTCATCTTGCCTATGTTCGTTTACTTTTTCTAGCGTGCTTGTAAAAAGGCCAAGTAAGGCCTCTTTTTCGCCTTCATTTAAGGCTTCCTTTTCTGTCTTAAGCGCATCGGGTAGGCGTATCGCCATTTTGAGTAATTCAGTGGTATCTCCACTGTGGATATCTTTTAGTTGCCCTAAGTAATTTTGAATAATATCTTTATTCAACAAGGTAGTAGATTCTGCTCCAGAATTATCGACAAAAACGGAAACGTCAATTTTACCACGGGTTAATTGGCGGTTAATTTGATTCCGCAACACCGGTTCTAATTCTCTATAACAATGGGGTGTTCTAAAGTTAAGATCAATATTTTTACTGTTTAGTGTTCTTAACTCAACGGTGATTTTTTTGTCATTAAATTGGGTTTCACCTTTCCCAAAGCCCGTCATGGATACAATCATTTGCTTGCCTTATAATTCTTTGATCTTGATGTTTCTAAAGGAAACCTTATCATCGTGATCTTGTAGTCCTATTTTTCCGGTTTTGAATGCTCCAAAACCTTTCCATTCTTTAAATTTACTGTTGTTGACCAGTTTGTCCCAGCCTTCACCACTCAGGGGGAAAGTTACGATTTCTATGTCATTTAATACGACACTTCCTTTATTGGTGTTGTGATTGATGGTGAGGAGCACGTGGTTCCATTCTCCGGCGGGCTTGCAAACGTCAGCGGTGGGTTGCACTAAGTCATAAAGTGCGCCTGCTTGATGAAATTTTGGATTGGCTTTTGCATCTGGGTGACGTTCGTTGTCTAAAACTTGAATTTCTGGTCCAGTAACGTAAGGTTCGCCATATTCTTTTCCTTCTTGAACACCCCAGAAAATTCCACTGTTTCCCGCTTCTGACACATTCCATTCGATTGACAAAACAAAACTGGTGTAGCTTTTATCTGTAACGATATTTTTACCTCCATCACCCCATTTTCGGTCTTCTTTTGGAGCAAAGGTTAGCACACCATCGTTTACACTCCACTCTTCACCAATTTGATTTCCATTATATTGGTGCCATCCGTTAAGGGTTTCTCCGTCAAAAAGCGAGACCCATTCTTTTTCTATGGTTTGTTCTTTTTTATCTTGGGCTGTTCCTTGGTAAGAATTGAACATTAGGAGTCCTGCTAGAAGTAAAAATTGTTTTTTCATCGGTAGTATTATAGGTTTAAAATATTTTTTAAATGCGCTTGGTCAATGTTTCCTCCCGCAAAATCATCAAAGGTTTTTTCTGTTGCTTCAATAATATGATTTTTAATGAAAGCAGCACCTTCTCTTGCGCCTTGTTCGGGGCTTTTTATACAGCATTCCCACTCCATAACAGCCCATACATCACAGCCGTATTCTGTTAATTTTGTAAAAATAGTTTTAAAATCAATTTGTCCATCTCCTGGCGAGCGGTAACGTCCCGCACGATTTCTCCAATCGCCATATCCGCCAAAGGCTCCCTTTTTTCCATTGGGCTTAAATTCAGAATCCTTTACATGAAAGGCCTTGATGAATTCGTGGTAGTGGTCAATATAGGTAATATAATCCAGTTGTTGTAAAACAAAATGACTAGGGTCGTATAATATGTTTACGCGTTTGTGGTTTCCTGTAGCGGCTAAAAAACGCTCAAAGGTTTCGCCGTCATGTAAATCTTCTCCTGGGTGAATTTCATAACAAGCATCAACGCCGTTTTCGTCAAAGACATTAAGAATAGGCAACCAGCGTTTGGCCAGCTCTTCAAACCCTAAATCGATGAGCCCATCGGGTTGTTGCGGCCATGGGTGCCAATAGGGCCATAAAAGTGAGCCAGAAAAAGTAGCGTGTGCACTAATGCCTAATCGTCTACTGGCAATTCCAGCTTTTTTCACCTGGTCTACTGCCCAAGCTGTTCTTGCTGTAGGGTTGTTTTTTACGGCATCTGGTGCAAAATTATCGAACATTTTGTCATAGGCAGGGTGTACTGCGACCAATTGTCCTTGCAAGTGGGTAGACAGTTCAGTGATTTCTAGCCCATAGGAATTAATTTTCCCTTTGAGTTCGTCACAATAGGTTTGGCTTTCTGCTGCAGTGTCTAAATCAATTAGCCATTTGTCTAGGGTGGGAATTTGAATTCCTTTGTAGCCTAAATCTGCGGCCCATTGGCAAAGTCCTTCCAGGCTGTTGAAAGGGGCCTTTTGATCGATAAACTGTGCCAGAAAAACGGCAGGTCCTTTAATGGTTTTCAATAGTTTGTGTTTTTTATAAATTCACCCAAACGTTGCCGTTTTGATGGGACTCTAATACTTTTTCAATAAATAACATTCCGCGAACACCTTCTTCCATGTCTGGAAAAGCGCCTTGTGTAAATTCTTCTCCGCGAATGGCTTTGGCAACACCATTGTAAATATTCCCCATTGCATCATATAATCCTTCTGGATGTCCAGGAGGTAATTTGGTTGCTTCTTGGGCAAAAGCGCTGTGGAAATCATAGCCAGGTTTTAAAACCTGTATGGGTTTTCCTTCTTGTAAATAGGTCAAATAATTGGGGTTTTCTTGCCCCCATTTTAGACTTCCGTTTTGTCCATAGATTTGCACGGTAAAGTTGTTTTCTTCCCCGGTAGCAATTTGCGAAGCGCGAAGCACGCCTTTGCAATAATCTGAAAAACGGACTAAAATGGTTCCATCGACATCCATTAAATTGTCTGGATAACGATAATTGAGATCTGCCAACAATTGTTTAATGCGCATTCCAGTGACGTATTCTACCATATCAAAGGCATGGGTACCAATATCGCCTATACAGCAGCTTAATCCCCCTTTTTCTGGGTCAAGTCGCCATACAGATTTTCTTAAATCAGGTTGATGCATAAATGGATTGATCCAACCCTGGTAGTATTGTAAATCTACTTTTTGCACTTCCCCAATGATACCATCGGCAATCATTTGCTTCATTTGGCGAATCATGGGATATCCAGTGTAAGTGTAGGTTACGGCAAAGACAACTTGTTGCTTTTCTTGTATGGCCGCTAATTCTAAGGCTTCGGCATGGGTAGTAGTCAAAGGTTTTTCACAAATGACATTAAAGCCATTTTCCAACAGCTTTTTGGCCATTGGGAAGTGTAAAAAATTGGGGGTTAAAACAGAAACCACCTCTATGCGTTCTTCAAGAGGGCGTTTTATTTCTGCCTCAATAAGGTCTTCAAATGTGTTGTAAACACGATTTAAAGGCACGCCTATGTGTTCTGCAAAACTGTTGTTTTCGGCTGGATTTGGATTAAAGCATCCGCCAACAATTTGATAACGATCAAACATATTTGAAGCAATGCGGTGAACACCACCAATAAGCGAATCCCCTCCGCCTCCTAAAATTCCTAAACGTATTTTATGATTCAATTTATTCTTCTTTTAATTCAATTTTCTCATCTTTAAAGATAAGCATAAATAAGATTAACACACCTAAAGCAAAAGCAGCGGGAAGCATCCAAATCATTTCCCAAGTGTGGCTGCCGTCCTCTAGTAAGTAAGCATCAGATATTTTACCAGCAACCCAAAAACCAACCAGCATTCCTACGCCATAAGTGGCAAGTGTAATTAAACCTTGTGCGGCACTTTTAATTTTCTCTCCCGCTTTAAAATCGGTATAAATTTGTCCTGAGACAAAAAAGAAATCATAGCAAATTCCATGCAAAGCAATTCCTGTGATTAACATAAAAGTCAGCTCTCCGGCATTGCCATAAGCAAAAAGGGCATAGCGTATGGCCCATGCTAGCATTCCGACCATAATGGTTTTTTTGAAACCAAATTTCTTAAAGAAAACGGGTAAGAGTAGCATAAATAAAACCTCGCTAATTTGCCCTAAGGTCATTTTCCCTGTAGGGTTTTCCATGCCCAATTCAACCAAAAATGGATTTGCTTGTTGATAGTAAAAAGCCAACGGAATACAGATTAAAACAGAGGTGATAAAAAACATTAAAAAATTGCGGTCCTTCAATAACTTTAAAGCGTCAAAACCTAAAATATCGCCTATAGATAGGGCTTCTCCTGCCGTATTTGATGGAGGGGTTTTAGGTAAGGTAAAGCTGAAAAGGCCTAAAATAAAGGAAGCTCCAGACACCATCAAAAAGGTATTCGACAAGGCACCATTAGCAATAGCGTTTGGCGCATCCCAGCTAAGGAAGCTGATCACCAATCCAGCAACAATCCAACCGATGGTTCCAAAAACGCGAATCAATGAAAATTCCTTGGCGGGATCTTTCATTTGATTAAAAGAAACAGAATTAACCAAGGCTAATGTGGGCATATAAACCAACATATAACCAAAGACATAGGGATAGAAAGTGGCAAAATCTCCCGCTTGCGCCATCAGGTACATAAGGCCTGCACCGATCAGGTGTAAAACCCCTAGAATGCGTTCGGCATTAAAATAGCGATCGGCAATGAGGCCAATAAAAACAGGCGCAATAATGGCCCCCCACGATTGGGTAGAAAAGGCCATGGCTGTTTCTGCACCACTTGCCCCGAGATTGTTTCCCAAGAAAGTTCCAAGGGTGACAAACCACCCGCCCCAAATAAAAAATTGGAGGAACATCATTAAGGATAATTGAAATTTAGTCGTTGAATTCATTTTGGTTTATAGTATTGATTAAACGATTTGTTTGGCTTTTTCTAGCAATAAGTTTTTTGTTGCGCGGATCCCATCAATCTCAGACAGTCCTCCACCTTCGTATTCTACGCCGATGAAGCCAGTGTATCCAGCAGCATTAACCAGCTTTAACATGCGTAAATAATCGGTATGTGTTTCGTTTCCTTCGGCATCAAAATCATGCGATTTTGCACTTACCGCAAAGGCGCGTGGCATTAATTCTTCGACCCCTTTATAGCGATCGTATTCTTTTATACAGGCAGCATCCCATCTTTTTCCCGCTTCTCTTTCTAGGCAAAAATTGCCAAAGTCAGGAAGGGTTCCACAATTGGGCAAGTTCACTTCTTCTAGCATGTCCATTACCAATGCAGCATTAGATGAGAGGTACCCATGGTTTTCAACAATAATATTGACATCGTAGGGAGCGGCAAATTCGCCCAGTTGCTGCATGCTCTCTGCAGCTTGTCCTTTCCAGGCTTGTTCATCGCGTTCTCCAAAAAGGTTAATTCGAATTGAATGACAGCCCATTGCCGAAGCAACTTCTACCCATGTTTTGTGATTTTCAATGGCTTTTTTCCTTTCACTAGCGCCTGGCACCGCAAGATCGCCTTCACCATCAATCATGATCAAGACATTTTCAACGCCATGTGTTTTTGCTTGGGCGTTTGATTTTGCAATAAAATGTTTTAATGCGGCATTTTTATCGTTTGCGTCGGTCACATCTTTGTACAATTGATTGACATATTCAATTCCTTCAAAACCGAGTTCTTTTGCTTTTGCAGCAAAGGCATAAGGATCTAAAGTACCCTGATGAATGGCTTTGTGCAAAGACCACTGTGCAAGAGAGAGTTTGAAAAAAGGAGGATTAACTGCGCTAGGGGTTAAAAAGCTGTTTGCTAAAGTATTAGCAGCTAAAGTGCCCATTGCAGATGCGCCAAGGCCCACAGCGAGGCTATTTTGAATAAATTTTCTACGTTTCATAAGTAAGTTAAATTAACGAAAACAATGTAATAATACTTAAAAGAACTCAAGATTCCTGCCGTTAACCTTTCTTATTTATTCAAACGAAAACGTTTTAAATTAATATTTCGACATAATTAAAGTAAAATATTAAGGAAAGCTCATTTCTAAGCCCTAATTTGTGTGTTCATAAAATCACCCAAGTAATGAGTAATGCTAAGTTTGAAGCCCAATATGACGCGATTGTCGTTGGAACCGGTATAAGCGGTGGATGGGCCGCCAAAGAATTGACAGAAAAAGGGCTTAAAACACTCGTCCTAGAACGAGGTAGAATGGTCAAACATATTGATGATTATCCTACCATGAATAAAGATCCATGGGATTTTCCGCATGGAAATGTGATTACGAGCGAAACACGTGAGCGACAACCCAAACAAAGTAGAACTGGCTATACAACTAGAGAAGACTCAAAACATTTTTTTGTCGATGATGTTAAGCATCCCTACAATGAAGACAAACAATTTGATTGGTGTCGCGGCTATCATGTTGGGGGACGTTCAATTATGTGGGGAAGACAAAGCTACCGCTTAAGTAACTTTGATTTTGAAGCAAATAAAAACGACGGTGTGGCCGTAGATTGGCCGATTCGTTATGAAGATATAGCCCCTTGGTATTCTTATGTTGAAGAACATGCCGGCATTTCAGGTGAACTATTGGGTTTACCTCATTTTCCTGACGGAGAATACCTAAAGCCGATGGAATTAATGTGTGTAGAAGACCACTTGAAAGAATCCATTGCAGAAAAATATACCGATCGTGTCTTAACCATTGGTCGCGTTGCACATATTACAGAAGGGACCAAGCCCGGGGCTGGAAGAATCAACTGTCAGTACAGAAATCGCTGTATGCGTGGCTGTCCTTTTGGAGGCTACTTCAGTAGTAATTCCTCTACTTTGCCTATGGCAGAAGCGACAGGGAACATGACCCTGCGTCCAAATTCTATTGTACATGAAGTAATTTACGATCCAGAAACGAAGAAAGCTTCTGGCGTTCGCGTAATTGACGCAGAAACAAAAGAAAGCATGGTGTTCAATGCCAAAGTCGTTTTCTTATGTGCATCTGCAGTTGCGTCTACTTCTATTTTGTTACAATCTAAATCAGAATATTTCCCCAATGGAATGGGGAATGCTTCTGGCGAACTAGGCCATAACATTATGGATCACCATTTCCAAGTTGGGGCATATGGTGAATATGACGGTTTCGAAGATAAATACTATACCGGAAGAAGACCGAATGGAATTTACATCCCGCGATTTAGAAATATTGGCGGAGATACAGCACGTAAAGATTTCTTACGCGGTTATGGATACCAAGGAGGTGCCGGTCGCGGATCATGGACGGAAAACGTAAAAGAAATGGCCTATGGCCCAGCGTTTAAAGAGGCAATAATGACACCTGGTGGATGGACCATGGGATTAAATGGTTTTGGTGAAGTATTGCCCTACCACGAAAATCGCATGTATCTAGACTATGATAAATTAGACGAATGGGGATTACCTACTGTTACTTTTGATGCTGACATAAAAGAAAATGAGCTTGCCATGCGTAAAGACATGAAGGAGCAAGCAATCAAAATGCTAGAAGAAGCTGGCTTTAAAAATGTTCAGGGATATGATAACGACTACCATTTAGGTTTAGGGATTCACGAAATGGGAACAGCTCGTATGGGGCGCGATCCAAAAACGTCCGTCTTAAATGGAAATAACCAGCTGCATGAAGTAGCGAATGTTTTTGTAACAGATGGTGCTTGTATGACTTCTGCCGGAAACGTTAACCCATCATTAACCTATATGGCTCTTACTGCAAGAGCCGTTAATTTTGCCGTAGAAGAATTAAAAAAGAACAACCTGTAAAGTAAATATCATGCAAAGAAGAACCGCATTAAAAAACATAGGACTCTCATTTGGAGCACTTACTTTAACACCAACAGTAGCAAGCTTATTACAAAGTTGTCAAACAACTGAAGCAGGTTGGGTACCCACTTTATTATCGCAAGAAAACGCCACTGTTATGGCCAAAGTGATTGATGTTATGTTGCCTACTACAGCAAATGTGCCTGGAGCGGGGGATTTAAATTTAATTCAATTTATCGATGGTTATTTGGCTAAAGTCAGTGGTCCAGAAGAGCAAGAATTTGCACAAATGGCCACCGGGATTTTTGCCGGAGTAGCACAAGCTGCTGCTGGTAAGGAAACTGCAGCTGACCTTAGCGCAGAAGACATTGATGTACAATTGAATAAATTCTTACGGGCCACCCCAGAAGAACAAGCGACTAGAGGCGAAGCATTTAACGCTTACCTCGTTGCGTTAGAAGATGGCACCGCAGGGGCACCACCAATTGAAGGAGTGTGCCAAAGCTATTTATTTAATCTAAGATCTTTAGCCATTCGCGCTTTTGAAGGCAACATGATTATTGGGAAAGAGCACTTGGCCTATGCACCTGTTCCTGGGCAGCAAAAAGGCTGTGTTGATTTACAAGAAGCCACGGGCGGGAAAAAGTGGGCTTTATAGGCTGCGAAGATATTCTGCGATAGCTCTTGCTTCTTCTTGACTGAGATTTTGATTAATCATCAAGATATTATTGTACTCTGCTAATAAGGCTTTAGCAATTGGATCTTCCTTTACCATTTCTGTAGGATTCAACAACATGTTCATTACCCATGCCGGGTGACGTCTTTCATAAATTCCTTTCATCGCAGGGCCAATTAGCTTGCCCTCTGCTCTATGGCATGCGGTACATTTTTGTTTAAAAGCAGTTGCGCCTGTAGCGACCAAACTAGCATCAATAGCATCGTCAAAAACCATATCCTTTACAGGACCTATGCCTTTATTGGCTAGGTCAATAGGGGTAGTGGTTTTTTCTTTTACGGCCTTCGTCGCTTCCTTTTTTGTTCGATTGAACTTAAATCCATCGTCCTTTTTTTCATTTGAAGAACCGCAAGCGATTAAAGTAGAGATCAATAGAAGGCTGAGTGCTTTTTTCATGCTGTTGTATTTATGCACTTAAAAGTACTGGCTAAAAAGTAAAATTACAAAAATGCATAGAAAAGTTGCTCAGTTTCTTTCGAAAACGATTTTACTCTAGGATTACTGGCTTTATTAAATGGGATTTTTTTAGCCGTCGTGGAGTTTTTATAAGCGGGAGAGAAAAGGAACGGCCTATTGTTTAGGGGCTGTTTTTCGTCCTCTTTTTGTCACCAAATACACCCCAGCAAAAACCAAGGCTGTCGCCAGTCCTTTTACAAGATCCAATTGATCATTCCCTGTTAAAGTAGCATAAACAATGGCAATTATGGGTTGAACATAAGTCAAAACCCCTATGGTTGTGGGAGGGACTTCCCTTAAGGCATACATGTTTAATAAATAAGCAAAGAAGGTGGTAAAAAGTAATACAAACCCAATTCTCCATAAACCATCCCAGGGAAGGGATTGCCATTCAACTGATAGCAATTCTTTTGTTCCAAAAGGCAGGTTCATCAATACACCTATGGGAAACATCCATTTCATGAGCGTAATTACCTGGTACTTTTTTGTAATGGGTTTCATGATAACCAAATAAGCGCCATAGCTAAAGGCGTTGATTAACATCATAGCGTTGCCCAAAGGAATATTGGGGGCGTTTTTTGTAAAAGCACTCCCATACAACACCAGGGTTAAGGCACCTCCAAAACCCAAAACAATCCCCATGAATTTTAAAAAGGTAATCTTTTCTTTTAAAAAGAGCCAGGAAAGTAGCATTACAATAATGGGCATAATGGTAATAATCACAGAACTGTTGATGGGAGTAGAGAGGCTTAATCCACGAATGAAAAACACCATATTAAGGCACATACCAAAGGCAGTAGCGGCAAATATCCTCAGGTAATCTTGTCGGTCAATTTTTTCTGAAGGATAAAAGAAACTTAGGGCACCAAAAAGGAAACTTGCCGTTAGTACCCTTAAAAGAACCAGTCCATAGGGACCAATGTAAGTAGGCATGACAACTTTCATAATGGTATGGTTAAGCCCATAAATGGTGGTTGCGCCAATGGCTGCAAGCAAAGCGAGAAGTCGTTTATCCATGGAGTGCTGTTTTTGCTTCGGCAATGGTTGCCTTAGCATTTCCTATATACAGCTTGTCTTTATAGAGTAAAACTGGTCTTTTTAAAAAAGTGTAATGCGTGCACAGGAAGGTTTTAATACCTTCTTCGGTTAATTCCTCTTTGTCGATCTCTTTGAGTTTTTGTGCGCGTTTGTTCAATAAAGCCGCATAAGATCCACTGTGTTGATAAAGTACCTCAAGTTGCGCCTCAGTCAAAGGGTTTTTTTTGATGTCAATTTGGGTAATTTCCTCGGGTAAAGCCAAGGTTTTCATGATTCGTTTACAAGTATCACAACTGCTTAAATAATAAAATAAATGCATCGCTTTTTCCCTTTTGAGCAAAGTAAATCAAAATAAGCCAAAGCAAAGAGAAATCGAGGGAATCTCTTACCTTTGTTTTCATTATTGAAGATAAAAATATGGAAAAGAAATTGCGATTTAACAGTGCGACAATACACGGGGGTCAAGCCCCAGATCCTGCCTATGGTGCGGTAATGCCCCCTATTTATCAAACCTCTACTTATGCGCAAACTACTCCGGGCGGGCATAAAGGTTTTGAATATAGTAGAACCCACAACCCCACGCGCCAAGCATTAGAAAAGTCACTTGCTAGTATTGAAAACGGAAAGCATGGCTTGGCCTTTGCTTCAGGATTAGCGGCAATGGATGCTGTTATGAAATTACTCAAGCCTGGAGATGAGGTGATTTCCACCAACGATCTTTATGGAGGCTCTTATCGTTTATTCACCAAAATATTCGAAGATTTTGGCTTGAAATTTCACTTTGTTGGCATGAATGATTTGTCCAATGTGGAAGCTGCCATTAACGCAAATACAAAATTAATCTGGGTAGAAACCCCCACCAACCCCATGATGAATGTGGTTGACATCGCTGCAGTTGCCGAATTGGCGAAGAAAAACAATGTACTTCTTGCCGTAGACAACACCTTTGCTTCTCCTTATTTACAGCAACCGCTTGATTTCGGGGCAGATATTGTAATGCATTCTGCCACCAAATATCTGGCGGGACATTCAGATGTTGTGCTTGGTTCTCTTGTGGTAAATGATGATGATTTGCAAGAACGCCTTGCTTTTATTCAAAACGCAAGTGGTGCCGTTCCTGGGCCCATGGATAGTTTCCTTACGCTTCGCGGAATAAAAACCCTCCATGTTCGTTTACAACGGCATTGCGAAAATGGAAAAGCAGTTGCAGAATATTTAGCGACCCATCCAAAAATCGAAAAAGTATATTGGCCAGGTTTTGACACCCATCCAAATCATGCAGTTGCCAAAAAGCAAATGAAAGATTTTGGCGGAATGCTCTCCTTTATCCCTATAGGAGCTGACGCTAAAGCGGCCATTAAAATTGTCGAAAAGCTCCAACTTTTCACACTTGCAGAATCTTTGGGTGGCGTAGAAAGTTTAGCTGGGCATCCCGCCTCTATGACCCACGCTTCTATCCCAAAAGTTGAACGGGAGAAAAGTGGTGTCGTGGATTCACTCATTCGTTTGAGTGTAGGGATAGAAGATGCTCAAGACTTGATTGACGACCTTGCACAAGCCATTGGTTAGAAAGATGGTATCTTTACGCTAGAATTCATCGCATGCAACTCCTAAAAGGAAAGAAAATTTATTTTGCCTCTGACAATCACCTAGGGGCACCCACACCAGAAGATAGTGCTCCCCGCGAGCGTCTATTTGTTCAATGGCTTGACCAAATCAAAGAAGATGCAGGAATCTTGTTTCTATTGGGCGATTTATTCGATTTTTGGTTTGAATATAAAACCGTTGTTCCAAAAGGTTTTGTGCGTGTTTTAGGGAAACTAGCCGAACTGTCAGATGCGGGAATTGCCATTCATTTTTTTGTGGGAAACCACGACTTGTGGATGTTAGATTATCTCGAAAAAGAAATTGGAATCACACTTCACAATGCTCCACAGGATTTTACCTTTAACGAAAAAAGTTTTTTGATAGGTCACGGAGACGGTTTGGGACCAAATGACAAAGGCTACAAACGAATGAAAAAGATCCTTACGAATCCCTTTTTTCAATGGTGTTATCGTTGGTTACACCCAGACTTAGGGATGCGATTAGGGCATTATTTATCGGTGAAAAATAAATTGATTTCTGGAGAAGAAGACGCCGTTTTTTTAGGCGAGAATGAAGAATGGCTGGCACAATATGCCAAAAGAAAAAACCTGGAAAAATCCAGAGACTATTACGTTTTTGGGCATCGACATCTTCCTTTAAACATCTCGATTGACCAACACAGCCGCTATATTAATCTTGGCGATTGGATTTCCCATTACACTTATGCTGTTTTTGATGGAAACCAACTCGAACTTAAATCGTGGAAAACGCCTTAGCCCATGCTAGAAAAAAAGACCTTAAATGTTGAAAACACCGTGCTGGTGGGAATCATTAATGCACAGCAAGATGAAGATCAATCGAAAGAATATCTCGATGAACTTGAATTTTTGGCCCTTACCGCTGGTGGAAAAGTAATTCAGCGTTTCACGCAGAAAATCAGCTTGCCTAATCCCAAAACATTTATTGGAAGCGGAAAATTGGCAGAAGTTGAAGCCTTTGTCCACGAAAATGATGTTTCTACCGTAGTTTTTGATGACGAATTAACGCCTGCGCAACAAAACAATATCGAGAAAACTTTGAAGTGTAAAATTTTAGACCGTACGGGTTTGATTCTCGATATCTTTGCACAACGCGCACAAACAAGTTATGCTAGGACCCAAGTAGAATTGGCCCAATACCAATATTTATTGCCGCGATTAAAGGGGCTTTGGACGCACTTAGAAAGACAAAAAGGGGGTATCGGGATGCGCGGACCAGGAGAGACAGAAATCGAAACAGACCGCCGTATTGTAAGAGATAAAATCACCCTGTTAAAGAAAAAACTCACCATTATTGATAAGCAAATGGCTACGCAAAGGGGAAACCGCGGGGCCCTCGTAAGAGTTGCTTTAGTGGGCTATACCAATGTAGGGAAGTCTACTTTAATGAATGTTTTATCAAAGAGTAATGTCTTTGCTGAAAACAAGCTTTTTGCTACCCTTGATACCACCGTTAGAAAGGTCGTAATTGGGAATCTTCCTTTCTTGTTAAGTGACACTGTGGGCTTTATTCGCAAGTTACCAACCCAATTGGTAGAGTCGTTTAAAAGTACCCTAGATGAAGTAATCGAAGCAGATCTGCTGTTGCATGTCGTCGATATTGCTCATCCAAATTTTGAGGAACATATAGCCTCCGTAAATCAAATTTTACAAGAAATTGAAAGTCTTGATAAACCCACCATGATGGTTTTTAACAAGATAGACGCCTATCAACCTCAGATTATTGAAGAAGACGACTTGGTGACAGAAAGAACCAGCAAACATTTTACCCTTGCAGAATGGGAAGATACTTGGATGGCAAAAATGAATGGAAATGCGTTGTTTATTTCCGCCTTAAACAAATCTAATCTAGAAGATTTTAGACAACGCGCTTATGCGGCCATTCGTGAGATTCATGTGACTCGTTTTCCTTATAATCATTTTCTCTACCCAGAGGGGTTAGAAGAGTAAGTCAAAAATGTATATCTTTAAAAAAACCTACCCATGAAAAAGTTCATCGTACTGCCCTTTGTTTTTTTATTATTGGCTTGCGCCAAAGAGGACGGCCCCGCAACAACTGTTGATCTTGAAAGTGTTTTAGGCGTAGCCGAAACGGTTTCTCCGCTAGGAGAAGGACGCTTTTTTGAAGACGTCAACTATGGCGATAGCGCGCGACAACAACTCGATATTCTTCTACCCGAAAACACCACCCCAAAAGGGGTAGTTCTATTTTTCCACGGTGGGGGTTTTACAGCAGGAGATAAAGATCAAGCCTTTGATGAACTTTTATTAGAGACCATGCAAACCGTTTTAGAAAACGATATTGCAATCGTTTCTGCGAATTACACCTTACTAACAACCCCGGAAAATAATGGAGTGATCTCTGCACTAGAAGACGGTACAGCCGTGATTGATTTTATGCAAGATCATTTAGCGGAATTAAATATTCCTGATGATAAAATTGTTTTAGCAGGGACTTCTGCCGGGGCTGGAATCGCCCAGTGGAATGGCTTTAAAAACAGCATTAATACTCAAGTACAAGGCGTGTTAGCCATTGCCGCACAAAGTACCTATGATTTATATGAATGGGAAAATGTTTTCCCCGGATTTAGCCTTGATGATTTAAGACAAATGAGTCCCTTTTTACAAAGTCTTTTTCTTGGATTTTATGGGGGCGTTCCTACCCAAGCCAATTTAGATGCGGTGGATTATCGCGCTTTTATGGATGCCACTGATCCAGCCTTATATGTCTATAACATTGCGGGCGATGAGGTGATTAATGCACAAGGGGAAATTGATTTTGATGTTCTCTACCACAGCTATCGCCACAGTGATTATCTTAGGGCTAAAGCCATTGAAGTGGGGCAAGAATTTTCTGGGGTGTTTCAAGAATCTCCAGATGCTTTTGTTATTCGCGTGTTGAATTAATCCTATTCTTCTTATTTGTTTTAGGGCGTTTACCGTTGATCCTTTTGCGCTGGCTTTTTATTGTCTTTACTCTATGGTTAATCCAATAATTGCATATACGGGGAAATGATCAGAGTAACCGTCTAGCAAATTTCCATGACTGCGTGTTCTAAAGGGGTATCCTTGATAATTGCTGCGTTTCGTGCGTAAATAGTCGGGATTAAAGACAGCGGTTTTAAGTAAGAAAAGCTGTTTATTTGCTTGCCAATTCATTGAAAAAAGCAATTGATCAAATAAAAACCAACGATCATTATAGGCTAAGCTGCCAATGCCTTGTCTCGCCATTTTTTCCATGGGATTAAAGAAGCGTCTTTTGTCTTTTTCCCCCAGAATCCATTGCATGCTTTTGTCTCGAGGATTGTCGTTGTAATCGCCCATGCTGATGATCTTTGCTTGGGGATATTTATTGCTTAAGGAGTCTGTGATTTTGCGATGTAATCTTGCGGCCTTAAAGCGATGTGGAGCGCTTTTAGTTTTCCCTCCTCTTCGAGAGGGCCAGTGGTTAATTACCAAAGAAATACGGTGTTGCCTAAGGTAACCACTCACCACCAAGATATCTCTTGTGGTACGTTTAAATCCTGTTTTTGGATCGGTTAATTCCAAAGAAAGCGCTTTCTGATTGTCCAAAAGAAAATGTTTTTTTTGGTAAAGTAATGCAACATCAATTCCCCTAAAATCTGGACTTTCAAAATGTGCTATTCCATAGTCATAGGGCAATAACAATTCGTTTTGTATTAAATGCCTTAAAACACTTTTGTTTTCGACTTCAGCTAACCCAATCAGGATGGGGGGTCTTTGCGTCTCTTGTTTTCCAACTTGCGACAACACTTTGGCAAGTTGATTTATTTTTTGATGCACTAAATCTTCGGTCCATTGGTGTCTCCCATCGGGGGTATAATCATCGTCAAAGTTTACAGCGTGGTTTTGTGCGTCAAATAAATTTTCCACATTGTAAAAACAAAGGGTGTGAACAAGTCCTTTTTGCGCAAAACTTAGTAAACAACAAAAGAAAAGGGCGTATTTCATAAAGTAGGTTTTGTAAAATATACAAAAAATTTATACTTTGAACTCACCAAATCTTTCTCATGCGCTTAAAGTGGAGCATTATTTTAGGGCTATTTACTTTTGTTTGCTGGTCGCAAAACATAACGGTCAAGGGGCGTTTTGTAGATCAAAAAGCACAGCCCATTGCAAGGGTAAGGGTTGCAAATCAGTCAACAGAAACCGTTGTTCATTCAAATGCAGAAGGATATTTTTCGCTGCAGTTTTCTGCTACCCCTTCTGTTACTTTTGTCTTACTAGCAACACATAAGGATTATACCTCCTTGCGTATTCCACTTGAAGCGAATGAAGGATTTATCGCTTTGGGGGAATGGCGATTATCTCCCAAACGAAATATATTAGAAGAACTTCCGGTTGTTGATTTTGACAATAATCCTTCTGCTTTTTTAGAAGAATCTTCCCCAAGATACGGGGGTCAATTGCGCTCTAGGAGGACGGTTTTTTTAGAAGCTTTGAGTTTTCAATTCAGTAGTGCATTTTTCGCTGCAAGGGGACTTGCAAGAAAGCATCAACCCTTGAGATTCAATGGAATTCCAATGCAGAATTTTGATACTGGAAACACGAGCTGGTCGCATTGGGGAGGCTTAAACGATATTACCAACAGAAGCCAAACGGTCCAATATGGCCTTTCTCCTTTTGGGAATTATTTTGGCGGGCTTTTGGGGAGCACAACTTTATTTATTCGCCCTACCCAATTTCGAAAAGGAAGTAAATTTTCACAAGCTTTTTCCAACCGTACTTATCGTTTAAGGAGTATGTTCTCTTTTCACAGTGGAACGTTAAAAAAAGGATGGGCTTTTTCTGCCTTAAGCGCTTTTAGACATGGCTTCAGCGGTTTTGTTGAAGGAACGAATTACACCGCTTACAGTGGTTTAGTTAGTCTAGAAAAAACCTGGAATAGCCATCATGCAACTTGGGTTACCGCTTGGTGGACCCCCACAATTAGGGGAAGTAATGCGCCCATTACACAAGAGGTCTATGATATAAAAGGCAAACAATACAATCCTTACTGGGGTTTTGATCGCGGGAAATTGCGTAACGCCAGAAGGCATCGCGCTAGTGTGCCATATGCCATCTTGAATCATAATATTGATTTTTCAACCAATGCCAACCTCCTATTCAGCTTTGCTTATTCCGAAGGACAGGAAGGGAATAGTCGATTAAGTTATACCGGGGTGAAGCCTCTAGAAAATGGTTTTGCAGGAGGGGGTAGAAATCCCGACCCTGTTTACTATCAAAACTTACCCAGTTATTTTTTGAGAGATAAAACAGACCAAGCATTGAATAAAGCTTTTTTAGCCCAAGAGGATTTACAAGAAAAAGGTCAAATAGATTGGGCTGCTCTTCGGTTTTCCAACGCTACTTTGGCGCATACCTTCGCTCGATATGCTCTATATGAAGATTTAAAGAAGGAAAATAAAACAGCATTTTCAGTTCGTCTTTTTTTTGATCCTACAGCAAAAGAGACATGGAATACTTCTTTTTCTTATCAAAAAAGTGAAGCGACCTATTTTGCGCAACCAATTGATTTTTTAGGCGCAGCCGCTTGGTATGATATTAACCCTTATGCAGAAACACAAGAGAGTCAAAAAAACAATCTCTTAAGGACAGATCATACCGTAGGATTGAAGGAAGCCTTTCAATACCATTATGAAATAGAAAGCTTGGCTTATGAGGCCAATACCGTTTGGGCGAAAGTACTTAATAATTGGCGCATTTATTTAGGGGGAAAAATAAAGGTGCGAGAATATCAACGCAAGGGTATTTTTCAAAATGGGGGTTTCCCAGAAAACAGTCTTGCCTTTAGTTCCCCAGTGCGTTTCCAAACATGGGATGCTAAAGCTGGACTTCAGTGGGGACTTAGCGGGCGTCATTTTATAGGGCTAAATGCTTTTATTTTTCAGGACCCCCCTAGCTTGCGTTCGGTTTTTCCTAATCCCCGAGAAAACAATCACATCATTCCAGATTTATTGCCAGAGAAAAGTTTAGGGATTTCAGGCCAATACAATTGGCAAACGCCTCATTTCGATTTTATGTTAAGGGGGTATTGGATAAGGCAAGAAGACAAAAATGCAGTTTCTTTTTATTTTGCGGACGGGGTAGGAGGAGACGAAGCTTTTTTTATTCAAGAGGTCTTACAGGGAATTCAAACCCAACATCAAGGGATTGAACTGGGCGCAAAATTAACCTTAGCCGATCTTGTTGACCTAAAAGCTGCGGCCGCCTATGGTTTACATCAATATATAAATTCCCCCAATTTATTGCTTTATACTGCCCCTACAGCCATGGCAGTAGAAGAAGGCTTTGCAAATGGAGTGAAAGATTTTGGTACAGCCAACTTAAAAGGATATCATTTATCGAATGGGCCACAACAAGCCTATTCTTTAGGGCTGCAATACAATGATCCCGCGTATTGGCGAGTGAGTGTTACAGGGAATTACTTTGCGCATGCTTATTTACAACCCAATCCGTTAAAAAGAACCCAAAGTTTTTTACTAGATCAAGTTGGCTTGCCCATTCAAAACTATAACCCAAGGGACTATCAGGCGCTTTTAGCCCAAGAACAATTTCCGGCCTATTTTATATTAAATGCTTCGATCGGAAAATCGTGGAAGCTCAAACAAAACTACTTTGGTTTTTTTGCTTCTTTCGAGAACCTGTTGAATACCTCTTATAAAACAGGAGGCTTTGAACAGGGTAGAAATGCTAATTTTTACAATGCCTTAACCGATGCACAAAGGGAGACTCCTTTGTTTGGTCCGAAATATTGGTGGGGTAGAGGGACCACCTTTTTTTCTAGTTTTTATTTTAGATTTTAATTCTTGTATGATGAAAAATATACGCTATTCAATTTGTTTTATGCTACTTGCTTGTGCAGTAGAGGAAGAAGCGATAAACCCCTTTTATAGTCCGCGGCCATTGCCAAAGGCAACAACTTCTTTACAGGCCATAAAAGAGCGGGTGCTGCAAACAGAAAGTGGGTTTGTCGCATTTTCTACGGAAGAAGATTCCCTATGGTTGCATGCTTATGTGACGTCTTCTGATGAAGGGGGAAATTTTTTTAAAGAATTGTATGTTCAAGACCAAGCAGAAAACCCCGCTGTAGGAGGGCGAATTCTACTAGATCGGACTGCCTTATCTGACGTTTTTTTACCCGGAAGAAAAGTAGCTATTTTACTTAATGGCCTTGGGGCGGGATTCAAAAGCAATGTGCTTAGTTTGGGCGAATATCAAGGCAATGACATCGGACAAATAGCCCAGTTTTTGATCGATGATCATTTTCAACTCACCGATAGCATTCATCCCCTTAGTCCAAAAAAAATTGCGCTTTCTGATCTTGGGGAAGCAGCGATTGGCTTATGGGTACAAATTGACGAACTGCAATTTGCTAAAGCAGAAATAGGAAAAACTTTTTCTGGAGAAGCATTTGATGAATTTGATGGTGAAAGGCGACTGGTGCAATGCAGCGATCAACGTTCATTGCTGATGAGTACAAGTACCTTTGCAGATTACAAATCGATTCTTTTGCCAGATAGTGTTGGCTTAATTCGAGGAGTGTTGACCAAAGATTTCTTTGGGGAAAAATTTATTCTCAAAATCAATGTCCCCAGCGATATTGACTTTAAAGATACACGATGTGACCCTTTCTTTGAAGAGCATTTTGAAACGACACGAATAGGCCTTTTTGAAAAAGCAGGATGGACGAATTACAACCAATTTGGCACCCAATTTTGGGAAGTTTACGAAGATGAAAATTCCTTAGGGCAGTCTATTGCCTTAGGTTCTTTTCGTTCTAGAGATGATTTAACCATTAGCTGGTTAATCACACCTGAGATTGATGTTAGGGCTATAAATCAGCCCCACTTGGCTTTTCGCAGCTCAACTAGTTTTGCCGACAATAGTACGCTGAGTGTTTTTTACACAACAAATTGGCGGGGAGATAGGGCGACAATTGGGCAGAACTGGGAAGAACTATCAGTGCGTATTGCTGCCAATAGTGACAACAATACCCTGTGGATCGATTCAGGAGATATTCCCATAGACTTTGGGCCAAAGTTCCGTTTGGCTTTTCGCTATAGTGGTAGCGGAAAAACCGCAAGTGATGGCACCTATGAGATAGATGATATTCGCGTGTTTAGCAAGAATTAAATTATTTCACGGGAAATAGAATTTCAGAAATCAATTCATTTTGCGGTGTGTTCATGGGGCTATTGTACATGATTTCCATAGGCGCTTGCTTGCGATAGGGTTTGAATTTTTTACTTCGTTCATGCATTATCCCCGCGGCCCAAGCATTCCCGATATGTCGATAGGGGCCAGTATGGCGAATAGTATAGGCCTTAAATTTGGGCAGTTTACCCACATAAAAATGCGCAGGTAAATCGTCTGGTATTTCACTGACTGGATGCCCAGCGGTATAGGTTACTTTATCTTTAACCAATTGTATGTCATGGTAAATGGATAACCCATTTCCGCTTATTTTCTCTTGATGGTTTTGCATGAGGTAAGGCATTAGTTCACCAAAATCGCGTTCCATATTTTCTGCAATTTTTGTAAAATCACATTGTGTTTTAACACCAATAAATGTTGTGGCATGAAAGGGTTTTACCCCCTTAAATTCTAAATTTGAATTGGTTTTTCCTGTTTCGACCAAGTCTTTTAACATATTAAGGCCACGGGTGTAATCCATCCCAATAAAAATCTCCATTTGGTTTTTCATCCAAAAAAGAAGGAAAGGAATACTGCTATGCATCGTCCAGCTCACCAAGGTTCCCTTTTCTACTTCTTTAAGAGCAATGGTTGTTTTTGCTTTAGACTTCCAAGGTTTTATAAATTCTAACTTCATATCAACCGATACATTCGGAACTTCTGCTTCAATTTTTAGATTTCCACTTCCAATGATATCGCCTTCCCAGTCGTGGTATTTTCCATCTTTTGCCACATTTATCATTGCCGTGGGTTCAGCAATCACCCAGGGAGACCATTGTTCCCAGTTGCTAAGATCATTAATGATGGGGTAAATTTTTTCAGGAGCTGCGTCAATTAAGATTGACTTTTTAATGTACATTTTTGGCATTACAGTAGGTTTTTGTTTATAAGATAAATGTAGGAAATTAATTGTATTTAACTTTACGTAAAACACGCTGACAGTCTTTGTAGGTTTGATAGAGCATTGGATCTCTGTTTTTTAAATAAGGTTTTGCTTGTTCCAGATAGTGCATTGCTTTTGGAATAGCATTAAAAACACACAGCATATAAATAGCGCAAAGGTTAAACAGTTCTCCTTCTTCTTTTAAGGTGAATTTGCTTTTGCTTTTTAGTTTTTCAAGCAAAACATTGTTATTGTTGCGCAAATGCATTAGACTGCGTTTGTCTATTTGAGGGGGTTCAAAGAGTAGTTCTGTATGCAAGGAATAACTGCCATTTTCTTCAAAACAAATATTTACTTGTTCTAAGGGATAGTATTTGTTTTGTCCGTTGAGCCCTAGTAAGACATATTCTGTCAAGATAAACTTGTCTTCTGTAAAGCTAATTTCTACTTCATCTAAATTGGAGTAAAACAGTTTGACTTGCTCATTGATCAATTCAATATCTACCCTGGAGTAATAGGTTTTATTTTTGACTTTTTTTTGCAATCCCGACCAGCATACCACAAAGGTTTCTTTAAACACCTTATAGGAAGTTGTTAATTCTTCTCCGTGCTTTTGTAAAAAATCGACAACCCCATCAAGGGTTAAACTGATATTGTTCTGGGCGTGTTTTTCAAGGGTTTTTACCCTTTGACTATTGTTGTCTTTTAATTCGATATCAAAAACCTTAGGCTTGGAGATACTGCCCTCTCTAAAGAAAACAGCTCCGCCAAAATATTTCCAGATATTCTTCCTTAAAGCGGTAATCTGATCTATGGGTCTAATGGTTACAAGTCCAACAACTTTCCCTTCGGTTAAGTGGGGAAATGGGATGTTTTCATAAAGCACTAAAGGGGGATTGTCCAGGTAAGCATTGATGAGGTTTTGCAGCTTGCTGTCATCAAAAAAGTCAACGCCTACAATGGCATTTGCTTTATCTTCTATCCCTACTACGATATAGGCGTTATTTTTTGGATTTGAATTAGAGAGGGCGCAAATGTGTTTTAAGAATTTGGCTTTCCCTTCTTTTGTTGCTAAATTCAATTTTAACTTTTTGTCATAGAAGCTGTTCTCGTCATTGTGAGACAATAAAGCTTTGACCAAAAGTCGTTTGTTGATCATTCTTTGCGGTTAATGACTGTTGCGTTGGCTTGATCAGTGGGTAACAGGGTTAAATCTGCGACTGTTACATGTGGCGGAGCCTCTACCATATAGGCAATGGCGTTAGCTACATCTTCTGCTTGTAAAGCATCAAGGGTGTTGTATACACTTTCAGAGCGTTGTTCGTCTCCTTTAAAACGCACCATGGAGAATTCCGTTTCAACCAGTCCGGGATGTACCGCACAAACGCGAATTCCATAAGGGTTAAGGTCAATGCGCAGCCCTTGGGTAAATGCGTCAACTGCAAATTTACTGGCACAATAAACATTTCCTTTTGGGTAAACTTCTAAGCCGGCGATAGAGCCTAGATTGATGATTTGCCCAGCTTTGCGCTCTACCATTTGCGGTAAGACTGCTTTGGTGACATACATCAAACCCTTAACATTGCCATCAATCATGGCATCCCAGTCGTCAAGGTTTGCTGTTTCAACTGTATCTAGGCCGTGTGCATTCCCGGCATTATTGATTAAAACATCGATGTGTTGCCAATCTTGCGGAAGTGCGTTGATCGCGTCAAATACAGCATTCCTGTCTCTTACATCAAAATTGAGGAGGTGGGTTTCGCACTTGAATTCTTTTTTTAATTCGGCTAGTCTTTCTTGTCTTCGTCCACATAAGATAAGGCGTTCTCCTTTTTGTGCAAAAAGTTGTGCAGTGGCTTTACCTATTCCGCTGGTGGCTCCGGTGATTAATATTGTTTTCTTTTTCATTGCAATAATTTAAGGGACTTCGTGGCCCCATTGAGTTTCTAAAAGTAAGAACCAATCTTCATTAGATAAATTGATGTCAACTGCTGCTTTGGCTGCTTTTAAACGTTCAATTCTAGTTGTTCCCACAACAGGATGTATTTGCGCAGGATGGTGCAAAACCCAAGCTAGGAGCAGCTGCTCTTCCGTCGCATTGTATTTTTCTGCTAAAGTGTTGATTAATGGTTTTAATCGTTGATTATTTGAATTGTCTTCTTTAAAGTAATTACCTAAAGGACTCCACGCCATGGTGCCAATTTCTTTGGTGAGATGATGGTCAAGGATTCCGTCAAAAAGGGGGGTATTGTGACTTAAAGAGCATTCGATTTGATTCCAGTCAAGGGTTACCTCAGTTGCCAAGAGTTCTATTTGCGAAGGGCTAAAGTTAGAGACCCCAAAAGACTTGACTTTTCCACTGCGCTCAAGGGTGTTAAATGCATCTGCAACTTCTTCTACGTTTAGTAAAGGACTGGGACGGTGAAGTAGCAGAACATCGAGATAATCGGTTTGAAGATCGGTTAAAGATTGCTCAACCGATTGGAGGATGTGTGCTTTGCTGTAATCGTAGTGTTTTACTGGGAGGGGTCTTTTTTCACAGGGCATTTGTATGCCGCACTTACTGATGAAAACGAGGGCTTCTCTGTCTACTTTACTGGCTTTAAATCCACGGCCAAAATCTGCTTCGGTGGTATAGCCGCCATAAATGTCTGCATGGTCAAAAGTAAAGAGGCCGTTTTCAACACATTGGCTAATTAATGCAGCGGTTTCCTGCACCTTAAATTTTCTTCCCCAATCTCCCCAGTTCATGGTTCCTGCAATTATTCTGTTCATTTCTAGTTATTCCGTTAAATCTACCTTAAATTTAAGGAGGAACAAGCGAAGCCGACCCCTTACGAAATAACTACTTTTAACCAATTATTAACAAGCTATCGCCAAAAAAAAGAGCAAATTTGTCTTCCACTAAAATAACTATACTATGAGCACCCAAAACGGTATTGATATCAAAGAAATAAACGAAAAAATAGAAAAGGAAAGCGCCTTTGTTGACCTGCTAACCATGGAGATGAACAAGGTGATTGTTGGGCAAAAACACATGATCGAACGTTTGTTAATTGGTCTTCTAGGGCGCGGGCATATTTTATTAGAAGGCGTGCCTGGACTAGCAAAAACCCTGGCCATTAATACTTTAAGTCAAGCGGTGAAAGGAAGCTTTAGCCGGATACAGTTTACGCCAGACCTTTTACCGGCAGATGTCGTGGGGACCATGATTTACAACATAAAAGAAAATGATTTTTCGATTAAAAAAGGACCTATTTTCGCCAACTTTGTTTTGGCAGATGAGATTAATCGTGCCCCAGCAAAGGTGCAATCTGCTTTATTAGAAGCCATGCAGGAACGTCAAGTTACTATTGGCGATACCACCTTTAAATTGCAAGAGCCTTTCTTGGTGATGGCGACCCAAAACCCAGTAGAACAAGAAGGAACTTATCCTCTACCAGAAGCCCAAGTAGATCGATTTATGCTGAAGACGGTCATTGATTATCCAAAGCTAGAAGACGAGCAATTAATTGTGCGCCAAAACCTTCAGGCGAGCTATGAAAAAGTAAAGCCAGTCGTTACTACAAAACAAATATTATCGGCACAGGCAACCGTTCGTGAAGTGTATATGGACGAAAAAATTGAGCGCTATATTCTTGACTTGATTTTTGCCACCCGTTATCCTGAAAATTATCAATTAGCGAAAATTAAACCCCTTATTGGTTTTGGTGCCTCGCCAAGGGGAAGTATCAATTTGGCCACCGCAGCAAAATGTCATGCCTTTTTAAAACACCGCGGTTATGTAATTCCAGAAGACGTAAGGGCGGTTATCTATGATGTTTTACGTCACCGTATAGGCCTTACCTATGAAGCGGAAGCGGAAAATATTACCACCGAGGATTTAATTTCGCAAATCATCAATCACGTAGAAGTACCCTAGTCAGTACAGAACCCTGACCTTAGATAGATGGATACAAAAGAACTACTCAAAAAAGTTCGGAAAATTGAGATCAAAACCCGCAGACTGAGCGATCATGTTTTTGGGGGTGAATACCACAGTACCTTTAAAGGTCGTGGGATGACGTTTAGTGAAGTACGTCAATACCAATTTGGAGACGATGTTCGCGCCATAGACTGGAATGTTACCGCACGGTATAACGAGCCTTTTGTAAAAGTATTTGAAGAAGAACGCGAACTTACCTTAATGTTGGTAGTCGATGTGAGTGGTTCTGAGTTTTTCGGGACTACCCAGCAATTTAAGCGCGATGTTTTAACAGAGATTGCAGCGACCCTTTCTTTTTCTGCTTTGCAAAACAATGATAAAGTAGGGTTACTCTTGTTTTCAGATCAAGTAGAATTGTTTATTCCGCCCAAAAAAGGGCGCTCACATATTCTGCGCATTATTCGCGAGTTGCTTGAGTTTGAACCAAAGAGCAAAGCAACTGACATTGGTCATGCATTGGCATTCTTGTCGGGTGTATTAAAAAAGAAAGCCATTGTATTTCTTTTATCTGATTTTATGGATGAAGGCTATGACAAGACGTTGCGAATTGCCGCAAAAAAACACGACTTGACAGGGATAAGGGTTTATGACAAGCTAGAAGAAGAATTGCCTAACCTAGGGATAGTTCCCATGGTAGATAGCGAAACCCAGCAAATACAATGGGTCAATTCGAGCTCAGCCAAGGTGCGAAAACAATATGCGGCCTTTCAAAGCGAGCGAAAAGAAACTTTTCAGCAATTGTTTAAACGCAATGGAGCGGGCACCATTAATTGCCGCTTAGATGAGAGTTATGTAAAAAAACTTTTAGGGTATTTTAAAGCTAGGATATAAGCAATGAAGTATTGGAAGAATTACTTATTTGGATTAATGTGTTTCCTTTCGGGAACTGTTTTTGCGCAGTTAAATAGCGAAGTAATTACCGCGGTTGATAGTACGCAAGTTAGTATTGGAGCACAAATCAATCTTAGTATACAGGTGAAAACAGATTCACTTGCTAAAGTAGTGTTTCCCCCTGAACCCCTTTTTCTTCCTTTTGAAATTCTTGGAACTACTCCGATTGATACCCTGCGTTCTCAGCAACATTATTTGTATACAAAACGCTATGCTTTAATTCAATTTGATTCTGGAGCGTATTGGATTCCTCCACAAAAAATCACGGTAGATGGGTTCTCAAAATTTTCAGATTCTATCGCCATTGAAGTGGCGACGGTAAAGGTAGATACCATTCAGCAGCCCCTTTTTGACATCAAACCCATTCAGCAGGTTGAAAGATCTTACAATCAATTGATTAAAAATAGCTTACTGTTTTTTGTGTTTTGTTTACTGTTGGCCATTTTATATGTGTTGAACCGCCAATACAAAAAAAAGAAAGAAGCGCTGTTAGAAGAAATTCCGCCTTTCGATCGAGCGATTCAAGCGCTAAAAGCCCTCGAAAAAGAATTGCCAGAAGTCCAAGAAGAATACAAATTGTACTATTCTAAGCTCACCGATGTTGTGCGACGTTATTTAGAAGAAGAAGCCGCTATTGATGCGCTGGAAAGTACTTCAGATGAGTTATTAGAAAAGCTAGAATTGCGAAGAGATGCCGGGGTTCTAGATTTGAGTCTAGCCACCTTGAGCAATCTAAAAAAGGTGCTAGAGAATGCAGATTTGGTGAAATTTGCCCGCTCGGCTCCGGCCATTGGCATTGCAACAACAGATCGCGCTATTGTAGAGCAAATGGTTATTGAAACCAAGGAAGCTTTACCCGCTCCTACAGAAGAAGAATTGGCGGCTACCGCAGCTTTTCAAAGAGAATTGGAACGAAAAAGACGCAAGCAAAAAGCCCAATTGGTCGGTATTTCTGCTTTGGGAATTCTTGTTTCAATTGCAGTGATTGCAATAGCTATTTATGGTTTTACTCCTGTAAAAGACACCGTTTTTAGGTATCCCACCAAGGTGTTACTCGATGGGACTTGGGTTAAAAGTCAATACGGGACTCCCCCAATACAGCTTGAGACACCAGAGGTGCTGGTTCGCGATATTTCCGCCACTGCTCCAGTAACAGCTTATGTCGCAGGAGATGCTTTTAATGGCGTTTATACCCAATTGTTTTTTGAAAAAAGAAGTGCTCCTGAAAAGAAAGAAGCAACAGAAGAAGAGAAAGAGGAAGAAGCACGCGTTATAATGGATAAGGCTGTAGCCCGATTTGAAGCGCTGGGAGCAACAAATTTATTGGTGCAAAACGATACCTTTACGACCCTTGACGGAACCGAAACATTTCGCCTTTTTGGTTCGATGGATTTAGCCAATACGTCGGAAGAAAGTGTGCGCTGTCGTTTTGTTGCAATTATCTTCCCTTTCGAAACAGCCACCGTGGAAGTAAAAATTATTTACCCCAAAGACGATCGTTATGGCCCAACAATTGAAGAGAAAATTTTGACTTCATTAGAAATAATAAAAGAATTATAAAGTGTTAGGAAATATACAATTTGCCAATCCAGCGTATTTATGGGGACTGTTATTCCTCCTTCCTTTAGGGGTTTGGTATTTTTTTAACCGAAAACAACAGCAAGCCCGGCTGTCTATGTCTAGTTTAGCAGGCTTTAAAGGATTGACTTCTATTTGGGTTAAACTATACCCCCTTTTATTTGTATTCAGAATCTTGGCCTTGTGTTTGATTCTTGTCGCTGCTGCAAGACCGCAAACAGTAGATGTCTCTACCAGAACCAAAACAAACAAAGGAATAGATATTGTTATGGCAATAGATGTTTCTTCAAGTATGTTGGCGCAAGATTTAAAGCCAGATCGGCTTTCTGCTTTAAAAAATGTTGCAGGAGATTTTATCAATCAACGCCGTAGTGATCGCATTGGTCTTGTTGTTTACGCAGGAGAGAGTTATACAAAAACCCCCATTACAAGCGACAAGCGCATTGTTCAAAATGCCTTGAATGAAATTCGATATGACGGTGTCATTAACGATGGAACAGCCATTGGAATGGGCTTGGCGACTGCAGTAAATCGCTTAAAAGACAGCCGTGCTAAAAGTAAGGTGATTATTCTTTTGACAGATGGTGTCAATAATTCTGGATTTATTGATCCTAAAATTGCCGCTGAATTGGCCGTTGAGTTTCAAATTAAAACCTATACCATAGGCCTGGGAAGTAATGGGAATGCCCGCGCACCAATTGGCCTATTGCCCAATGGAAAATTTCAATACGGCATCACCAAAGTAGAAATTGACGAAGCACTTTTGCAGTCTATCGCAGAAGACACAGGAGGCTTGTATTTTAGGGCGACAGACAACTCTAGTTTAGAAGCCATTTATGCCGAAATCAACAAACTAGAAAAAACAGAAATAGAAGAATTTAAATATTACAACTACCAAGAAAAGTACCGCTTTTTGGTGCTTATTGCCCTGCTGTTACTATTCGCAGAATGGTTGTTAAAAAACACTTTTTTTAGAAGCTTTATCTGATGTATCAACTAGACGAAAAAATATACTTCTACGCTTTTGCACTCCTTCCATTGCTTTGGTTAGGTTATCTATGGGTAAGCAATTGGAAAAAGAAAACCCAAGCGAACTTTGCTTCTGCCAAAATACTGGATGCCTTAAGTCCCCAACGATCTCGTTTTAAACCTTTATTAAAATTAATTGTGGTTAGTTTAGGTTTTAGTTGTTTTATCATCGCTTTGGTTAATCCTAAAATTGGCACCCAGCTTGAAACCGTAAAACGCGAGGGCGTTGATATTGTCTTTGCCATTGATGTATCAAAAAGTATGTTGGCAGAAGACATTGCCCCTAATCGCTTAGAAAAAGCAAAGCGTTTGGTGTCTGCCCTATTAAACGATTTAGCCAGTGATCGCGTGGGAATAATTGCCTATGCCGCACAAGCAGTGCCTCAACTACCCATTACCACAGATTACAGTGCAGCAAAAATGTTTCTACAGGCCCTTAATACAGATATGTTGTCTTCGCAAGGAACAGCCATAGACGAAGCAATTAAGCTTGCGGCAACTTATTTTGATGATGAAGAACAAACCAATCGCGTGGTTTTTATCTTGTCTGATGGGGAAGATCATGCGGAAGATGGAACAATAGACGCGGCACTTCAGGCGAATGCCGCAGGAATAAAAATATTTACCCTTGGGGTAGGAACAGAAAAAGGCGCCCCCATCCCGATTAAACGCAATGGGATTGTTGAGCGCTATAAAAAAGATGAAAACAATGAAGTGGTGATTACAAAACGCACCCCCACCGTTTTAGAATCTATCGCGAGTACAACAGAGGCAGCTTATATGGATGGAAACGATACCCAAGCTGTTTTAAGCTTTGTGCGCGAGGCGCTTAAGCAAATGGAAAAAAAAGAATTTGAAGCCAAAAAATTTGTGAGCTATAAAGATCGTTTCCAGTTTTTTTTGATCGCAGGATTCCTCTTATTTTTGATAGATATTTTGCTTTTAGAAACAAAAACAAAATGGGTGGCAAAATTAAACTTGTTTAACGAAAAAGAAACTACTTAAGATGAAAAAGGGGATTTATTTAGTAGGGGTATTTTTCTTTTCTTTTGTGCAACTGTGGGCACAAGGCGAAAAAGAAACAAACTTAATCGCCGATGGAAATCAAGGCTATCAAGAAGAGGCTTATGTCGAAGCAGAAGCCACCTACAGAAAAGCACTTTCCATCAATAACACCAATGTAAAGGCCCAACATAATATTGGGAATTCCCTTTACCGTACCAAAGATTTTGATCAAGCCAATCAGCGTTATTTTCAAACCCAAAAAAGCAGTGTTAATAAAACAGAGAAACACCTGGCATTCCATAATATGGGCAACGGATTTATGCAGCAAAAGCAGTACGAAAAAGCAGTTGAAGCCTATAAAAATGCATTGCGCAATAATCCAAAAGACGATGAAACGCGCTATAATTATGCCCTTGCAAAAGAATTGCTAGAAAAGCAAAAAGAAGAGGAAAAGCAGGACCAGCAAGACCAGCAAGACCAGCAAGATCAGCAGGATAAGGAAGATCAGCAAGATCAGCAGGATAAGGAAGATCAGCAAGACGACAAGGAAGGCGATCAAAAAGAAAAACCTTCTGAAGACGGCGAAGAAGGGGATAAAAAAGAAGATAAAGACAAGCAAGAGAATAAAGACGAGGAGGGAAAAGACGATAAAGAGAAGGAAAAAGACGCTCCTAAAAAACCCAAAGACGACAATGGGGAAAAGAAAGATCAAAAGCAACCGCCACCGCGTAAACCAGGTCAGATTTCACCAGAACAAGTAAAGAGTCTTTTGGAAGCAATGAATCAACAAGAAAAGAATGTGCAAGACAAAGTCAACGCTGAAAAAGTAAAAGGCGTGCCTGTAAAAACAAAAAAAGACTGGTAAGTTTAAAATGAAAAAGAGCTATCTATTTTATAGTGTTTTCTTGCTGTGCTTCACCCAAAGTATTGCACAGGTAAGCTTTCAAGCCAAAGTGAGTAAAAACCGCTTGGGCTTAAACGAACGTTTACGCGTATCTTTTGAAATGAACCAAAATGGCGATAATTTCAATCCGCCCTCTTTTGCTGGTTTTACGGTGGTGGGTGGGCCCAATCAATCTGTAAGTAATAGTTGGGTGAATGGGGTGAGAAGTTTCACCAAATCGTACACTTATTTTTTAACCCCAACCCAAAAAGGCCAATTAACCATTGCCCAAGCGACCATTGAAATAGACGGGGAAATTTACAAAACCACACCAATTCAAGTCGAGGTAACGCAGGCAGTTAATAACCCCAACAGTCCGCAAGCTAGAGCCAATGCAATCGCAGATGAAAATCTGCATTTAGTCGCTGAAATTTCGAAGCGAAACCCTTATTTAAACGAAGCGATAACGGTTATATATAAGCTGTATTTTTCTTCAGAAATTAGTGTCTCCAATGTCAATGAAGTTGAAATGCCTAAGTACAGCGACTTTTGGAGTCATTTAATTCCCATCCCAAGATTAGAGAAAAAACAAGGGCAGTACAAAGGGAAGCCTTACAATTATGTTACATGGCGTAAAACAGTACTTTATCCGCAAAAATCTGGAAAGTTGGTTATTGCACCTTTAACGCTCAATGTTTCGGTTGATGTACCAACCAATCGGCGTGATTTTTTCGGGAATCGCGTCTATCAAAAAACGCCAAAAATCATTACAGCTGGAAAAAGAACCATCAATGTTAAACCCCTGCCACTAGCAGGAAAACCCGATGACTTTGACGGCGCTGTTGGTGATTTCGATTTAAATGTAAAATTCAATAAAACGGCACTAAAATCTTCAGAATCGTTTCAAGCCACTGTTAAGGTGTCTGGGCGTGGTAACCTAAAACTTTTCTCTTTACCTGAATTTAATGCGCCTAGCGCTTTAGAAGTCTATGAACCAGAACACAAAGAAAATATAAAAACAAATCTGTTGGGAATGCAAGGTAGCATAGAAGATACCTATACGGTTGTTCCCCAGTTTCAAGGGAATTATCCTATTCCGTCAATCCGTTTTAGCTATTTCGACCCTGTTAAAGAACTTTATGTTAGTTTAAATTCGGAAGAACAGTTAATCGATGTTTTTGAGGGACCAACAGCGGCGGCTAAAACCCCCAGCGGGCCAACTGTGCCGCAAAAGAACACCATTAGTGCAGATCCTTATTTTGACTTTATCAAACTGGAAACCGTTTTATTCCCCATGCATCAAATGAATTTCTATGGTTCATTTAATTTTTGGATACTGTTGTTATCTCCTTTTGTATTGTACCTCATGTTTGTTTTCTTCAAGCGACGCGCTGAGAATTACACAATAGACCCACAAACACAAAAGCAACGTCGTGCTGCCCGACTGGCAAAAAAGTATTTGAGCTCTGCCAAAAAAGTACTGGGCGATAAAGAAAACTTTTACAACGCCCTTGAACGCGCCCTTCACAATTATTTGAAGTCAAAACTCTCTATAGAAACGGCCGAGTTTAGCAAAGACGCAATAGCTGAGCTATTACAACAAAAGAAAAGTAGCCCTGCAACCATTGCCGATTTTAACGCCATTCTAGCGAAATGTGAAGCAGCCCGTTATTCGCCTACCAGTGCAGTAAGTATGCAAGAAGATTATGATTTCACCGTGCAAACCATCACTCAATTAGACCGAGAAATATGAAGAAAGTAAGCCTACTCCTGCTCGCTATTCTTTGCAATAGCCACTTAATTGCGCAAGATCCCGCACGCTTATTCGAGCAAGCAAATGCTGCCTATAATGGAGGGAATTATAGCCTAGCGGCAGAAAAATATGAAGCCATTTTAGCGCAAAAAGTGCACAGTGGGGAATTGTATTTTAATTTGGGAAATACCCATTACCGTTTGGGAAATGTGGCGGAGAGTATCTATTTTTTTGAACAAGCAAAACGTTTACAACCTGCAGATAAAACCCTTCAAAACAATGCGCGCTTTGCCAATAATATGACACTGGATGCCATTGAAGCGCTTCCCAGAACCCAATTAGATCAAATGCAACAGCGTGTTTTACTTCTTTTTTCGCTAAATCAATGGGCAAAAATAACCCTCTTCCTCGCTTGGATTACTTTTGGTTTATTTCTTTTGTACCGCTTTAATCAGCGCATGCATTTCAAACGCGTCTTTTTTATTTTAGGGTGTGTGGTTTTACTTTCTATGTTCACTGCTTTGGCACTTACGCAAACGAAACACAACAACGAACAGCAGAAAAAAGCCATCGTTTTTAGCCAAGCTATTGAAATTTGGGCAGAACCCAACAAACGCTCAGATGTTCTTTTTCTTTTACATGAAGGTACTGCACTTATCGTCGAAAATCAGTTAGAGGGTTGGTCAAAAATTAGATTGGCCAATGGTTCTGAAGGATGGATTGAAAACACAGCCATCAAAAGCTTAAACTAAGGCCTCTGGTAAAAGTTCTTTGCGGTCCAAAAGCCATTCAAAAACGCCTTCCCCTAGGGTTTTAATGGGGTCATATAAGAAGGATTCTGATAAGACGGTGGTGTCGAAAAATTGAAATAAATACGAAAATTGATCAATCAATAATAGCAAGGCACTCAAGCTTAAAGCAAATTTAAGTCCACCAAAAAGAGCCCCAAATATACGGTTGATAATTCCTAAGGCAGCCATTTTAATCACCTTGGTCAGTAGTTTTGCCAAGAGGTTTACAGCGACAATGATAATGATAAAAACGAGGGCAAATACAATTCCTGCTGGAGGGACTTTATCCATCTCGAAAAAAGAAGTAAGTACATCGCTTACTGCCGTAGCAAAAAGCAGGGCACCAATAATTCCTGCAACTAATGCGATAAGCGAAGCGGCTTCAATAATAAAGCCTTTAAAGAAGCCTTTAACCCCACCAAAAAGGATCAAACTTCCCATGATAATATCCAGATAATTCATTATTTAAAGATATCATTTTCTCTTCTTATGCTCTAAAGAGATTCGGTATATTTGTGTGATGCAATCAAAAGCAAGAGATCAACAATTAAAACAAAGATGGGAGGAATTACTCGCCATTTTAACCGAACAGTTTTCTGAAACCGACGAGATTGAAATAGAAGGTGTTTTGTATTTAATTGGTTTGCAAGAATTGGGAAAGATCCATAAACGTTTTAAAAAAGACGATAACATCAATATTATCCACATTGGGATTTGCACGGTTTTAGAACCCTTTGGCTATTATGGTTTTGACTTTTACGATGACGAAGGTTGGCCCCATTTTAAGTTACTCGAAACGCTCCCTGTTTTAAAACCCGGTGAACAATCGGTTTTGATGAAGGAAGCCATCGTAGATTACTTCTTAGAAAAAGAGTTGATTCAGTAGGATATTTCTTATTTTTACGCCCATGATTGACAAGGTAAAAGATCACTTAGCAACGGTTGAACAATTTACAGCAACTAGCCCAGATGCAATAGAAGCTTTCCGCATTAAATATGCTGGAAAAAAAGGCATATTAAACGAATTATTCGCTGCTTTTCGCGAAGTAAAAAACGAAGAGAAAAAAGCCTATGGTGCGGTATTGAATCAGCTTAAAACTGCTGTTGCCGAAAAAGTTGAGGCCCTTAAAGCTTCAGCTGGAACCGCAGAAAATACTGCTGTGGGGCTTGATCTAAGTCGCCCGGGCTATCCTGTTAACCTAGGAAATCAACACCCGCTTACTTTGGTTAAAAATCGCATAATTGAAATCTTTAATCAAATTGGGTATAATATTTCCGAAGGACCAGAAATTGAAGATGACTGGCATAACTTTACGGCTTTAAATCTGCCAGAATATCACCCTGCTAGAGATATGCAGGATACCTTTTTTATACAAACCAATCCAGATATACTATTACGTACGCATACCTCGTCTGTTCAGGTGCGCTATATGGAGAATAATCAGCCGCCCATTCGCACTATTTCCCCAGGAAGAGTATTTAGAAATGAAGCTATTTCTGCGAGAGCGCATTGTATTTTTCACCAAGTAGAAGGGCTTTATATCGACAAAGATGTTTCTTTTGCCGATTTAAAACAGACCTTGTTGTATTTCACCAAAGCTTTATTTGGGAAATCTAAAATTCGCTTACGACCTTCTTATTTTCCTTTTACAGAGCCGAGTGCGGAGGTAGATATTTATTGGGGCTTAGAGACTGAAGTAGATTATCGGATTACAAAAGGAACCGGTTGGTTAGAAATCATGGGTTGTGGAATGGTAGATCCAAATGTATTGACCAACTGCGGAATAGATCCCAATGAATATTCTGGATTTGCTTTTGGAATGGGGATAGAACGCATTGCCATGTTGTTGTATCAAGTAGGGGATATCCGCATGTTTTTTGAAAACGATATGCGTTTTCTCGAGCAATTTAAATCTACCCTTTAATTCAGCTGCTTACTTAGTTTTAAAAAAACCTTATCGGGCGATTTTCCTTCATATAAAATGGCATAAACGGCCGCTATAATAGGTGCGCGGGTTTTAAAATCTTTGCTAAGTAACTGCGCCGATTTTGTGGCATAATATCCTTCAGCAACCATCTTCATTTCTGCTTGCGCAGCAGTCACGGTATAGCCTTTTCCAATAAAATTCCCAAAGGTTCTATTGCGGCTAAAAACAGAATAGCCCGTAACCAATAAATCCCCTAAATAAGCAGAATTATTGATGTTGCGTTTTAGCTTGTGCACATTCCTTATGTAGCGTTTCATCTCTCTTATCGCATTGCTCATTAAGACACTTTGAAAGTTATCGCCATAATTTAATCCATGGGCGATTCCTGCGGCAATGGCATAAATATTTTTTAGCATTGCGGCATATTCCGTTCCAAAGATATCGTTGGAAATTTTTGTGCGCACATATATTGTTTTTAAAAGCGAGGCGATAAATTCAGCTCTTTTTTGGTCTTGACAGGCAATGGTTAAATAGGAAAGTTTTTCCATGCCGACCTCTTCTGCGTGACTGGGGCCAGCAATTACTGCAATTTGGTCATAGGGTACCTGCCAGCTTTCGTTTAAGTAATGACCTACAATTTGCAAGCTTTCTGGCACCACCCCTTTTACCGCAGATACTATTGTTTTGTCTTTTAAGGAATGCCCCTTAATATGTGCCAAAGAATCGGCTAAAAAAGCCGCCGGGATACACAGAATAAGCACATCGACTTTATCAATAATTTCATTGATATCGGTGCTTATTGTAAGTCGTTTTTTACGCAGTTTAACACTGGGTAAATAATGGGGGTTACTGCCGTATTTATCGATATGTGTTTTCGCATTTTCACTGCGCATGTACCAATGGACATTTCGCTTGTTCTCTGTTAAGAGTTTAACAAGTGCAGTGGCCCAGCTTCCGCCTCCTAAAATACCTACTTTTTTGGTGGTTTTTAAGTAGCGATTTCGGAGGGCTTTTTGGGGTTTTACCATCATGGTTTAGATCGATTTATAGCCAAGCATCCCAAGGAATTCTCGAGAGTAATAAGAGTAAGCCTAAAGTGTAAAAAATACCAATGCGAGAAAACTTTTTGCTTTCTTCTGTTTGGCGTTTGTGCATCGACCAACCCATCGTAATTAAAATAATGGCAAGAATATTGGTGAAGGGGTGTTCAACCAAATACAAACGGGTTTGTGCATCTTTCATAACACCTCCCATGCCAAGCGCACTCCATTGCTGAAACCAAGGAGAGACAAAGTACAAGATCAATCCTACCAATAATTGAATGTGAGAAAAGATTAATCCGAAGAGCGAAATACGCAAATCTCTTGCGCCAAAATCTTTTTTTGTGCTCATGCCAATTAAGGCATTAACTGCGGCAACAATTAGCACAATTAGTGCGAGGTATGCCCAATAAGAATGAATGGTTTTCAGAACTGAATACATATGTTTTATTTTTTAGTGAAGATACAATAATCCTTGTTTATAGATCAAAATTTATTCCTTGTGCCAGGGGTAAATCATCAGAAAAATTGATGGTGTTTGTTTGGCGTCTCATATAGACTTTCCATGCGTCCGATCCGCTTTCTCTTCCTCCGCCAGTCTCTTTTTCTCCTCCAAATGCTCCACCAATTTCAGCTCCTGAAGTACCAATATTAACATTGGCAATTCCACAATCGCTTCCCCAATGAGATAAAAAAGTTTCCGACTCTTGCATATTTTGGGTAATGATTGCGGAGGAAAGCCCTTGTCTTACCTCATTTTGTATTGCAATGGCGTTGCTTACTTCTCCTGTGTATTTAATCAAGTAAAGTAGTGGTGCAAAGGTTTCTGTTTGAACAATTGCTGCATCAGGAGAAATTTCTGCAATAGAGGGGCTCACATAACATCCGCTTTCATAGCCTTCACCAATGAGTTTCTCACCTTTAACAACCCAGTTACCGCCTTGCTCTTCAACCGCTTTTTGTGCTGCTAGATATTGTTGAACAGCTTGTTCATCTATCAAAGGCCCCATGTGATTACTTTGGGCTAGAGGGTTGCCAATTTGCAATTGGCCATAGGCTTGTTTTAAACCGTCTTTGATTTGCTCATAAAGGGTGTCGTGTACAATTAAGCGTCTGGTTGAGGTGCAGCGTTGCCCAGCAGTCCCTACTGCGCCAAAGACGGTTCCGATAATGGTCGTTTTAATATTGGCAGAAGGCGTTACGATAATCGCATTGTTACCGCCGAGTTCTAAAAGGGATTTTCCTAAACGGGAAGCGACTGTTTGCGCAACGCTTCGCCCCATTGCAGTAGAGCCTGTTGCAGAAATTAACGGGAGACGCTGGTCAGCTGCCATCCACTTTCCTACTTCGGCATCGCCAATAATAAGGTTACTAATGCCATTAGGAAGGCCGTTTGCTGTAAAAATAGCTGCAGCGATTTTTTGGCATGCAATGGCACAAAAAGGTGTTTTTTCACTGGGTTTCCATACGGTAACATCTCCACAAATCCAGGCCAGTGCTGTGTTCCAGCTCCATACGGCGACCGGGAAGTTAAAAGCAGATATAATTCCCACTACGCCCAATGGGTGGTATTGATCGTACATGCGGTGTAGCGGACGTTCAGAATGCATGGTAAAACCGTGTAGCTGGCGGGAAAGTCCCAGAGCGAAATCACAGATATCAATCATTTCTTGTACTTCGCCCAAGCCTTCTTGCAAAGATTTGCCCATTTCATATGAAACCAATTGCCCTAAGGCTTGTTTCTTCTCGCGAAGTGCTTCGCCTAATTGTCTTACCATTTCGCCCCGTTTTGGAGCAGGGATTTTACGAAAGGCATAAAAAGCTTCTTCCGCTTGGTCGATGGTTCTATCATATTCCTCTACCGAGATCGTCTTTACGGTTCCAATCGTTTTTCCATCTACTGGAGAAACGGCGGTTATCGCGGATCCTTGACCAAACCATTGTTCCCCCGTCGATCCTCCTTGGGCATTTGTTGTTAGGCCTAATTGTTCTAGCGTAGCATTTATCATGGGCGTACTTTTTTTCAATGTACGTTTTAAGGCAATTTCATGCAAACTATGCTTGCTTCTTTTCTAATTTAGATTTTATACCTTAGGGAGCAAAACCCTCTTTATGTTAAAGCATCGTATTTTTTATTTCGCCTTCTTAATGCTGCAATTTTCCTATGCACAAGACAGCACCACATCAGACAATTTTGGCATTGTTATTCACGGTGGTGCTGGAACCATTTTAAAAGAAAATATGAGCCCGGAAATGGAGCAAGCTTATAAGGCTGTTCTCTCAGAAGCCATTCGTGTGGGTCATGCAATATTAAAGGCCGGAGGAACCAGTCAAACAGCTGTTGAACAGACCATTCGTGTTATGGAAAATTCTCCCTTATTTAACGCGGGAAAAGGCGCTGTTTTAACCGCAAAAGGGCAGGCTTCATTAGATGCCTCTTTTATGGATGGAAAAACCTTAAATGCAGGCGCTATTTCAGGGGTAAGTCATGTTAAAAACCCTATTTCAACGGCCATTGCTGTGATGGATAAATCTCCGCATGTGATGTTATCAGGTCAAGGTGCAGATGCGTTTGCAGAAGAGTTAGGAATGGAAATGGTGCCGAATGAATATTTTATTACAGAAAGAAGAAAAAAAGCATTAGAGCGAGTTCAGAAAAGCGAACACGAAAAAATGTCTTTTTACGATCCTTTTATCAAAGACAGCAAATTTGGTACTGTTGGTTGTGTTGCCTTAGACAAAGCAGGAAATTTGGCTGCCGGAACCTCTACTGGAGGGATGACCAACAAAAAGTGGGATAGAATCGGGGATGCACCCATTATTGGTGCGGGCACTTATGCAAACAACAACAGTTGTGGCGTATCTGCAACCGGTTGGGGAGAGTTTTTTATACGCGCAGTAGTCGCGCATGACATCGCTGCTTTGGTTGAATATAAAGGCTTGTCTATAAAAACTGCGGCAAAACAAGTATTGCAAAAAGTAGCCGACATGGGTGGAGATGGCGGCGTTATTGTTATGGATCCCAAAGGGAATGTAGCCTTAGCGTTTAATACTGCTGGCATGTATCGTGCGCATATGGATGCAAAAGGTCACCTTGAGGTGAAGATTTATCAAAATGAGTAAATGGCCAACCCCTTATTATGCGGTTATTTTCACCAGTGTTTTAAATGAAAACACAGAGGGTTATACCGAAATGGCCCGTAAAATGGAAGCCCTGGCAAGCGCACAACCTGGTTTCTTAGGGATGGATAGTGCAAGAGAAACAATAGGTATCACAGTATCTTACTGGGATTCTCTTGAAGCGATTGACCAATGGAAGAATAATATGGACCACAAGAAAGCTAAAAACTTAGGCAAGACAAGCTGGTATAAATCTTATGATTTAAAAATCGCTAAGATTGAGTTATAATAAAATAAGGATTGCTTATTAAAATGAGTGTTTTTCTCACACATTATACGTTAATTTGTTTTAAAACTAACCATATTATTAAATGCAAGTAGATCCAAAAAAATTTGACGACTTAATATTGTCTATAGGCCATAAAATAAAAGCTTTAAGAATAAAAGCGGGCTATAAAAGTTATGAGGTATTCGCTTGGGAAAACAATATGAGTAGAATTCAATATTGGAAAATGGAGAAAGGCACCAATTGTACTTTAAAAAGTTTACATAAAGTGCTTGAAGTTCACGGAATAACCTATCAGGATTTCTTTAATTCGCTAGACGACAAATAGCTATTGTAATATTTTTTATCGCCGGTAACTTCTTCCCCAATCCAATTGGGTAGTGTTATTTCTGTCTTTTCACTGGGCAATTCAATTTCTGCTAAAATTAATCCTTTGTGTTCTCCTTCAAAGACATCCACTTCAAAGCAGTAGGCTTGGTGGGGAATTTCATGCCTGATTTTTTCGATTACTGTGGGCAATGCAAGTTTCATTAAGGCTTTTCCTTCCTCCAGCGGAATTTCCTTTTCCCATTCAAAACGGCTCATACCACTGCTTGACGAAATTCCTTTTATTGTTAAAAAAGCATGTTGTTCTTTTATCCGAACACGAACCGTTCTATGGGGGTCTTTGGTCAAATAGCCCTGTTGGATAAAGGTTTTTTTTGTGGCCAATTGTTGAAAGTCTTTTGAAGTAACAAGGAATTTACGTTCAATTTCAATCATAAAGAAGTTTTTTATACCACAGGAAGATATGTATTTTTAGGCGATGGAACCGCAAATTAAATGGCGAAAAATAATTCATGTAGACATGGATGCATTTTTTGCATCTGTTGAACAATTGGATCATCCAGAACTACGCAACAAAGCTGTTGCTGTTGGTGGTGGCGGTGCAAGGGGGGTTGTTGCTGCGGCCAGTTATGAAGCGCGAAAATACGGGGTTAGAAGCGCTATGAGCGGAATAATAGCGCAACGCAATTGTCCTGATTTGATTTTTGTTAAACCGCGTTTCGACCGCTACAAAGAAGTTTCTGCTCAAATCAAAGCCATCTTTCACAGTTATACAGATCTAGTGGAACCCTTGTCTTTAGATGAGGCTTACCTCGATGTTACCCAAAACAAAAAGCAGCTTTTTTCTGCCACAAAAATGGCGGAAGAGATTAGAGCAAAAATCTACCAACAAACAGGGTTAACGGCTTCTGCTGGGATATCGATTAATAAGTTAGTGGCAAAGATTGCCAGCGATTACAACAAACCTAACGGTCAAAAAACGGTTCCTCCTGAGGAAGTTATCCCCTTTTTAGAAGCCTTGGATGTGCGAAAATACCATGGGATTGGAAAGGTAACGACAAAGAAAATGTATGCCCTTGGAATTTTTACCGGGAAAGAGCTCAAAGCCCAAAGCCAAGCGTTTCTAACAGCTCATTTTGGGAAGGCTGGAAGCTACTATTACCAGGCCGTTCGGGGGATTCATACCAGTGAAGTTAAACCATCGCGTGTTCCAAAATCCATGGGAGCAGAGCGCACTTTTAGCGAAAATCTAACCAGTGAGTTATTTTTAGAAGAAAAGATTATCGCCGTTGCAGAAGAATTGGACAAGCGAATTAAGCGCCACAAAGCATCTGGAAAAACCATTACCTTAAAAATCAAATACAGCGATTTTGTCATTCAAACGCGCAGCAAAACATTGCCTTTTTATATCGCAGATAAAAGCATGATTATTGCTTATGGAAAGGAATTATTATACCAAGAAAAGCTACAAAATTCTGTTCGCTTAATCGGCATAACCATTTCTAACTTGAACAACCAAAAAGCGGCACACAAACAAATAGACGACAAAACCGCCTTAGACGTTCAATTGGAACTTCCTTTTTAAACTTGCGATACCCTTAAAGTATTGACCATTCCTTTTTCTACGATTGGCATTGCAGCTAAATTAACCAACATTTCTCCTTTAGTTACCCAGCCATTTTCAAGCGCGATTGCGTTAACTTGCTCAACGGTTATATCTGTGCTTTCAAATTTGTCATAATAAAACGCCTTTACCCCCCAAAGAAGATTGAGTTGCGTTAAAATGGTTTTATTTGACGTAAACACAAGGACGTGTGCTTTGGGTCGCCAAGCAGAAATTTGAAAAGCGGTATAGCCACTATTGGTGAGGGTGCAAATTGCAGCAGCATCAATTTCATTGGCCATTAAGGCAGCATGATAACATATCGATTTAGTGATAAATCTTTTTGTGCGTATTGTGGGAGGGGTTTGTGGAACTTCTATCAAGGGAGAATTTTCTACACTTTTTAAAATAGAAGTCATCGTTTCGATTACTTGAACAGGGTATTTCCCCACAGAAGTTTCTCCTGATAACATTACTGCGTCTGCGCCATCCATAACTGAGTTTGCAACATCATTTACTTCTGCCCTTGTCGCCGTAAGACTATCAATCATTGTTTCCATCATTTGGGTGGCAATGATGACTGGGATTCTAGCTTTTTTGGCCTTATTGACCAGTTGCTTCTGTATCAAAGGTACTTCTGCAGCAGGCACTTCGACCCCAAGGTCACCTCTGGCTACCATCAATCCATCAGAATAGGCGATGATTTTATCGATATTTTCTAGCGCTTCCGGCTTTTCAATTTTAGAGATAATTGGAATTTTATGGTCGCTGTGTTCTTCGATCAATTTTTGAAGGCCAATGAGGTCTTCGCTGTTGCGAACAAAAGAAAGGGCAATCCAGTCGACCTTTTGCTGAATCGCAAAAATGGCATCTTCTACATCTTTTTCTGTCAAGGCAGGAAGCGAGATGTTGGTGTTGGGTAGATTAACCCCTTTTTTAGATTTAAAGGGTCCCCCTTGTATAACTTTTGCGGTTACTTTTTCTTTTTGATCTGTTGCGACCACTTCAAAAATAAGTTTTCCGTCATCGAGAAGTATTTTTTCTCCAGCGGTAACATCCTTAGGGAAACGCTGATAGGTCATAAAGGCCTGTTTTGCGTTTCCAGTAAAAGGCGCTGTTGTGATAAAGTCAACCATATCACCGGGTTCAACGACAGCTCCTTCTTCTATAACGCCTACCCTTAATTTTGGCCCTTGTAAATCGGCTAAAATAGAAGTATAGGTCTTGTGTTTTTCGCTTAAAGCGCGAATTATTTTGATGCGTTCTGCGACATCTTCGTGATCGGCATGGGAAAAATTGATGCGAAAAACATTGACCCCTGCGTGGATCATTTTTTCAATCACTTCTTCGCTAGAAGAGGCGGGTCCTAAGGTGGCAACAATTTTTGTTTTTTTTACTTTCGGCATTAGTCAAATATTAAATTTGGATTTTGTTTTATCTTGGTTTCATGAATGGGGTAAACCATTTGTATTTCATTGAGGGCCTGCAAGGCACTCATTTTTGTTGAATTGAGCAGGTTTTTGGGGACCTTTAAAAAGTAATCTACTTTAGACATATTGGGGATAAGGCTTGTTTTCTTTTCAATTGCTGCTGAGAATAATAGCTTCTCTGCGATTACTTTTTCAGAAGCAATATAATGATTGGCAATCAATTCCCATTGGGGATCACCTGGGCTTTGTTCCCAAATAAAGCGACTGAAAAAAGGAACCGTTGAATTTGGTTGAATGGTTTCTGTTGCATTTTTAAATTGAGTGCCCAAGGTTTTGTTTATTTGATAGGCAAGGAAAAAACCTTCTGAGGGGCTATGAACGGCAAAAAGGTCATCTGTATTTTGCGTTTCAGCCTCAGTAATTAAAATAATTTTTTTCTCTGCCATACTCTTCTCCCAAAAGAGTGGTTTAATTCAATTGTAAATTTACAATAAAATAGTCGACAAATTCAATGTTAACCTAAATTTGATCTTTGATTCTCATTACTTTATAGGCCCTTTTAGCCGCTTTTTCTTCCGCCTTTTTTTTAGAGACCTCTCTTACTTTAATCAATTGTTTGTCGTTGAGCATTAATTTGCAGTAATAATTAATACTGCTGTCTTTGCTGTCTTCTTTTTCGGTAATGAACTGTAGGTTTTGTTTTTCCTTTTGTCCCCATTCAATGAGGACGCTTTTATAAGAGATAATTTCTTTTTTCACCGCTTCTAGCGAAATATAGGGATCGAGAATAATTTTAAATACAATTTTTTTACAGCGTTCATATCCTTTGTCAATAAAGACAGCGCCAATAAGCGCCTCAAGCATATTTCCATTGATGTCATCTCCAAAATTTTCTTTACTCCCGGTACAAAAGAGATGGGTTAATAAACCCATTTCTTTTCCAATGAAGTTCAGTTTTTCTCGACTGACAATTTTGGATTTCATCTTTGTGAGTTCTCCCTCATTGTCTTGATCTAGTTCACTGTAAAGGAAGTGGGCCACGACGGTATCTATAACCGTGTCACCGAGGAACTCAAGCCGCTCAAAATTCACATACATTCCTTCCGCATTTTTGCTATTGACAGAACGATGCGTAAAAGCCGTTTGATAAAGGGCTTTATTTTTAGGGATATAGCCTAGTATTTCTTTAAGGGCCCTATCCAAAGATGGATTCCCTTTTTCTCTTGACCAAATTTTAGGAAAAAATTGCACAAAGCAATTTAGTCAATTTCTTTAAAAACGACACATGCATTGTGCCCGCCAAATCCAAATGTGTTTGAAAGTGCTACTTTAACTTCTCTTTTTTGTGCCTTTCCAAAGGTAAAGTTCAATTTTGGATCAATGTTTTCATCTGGGGTTTGATGATTGATTGTTGGGGGAACCATATTTTCTTTAATGGCAAGGATAGAAGCAATCGCCTCAACCGCACCCGCAGCCCCTAGCAAGTGGCCTGTCATGGATTTAGTTGAATTGATGTTGATGTTGTAAGCGTGTTCGCCAAAGACTTCTTGTATTGCTTTTGTTTCGGCAATATCTCCCAAAGGGGTAGAGGTGCCATGCATATTAATGGCGTCAACTTCAGTTGGTTGAAGGTTTGCATTGCGCAAGCAATTGATCATAACATTTTTGGCTCCTAATCCTTCTGGATGTGGAGCGGTCATGTGATGGGCATCTGCCGAGAGTCCCCCCCCAGCTAATTCGCAATAAATTTTTGCGCCTCTTGCTTTTGCATGTTCATATTCTTCAAGAATAATAGCACCTGCGCCTTCTCCAAGGACAAAACCATCACGGTCTTTATCAAATGGGCGAGAGGCTGTCGCAGGATCGTCATTGCGCGTTGAAAGTGCATGCATTGCGTTAAATCCACCGATACCTGCATAGGTAACCCCTGCTTCTGAGCCTCCTGCAACAATAATATCTGCATGATCTAAGCGAATATAATTAAGCGCATCGATCAATGCATTTGAAGAAGAAGCACAAGCTGAAACTGTGGCAAAGTTGGGTCCTCTAAAACCGTGTTTAATCGAAATCATCCCCGGAGCGATGTCTGCGATTAGTTTTGGAATAAAGAAAGGGTTGAAACGCGGTTTTCTGTTGTTGTCGGCAAAGTTAAGCACTTCATTTTGAAATGTTTCTAGGCCACCGATACCTGCGCCCCAAATAACCCCCACGCGATCTTGGTCTACGTTTTCTGAGGTAATTCCAGCATCTGCAATAGCTTCATCAGAAGAGACCATTGCGTATTGCGTAAAGCGATCTTGTTTTCTGGCCTCTTTGCGATCAAAATGGTCTAAAGCATTAAACCCTTTTAATTCACAGGCAAACTGTGTTTTAAAATCAGTTGCATCAAAATAAGTGATAGGGGCAGCTCCGCTTTTTCCAGAAATAAGTCCCTCCCAATAGGCAGGGACTGAATTTCCGATAGGAGTTAATGCACCCAGTCCGGTAACAACTACACGTCTTGGATTCATTTCACCAAATTTTAGTTGGCTTGTTCTATGTATTGGATCGCTTGACCTACAGTAGCAATGTTTTCTGCTTGGTCATCTGGGATTTGGATATCGAATTCTTTTTCGAATTCCATAATTAGTTCAACAGTGTCTAGGGAATCAGCGCCTAGATCGTTTGTGAAACTCGCTTCTGTTACAACTTCGTTTTCGTCAACGCCTAATTTATCTACAATTATGGCTTTAACTCTTGATGCAATGTCAGACATATTACTTTTGGTTTTGTGTTTTGTTCGACAGCAAAAATATAAAAACTTTGTAGCATAGAATGTTTTAAAGAAGTTAAAATGCTCTTTTGTCTTTCAGCTTTGTGTGGAATACCCCTTTTCAGCTTTGTTATTTAAAGGATTTAGCGCTAAATTTACCTTTTAATTTTATGGGCAAAAAAATCATCATTTTGGCCTCTGGAGGAGGAACAAATGCAGAAAATATCATTTTGTATTTTAAAAACAACCCAACTATTTCGGTCCATAGTGTATTGTGTAATCGGAAAGAAGCGGGGGTATATAAAAGGGCAAGCGCCTTAGGCGTTGAATGTTCCTGGTTTGACGCTTCAGATCCGTCTTTCTTAATGGATTATTCCAATGCACATCAACCCGATTTAATTGTTCTAGCAGGCTATCTTCGCAAGATTCCAACTGCTTTGACATTGGCTTATCCAGACAAAATCATTAATATACATCCTGCTTTATTACCACTTTACGGCGGAAAAGGAATGTATGGGATGCATGTACACAGAGCGGTAAAAGCGGCTGCGGAAACCCAAAGTGGCATGACCATTCATTTTGTTAATGAGCATTATGACGAAGGCGGCATTATTTTACAAAAGGCCGTGCTATTAACGCCAGAGGATACCCCAGAACAGATCGCGGCTAAAGTGCAACAATTGGAATATGAACACTTTCCTGTTGTCATTGAAAAACTATTGCGCTAAATGGCAGAAATACACATTTATACCGATGGCTCTGCTCTAGGAAATCCCGGTCCTGGCGGGTATGGTATCGTAATGGAGTGGGTAGGTAAAGGCTATGTCAAGGAATTTTCAAGAGGGTTTAAATATACCACCAACAATAGAATGGAATTGTGGGCGGTGATTGATGCTTTAGAAAAATTAAAACAGCACCCTATGGATGTCTTGGTTATTTCAGATTCTAAATATGTGATTGAAGCCATCGATAAAAAATGGGTTTTTGGATGGGAAAAGAAAAACTTTAAAGGCAAGAAAAATCCAGATCTTTGGAAACGATTTTTACAAATTTTCCCAAAGCACAACATCCAATTTAAGTGGGTGAAAGGCCACAATAACCATCCGCAAAATGAGCGCTGCGACCAGTTGGCTGTTAATGCAGCAAAAAACAGCGCCATTGAACACGATCGTTATTATGAACAATTGACTTAAAAAGCGCAGAAATGCGGGCGTTTTTTTTTTGAGGAAGCAGAAAGAAGCTTATTTTTGCATATGAGTAAAAAACTACTTGTCGTGGGCACCATGGCCTATGACGCAATTGAAACCCCTTACAGAAAGGTAGATCGCATTTTAGGGGGTGCGGCCACTTACATCGCATTAGCTTCGTCGAAATTTTCCTCCCAGTGTGGTTTGGTCTCCGTTATTGGGGAAGACTTTGCTGCATCTGATATGGAAAAGTTAACCTCCTTAGGGGTTAATGCCGAGGGTGTTGAACAGGTTCCTGGCGGGAAAACTTTTTTCTGGAGTGGGCGTTATCACGACGATATGAACACCAGAACAACCCTGGATACACAGCTAAACGTATTAGAACAATTTACACCGCAAATTCCTGAAGCCTTCAAAGAAAGCGAAGTAGTTGTGATTGGGAATTTACATCCGGCTGTACAGAAAATGGCCTTAGATCAATTGACCAACCCTGACAACTTCACCTTGCTTGACTCTATGAATTTCTGGATGGAACATTTTAGAGCAGACCTAGATCAAGTCATCGCAGCTGTAAACTTAATTTCTATTAATGATGAAGAAGCGAGAATTTTGACCGGGGAATTTTCTCTGACAAAAGCCGCTAAAAAAATACACGAAATGGGTCCCCGTTACGTCATTATTAAAAAAGGCGAGCATGGCGCTCAACTTTACGGTGATGGGAAAGTCTTTATTGCTCCTGCCTATCCTATTGATGAAGTAGTAGATCCAACTGGAGCTGGCGATAGTTTTGCTGGTGGACTTGCAGGCTTTTTAGCCCAAGCCAAAGAAATCAACTTTGACACCATTAAACAGGCACTTATTGTTGGTTCTGTTTTTGCCTCTTTCACGGTTGAGGCTTTTGGTGTAAAAGCCATAGAAGAAGTAACGCCAGAAGAATTGAATGAAAGAATTCATCGCTTTAGCGCCCTTACTAGTTTTGATTGGACAGATAAAACCTTGCGTTTATGAGTGATGCGATAAAGCACGAATGTGGAATTGCCCTTATTCGATTAAAGAAGCCATTGTCTTATTATAAAGAGAAATATGGCACAGCCCTTTATGGAATAAATAAAATGTATTTGATGATGGAAAAGCAGCACAATCGTGGCCAAGATGGCGCCGGTTTTGCGAGTATCAAATACAATATGGCCCCAGGAGAAAGGTACATTAGTCGTGTTCGTTCTAGCGAACAACAACCCATACAAGATGTTTTCAATCAGATTAGTTCTCGTATTCAAGAAAAAATTGAAGCACAACCAGAACTTAATGATGATGCAGAATTGCTTAAACGCAATGTCCCTTATGTAGGGGAATTGATGTTAGGGCACGTACGCTACGGTACTTTTGGCAAAAACAGTATTGAAAGTGTTCACCCTTTTTTAAGGCAAAACAATTGGATGCACCGGAATTTAATTGTTGCGGGAAATTTCAATATGACGAATGTCAACGAATTGTTTCAAAACCTTGTGGCCTTAGGTCAACATCCAAAAGAGAAAGCAGATACCATTACGGTAATGGAAAAAATTGGCCACTTTTTAGACGATGCAGTGGCCAAATTATACAAGAAACTTAAAAAAGAAGGATTCACTAAATACGAGGCCTCTTCGCAAATTGCCGAGCGCCTTAATATTGCCAAGATTTTAAGAAAAGCAGCCAAGAACTGGGATGGCGGTTATGCCATGGCTGGAATGATAGGCCATGGAGATGCCTTTGTTTTAAGAGATCCTGCAGGGATTCGCCCCGCTTATTATTGTGAAAACGACGAAATAGTGGTTGTCGCTTCTGAGCGTCCTGTAATTCAAACGGTATTTAATGTTCCTTTAGAGACGATCAAAGAACTTACTCCTGGTCATGCCATTATTGTTAAAAAATCAGGGGATGTATCCATCGATTCTGTTCTTGAACAATTGGAGAAAAAAGCCTGTTCTTTTGAACGTATCTATTTCTCAAGAGGAAGCGATGCATCGATTTACACCGAGCGTAAAAACCTTGGGGAACGGCTATTCCCTCAGGTACTAGATAGTATTGCACACGACCTTAAAAACACCGTTTTCTCCTATATTCCCAATACAGCAGAAACTTCTTTTTACGGATTGGTTGGGGCAGCGCAAAAACATTTACAAACTCAAATTGGCGAAGAGCTTGATCGCGCTGAAATAGACAAGACAAAACTGAAAGCCCTACTTGATTTAAGTCCGCGAATTGAGAAAATTGCGATCAAAGATGCAAAGTTGAGAACCTTTATAACGGCAGACAATAGTCGCGATGACCTCGTAGCACATGTTTATGATATTACATATGGTGTGGTGAAGTCATCAGATAATTTGGTGATTGTTGACGATAGCATTGTCCGCGGAACTACCCTTAAGCAAAGTATTTTAACAATGCTGAACCGTTTATCGCCCAAGAAAATTATTGTGGTTTCTAGTGCGCCTCAGATTCGTTATCCCGATTGTTATGGAATTGACATGGCGAAACTCGAAGATTTTGTTGCCTTTCAAGCGGCATTAGCTTTACATAAAGATAGAGGAACCCTTGATGCAACACTCGCTGCGATTTATAAGCAATGTGAAGCCAGTGTAAACAATAAAGATTCTGAGGCGACCAATCATGTAAAAGCACTCTATGCTCCTTTTACACAAACAGAAGTATCTGACAAGATTGCTGCCCTCTTAACCCATTCCTCTATTCAATGTGAGGTAAAGATTATTTATCAAACCGTTGCGGGCTTGCATCAAGCTTGTCCAGAAAATAAAGGCGATTGGTATTTTACTGGGGATTATCCAACTCCTGGGGGCAATCGCGTTGTAAACAGGGCGTTTATGAACTTTTATCAAGGAAAATCCGAAAGAGCATACTAGCACTTAATCGGTTAATTGCGCACTTAAACGATTTTTTTAGCACACTCTAACCAGAAATTGCACTTTTACATTACCAGAACATAAGTAGGTTAAGTTCATGGTAAGATTTGGGGCAAAAAAGGAGGAATTTATTCCTCCTTTTTTATTTTACTTCAGTTCCAACCAAAAAAAAGAGGGCATATTGCCCTCTCTATTTTTAATTCAATAATGAATTATTTAAGCGTGTTTTGCATAAAGTGCACTTACTGCTTCCCAATTAACTACATTAAAGAAGGCCGCGATATAATCAGGGCGTCTGTTTTGATAGTTTAGGTAATAAGCGTGTTCCCATACATCTAATCCTAAGATCGGTTGTCCTTCGCATCCAATACCTGGCATAAGTGGATTATCTTGGTTTGCTGTTGAACAAACTTCTACTTTTCCCCCTTTGTGAACACATAGCCATGCCCATCCAGAACCGAAACGCGTTGCAGCAGCTTTGCTAAAAGCATCTTTAAAAGCGTCAAAGGAACCAAAAGCAGCGTCGATTGCTGCAGCTAAATCTCCTGTTGGTGCTCCTCCGGCATTAGGCCCCATAGTCGACCAGAAAAGGGAGTGGTTAAAAAATCCGCCACCATTGTTGCGCACTGCGCCATTGTCCATGTCAAGTCCAGTTAAAAGGTCTTCAATAGATTTTCCTTCTAAAGCTGTTCCTGCAATTGCATTGTTTAGATTGTTGGTGTATCCATTGTGGTGTTTGCCATGATGAATCTCCATTGTGCGTGCATCGATATGCGGCGCTAGGGCATCATAAGCATAAGGTAGTTTTGGTAATTCAAAAGCCATATCTTTTTTTTTAAACGTTTATGCTACAAATCTAAAGATTAATTACATTTAATGCATCATCATGATGCAGCACATTCAACCTCCTTTTCAAATATTCAACGCCTCTGCAGGATCAGGGAAAACTTTTTTATTGGTGCAAAAATACCTCACCAAGCTTTTAGGAGGACGCCCCGATGAGCAGTTTAATCGAATGATGGCCTTGACCTTTACCAATAAAGCGGTTTTTGAAATGAAGTATCGCATTTTATTGCAGTTGCACGTATTTGCGACTTCTCGAGAAGATCTTAGCGCACATCCCATGGGCCAAGCTTTAATGGCGTCTATTGCCATTGACGCTGCCGAATTGCAACAAAGAGCCAAAAGAAGTCTACAGGCCATTTTGCATGACTATGCCGCTTTTGATGTGATTACTTTAGACAGTTTCACGCATCGTGTGATTAGAACCTTTGCAAAAGATTTAGGTCTAGCCTATAATTTTGATGTAGCATTAGAGGTGGACGATTTTTTGGAAGAAATTGTTGATCGTGTTTTAGATCAAGTAGGGCAGCAGCCAGCGCTTACCAGCATACTTGAGCAGTTCACTTTTGAGAAAATGGAGGACGATAAGGTGACAAGTTGGGAGTTGAAAAAAAACCTGATGGACGCTGCAAAACTGCTGTTAAATGAAAATGACCGTTCTCAAATCCAAAAAATTGCCCAACTAAGCACAGCTGAACAAAAAGCCCAACAGCTTTTTTTATTGCAAAAAAAGAAAACTTTTGCCCATCAATTAACCTCTATTGGAGAAAAAACACTTTTGTTATTTAAGGCCAACGGAATAGAAGCAGCGCATTTTACGCGTAAGACCCTTTACAATAAATGCTTAAAATTATCGCAGGGAAAATTCGACGGTTTTGACGAGGGAAAATTATATCAAAGCATTTTAGACGGAAATCCCCTCTATCCCCAAAAAGTCCCTTCAGCCATAAAACAATGTATTGACGCTTTGCGCAGTGAGATTGTCGCCAATTATGAAAATGCTTGGCAAACATATCATTTATGGCAAATAACAAAGGACATTCAAAAGCAATGGATTCCTTTAAGTTTGGTCACTTCGCTTGCGAAAGCACTCGATGCCTATCAAAACGAAACCAATAAGGTTTTGCTTTCTACTTTTAACGAGCGTATTGCCAAAGAAATTCTATTACAACCCACACCTTATATCTATGAGCGTTTAGGAGAAAATTACAGGCATTATTTTTTAGATGAATTTCAAGACACGTCTACTTTGCAATGGGAAAACCTTGTCCCGCTCATTGAAACGGCTTTGGTGAGTTTAAATGAAGAAGATCGCACGGGAAGTCTTATGCTTGTAGGAGACCCAAAGCAGTCTATCTATCGATGGCGCGGTGGAAATGTAGACCAATTTATCGGTTTAATCGAGCAGGGAAATCCTTTTCAGGTGCCCAAAGCAGTGAATCATTTGGCCGTTAATTACAGAAGTGCAAAGCAGATTGTCACTTTCAACAATGCATTGTATGAATCTTTGACAGCCCATTTAAGTTATCCCGAAAATAAAGCTTTGTTTGGGGAGCGTGCACAGCAAGAAACCTTTTCAGCAAAAGAAGGTTTGGTACACTTGACCTTTTTTCCAGACGAAAAACTATTTCGTGAAGATCCCTATACGACAAGAATAATAGAACAAATCAACCGTTGCAAACAGCAGGGTTATTCCCTTGCAGACATGGTGGTGCTGGTGCGAAAAAAGAAACAGGCAGAAAGTGTTGCAAAAGCATTAACCCAGGCCAGTATCCCCACCATAACAACGGCTTCTTTGCAATTACAAGAAAACGAACAAGTGAAATTTCTCGCTTCTTTATTTCAGCTGTACTTTAATCCAAAAGAGAATATGGTGAAAAAGATTCACCTGCATTTTTTATACCCCTTAAAGGCCCGTAAAGAGGATTTACATCAATTTCTGCTTAGCTGGCTTCCGCAAGATCTAGAAAGATTTTGGCGCGAAGAGGGCATTGCTTTTGACTTTAGTTGTTTTGACCACCGCGCGTTAAATCGTGTTATGGAAAAAGCCTGCGCAGTTTTCCCTGGCATAAACGCCCACGACCCTTTTGTAAGGGCTTTTTTGGATTTGGTTTTTGACTTTAGTCAGAAAGAAGAGGCAGATCCTTTGTCATTTTTACAGTTCTGGGAAAAGAAAAAGGAAGGGCAAAGTCTTGCCATTTCTCCAGACAGCCTAGGTGTAAGAATCCTTACCATTCATCAAGCAAAAGGCTTAGAATTCCCCATTGTTTTTCTGCCTTTTGCAGACAGTTTAATTCACGCCAATCACAATGAAAAGGTTTGGCTGTCTTCCCAATCTATATTTGGAGATCAATTGCCCCTAGCGTGGATAGGCTATTCGAAAAGATTATTGAACTATGGTCCTGAGGGTGAAAAAGTCTATCACAAAAAAAAGCAAGAGGAAGAACTAGATGCCTGGAATGTTTTCTATGTTGCTACAACAAGGGCTAGTGAACAATTGTATCTCTATGCCAACGAGAAGAATGTGACCAAAGAAAGCTATGTTAAAGTATTGGCAGCCTTAAGTCCTCCAAAAGCCGATCAAAATGAAAATCAGACCGTTTTTTCCTGGGGTAGCCCTTCCGAACCGGTAAAAAAAGATCCAGAAAAATCACTTGAAAAGCCCGTTTTTATTCAAGAAGGTGAAAATTATCCTTACGAACAGCGACTTGTTTTACAGCTTTCCAAAAGTGAAACCATGGAAAATGCCCGTTTATTAGGACTGCGCATTCATGATTTATTGGGGAAAATAAATTATGCCGATGAAATAGAAAGTGTTTTAGCCGAGGCCTATCTACAGGGAGAAATCAACCTTGAAGCGCAAGAAAAATTAGCGATATTGTTTCAAAAAATCGCTCAAAATGAATTATTAAAAGACTATTATTCAAGAGATTATGACGTCTTGAATGAGAAGGCAATTTTGGTTCCAAAACACAGCATCCTGCGTCCAGATAGAGTGGGTGTTGGACAAAAAGACGCCTATGTGATTGATTACAAAACGGGCAAAGAAAAAGCAGAACACGCAGATCAAGTTTTAAACTATGCAAAGTGGGTTGAAAAAATCACCCAGAAAAAGGTAGCCGTGTTTTTGATTTATCTAGACTATGAAGTTGAAAAGCAAGTCAATATTCGCAAATTAGCCTAAAGTAAAAGTTTAAGATTAGACCCTAAAAGGCTTTGAAACTTCAACATTATCAACTACTTTTGTGCAAATAAATAGCGTAATAAAATGAAAATTATAAGTAGAAGTTTAATTATTGCTGCGGCAATGATTATTTCAAACTTGGCTTTTGCCCAAGACGAAGACAATCCATGGGTTGTAACAATAGCAACAAATGCGGTTGATACCTATCCAACCAATCAAAAAGGAAGTAGCGCTGTAGGAAACACAGGGAAACTATTCCAAAACTTTTATGCAACAGAGAATTGGAATGTACTGCCTGCAATCACTACTTTAGGATTGAGCAGAAACATTACAGAAGGTTTTTCGTTAGCAGGTCGTTTTAGCTTTAACGATCTGACCAACTTTGGTGGAGCTGAAGTGCCTAATGGGTCAATTTACCAGTCTTTTGACTTGTTGTTGAGAAACTCTTTGGCAAAGAAAAGTTCTACTTGGGAACCTTTTACTGAAGCTGGTGGAGGTTATGTATTTCTCGATGATAACGGGTCTTTCTTTTTCACTGTTGGTGCTGGTCTTGCTTACTGGGCAAACGACAACTTAGGTTTGTCTTACCAAGTAAATTATAAAAATGCTTTTGAACAAGCAGGTATAGTACACTTCCAACATCAACTGGGTTTAAACATCAAATTTGGTGGTGTAGACACAGATGGTGACGGCGTATATGACAAATATGATGCTTGTCCTGAAGTAGCGGGTCTTGAAGAATTCCAAGGTTGCCCAGATACAGATGGTGATGGCATTACTGACAAAGAAGATGCTTGTCCTAACCGTGCTGGTTCTAAAGAAATGAATGGATGTCCTGATACAGATGGCGACGGTCTATCTGACATTGAAGATGCCTGTCCTAACCGTCCTGGCTCTGTAGAAATGGGTGGATGCCCTGACACTGACGGCGACGGAATCAACGATAAAGATGACACCTGTCCAGAAGAAGTTGGTCCTGCAGAAAACAACGGTTGCCCTTGGCCAGATACTGACGGCGATGGTGTTGCAGATAAAGATGACGCTTGTCCAGAATTAGCTGGTGTAGCGGCAAACAATGGTTGTCCAGAGTTACCACAAGATGTTATCTCTACCCTTAACGAAGAAGGTTCTATGATTCGCTTTAAAGCTGAATCTGCCGAAATCGTTGGAGATGAATCTGCTGCGGTAATCACTAAAATTAAAGAGATCCTTGATAGCTATCCAACCTATAGTTTTGTTGTAGAAGGACATGCTTCAAGTGATGGTAGCAAAGGTTACAACCAAAAGCTTTCACAAGAGCGTGCTGATGCGGTACAAGCTGCATTAATTACTGCTGGTGCTGATGCGACGCGTGTTTCTACCGCTGCATTTGGTGAAGAAAGACCAATTGGAGACAACAATACCGCTAGAGGAAGAAAAAGTAACCGACGCGTACAATTCGCTGTAGGGAAATAAGTATTCCTTTCGTAAACGTATAAGAATGCCTTGGGAAACCAAGGCATTTTTTTTGTCTTAAGTTCTAAGATACTTCCCTCTTTTTCTTAATTTGACCTTTCAAGCGCATTTCCTTATGACCCCTTATTTAAAACAGGCCATTGACAAAATACTTAGCCAACATGAGCATTTACAAGATGTGGTTATTGTTTTACCCAGTAAAAGGGCTGGCGTCTTTTTACAATACCATTTAATTGAAGCAATTAGCACAGTTCAATTTTCTCCTGATATTTTTAGTATTGAATCCTTTATAGAACATCTTTCAGCCTTAAAAAAAGCCAATCAAACCCAGCAATTATTTAGCCTTTATAAAGCCTATCAGCAACATATTCCAAAAGAAGAACAAGACGACTTCACTACTTTTATGCAATGGGGATCCCGCTTGTTAAAGGATTTTAATGATATTGATGCATATCGGGTTAATGCAAAAGATAGCTTAGAAAATTTAGGCGCATTTTATCAATTGGAAGGCTTTAATTTACCCGATAATAAACAGTCTTTTCGTCCGATTTTTTGGGAAAAATTGCCTGTGATTTATCAAGCTTTTCAGGCCGAGCTATTAGGGCAACAATCTGCTACCCTTGGAATGTTGTATCAAGATGCCCTAGACGCCCTTGAAATCTATTTGTCTCATACAGCTAAAACCCATTATTTTATTGGATTTAATGCATTAAATAAAGCGGAACAGGATCTAATTCAAGATTTTTTGGTTAAAAATAAAGGGGATGTTTTTTGGGACCTAGATCAAAGTCTATACGAAGATCAATTACATGCGGCAGGCCGTTTTATCCGTTCTTACCAGAAAGATTGGAAATATTATCGCCAAAATCCTCAACGCTTTAACGACAGCTCTTTTTCCACGCCAAAAACAATAGAAGCCATTGGTTTCGTTGGAAATATCGCCCAGGCCCAATATGTGGGTGAATTTCTATTAGCATGTCAAAAAGAAAAAGGAAGCGTTGCTGTAGTATTGGGCAATGAAAACCTTCTTTTACCCGTTCTATCGGCTTTACCAGAAGCCTTAAAACAATGGAATGTTACCATGGGATATGCCATTGCACAATTGCCGTTAAGTGTCTTTTTTACGTCATTAATAGCACTACACGCCCAGGCAACAGCGGAAGGATTTGATCGTAAAGGAATTCTTCAATTGCTTTCCTTTCCACCTTTAATTCAGTGTTTTACTTCAGCTGGAATTCCATTAAAAGAAATCACCCAATCTTTACAGGCAAATTTTAACCCCAAAGTAGTGCAAGAGGAACTAGCCCCTTTATTGGAAACCGATTTGGGTAAATTGCTTTTTGCTAAGGGAGATGTACTTATTGTTGATTTTATAACACAACTCAATGCTTTAGCTGAGTTATTTGAAGCAACATTTTATCGTCAAAAAGAACATTTTAGTTGCGCTGTAATGGCCCTATTAAAAAAAGTTTTTGCCCAGCTTAAAGTTCAAATGGAAACGGCAAGCTTTCCTGTTGAAGTTGCTGCCTTTGCATTAATATTTCAAGAAAGTTTGGCTTTGCAAACACTCGACTTTAACGGAGACCCAATAGAAGGAGTACAAATTATGGGAATGTTGGAGACCAGGGCCCTAGATTTCGATCATGTTTTAATTCTTAATGTAAATGAAGGTATATTACCCGTAGGGAAAAATGATCAAAGTTTCTTTCCTTTTGCCATGAAGAAACAATTTGGTCTCCCCACATTTTTAGACAACGATGCGATTTATACCTATCACTTTTATCGTTTATTGCAAAGAGCAAAAAAAGTCCATCTTCTATACAATGCCAAAAGTGAAGGGCTTAATGCGGGAGAAAAAAGCAGGTTTATTCGCCAGTTGGATTTTAATGGGCTTGCACAACACAACTTTAGCGATCGTCAATATAATTCCGGCGAGATTTCTAGCCCAATAGAAGTAAACGAAATAGTTAAAACACCATTGATGCTACAACAGCTAGAGGAACTGGCTATAAAAGGTTTTTCGCCAACTTCTTTAAGCGCCTATCTTTTTGATCCCATTGCTTTTTACCACCGTTATTTATTGAAAATAAAAGAAGACATTACGGCAACAAAAACACTGTCTGATTTTCAAAGAGGAAGCCTGATTCACGATTGTTTAGAGGCCTTGTATACCCCCTTTATAGGGCAGTTGATGAGAGTGGAGTATTACGAAAAGATGCTAGCTGATTTGCCTGCAATGATGTTGCAAAATTATCAAAAAGCCTACCCAAAGATGCCAATTCCTAGAGGGGAGAATCATTTGATATTAAAAGCATATGAAAGAAGCATAGAACAGTTTTTAGCACAAGAAAGCGCGCTAGTTAAACAAGGAAATGAACTGGTGATTTCTGCACTAGAACTTCCCTTTAGTGTTCCTTTAAAACATCCTGAAATAAACCATCAGGTAAATATAAGTGGAAAAATAGATCGCGTTGATCAACTTAATGGAGTAACAAGATTAATCGATTATAAAACAGGAAATGTGGCGCCCAGTAAATTGGCTTGGTCAAATTGGGAGGGTTTTAAAGGCGATTATAAAAGACAAGCTTTATTTCAACTCTTGCTTTATGCCTGGGCATATGAAACTGAAAAAGAAATCGAAGTGGGTATCGTTTCTTTGAAAAGCCCGAAGGCCTATGTTTTACCCTTAAACCGCAAAGATGTTCCTAAGGGAGAAAATACAGCGCTTATCGACAACAGCTTTAAAACACAAATCAAAGAATATTTAGTAAGCCTAGTGGTCGAAATCTTTGATGAAAAAAAGTCTTTTGTATCTTTGGAGCAAGAGGGGGTTTAAACTACCTTACTTTGCATTATTTTATTTATGGCCGAAAAAAAGAAAGACCGTAGCGAACTCAATTGGTTTATAAGATTGTTTACTGTTGGAGATCGTTTCTCCATCCGCGACTTCTATGATCGTTTAAAAAAGGGTTTTGTTGAATTCTTGATTGTATTTTTCGGGGTATTGGTTTCTTTTTCTGTTGAACAACAAGGAGAGAATTTTGATGATCGAGAAAAGAATATCGATAACTTGATGAATCTTCGCGACGAGTTAAAAGAAATGCAGGTTTACACCCAAGATTATATTGCACAGAACGAATGGGTCACGGCCATGTATAGCGAGCAATACAAAAAATGGGAACAAGACAATGACAGTATTTTCTTGTTTTATGAAGAAGAAGATGATTTCCATTACGCCCCAATGGCCTATTACACTAATAGGGATCCCTTCAATCCCCCAAGGGTGGTATATGATGCCATTAAATTAGATGGAACTTTTCGTTTCTTAGGATCAGAGATTGGGCGACTCGTCAATGATAATTACGATGGTACCTTTCTTAAATATTTGATGATTAATTCCGATAAAGAAGAAAAGACGTATATAGAAGAATTCACCCATCGACTTGCCCATCAATGGGTTTTTGATTTGGAACGCATTGATGTAGAAGACAACGCGTTTTGGGTAAAAAACAGAGCGTATATCCAAAAAGATAGATTTGTTAAATACAATTTATTTAAGCGTCTAGAGCTGTGGGTTCAAATCAATGAACAGCTTAAAACCTACGATGAAACCCTCTCCAAAAACATCCGAGTAATCGATTCTGTCATTCAAGATAAAGAAGACCAGTGGACCCTTATTTGGTGGTGGGGGGAGAAACCAAGTTGGCTACAAGCTTCCCAGAAATCAACGACGGAGGAACCCCAGGACCAGGAACCGTTAACTGACCAGTAAAGTATAGATTTTCTACTTTTTTACTTTTCAATTTAGGCCTCAAAAAGGCGGTTTGCAATAAAGTGTTGGCCATTCCGTAAGCATTTCCTTTATAAGAGTTGTATTCCTCAACAAAATCATTAACACAAAAAGATTCGCTGAATAGAATGTGTTCCTTGATGGATTGACCAGTGCGTGTCTCTAAACGATCAATAACGATATCAAAGTACTTTTGACGCAATTCTTCTGTGTCCTCTAGACCTGGTGCAATAGGGATCAATAAAAAGCATGCTTCTTTTCCCTCAGGTGCCATTGTCGCATCTGTAATAGAAGGGAAGTTGGCATAGAACAAAGGTTCATTTGGCCATTTTGGCGTATCGTAAATATCTGCTGCGTGGGCATCAAAGTCTACATCAAAAAATAAGGTGTGGTGCGAAACATTTTTCACTTTCTTATCCATTCCTATAAAGAAGAGTAAAGAAGAGGGCGCAAATGTTTTCTTGGCCCAATAGGCTTCGCTATAGGCCCTATATTCTGGTTTTAATAAAGTTTCTGAGTGATGGTAATCTGCCCCACTAATAACAATATCTGCCTTGTGTTGTTGTCCATTTGAAACAATGCCAACGGCCTGTTTATTTTCTACAACAATTTCTTCTACGTTTTCATTGAGGTTAAAGCGTACGCCTAGCTCTTTTGCCAGTTGCACCATTCCTTCTACAACGCTATACATTCCTTTGTCTGGATGCCAGGTGCCTAGGCCAAAATCGGCAAAATTCATGAAATTATAAAATGCGGGTGTTTGACTGGGCTTAGCCCCCAAAAACAATACAGGAAACTGAAGTATTTGTGCCAAGCGGGGGTTGTTAAACTCCTTCATGACCTCTCTTTTAATCGTACTTAAAAAATACCCTAGTTTTTTAATGGTAGCAGGGGTAATTAGTTCAAGTGGAGATATACCAGGACGATACACCAAATCTTTGATGGCAATATCATAATTATCGGCGGCTTTCTTAATAAAACGTTTTAGCGGAACAGAACTTCCTACCTCTTCTTTTTCAAAAGCAGCGTAAATCTTGTCGAGACTATCTCCAATCTTGATGGATTCTTGGTTGTCAAAATACACCTCGTAACCCGGATCTAATTTTTCAAGTTTATAATAGTCGGAAACCTTTTTCCCGAAATCACCAAAATAGCTGTCAAAAACATCTGGCATCCAATACCATGAAGGGCCAATGTCGAAGGTAAACCCTTCTTTCTTAAATTGACGGGCTCGCCCACCAGGCATTTCATTTTTTTCGAAGATGTCTACTTGATGTCCTTCTTGGGCAAGATAGGATGCAACAGAAAGGGAGGAGAATCCAGACCCTACAACAATTATTTTTTTCATAGCCCTGTAAAGATAAGCGATAATTCTAAATCGTTTATGCTTTCGTTACATTTTGCGTTTAATCCGCTCTTTATAAATTTCTTCTACAAAAGCAGCACTGATGACCCCAGTTGGGATAGCGACAATTCCGATACCAATTAAGGAAATAAACGAAGCGAAAATTTTCCCCCCAGCCGTAACCGGATAAACATCTCCATAACCCACTGTTGCCAGAGAGACTGTTGCCCACCAAACCGATTCTGTGATACTGGAAAACTTTTCGGGTTGTGCTTCGTTTTCTAAATAGTAAATGGCTGAAGCAGAAAACAAAATGGTCACTACTGAAAGAAACAACGTAAAGGTCAATTCGCTTTTCACAGAAAATAAGGCACGGGTGAAAACTTTGAGGGATTTACTTTTTCGCCCAACTTTAAAAATACGCGTCAATCTAAAGAGGCGTAAAATTCTAAAGAATCGTCCGTCCACTTTGATGATTTGATTGAGGTAAAACGGTAAAATAGAAATCAAGTCAATAAGACCATAAAAGCTAAAGACATAAGCGAATGCTCCTCTTGCACCTTCTTTATACGTAGCATGAACAATCCGGTATAGGTACTCTGCGCTAAAAACAACAATGGAAATAATTTCAAAAATCTGAAAAGATGAAGCATAAGCCAAACGAACACTTTCATGTGATTCTAAAATCATTGCACCCACATTTAAAAAAATGAGGATGTAAATAAATTGATCGATTAAAGTATGAATCTTCTTGAGCTTCATGTGTTACTTTTTAAGCATGTCTCGTCCGATGAAGACAATTACAATAATTGTGGTAACTATAACAATATTGGCAACAAATGTGGTTGTCATAAAAATAAATTTAGTGTTTTAACAAAAATAAGTAAAAACTCATCAAGACCCATGCAATCATTGATGTTTACACAAAATTAAACTATTTTTTCTGATCAATAAAGCGATATAAAAGTATAAATGTTTAAGGAAAATATAAAAAAGATAGACTAAAACTTGTTTTGTATAAGAAAAATGAGTTATATTTAAACAGTTTAATTCAATTTGGTTTCAACGCCTCTGCTATTTTACTTCCAAAGTCAAATTCTAAAATCCTATCAGCAGAGGCGTTTTTTTTTAAAAAACACTAAATTTGAATTAAATCCAACCTATCAAGACACAAGTCACCCACCTTTATATATTTTCTTTTAAGCGCAACAAATTTTGGGCCTTCAAGCAAATGGGCATGGGTTTTTCCTTCCTAAAAAACGTTTCGGGCTTACATTTTTTTAAATTATTGGGTACAGGGGCTGGAGAAGGCTTTAGTTTATTCCCTGATTTTTCTACCTATGCATTGTTAACCGTTTGGGAAGACTCAGCCGGTGCAGCTCTTTTTTACGAAAACAATCCATTGATGAAAACCTACCGTGCGAAAGCGACCGCGATTAGGCGATTGGTTTTATCGAATACTGCCAGTCATGGTAGGTGGAGTGGTCAAAACCCTTTCCAATCCAATCCGACATTTGTGGTAAAACAACCGCAAGTTGCGATCATTACCAGGGCTACCCTCAGATGGAGCAAATTAATTTCATTTTGGCGTGCTGTTCCCAGAGCCAGTAAAGCCATCGAAACGGCCAAAGGCGTATATTTTTATAAGGGAATAGGCGAATGGCCGTTTATTCAACAAGCCACCATAAGTCTATGGCATTCTATGGAAGATGTGATGCAATTCGCCTATAAAGATAAAGCCCATAAGGATATTGTAAAGCAAACCAAAAAAGAACAATGGTACAGTGAGGACTTGTTTGCACGTTTTCATGTTATTAATGATCAAACCTTACTTTAATGAAACAAAAAGTTATCGTCATTGGTGCTGGTATTGCGGGGATAGCAACAGCCATAAGATTAAGTGCAAAAGGATATGCTGTTGAAGTTTTTGAAGCCAACGCTTATCCCGGTGGGAAGTTGAGTGCGTTTTCGTTGCAACAATATCGTTTTGATGCTGGCCCCTCTCTTTTTACCATGCCCCAATATGTCGATGCACTATTTACTTTATGTGGCGAAAATCCACGCAAGCATTTTAATTACCAAAAGAAAGCGATTGCCTGTAAGTATTTTTGGGAAGATGGAAAACGTTTAAGTGCTTATACCGATCAAGAGAAGTATTTAAATGAAGTGGAACAACAGTTAGGTGTCAAGCCCAAAGTTTTAAAGGCTTATTTGGCGAAAGCCAAAAAGAAATACGACCTAACCGTAGGTTTATTTTTAGAAAAATCGCTGTTGCGCTGGAGCACCTTGTTTTCATGGAAAACCCTTAAAGCCTTAAGCTATCTTCCTATTTTTGAAATCAACAAAAGCTTAGATCAAGTCAATACTGCCGCTTTAGAAGAACCCCATTTGATTCAGTTGTATAACCGCTTTGCGACCTATAACGGCTCATCACCTTATCAAACCCCAGGAATAATGTCTCTGATTCAGCATTTGGAATCGCATTATGGCACCTTTATTCCAGATGGAGGAATGGTAAGTATCAGTCAATCTCTTTTTGATTTAGCCAAAAGACAAGGGGTCAAATTTCACTTTAATCAAAAAGTGGATAAAATAACCTATGTTCAAAATAAGGTAAAGGGAATCTCAGTGGCCGGGCAAGAACAACTGGCCGATTTTGTGGTCTCAAATATGGATGTTTTTCCAACCTATAGAAAATTATTGCCTAATATAAAAGCCCCAGAAAAGGTCTTAAGCCAAGAAAGGTCTAGTTCTGCCCTAATTTTTTATTGGGGAATTAATACCTCTTTCCCCGATTTAGATTTGCACAACATTCTTTTTTCAGCAGATTATCCGGGAGAGTTTGATGCCATATTCAACCAAAAGAAATTGTTTAACGATCCAACAGTTTACATTAATATAAGCGCGAAAAATGTTCCAGCGGATGCCCCCTCAGGACACGAAAATTGGTTTGTCATGATTAATACTCCTGCTGGGAAAACCTTGGATTGGGCTAAGGAAATTCCCTTAATTAAAAAGCAGCTTATTGCGAAAATTGAACGCGTTTTAGGGGTGAATATTAGCGACCATATTGAGGTAGAAGAAGTCTTAAGCCCTCCATTGATTGAACAAAAGACCCAATCTTATTTAGGTGCTTTATACGGCGCGGCCAGTAACAAACAAATGGCTGCTTTTTTACGGCATCCTAATTATTCCCGTCAATTTAAAAACCTTTACTTTTGTGGTGGTAGCGTTCACCCCGGCGGCGGTATTCCTTTGTGCTTGCTTTCTGCCAAAATAGTAAGTGATGAATTTTTAAGCCTAAATGATTAAAAAAAGCGCCTTAACGTTTAATAATATTGCCATCGGAATCATATGGTTATTTCACTTGTGTGGTATTATTGGTATACTTTATGGCGATTCCCAATGGTTTGTTGGGGCAACTCCGTTTAATCTTTCGCTGTCTTTTCTTTTGTTGATGCTCACCAGTAGAAACACCCCTAGGGTGTTTATCATTGCGCTAATTGCCTTTGTAGTGGGAATGGTCGCTGAGGCACTTGGCGTGAATTACGGTTTAATCTTTGGTCATTACCAATATGGCGATGCCCTAGGTTGGAAAGTCGCTGGGGTGCCATGGCTTATTGGCATTAATTGGTCTATACTTGTTATTTGTTGTGGTGCTATTGCCGCAGATTTAGGCAATAATTTTTTCACAAAGGTACTACTGGGCATAGGTTTGATGTTATTGTTGGACTTAGTTATTGAGCCCATTGCACCCATTCTCGATTTTTGGGAGTTTAAAGGGGGAGTAGCTCCTGTTCAAAACTATGTAGGTTGGCTAGCAGTTGCCTTGCCCTTACATCTCCTTTATCAAGGATTAAAAATTGAGCTAAAAGAAAATTTTACCCATCATCTATTTCTTTTGCAAATCATTTTTTTCACCATTCTGCTGTTACAAATTAACACCCTTCAAAATGCGCTTTAATACCGTTTATATCTGTTTGCTCTTTTTATTAGCTGCCTGTGGAAACGCATCACAAGTAGCGGAAGAAAAGACGGAGACAATAGAAGAGCAGCCCATTCAAGTTAAACAAGAAAACATCACGGTATATCAAATTCAAAAAGACCCCTTAATCGATTCTTTACTTACGCCCATAGAGGAGTTTGGGGTTTTTGTCAATGCGATGGAAGATCTCACTAAATTAAACCCAGAGGGGATTTCTCCCTTTCTCTTAGGGACGCTTATAAAGTGTAACACCTTGCTTCGTTATCCTATTCCAGCTCCCTTTAACACACCAGAAATTACCAGTAGATTAAAGGTGGTTAAAACCGAGTTACTCAAATCGCGCTATTACAGTTTAGAAGAACAGCAAGAAGAATTAGACAAAAGTTTTCAGGCCTTGTTTATGGCCTATACCGCTTATTTAAAAAGAATTGAAGATTTTTCTTTAGAAGAACGGGAAAAAGACGGAGAACTTATCGATTTGACCCAATAAAATCATTTGCAGCCATTTCCTTGCTGGCAATAACTTTACTGAAGGCTTTATTGTCTTCGATACAGCGCTCTATTTTAGCCAACTGTTTATGGTATATGCTTTGATTTTTTTCTCCTTTATCTAACGATATCAGTGCTTTAAGGCTTTCGCGAAAAAGTAAATCCTGGGCCAAACATTTGTTAAAAGGATTGATTTTATCTCTTTTGATGCTTGTCATCATTAATGAACGAATATCAGGTCTTTTTAACAGTACATTCTCTGCTTCAATGCCATAATCTGAAAGAAGAGCGCTCAACTCATTAAACATGCTGTTGCGAAAAAGGGCTTGTTGATTAAAAAACCGTTTGTAGGCCGGTAGGTGCTGTTTGTCGGCAGAGTTGAGGTACATCAATTTATCTTGCCTGCTTTGATTGAACAAACGTTCCAATAATATAGTGATGTCTTTGTCTTTTGTCAAAACAACTTATTTTCTTACCTAAATATACAATAGAAAAGAAAGTGATTTAAGATGCCGTCTAGTTTAATGTCAACAAGTTTTCCACCAAAAAGGACAAGCCTAAGTCCTTTTCAGCTTTTTCAGCAGATATGATGCGATCTACTCCTTTTTCATTGCTAAATGGTGGAAGTTTAATTCCTGCTAGTAAAGCCATTTTAGTGTAATAGGCTTTGCGATTAGGGTGATAAGGAGATACCCCGTTATAGATGCTCCCTCCCTGAAAAGACGCAATGGCGCGACAAATTAGAGCAAGGCAATCCGCTAAATGAATAAAATTAATTTTCCCTTCCGGATTGTCAATTTTTGTTCTTTTTGCAAGACTGAAAATAGGATGTCTATTTGGACCAATGAGGCCTCCAAAACGAATAATACTCGTCGCAAAAGCAGGATTTTTTAACAAAAGATGTTCACAAAGAACAAGCTGTTTCCCACTTATGCTTACTGCTGCAGTAGGCGTTTCTTCGTTAATAATTCCAGAAGTTGAACCATAAACAGCTGTACTACTGATAAAAATAACACGTTTGATTCCTTGCCGAACAACCTCTTGCTGTATTTGATCGATGATTACATCAAACCTTCTATTTGGATTAGCGCGAATCCCTGGTGGCAGCGCAATTATTAGGTAGTCTACCTGGGTTAAAAAGTCGACTAAACCCACACTGCTGTCTTCTTCACATTGCACTATAAATGCTTTTGCACCTGTTTGCTTAATGGCTTTAAGTTTTGTCGCTTGCGTGGTAGATCCATGGACCTTATATCCTAGTTCGACCAGGTTTTTTGCCAGCGGAAGCCCGAGCCAACCGCAGCCCAATATTCCAATCGTTTTGTGTTTTTGATCGCTCATTATTCTGCCTTAAAGATACTTAAGCTATAGCAGGCAGCTCGCACTTATTTAATTTTTTGTACCTTCAGTTGAATCCAAAACCCAATTATCATGGCAGTAAAAAGTTTTCAAGGCCCAAGAGCCACCGAGAAAAAAGTAAAGCAAGCGAATTTATTGGTCCGCGACATTATGACCAAAAACATCATTTGTTTTAAGGTAGAACAAAGCATTCACGATGTCATGAAAGCCTTTATAAAGCACAAAATTTCTGGCGGACCTGTAATAGATGAAAACAGGCAACTTATTGGCATTATCTCTGAAGGGGACTGTATGAAAGAAATCTCAGACAGCCGTTATTTTAACATGCCCATCCTAGATAAATCCGTCGGTCACTTTATGACCAAGGAAGTCGAGACCCTTCCTGCAACCATGAGTTTGTTTGATGCGGCATCTAAATTCCACAAATCTGGAAGAAGGCGCTTTCCTGTGGTTGAAAATGGAAATTTAGTGGGGCAAGTAAGTCGTAAAGACATTGTTATTGCTGCAGCGAAATTACGCGGGGCAACTTGGCATCAGCTGTAAAGTGCTTGTGCAATTCTAAAAGTATTGGCATGGGTCTCAAGGATAATTTTGATTTCTTTTGAGTAGCCCCCTCCCATACTGCATTGCACAGGAATTTCTTTTTCTTTTAATAAGTTTAAAACAAAGTGATCCCTTGCTTTACAACCTGCAATGGTCATTCCCAGGCGGCCCAATTTGTCTGTCGCAACAACATCAACCCCACATAAATAAAAAACAAAATCGGGTTTTTCTTCTTCTAGTAAACGGGGAAGTGTTGCCTTAAGTAATTGAAGGTAGGTTTCATCTTCCATGCCGTCTGCTAAAGGAAGATCTAAATCGCTTTTTTCTTTTTGAAAGGGATAGTTTTTTGCACCGTGCATTGAAAAAGTAAAAACCTTAGGGTTATTGCGAAAGATTTCTGCGGTGCCATTTCCTTGATGTACATCAAGGTCGACAATCATGATTTTTTTCGCCCATTTGTGGTCCAAAAGATACTGGGCTGCTATGGCTTGATCGTTAAGTAAACAAAAGGCCTCTCCACGATCAGAAAAGGCATGGTGGGTTCCTCCCGCAATGTTCATAGCAATTCCTGTTGTTAAAGCACGTTTTGCCCCTTCGACCGTACCGCCAGCAATAATGATCTCTCGTTCGATCAATTGTTGGCTTAGTGGAAACCCAATCTTTCTAACCTCTTTTCGGTCTAGCGCTAATTTTAACAAGCGTTGCAAATAATTTGTACAATGTACCTGTTCAATGCAGTGATTATCTAGCGCAGTTGGTTCAAAAAAGTCAACATCAGAACAGGTTCCTTCGTGAAGTAATTGTTTAGGGAGCAGATCGTATTTCTCCATGGGAAAACGATGCCCCTTTGGTAAGGGAAGTTGATAAATCGGATGAAAGGCGACCGAAAGCATTAGGCGATTGGGTAGCCATTTTCAGCACCTTTATCTGGGCTAACCATTACAATATTTCCTTCGGCGTCTTCGCTCATTAAGAGCATTCCTTGACTTTCTACACCGCGAATTTTTCTGGGAGCAAGATTCGTTAAAACGGTTACTTTTTTACCCACTACTTCTTCGGGGCTAAAGCTTTCTGCTATCCCTGAAACAATCGTGCGAACTTCTTCTCCTAGATCAACCTGAAGTTGTAAAAGTTTTTTGGTTTTCTTGACCTTTTCAGCTGCCGTAATGGTGCCGACACGCAAATCTAGCTTTGTGAAATCTTCAAAAGAAATCAATTCTTTTTGAGGCGGAAGGCTTTTCTCCTCTTTTTCATTTACGGCCTTGGTTTGCGCTAGTTTAGCCAATTGTTGTTCGATAACTTCATCCTCAATTTTCTCAAACAACAATTGTTGCTGTCCAATGGTATGACCTGCGGGAAGCAAAATACTTTCTTTTGCAATCTCATCCCAAGTTAGCGGGGTATTTATGTTGAGTATTGCCCGTAATTTTTCGGCGCTGTGGGGTAAAAATGGTTCACAAATAGCTGAAAGTGCTCCAGCAATTTGAAGGGCAATGTGCATTATGGTAGGCACGCGTTCTGGCGCATCTTTAATGCGTTTCCAGGGTTCTTCATCGGCGAGATACTTATTGCCTAGTCTGGCCAAATTTAACAGTTCTTGACTCGCTTCGCGAAAACGGTATTTTTCAATAGAACTCCCTACTTTTTCAGGAAACTGTTTTAGTGCATCAAGTACTGCTTGATCTTGGTCTAAAACTTCCCCACAGTCTGGCACATCTCCTGCATAATATTTATGGGTAAGGACAACAGCTCGGTTAATAAAGTTGCCAAAAATGGCCACTAGTTCACTGTTGTTTCGCGTTTGGAAATCTTTCCAGGTAAAGTCATTGTCTTTCGTTTCTGGCGCATTTGCGGTTAGTACATAACGCAAAACATCTTCTTGTCCAGGAAATTCCTCTAGGTATTCGTGTAGCCAAACAGCCCAATTTTTCGAGGTAGAAATTTTATTTCCTTCTAGATTAAGAAACTCATTGGCAGGAACATTTTCAGGGAGAATATATTCTTTTCCCGCTTTTAAAATCGCAGGAAAAATAATGCAGTGAAACACAATATTGTCTTTTCCAATAAAGTGAACAAGTGCTGTTTCTTTATCTTTCCAATAAGGTTCCCAGTCTTTTCCTTCTCTAGCGGCCCATTCTTTGGTAGAAGAGATGTATCCAATTGGGGCGTCAAACCATACATAAAGTACCTTTTCTTCACCACCTGCAACAGGTACAGGAATTCCCCAATCAAGGTCACGGGTCACGGCACGCGGTTTAAGGCCATCGTCTACCCAAGATTTTACTTGCCCATAAACATTGGGTTTCCAGTCGTTTTTATGCCCTTCTAAGATCCATTCTTTAATAAAATCTTCATATTGATCTAAGGGTAAAAACCAGTGTTTGGTTGCTTTAAGGGTTGGAACACTCCCGGACAAGGTTGATTTGGGTTGAATTAAATCTGTCGCATTTAACGAGCTTCCACAATTCTCACACTGATCGCCATAGGCTTCTGGATGATCGCATTTTGGACAACTTCCGGTCACAAATCGATCTGCTAGAAATTGTTGTGCTTCTGTATCGTATAATTGTTCGGTGGTCTGTTCTAAAAACTTTCCATCCTCTTGCATTTGCTTGAAAAAATCACCAGCAGTCTCATGGTGAATCGCGGCAGAGGTACGCGAATAATTATCAAATGAAATTCCCAATTGCTGGAACGAATTCTTGATTATCGCGTTGTATTTATCTATGATATCCTTTGGCGTTACGCCTTCTTTCTTTGCCCGAATAGAAATGGCTACGCCATGTTCATCGCTCCCACAAATAAAAGCAACATCCTTGTTTTGTGCACGCAGATAGCGCACATAGATGTCTGCGGGAACATAGACTCCTGCTAAATGACCAATATGGATGGGACCGTTTGTATAAGGAAGAGCTGCGGTAACTGTATACCGTTTCGCGTTGAGCGCCATGGGATAAATTTTAGGCAAAAATAAGATTTTTTCTGCCCTAATTCGGTTAAATTTAGTCTGTTCTCTCAAATCAATGACGATGTCTACCGCTTATACCTTTGGAATGGAAGCCGAAAAACGCGCTGCCGCCTTTTATCATTCATTGGGTTTTCATGTTCTCGCCCAAAATTATCGCTATCGTAAAGCCGAAGTTGACCTTATCGCACAACAAGACAACCTTCTCGTCGCTGTAGAAGTAAAAGCACGGAGTACGTCCTATTTCGGCAGCCCACAAAGTTTTGTATCCAAGAAAAAAATCCGCCTCTTGGTGATGGCCATCGACGCCTATATACAGCAGCATGATTTACAAGTTGAAGTACGCTTTGATATCATTAGCTACACCCTGGTTCGGGGAAAATGGGAATTAGAGCACCTTCCAAATGCATTTTACGCTTTTTAAATAAATGTTTTATTTGTAACATTAAGTATGATTAATTATATTTGCACAAAATATTTCACATGAAGACCATCGCTTCCGTTGTAGAACAATACATTAAAACCAAGCCCTATCTTTCAACAGCTATGACGCAAGGAATCATCAACTTAACTTCTTTAGCGCGACAAATTCAACCTGAAATTGAAGAAACCCTGCAAAAGCCTGCACGCAGTGGCGCAATTGTAATGGCGTTAAAAAGAATTTCAGATAATTTAGAGTTTTTGTCTACCCATAAAATTGTCAAGGTTTTAAAAGGAATCGGTGATATTACGGTGCGCTCTAATCTTGTTGACTACAGTTTTAAAATCTCGGATACTTTGCTTAACGCCCAAGCGCAATTTTTAAGCGAGGTAAATGACAATCCCAATATTTTTTACACCTCTTCAAGAGGGGTAACAGAGAGTAACATTATTGTAAGTAATAATGCTGCCAAACAGCTAGAAAGTTATTTTCAAGCAGAGCGCCTTATTGAGAAAACCCAAGATCTTTCCTCTATTTCGATTAAACTTCCAACAGAAAACGTGACCATTCCAGGGATATATTATTTTATTTTTCAACGGCTTTCTTGGGAAGGTGTGAATATCTATGAAGTAATTTCAACCTCAAATGAGTTTACCATTATTGTAGGAGAAGATCAAGTTAATATTGCTTTTAAAGCGATTAAAGAGTTGAAAGATTTATAGAACAGGCAGTTGTTCTAAAGCCTCAGAAACACTCTTTATACCTTTAATTGCTAGGCGAAGTCGCAAGCCTTGACGGGTTTCTTTTTCTTTGAGTTCTACTTTTCCTGCACTTTGTTGCACCCATTGAAGTACCGCGTTAAAGTTTTCACTTTGATAATACGCACTTTCTTGATCGGCAATAAAATAACCAGAAAGCTGCCCGCGTTTTAAAATCAACCTTTCCAAACCAACTTCAAGGGCTTTCCATTTTAAACGAACACTGTTGAGTAGATCTTCGGCTTGACTTGGAATAGGCCCAAAACGATCTTCTAAATCTTTTTGAAATTGACCTAAATCTGCTTCTGAATTCAATTCGCTGATTCGGTTGTACAAAGAAAGTCGTTCACTTACAGAGTTGACGTAATCATCGGGCAATAGAATGGCTAGATCTGTATCAATTTGTACTTCCTTTACAAAAGATTTTGGTCCTTCTTCTTCGCTTGTATTGTAGAGGTTTTTAAACTCATTGTCTTTCAGTTCTTCTACTGCTTCTTTTAGAATTTTTTGATAGGTTTCAAAACCAATATCATTGATGAAACCACTTTGTTCCCCTCCCAATAAATCTCCGGCACCGCGAATTTCTAAATCTTTCATGGCGATTTTAATCCCTGATCCTAGCTCGGCATATTGTTCTATGGCTTGAATGCGTTTTTGGGCATCGCTAGACATTGCGCTTAAAGGGGGCGTAATGAAATAGCAAAAGGCTTTTTTATTGCTTCGCCCAACACGCCCGCGCATTTGATGTAAATCACTTAAGCCAAAATTTTGCGCGTTATTGATAAAAATGGTATTCGCATTTGGGACGTCCAGGCCATTTTCAATAATGGTGGTTGCGATCAAAATATCGTATTTTCCGTCCATAAACTCAAGGAGATTTTTCTCCAATTTCTTGCCGTCCATTTGCCCATGACCAATTCGAATTCGCGCATCGGGAACAAGGCGTTGCAGCATCCCTGCTACTTCTTGAATATTTTCTACACGGTTGTGAATAAAATAGACCTGCCCTCCCCGTTGCATTTCATATAAAACCCCATCCCTTATCATTTCTTCATTAAAGCGAATCACTTCACTTTCAATTGGATAGCGATTGGGGGGTGCAGTAGCAATCACCGATAAATCTCGGGCCGACATTAAGCTAAATTGTAAGGTTCTAGGAATCGGGGTGGCCGTTAAGGTCAAAACATCTACATTGGTTTTTAATGCCCTTAATTTTTCTTTTACCGAAACACCAAATTTTTGTTCTTCATCAACAATAAGTAGCCCTAGATTTTTAAAGGAAACTCCTTTACCAACGAGTTGGTGGGTGCCGATTAGAATATCTATTTTTCCAGCAGCTAAATCTTCTAGGACCACCCGTTTCTCCTTGGCTGTTCTAAAACGATTGAGGTAGTCTACCCTTAATGGAAAATCTTCGAGTCTTTTCGTGAAATTCTTAAAATGTTGAAAGGCTAAAATAGTTGTAGGGACTAAAACCGCTATCTGTCGTCCATTGTCGGCGGCTTTAAATGCAGCACGAATGGCAACTTCTGTTTTTCCAAAGCCTACATCTCCGCAAACCAAACGATCCATGGGGCGTTCACTTTCCATGTCCTCTTTTACTGCAGCGGTAGCAGCACTTTGGTCTGGTGTGTCTTCAAAGATAAAAGAAGCCTCAAGTTCTAATTGTAAATAACTATCTGGAGCACAAGCTGTACCTATTTTTTGACGGCGTTTGGCATAGAGTTCAATCAGGTTAAAGGCGATTTCCTTAACCCGTTTTTTTGTTTTTTGTTTTAGGGCTTTCCAGGCAGTTGATCCAAGTTTATACACCTTGGGTACTTTTCCGTCTTTCCCATTGAATTTAGAAATTTTATGGAGAGAATGAATGCTGAGGTACAAGATGTCCCGATCGGCATAAACCAGTTTGATCGCTTCTTGCATATTGCCCTCGACCTCGATTTTTTGCAACCCGCCAAAGGTGCCAATTCCATGATCAATATGGGTGACATAATCTCCTACTTCTAGGTGGGTCAATTCTTTTAAGGTAAGCGCTTGCTTTTTGGTATAGCCAGACTTGAGTTGGTATTTGTGGTAGCGCTCAAAAATTTGATGGTCGGTAAATACGGCCATCTTAGCGTCAAGGTCTTCAAAGCCTTCAAAAAGGGGTTGCACCACAGTTTTATAATGGACGGTTTTCTCCATTTCCTCAAAAATAGCACTAAGTCGCTGTGCTTGTTCTGCCGAAGCACAGCAGATATAATTTTCATAGCCTTTCTCGTGATTTTCGTTCAGGTAAGCAATGAGGCGATCAAATTTTCGGTTAAAAGCAGGTTGCGGACTTTGCTTGACAAATACCTGCTGAACCGTTTTCTTTTCTACACAAGGCAAGACTGTTGCCCAAGAAATCCCATTTAGATTTCGCAACAAATCTTCTTTCGAAAGAAAGAGGGTTGCAGGAGGTAGGTGCTGGGTTTCTCCAGAAAGAGCGGCGAAGTTTTTTTCGGCTTCACTGAAATAATTGCTTAGACGACCGGCCAAACCATCGAGGTTTTGCATCACTACAACTGCTGAAGGGGCAATTAATTCTATCAAGCTTTTGCGGCTTGCTTTTTTAAAACCTTCACTGGTATTGGGCAATAATTTGATTTTGTCTAATGAAGCAATCGACAACTGCGTGGCTACGTCAAAACTCCGTAGGCTCTCTACTTCATCGTCAAAAAATTCAATGCGGTAAGGATGCTGATTGGCAAAAGAAAAAACATCAATAATACCTCCACGAACCGAAAATTCGCCCGGTTGCGCAACAAAATCCACGCGGTCAAAATTATAGTCAAACAAGACTTCATTAACAAAGTCAAGCGATAGTTGACTGCCTTTAATTACTTCTAAAGTGTTTTTTCGCAAGGTGGCTTGCGAGACGACTTTCTCAAAAAGCGCTTGCGGATAGGTGACAATTACCCGTGGCTTTTTCGAGTTGCTCAATTTGTTTAATACCTCCGAACGCAAAAGAACATTGGCATTATCAGTTGTTTCGGTTTGATAAGGCTTGCGATAACTAGACGGAAAAAACAAAATAGGGTCTTGTCCTAAAAGCTGTTCTAAATCGTTGAGGTGATAGGCCGCTTTTTCGCGGTCTTCGCAAATTAAAAGAATGGTTTTTTGGTGGCGATCAAAGGCATCGGCTAATCGAAAATTGAGCCCTGAGCCCACAACCCCTTTTAGGGTAACGGACATGCCCTCCTGCAAAAAGGCTTGTTCAAAGCTTTTTTGGGAGGAAGAATCAGCAAAGGCGCTAAAGAGTGGTTCTATCGCTTTTTTTTGGCAAATATAAAGGCTTGTAGTTTAAATCCCTTCTATTTCCATCACTTCTTTGCCTGTGCTTACATAAACATGATCCCCTTCCTTTGGCGATAAAATATGCAAACCCGTAAAAGCCCCAAAAGCGGGAAGAATCATTTGTTTTTTCGACCGAAAAAAGCAGGGCATCTTCATTTGTTGTAAACCACTTCCTTTAAGCTTTACCCCAGGATGGACATGACCACAAAAGACGAATTGTGTTTTATTTTCTGTAGGAAAATGGGAAAAATAGAAGTCCTCTTCCGTTAAATGATCAACAACCTGAAGACCGATTTGCTCAAATTGGGAAGCAGGGATAACATCATGATTCCCTTCTATCAAGACCATCTTTGCTTTTTGTTGTTTTACCCAAGCAGCAAATAACAGCCATTCATTGTTTTGAAAGCTGTGAAAAAGATCTCCTAAAAACAAAAAACGCGCTATGGGAAATTCTGCTAAAAGCGCAGTGATTTTTGTGTAAAATGCGCCTTCTGCTTTTCGCGGAACTGCAATGCCATTTTTGCGAAAGTGGGCGACTTTCCCTAAATGAATATCAGCGAGGAGCAAGGTCTTTTGTTCTTCCCAAAAGACCGCACCACTGGGGTGTAGCACAAATTGATTTTCTTTGATTTTGATCCGCTTCATTGTCCTGCTTTTTCCAACTGAAGGTACATTTTCTTGATGCGATCTTCTACACTTTCAGAAGAGAGTTTAGCCCGAATTCTGTCGGTGATTAATGGGAAAGAAAAGGGGGTAGGTTGCCTGCAATCGCGCCAAATGATTTCTTGGGTATTGATGTTTTCAAAGACTTGGGTCATGCGCCCGTGTTCCATGCCGTGGTCAAAGGTTTCTTCTATGGCCTGTTGATACAGTAAATTATCGGGTTCGTAATCTTTAAAGACGTCAAAAAACAATTGCGATCCACTTTGGAGGTGTTTTGCCTTGATGGGTTTGTTGGGGAAACCTTGAAAAACCAACCCAGAAATAACGGCAATATCGCGAAAGCGACGACGGGCCATTTCTGACACATTGATGCTCTTCTCTAAATCTTCGTGTAAATGGTCTAGAGTCAAAAGATTATTGTCTAAAAAATCTTCTTTTGCAAAAGGCTGATCAGACAACAATTCAAAACCATAATCATTAAAAGACATGCTAAAGGTAATTGGGGACAAGAGGCTTATGCGATAGGCCATTAAACTGGCCATGGCCTCGTGAATAGCATAACCTTCAAAAGGGTAAAAAACCGTATGGTAGCCCTCTCTGGTTTGAAAGCGTTCAATTAAAAATTGATTGGGCTGCGGAATAATCGACTCCCTTTGTTGTTGATAGAATACCGGCGCAAGGGCTTTAAATTCTGGGGTTTCAAGATTGCGTTCTTCATACAAAGCCTTTTTCAACAAATCACTCAAGTGCGCACTAAAGCTCATGCGTCCTCCCATCCATGCGGGGATGCGACTTTTTTTGGATTTTGATTTTCGAACAATGACTTCCATATTACGCATACGGATCAGTTCCAAATTTCTTCCCGAAAAAGTAAAAACATCACCTGGTTTTAGTTTGGCGACAAACCATTCTTCAACCGTGCCGAGATAGCCTCCTTTTTGGTAACGTATTTTTAGATTGGCATCGCTTACGATGGTGCCCATAGAAAGACGATGGCGCATGGCAATCCCTTTGTTAAGGACTTTTAAACTGCCGTCTTCTAAAACGTTGACTTTCTTATATTCGTCATAGTGTTCTAAACTTTGACTTCCCTTAACCAGAAAATTCAAGAGCCACTGCCAGCGTTCTTTGTCTAGGGTTTGAAAGCAAAAGGTTTGTTGGATAATAGGGAATAATACTTTTGGTTGAAAACCACTGCCCACCGCTAAGGTCATCAAAAACTGCAGTAAAACATCATAGGAGTTCAGAAAGGGAATGCGGTCTTCTATTTGTTGTTGTTCAATCCCGCGTTGTAATGCCACCGATTCGATTAATTCCATCGCATGCGTTGGGAGGAAGTAAATGCTGCTGCCTGCTTTGGGGCGATGACCGCTGCGACCAGCACGCTGAATAAACCTTCCAACCCCTTTTGGACTTCCGACTTGGACACAATTTTCAACGGGACTAAAGTCAACACCTAAATCTAAACTAGAGGTACATACCACTACTTTTAATTGCTCATTTCGCAGGGCATCTTCTACCCAAAGGCGAATCTTTTTATCAATACTCCCATGGTGCATGGCAATGTTCCCGGCTAAATTAGGGTCAGCTTCTAAAAGGCGATGAAACCAAATTTCACATTGTGCTCTTGTATTGGTAAAAATCAGGGTGGTGTTATTTTTTTGGACCAATTTTAAAACTTGCGGCAATAGGTGAATCCCTAAATGCCCCCGCCAAGGGAAGCTCTCCATGTTTTTTGGCAAAATAGATTTAACCTTGATTTTCTTTTTGATCTGTGCATTAACCGTAACATAATTTTCGATGGGCCCCAACAAGATTTCTCGTGCTAAATCTTTGTTCCCCAGCGTAGCAGAAATTCCCCATACTCTTAGCTCAGGAAGGAAGGCGCGTAAATAGGCGACGGCCAGTTCAACTTGAACCCCCCTTTTGGTTCCCAAGAGTTCGTGCCATTCGTCGACAACGATCACCTTGAGGTATTGAAAGTTTTTTTGATGGTCTTTGGTGCTCAGCAAAACATGTAGGCTTTCAGGAGTGGTAACTAAACCAAAAGAGGGTTTGCGCTTCTGCTTGGCGCGGTCGCTTTGAGAAGTATCTCCTGTGCGCAAGGCAATGTTGAGCTCTGGCAAAAGGTCGCTGGTCATGCGCTGGGTCGCTTGTTGAATTTCAACCGCTAATGCCCTTAAGGGAGTAATCCATAAGGCTTGAATGCCCGCAGGCTGTTTTTTTATTTTTAGGGCTTCTTGCAAAATTCCGCCCCAAAGGGCAAACGTCTTTCCACTTCCTGTAGGTGCATGAAGCATCCCATTTTTTCCTTCACGGTATGCCTTCCAGCATTCCTTTTGGAAGCTTTGGGCTGTCCATCCCTGTGCTTTAAACCATTGCTGTACTGTTGTCATGGCAGCAATTTTTTAAGGTCGGCAAGGCTATTTGCATCGGCTGTTTTTTTATCGTGTCGCCAGCGTAAAATACGCGGAAAACGCACCGCAACGCCACTTTTGTGCCTGGGGGAAGCGGCAATGCCTTCAAAGGCAATTTCAAAAACCAACTCAGGCTTGACCTGGCGTACAGGGCCAAAACGATCTAGGGTGTTTTGTTTGACAAACTGATCTACTTTTTTAATTTCAGCATCGGTTAAGCCAGAATAGGCTTTGGCAAAAGTAACCAAAGCGCCGTCTTGCCATAAGCCAAAGGTGTAATCAGTATAGAGGTTGGTTCTGCGCCCATGCCCTCGCATGGCATAGGTCAGGACTGCATCGATGGTTTTTGGATCGGATTTCCACTTCCACCAACTGCCTTTTTTTCGCCCTACGGCATAGGGAGATATTTTTTGCTTGAGCATTAAACCCTCGCTGCGTTTTTCTGTTGCTTTTTCGCGTTCCAACGCAACTTCTTCCCAGCTAGAAAATTGTAAAACTTCTGACAACAATAAGGGAATATTTGCTCCTTTAACTTGATGGTAGAGCTTTGCCAGAAGTGCTTGCCGTTGTTCTAAAGGAAGGGCGCGTATGTCTTTTCCTTCCCATTCTAAAAGATCATAAAGCATGATCACAATAGGAATGTCATTTTGTAGTTTTTGCGAAACCGTCTTTCGCCCGATGCGTTTTTGTAAGGCGTTAAAATCGCCAATATGTTTGTCTTTATACGGCAATAGCTCTCCGTCGACAACTGTTCCATTGGGAAGTAGTTGTGCAAGACAAGCCAGTTCTGGAAACTTATCTGTGATTAATTCCTCCCCGCGACTCCATAAAAAATGTTTTCCATCGCGAACAATTAATTGAGAACGCATGCCGTCCCATTTGTGTTCGATATGCCAGTTTTCAACCGCTTCTTTTTCTTGAAAACCGTCTTCCAGCGCATGCGCTAAAAAGAAGGGATAGGGTTGCGATATTTGGTCTTCTGGATCAGGATGCAAAATGAGTTCGTCAAAGCTAGTGGTTTGTGGCGACCATTGTCCCATTAAGCGATGGGCCAAGATGTTTTCGTCTATATCGACTGCTTTTGACAAGGCGCGGGTCATTAGTTTTTGGCTTAACCCAATGCGGAATCCGCCGGTGAGAATTTTGTTAAAGACAAAGCGTTCAAAATTATCAAAGCTTTGCCATCGGTTGAGGATATATCGCTTTTTCTCTTCTTCCTCTTTTGGTTTTAAGGCAATAATTTCTTCAATGCATTGGGAAAGGGAAGGGGGTGTTGCTGTGCCGTCTTGTTGGACCAAAAGGGCAATGGTTTCGGCCAGGTCCCCCACGATATGATAGGACTCTTCAAAAAGCCATTTGGGTAATTGTGCGTGTTCTGCCGCCCAGGCGCGCATTAAAGTGGTGGTGACTGGGCGCGAGGGCCTGCGATGAGATAAAAGGGCAACAGCCCACAAGGCGTCCTCCTTTGGCGCAGCCTTAAAATATTGACTTAAGGCAGTTACTTTTTTATTGGTTTTGTTGGTACTGTCCAGTTCCTCGATCAAAGCGGCAAAACGTCTCATTCTGTAGCGGTAGTTTCAAGGGTTTCGGCTTCGTATTGGGTTTTTTCGGTGCGCGCATTCCAGCCTTTTTCCCGCAGGTATTGCGCAAAAAGAGCTGTGTAGCCATGCGTGGTAATTACGTTTTCACAGCCGGTGGCTTTAATGGCCGACAAGAGTCCTTGCCAGTCGGCATGATCCGATAAGACAAAGGCGCGATCCACTGCTCGTCTTCTTCGCGCTCCGCGAAAGGCCATCCAGCCTGACGCATACCCGGTGGAAAGGGTGCCTAGTTTTTTGACCCAGGCACTGCCTAAAACTGCAGGAGGAGCCAAGACTAAATTGCCTTCAACTTCTTTTTTAGTCGTCTCGCGGGTGATCAATTCCGTCTCGGGAAAATCGATGAACTGACGCAATACTTGGGTCATGTGTTCTGTAGCCCCATGGGTGAATATTTTTCCGATAGATGGATCGAGATGTTTCAGTAACCGCTGCACTTTTCCCAAGGAATACCCCATTAATAAACTGGTGGTTTTCTCGGCTTGGTTTTGCGCCCACCACGCATTAATACTATCGTGAACAATCTTGGGTTCATCCCACTGAAAGACAGGTAAGCCAAAGGTGCATTCAGTGATAAAAGTATTGCATTTTACCGCTTCGAACGGGGTGGAGATCCCGTCGATTTGGGTTTTATAATCCCCAGTAAAGACCCATACCTCGCCCTTGTATTCTACCCGAATTTGCGCAGAACCTGGCACATGTCCCGCCGGATGAAAGGAAAATTTAACACCATTAATGGTGAACGGCTCTCCGTATTTTTTTCTTGTCACGGAAATTTTCCCTAAACGGTGCTGGATGATAGGAACATTAATTTCGTGGGTGATGTAGTGTTTACTGCCCCAGCGCGCATGATCAGAATGGCCATGCGAGATGATCGCCTTATCCACGCCCCGCCAGGGGTCGAGATAGACGTCAGCTTGTTTACAGTAAATCCCTTTTGAGGTGAATTCCAGTAATGGCATGCGCAATTTTTCTTTTTCATGGGGAAGGTACGAATATTGGTTTAGAAGAATAAACCATTTTGTTTATTCCTATCCTGTTGCTATTTTGCGGGGTTTCCATCCAGAATTTTTGTACCAATCCCCCAATTTCGTTCAATTTCATATGTGCGGTGACGCCCAAATTGGGGGTCTCTGTAATATTTCCAAAAAAAATGTTTGCGGTCTTTGGTGCATATGGTGACAAAACAGGAACCATTGTTGGTGTAATCGCACTATTTTGCCCGCAGGATGTCTATGCGATATTTGTTTTTGAATTTTCGGGTCACGGTATAGTCGATTTGGGTGAAACAATGTTTTTTTAATTTAAAACCTAAAATTAGGTCTCGTTAATAACTGCCAATAACTCCTTTCTTCTACCCTCAAATTATTTGTTAATTTCGTTTAGATGTATTTAATCTTTGACACTGAAACCACGGGATTACCTAAGCGCTGGAATGCGCCTTTAACCGATAGTGAAAACTGGCCGCGCTGTATTCAAATTGCTTGGCAAATTCACGATGCAAAAGGCGAGGTGATCGCCCATGAAGATTATTTGATTCACCCCGACGGTTTTACCATTCCTTTTGATTCTGAACAGGTACACGGAATTTCAACTGCTTTAGCAGAGGATCAGGGAATTCCGCTAGAAGAAGTGTTGGAGAAATTTCACCTAGCACTAGACCAAGTAGAATATGTGGTGGGCCACAATGTGTCTTTTGACCGCAATATTATGGGGGCAGAATACCTGCGGGCTGGCCTTGCTGATGTACTGGAGGGAAAAGCAGTTGTAGATACCTGTACCGAAGAAACCGCTACATTATGTCAATTGCCTGGGGGGCGAGGCGGAAAGTTCAAATTGCCTACGCTAAGTGAATTATATCATTTTCTTTTTCAAGAAAGCTTTGAAGAAGCGCACAATGCCACAGCAGATGTGGAGGCGACTTCTAGGGCTTTTCTAGAATTGTTGCGCCAGGATCAATTGCATCCCGCTGCCTTTGACAACCAACAGGCAGAAACAATTGTCTTAAGAGAAAAAAACAAAGCTTTTGGGTTAATTGGGTTAAAACACCAAAACTTAAAAGAAGCCTCTGCAAAACTTAAAAAAGCAAAAGCTACGCCAAAAGAACCTGTTACAACCGCAGGAGTAAGCGATGCTCTCGTTGAGGCCCCTTTTGTTCATTTACACAACCATTCTCAGTTTTCTGTTTTACAAGCGACTTCACGCATCAATCAATTGGTCGATGCCGCTGCTGCGGATAATATGCCCGCGATTGCCATTACAGATCACGGGAACTTAATGGGTGCCTTTCATTTTATTAAGGCGATTAAAGGACACAATGCTAATGTAGAAGACGATCAAAAGATCAAGCCGATTATTGGTTGTGAATTTTATGTGTGTGAAGACCACAAAGACAAAACCCGAAGAGATGATGGGTATCAAGTTGTCTTTTTGGCCAAAAATAAAGCGGGCTATCACAATCTCGCTAAACTAACCTCTGCTGCGTATGTAGATGGCTTTTACTATGTTCCCCGCATTGACCGAAAACTGGTGGAACAATACAAAACAGATTTGATTGTTTTGAGTGGAAATACCTATGGAGAAGTACCGGCAAAGATTTTAAATGTTGGGGATAGGCAAGCCGAAGAGGCCTTGCAGTGGTGGCATGGACAATTTGGCGAAGACTTTTATATCGAATTAATGCGCCACGGGGAAGAAGGAGAAGATCGCGCCAATGAAGTATTGATTGCGTTTTCCCGCAAGTATAATATTCCGCTGATTGCCACCAACAACACCTATTATACCAAAAAGGAAGAAGCGAATGCCCATGATATTTTACTCTGTGTAAAAGAAGGGGAGAAGCAAGCGACCCCCATTGGAAGAGGTAGAGGTTTCCGCTATGGTTTCCCCAACCAAGAATATTACTTTAAGTCTGGTGAAGAAATGAAAGGGCTGTTTCAAGATGTGCCAGAGGCCATTTTGAACATTCAAGCTTTAATCGATAAAATAGAAGCTTTTGAACTCGCACGAGATGTCTTATTACCCCAATTTGATATTCCAGCAAAATATCAAGTAGAAGAAGATCCCGACGGGAAGAAAGGTGAAAATAACTATTTGCGTTATTTGACCTATGAAGGTGCTAAAATGCGATATAGCGCATTAACGGAGGAGATTACCGAGCGGATTGATTTTGAATTAGACGTTATTGCCAACACGGGTTACCCGGGATACTTTTTGATTGTACAAGATTTTATTGCTGCTGCACGAGAGATGGATGTTTCGGTTGGGCCGGGGCGAGGATCAGCTGCAGGATCTGTGGTGGCCTATTGCCTTAAAATAACCAATATTGATCCCATTGAATACGACTTGCTTTTTGAGCGTTTCTTGAATCCAGATAGGGTAAGTATGCCCGATATCGATATTGATTTTGACGACGAAGGAAGGGGCCGTGTAATGGATTATGTAATTGAAAAATACGGTTCAAATCAGGTGGCACAAATTATTACCTATGGAACCATGGCGGCCAAATCTTCCATCCGGGATACAGCAAGGGTACTCGATTTACCTTTGAGCGAAGCCGACCGTATTGCCAAACTATTGCCCAATATGAAGTTGGGTAAAATTTTTGGTTCAACCGATGCAGAACTAAAAGAGAAACTGCGTTCTGAAGAAATTTTACGGGTCAATGAAATAAAAAATTTGGCCGATGAAGATTCTATTTCTGGACAAACCATTCAGCAAGCGAAAGTTCTCGAAGGCTCTTTGCGCAATACGGGGATTCACGCTTGTGGGGTAATTATTACGCCAGATGACATTACTCAATTTGTTCCTGTGGCTACCGCCAAAGATTCTGATCTATACGTAACTCAATTTGACAACTCGGTTGTAGAAGATGCCGGTTTGTTAAAAATGGATTTCTTAGGATTAAAAACGTTGACTTTAATCAAGGACACGGTCAAGTTGGTGAAATACAAGCACAACATTGATTTAGATCCAGATCTTTTCCCCTTAGATGATGAAGCGACCTATGCCCTTTTTCAACGCGGAGAAACGGTAGGGATTTTTCAATATGAATCTGCGGGGATGCAAAAGTACTTGAAGGATTTAAAGCCAACAGTCTTTGCTGATTTGATCGCAATGAACGCCTTGTATCGCCCTGGACCGCTAGAATATATTCCCAGTTTCGTTGACCGAAAAAACGGGAAGGAAGAAATCGCTTATGACCTTCCGGCCATGGAAGAGTACCTGGAAGAAACCTATGGAATTACCGTGTATCAAGAGCAAGTAATGCTTTTGTCGCAGAAGTTGGCGGGCTTTTCCAAAGGGGACGCAGATGTTTTGCGAAAGGCGATGGGAAAAAAGATTTTCGCCTTACTGCAAAAGTTAAAACCACAATTTATTGATGGGGGAAAAGCCAATGGGCATCCCGAGGAAGTGCTTGAGAAAATATGGAAAGACTGGGAAGCTTTTGCCGCCTATGCCTTTAACAAATCGCACTCAACTTGTTATGCCTGGATTGGGTACCAAACCGCTTATTTAAAAGCGCATTATCCTGCTGAATATATGGCAGCTGTTTTGTCCAATAACATGAATGACATTAAGCAAGTCACTTTTTTTATGGAAGAATGTCGTCGAATGGGACTCAATGTATTGGGGCCAGATGTCAATGAATCTTTTTACAAATTCACTGTAAACGATGAACAAGCCATCCGCTTTGGAATGGGAGCGGTAAAAGGTGTTGGACGTGGTGCCGTAGAAACCATTATTGAGCATCGAAAAGAAGGAAAATACAGTTCGATTTTTGATTTGACCCAGCGCATCGACTTACGCGCAGCGAATAAAAAAGCGTTAGAAAACTTGACCCTTGCTGGTGGATTAGATTCATTTGGCAATACCCATAGGGCACAGTATTTCAATCCAGACGGAGACGGGGTGACCTTTTTAGAAAAAGCCATTCGCTATGGCGCCAAGCACCAAGAAAGTTTAAACTCTGCACAAACCAATTTGTTTGGTGACGAGAGCGCTTCCCAAATTGAAGAAATCAGGATTCCAGCCTGTGACAGCTGGGGCACCTTAGAGCGACTTAAACAAGAGAAAGAGGTGGTGGGGATTTATTTATCCGCACATCCCTTAGATGATTTTAAAAGAGAAATGAAGCATTTTTCTACTGCTCCCTTAACGGTTTTAAGTGATTTAGATCCTTTGGTGAATCGCGAACTCAGTTTTGGTGGAATTGTTAATGGCGTTGAGCACAGAATTTCCAAAAACGGTAAAGGTTGGGCCATTTTTCAATTAGAAGATTTTGACGACCAATACGAGTTTAAAATTTTTGGAGAAGAATATTTGAAGTACCGTCATTTTTTATTGTCGAATGGATTTATTCGCGTTCGGGTAAAAATTGTAGAAGGATGGCGCAATCGTGAAACCGGAAAGGTGGGGGCACCCAGAATGCAGTTTGTCGCTTTTGAAATGTTGCACGACACCTTGGCCAATAATGTAAAACGCCTAACCCTGCAGTTGGACTTGAAACAACTCGATACAGCGCGCATTCAGCAAATAGGCGAGATTGTTCAATCCCATAAAGGCGATAAAGCTTTGATGGTGGATGTTTTTCACAACGAAGAACAAATTAAATTAACCCTACCCAGCAGAAAACAAAAGGTGGCTGTTTCAAATGAATTATTGGCCCATTTAGAGCAGGAAGCCCTGTTGTATAAATTAAATTAAAGATTAGCTTCTTTGATGTTATTATAGAAGAAAGCAATTTTAGTTGTAATAAAACGTTCTGAAATTAAATACCTTTGTTAAAAATAAATATTATGGCATTAGAAATAACCGACGCTACTTTCGAAGAAGTAGTATTGAAATCAGACAAACCCGTAATGGTTGACTTTTGGGCAGCCTGGTGTGGGCCTTGCCGAATGGTAGGACCAATTATAGATGAAATTAGTTCTGACTATGAAGGCAAAGCAATTGTTGGTAAATTGGATGTAGATGCCAATCAAGAATTCGCGGCTAAATATGGCGTGCGTAACATTCCTACTGTATTGATCTTTAAAGATGGAGAGGTCGTAGGGCGTCAAGTTGGCGTTGCACCAAAGACTACTTATGCACAAGCAATTGATACTGTATTGTAAATAAAATACTTTGCAACCGATATTAAAGCCCTTCCATTTGGAAGGGCTTTTTTTTGATCTTGGTTATTAGGAATAAAAAAGCCACCCTAGAGGGTGGCTTTTTACGTTAATGCTTATGGTTGATCCAGTGTTAGAATCTGTATTTCAACGATAAGTTATAGTTACGTCCTAATTGACCGTGCTGCGAAACTTCACTTGAGTACAAGAAACGTCCTCCAGCTGTTCCACCGGTTTGTTCATCAGTTACGTCTGGGTATACATCAAATGCATTATTGATGATTCCAGTAAGGCTTAAATTCGGTGTGAAATTATAGGTTACACGTAAGTCAGAAATTAACTTAGCTGATAATTCTTGGTCAAATGCTGGATTTTCTCCTGCATGAGCAACGGTTACAGCACCAAAGTTGGTGTTGTAGAATCCAAAGCTAAACTTGTCTGCAGTATAGTCTAATGTCAACGACATTTTAGATCTAGGACGCGAGTTGATAATTAAACTGCGCTCTCTGTGAGAGAAAATATCAACAGAACCAAGTTGGCTTGGTGTGTCAATGCTATCAATCGTTGTCTTATTAAAGTTTCCGTTAAAGCCAACGTTTAAGTTGTCTTTTTTCCAGTTTAAGACAAAATCAAGACCAGTAGTATTGGTGTTTCCAGCGTTAATCCACGCTTGAACAGCAAATACTCCAGCGTCTAATAAGCTTTGTGCTAAATCAGATCCTGGCTCTCCTTGAATTTGAGAGGTAAATAAAACACGGTCGTTTACTTTAATGTTGTAGAAATCTAAACTACCAGAGAAACCGTTTCCGTTTCCAAAAGTAATTCCAGCAGTAAAGTTTTGCGATGTTTCATTTGTTAAATCTGCAATTCCTAAAGCACGTGCAGCAGCTGTACCATTTTGAATGGTTCCTTGAAGCACTGGCTCTGCAGAACCAGGTACGATGATGTACTGGGTGTTAGAAATTTTTTGTTGGTGTAAAGTAGGTGCTCTAAATCCAGTCGAAACACTTGCACGTAATGCAGTTGTTTGATTTAATTTATAACGAGACGCTAATTTCCAGCTCACATTGCTTCCAGCATCAGAGTAATCTTCGTAACGCGCAGCAGCAGAAACCAATAGTTTCTCAGTAAAGTCGATGTCTACACCAGTGTAAAGACCAATGTTGTTACGTGTCCATTCTCCTTGTTGCTCTGAAGAAATACCAGCAAATGAATCTGATCCTGCTCCCCAACGCGAAAAAGGATCTCCTTTAATGGCTTCAAAAGTTTCCTCTTTGAACTCTAAACCAGCAGAGAAAGAAACTTTATCGCTAAAGCTTTTTGTAAAGTCAGCATTTTGGATCACATTAGAAAAGTTGTATCCTCCAGGCTTAAACGTTCTTGGGCTCCAGCCGTTTGCCGCTAAATAATCTCTGTTTACAGAGCGGTTTACTGTATAGTCGATGCTGTTACTACCGTGGGTAACAGATAAGTCAACACGCCAGTCATTTCCTAGGTCTAAATCTAAACCAATCACGTTAAAGTGATCTTGGATAGCTCCTTCAAATGTTGGGTGGTACCCTTCAAATTGTCCCGCAGGAGCAATGAATTCTGAAGTGTCCACGTCGCCTCTCCATGCTGGGTGACGGTAGTAGGCAAAAGAACGGTTCCAACGATCAGAAAAACTGTGGGTTGTATAAAACTCAGAGTTTTCTCCTACTGGGTGAGAAATATTCACCAAAATGTTCTTTTGTTTTAAGTCAGGACGACCAACGATCATTCCTAAAGTTGGGTTATTTGTTGCCCAGTCAGTAACGTGCTGTGGAGAACTTGCGCTAGTATCGCCAGAGGCTAAACCAGGAGAACCTGCACGGTTGGTTAATGCTTGGTCTAAGTACCCTAAAGTAAGGTTAACACGCCCGCCATTTCCGAAAGGTAGCGTGGTGTTATAGTCAAGATTGAATTGGAAACCATCGCCAGCAGAAGTAACTCCTGTACCTGCGTTGATTGTTGAAAAAGCAGAATCTTTTCTCAAGATAAAGTTCATTACCCCAGCCATGGCATCAGATCCGTATTGAGAAGATGCTCCATCACGAAGAACTTCTACACGCTCGATTGCACCCATTGGGATAGCAGCAAGGTTTACCCCTACTTCTCCTTTACCTGGTGTTCTGTTTAAATATGCTTGTGCTTGTTGGTTTACACGTTTTCCGTTGATTAATACCAAAGTACGTGAAGGACCTAAACCACGAATATCTGCAGGAGCAAATCCAGCAGTTGCATCAGAGATCGCTTGATCTTGTGCGTTAAACGATGGGATAGCAAAGGTTAAAGCTCTTTGAATAGAGGCTTCTCCTACATTTTGAATGTCCGCTGTGCGAATGTTATCAATAGGAACAGCAGAGTCAATAGCCGTTCTAGGTTTGTTACGGTTACCCGTTACCAATACCTCATCTAAAGAAACCCCTTCTGCCATAACAACACTTAATGCGCCACCATCATAAGTAACCTCTTGTGTTTCAAATCCTACAAACGAGATTACAAGAACATCTCCTTGATTAGCATCAATATTGAATACACCATCGAAGTCAGTTGTTGCACCAGTTGTTGTTCCTTTAACAACTACTGTTGCACCAGGAAGTGGATTGTTTTGATCGTCGCTAATGGTTCCACCTACTTGCGCAAAGGCAATAGACGAAGCAATTAAGGCGACAAATGATAAAATTGTTCTTTTCATTCTAATAATAATAGTTAATAAATTAAATCCTATTTTAATAAATAGGAAGCCAAAGCTAATTGATTAAACAAACATTTCTTAATAAAATGTTAATTTTCTTATCCAATATTTAACAAATTCGAAAATAGCGCAGTTGTACTTAACTAATTTCACACCCTCTTAAGGGCAAAAAAAAAGCGAGAGAATTTATTATTTTATTTTGGTTTTTATTTGGGGAAACCAAAATGCAGTGTATATTTGCACCCGTTCTAGGTCTGGTAGTTCAGTTGGTTAGAATACCTGCCTGTCACGCAGGGGGTCGCGGGTTCGAGTCCCGTCCAGACCGCTAGAATAGTTTAAAAGCCTTCATTTAATGAAGGCTTTTTTTATGGGTTAAATTGTTCTAAAGCACCTTCTTTTCGATTCATTTAAGCCTTTTTCTTTCAGATTGCTCAATTTATATAGAAAGTGTACTTTTATGCCAGCTGAAAAAGCTTGCGTTTTGTTTAACTTTAAACGTATTATAAAAACTAATGTTTATGAGGACAGCTTATTTATTTTTATTGTTGTGTGTAACATTTTTGCCCAGTCAAATAATGGCGCAACAATCCATTGTTAACTTTGATCATTTTATTGTGCAACACCAGGGTTTAGATAATGATACGGGGGAGCTGGTTCCCATTAACATATCTGAAATTGAAATGAAAATTAACTTCTTTATTGAAGAAAAATTTCCCGATTTAGTCGTGCTCATTGATAATACCCTTTGGGACTCCTATGATACCTACACCACCCATTCCTATAAAACGCACCAACATAAATTCGTTTCTGTCCTCAAATTAAAAGGGATTCAAGAACCAAAGTTTTACGAGGTGATTTATGATCCGAACAAGAAAACAGTCAAAAGTGAATATGAATGGGAGGAAGAGTTACAAGACTTTATCTTTGATCCGGCGCTGGAGGAAAGAGAACGCGGCAAGCCAGATTTACTCGAATTAGAAATAGCCAACCCACAAACTCCTCCAAGACTAATTGACTTCATTGACACACATCAAGGCTTTATTCAATTAAAAGCTGAAAAAAATAGGGGAGAAAACAATTTTGTGCCTATTGATGTAAAAGCGATTAATGTCAAGGTTAACCAATATATCGCAGCTACTTATCCCAATGTGCAATATACCCGCAATATCGTTTGGAAGTCATATGCTACTTATATTAGCCCTTACAGCAGTCATCACTTTCACGTTTTCTTGGTTCAGGTAAAGGTGAAAGGGGTTAGGACGATAAAATACCTAGAGGTTTTCTATAATCCTTTAACAGGGGTTTTAAATGGCGATTTTCAATGGGATGCACAAAAAGAAAAATTTAGACGCCCACTTGCGAAAAAATAAAGCGGAAAGCGGCTTAGCTCAATAATTCTATTCGGTCGTCATAAAGCAGAATCACCTTTCTTTTGTACAGAAAACCAATCGCTTTTTTAAAGGCCTTTTTACTCATATTTAGTTTAGTGCGAATCTCTTCCGGGCTGCTTTTATCGGTAAGTTGAATTGTTTTATCTTTTTTTAAGATCGATAAAATCAAGTCGCAATCTACATCTATGGCGTTGCGAAAACCCTGCGGTCGAAGACTTACATCAATTTTCTCGTCCTCTCGAATCTGCTTGATATATCCTTTTACTTGATCGCCTTTTTGGAGTGGTTGGAAAACATCGCTTTTAAAAAGCAAACCCTCTGTTTCATTGTCAATTAAAACAACATAGCCCAGCTGGGTGGCGCGGATAATAAATAAATCGACTTGGTCTCCTGTAGAATAATTCATGCTAATGGTCTTGAGCACAAAGGTACATCAATTTGACCTAAAACAATTTTGCTCCTGGGCTTATTAGGTTGGTTGAGATGTGTATTTTTACCAAAAAAAATGGAAGAGCAAAAAATAGACCCCAAAAAACTTAGAGCAGTTGCGAGCTGTTTTGCCACTGGCGTAACCGTCGTGAGTAGCATCACCCCAGAAGGGGAAATTCACGGAATGACAGCGAGCTCTTTTTTATCAGTTTCCCTCGATCCTGCTTTGGTTTTATTTTCTTTAATGAATCAAAATCAGATGGCAGGCTATTTAAAAGTGGGCGATCCTTTAGGGATTAGCGTTTTGACCGAAGAGATGGAAGCTGTTAGCAATCACTTTGCAAAAATGACTGTCCTAGATCCTGCGCCCAGCTTTGTGATGAAAGAAAAAGCAGCAATTCTCGATAATGCACATGCTTGGTATGCTACTGAAGTAACACAATTGATCCCAGCAGGAGATCATTTCTTGGTGCTTTGTAAGGTCTTAGATTTGGCCGCTGCACCTGAAAAAAGTCCGTTAATTTATTATCAAGGATACAAGAAAATAGCCCAATCCTAAAAAGGAGTCTCTTCTTTTATTTATCTTCAAAGTCTAAATCTAACCTATGAAGTACAAAGACTTTGTCGAATTTAAACAGGCCAATGGTAAAACATTTGCGCCCACCTCTTGGCTGGAAGTGACCCAAAAGATGATTGATCACTTTGCTGCTGCCACCCACGATTATCAATGGATCCATGTAGATCAAGAAAGGGCGGCAAAAGAAATGCCCCATAAAAAAACCATCGCCCATGGATTTTTATCTTTGGGTTTAATCACTAAATTTTTATCTGACACAGTGCAGGTTAACTCATTAAAAATGGGATTTAACTATGGGATAGACGCTGTTCGTTTTCCCCATCCAGTGGTCGTGGGATCTTTTTTAAGAGGTATTGTGAAAATCGCACAAATAGAAGATCAGAAATTTGGCGGTTTAAAAATTGTATGGAACATTAAAATTGAAATAAAAGACACCAAAAAACCCGCTTGTATAGCAAGTATGACCACCATAGCCTATGAATAATTCCACCCTTTGGGATAAAGAAGACTTGCTTCAAGCGATTCGTTCTCAACACGACGATTTTAAACACACCATCACAGCTTTAAATGAAGCTAAATTCAACTTCTCTTGGCAAGAAAAATGGACAGCAGGTCAGCAAATGAACCACATTAGAAAATCGATTTCCCCTGTTGTCTTAGCCTTTAGACTTCCCCGTTTTGTGCTTAAATATCAATTTGGGGTTACAAATCGCCCCACTAGAACATATGAGGCTTTAGTGGCTCGTTATTTAAAAGCCTTAGATGGAGCAACCGCAGTTGCCCCAAAAGCTTTTCGGCCGTTAGAAATTCCTTTTGCAACAAAAGAAAGCGAAATTAAAGCTTTTGAAAAGGGGGTGGATAAATTGATTAAAGTAACACAGAAATGCAGTGAAAAAGAACTCGATTACTATGTGCTTCCCCATCCGCTTATAGGCAAGCTAACTTTAAGGGAAATGCTCTTTTTTACCATTTACCACGTGCAACACCACCATACAATCATGAAAGAGATAATCCTTAATTACCCTGAGAATTGAATAAATTAAGCTATCTTTGTAATTAAGATATTACCCGAAAGGGCAAAAAATGTTGTGTTGCTTGCACCTAATGTGCAAGAGGTTTGTAGAAAACCAGTGAAGAGCTTTCCAATAACTTGGAGGGCTTTTTTTAATTTAAGACAGCCTCTTTCCATTTAGTTTGTGTGGATTTAAGTCCATCTTACTGATTCTCTTCATCAGACGTCGTCTTTTTAATGTCAAATTTTATTTCAGTTCTGATTTTATCCTGCCCAATGGCAAGGGGAATTTTTGCCATCAATTGATCGACTTGTTCTTCTGTCATATGCGCTGGAACTTCAATCAATACCTTAATTTCAGCGGGAAATCTAATGGAAACGCAACTGCTGAATAAACTTGCACAAAGGAGGGTTAAAAAAAAAGCTTTCATATGTTTAATTTAGTATTGTCCTGATAGGAGACCTTCTTGTTGAATTTGTTACAAAAAAGCCCTTCAAAAACAATTGAAGGGCTTTAAAGAAAAGTCAACTGTTGATTACTCTCCTAAAATGTAGGGAGCGCCAGCTTGTTGTAATTTTTGACTTAATGCAGGGAGGGTTGTTTTCGCAATGCGTTCGATTTCAGGTTTAAGTTCTGCTAACATTTCTTTCGCAATGGATAAACTTTTACGGTGCAATGCTGTGGGACCATAAGTGGTTGTCATTCCACGATAAGCCGCTCGCATATGATTTTGAATCGTGGGTGGGTTGCGTTCTCCAATTTCCGCTCTTGCAGCACTTCCGTCTGCTTTACGCATAATTGCAGCGAGGTCTTGTTCTACTTTATATAAATCGCCGATAAAATTTTCCGCAGCAGCAGGGGTTTTAAGCACGGCTTTTTTAAGGCCTTTTAGGGTGGTTTCTGCTTGACTAAATTGATCTGTTAAGCGCGTTAAGTTGTTTTGAACTTCGGTCAACTCTTTTCTATAGGCATTAAGTGTGGCATAGTCTACTCCTTTGAGGACGCCTTCTCGAATGGGTTGTACGTTTACCTTCACGGCTTCTCCTAAGGGGCTTACTAACCCGTTTTTCTCTAAGGATAACGTAGCGCTATATTCCCCCGGTGTGACCATTGGTCCCCCAGCATTCCAGCGACGTCCAGCAGTTTGGTTAGGGTTTATGGCTCGGGTACTCGCATGGCGAAGGTCCCAAGCGATACGGTGGGTTCCTTTTTTTGCTTTTTGCTGTAAGTGGCGAATAATATTTCCCTCGGCATCTTTTATGGTAATCCATACTTTTGCTGGGGTTTCGTTATTTTCTTTGTCTAAAGCGGCATAGCCTGGGAAAGGGATATTACTTCCTTTTTTATTCAACGCTTTTTCCCGCTTTTTCCGGGCTTGTTTTTGACTGGTAAAATCCTCAGCAAGGTGATAGGTGAAGACAGCTCCATAGGCAGGATTATCCGCAATATAAAAGTCTGCTCCTGTATTGCCTAAATTACTTCGTGGAATATACCATTTTGCGGTACGTGGTTGGAATAGTTTCCCCTTTGCTTTTAAATTATCGGCTGTCATTTCGCGCAGGGCACTATAATCATCTAAGACATAAAACCCGCGACCAAAAGAAGCTGCGACCAAATCGTTTTCTCTTTTTTGAATGACCAAATCACGGAAAGACATATTGGGTGTTCCAGGTAGTTTTTGCCAATTTTCTCCTCCATCCAAAGAAGTGTAGACACCAAATTCAGTGGCTAAAAAGAATAGATTTTTATTGATATGGTCTTGCACAATACGCCACAACAATGTTCTTTTCGGAAGGTTTTTAGCTAAAGAGGTCCAGGTTTGACCGCGGTCTGTACTCTTAAATAAATAAGGATTAAAGTCTCCTTCTTTATGATTGTCCAAAACAGCATAAACTGTATTTTCGTCGTGTAAATCTGCTTTAATATCATTGACAAAGCTTCTTGCCGGTAATCCCATTTTGGTAACAGGAATCTTTGTCCATTGTTTGCCGTCATTAGCGGTGACTTGTATAAAACCATCATCTGTTCCTGCATAAATCAAGCCCTTGACCAAAGGCGATTCACTTAAAGAAGTAAGGGTATTATAGTTTGACATTGCTCCAACATCCCAGGGGTTATCCCAAGATTGTTGACGCCCCATAATGGGCAGCGATAAACGCTCTTCGTTTCTAGTCAAGTCGCCAGAGATAGGGGTCCATGCGTCTCCGCGATTGGTTGATTTCCACACGCGGTACGAGGCAAAGTAAAGCGTTGCAGGGTCGTGTGGTGAAACTAAAATAGGGGCATCCCAGTTAAAGCGTTCATGTGGCTCTCCTTTACCTGCTTGTGGTTGAATCATTAACTGCTCTCCGGTACTTAGGTCAACCCGGTGAAGCCCTCCTTGTTGGGTTTCGGCATAAATTATATCGTTGTATTCTGGATCTGTTGCAGATTGGTGCCCATCGGCAAAAAGGGTTTTGTACCAATGTTTGTTGCTAATTCCTTCTCTTTCATCTGTGGCAGAAGGCCCACCAGAAGAGCCGTTGTCTTGGGTGCCTCCAAAGATATGATAGAAGGGTTTCGCATCATTTACGGCAACCTTATAGTATTGGGTTAAAGGCAGGTTTTTGTGATAGCGCCAGTTTTCTGCCAGATCAAATGTTTCATAAATCCCGGCATCTGTTCCCAACATAATGTAATTTGGATCATCTTTTTTAAAGACGATGGCGTGATTGTCTGAGTGTTTCTTTTCTTCTTTAAGTTGAACAAAGGTTTTTCCGCCATCTTCAGAAGTTAATACGCGTACATTCATCAAATAAAGCCGATCAAATTTATGGGGACTTGCATAGAGTTCTTGATAGTAATGCGGCCCAGTGGCGCCAGATACCGCGTCTGACATTTTTTTCCAGGAAGCGCCTTGATCGGCAGAGCGATAAACGCCTCCTTTTGTTCGGTCTAATTCGATCGCAGCATAAAGCACATCGGGTTGTTGGGGGGAAATGGCCAAGCCAATTTTCCCTTTATTGGACTTTGGAATACCATTGGTTAATTCTTCCCAGCTTTCTCCACCATCGGTAGATTTGTGAATACCTGAACCTGGTCCTCCGCCCATTAAAGCAGCGACCGTTCTGTGTCGGTCCCAAGTAGCAGCATAAAGGATTTGTGGATTGCGTGGATCTAGTAAAAGATCCGTTGCTCCGGTCCATTCACTGTTGCCTAAAACGCGTTTCCATGTTTCTCCGCCGTTGGTTGTTTTATAAACACCTCGTTCGCCTCCTTTTCGCCAAAGCGGGCCTTGTGCGGCAACCCAAACAATATCAGAATTATCTGGATGCACGAGTATTTTAGCGATATGTTCCGTTTTTTTTAATCCTTTGTTTTCCCAGCTCTTTCCGCCGTCTTTTGAGCGGTAAATGCCATCTCCATAGCCCACATGTCGTCCACCGACATTTTCGCCAGAACCGACCCAAACTGTTGCAGGATTTTGCGGATCTAGCGTAATACAACCTGTAGAATAAGAAGCCTGTTCATCAAAAAGGGGGATCCAAGTAGTACCGGCATTTTCGGTTTTCCATACTCCGCCAGAGCCAACAGCGACATACCAAATATTGTCATTATCTGGATGAAAAACAATATCGGCAATTCGCCCAGATAAAAAGGCTGGGCCTACATTGCGCATTTTAAATGCATCAAGGGGAAGGGCTGTTTTTTTTGCCGTCTTTGCTTTTTTCTTTTTCCGCTGTGCGGAAGCGTCAAAAGAATTTGATAATAAGCTTATTCCTAGTAATAATAGTAAAATTCGTTTCATACCTCAACTGTTTTCATTTCCTTAAATGTAAAAAATAATAGCGAACTTTTTTCATACTGATCGAGATACTGAAAATAAAAACAATACTAGCGCACCCGTATTTAAACGCTTTTGGTCTTTTAATAAAGGTCTTTCACGCCTTAATGGATTGAAATTAAAATGACGAATCACAGAAAAGAATTGAGATATTAGGGTTTGGAAGGGAGATATATATTTATTGGTCTAACTTTTTTATCTTCACCAACTTAAAATACACGCCATGGAAAAACCCACCATTTTTAGAAAACCCCAAGGCCCTATTGTGGTTAAAGGAGAAATTAATTTAACCGATCCAGAAGGAAACCCCATTGAACATGGACCGCGTTTTTCCCTTTGTGGTTGCGGTTTATCAAAAAAAATGCCTTTTTGCGACGGTGCGCATAAGGAAGAATAACGTTTGAAAGACACCTATAAAACAATCCAAAAACAGGTGCTTGAAAGCTTCTTTAAAGAAAAAGGAAGTAAGTTTTATGGCTATGCTTTTCCTGTTGAATCGGAGGAGGAAATTAAATTAGGGCTAGCACAATTAAAGCAGCAACACCCAACTGCAGGGCATTATTGCTTTGCCTGGCAATTGGGAAAAGAAGTCTTTCGATTTAGGGTAAACGACGACGGAGAGCCCAGCAACACAGCTGGCATGCCCATCTTCGGTCAAATACAGGCATTTGGATTAACCAATATTTTAGTGGTTATAGTGCGTTATTTTGGCGGAACCAAGTTAGGGGTTGGCGGATTAATACAAGCCTATAAAAAGACGGCACAAATTACTTTAGACGAAGTGACCATAGTAGAAAAAACAATTGATGTTTATTATCAACTAAGGTTTGATTATGCTTTAATGAATAAAGTAATGCGGATAGTAAAAGAGAAAAACATCAACGTGCTCCATCAAGAATTAGGAATCGACTGTGTTTTTCGAATTGCCATTAGAAAAACAGCAGCTGTTGAACTGATGCAACGGTTTAAGCATCTTTACAAAGTTGAGGTTGAAAAGATAGATTAGCCAATGTTTCTTCTCACCAGTATATGGTGTTTTTTTGAAATTTACTCTTAATGGAAATAACTAAAAACAAAAAACCCCTGACCGTCGGTCAAGGGTTTTTTTGTGGTGCCTCCAGTACTAAAACATAAAATCACCTAAAATAGGTTCAACCCCCGTAAACACTAATTTCTACCTGATTTATCACGTATTATTTAGACCGTTGAGGGAGCTTATATGGGAATAGTTGGGAATACTTTTAGACAAGTTTTAGACAACTACATTATCTTAGCACTATGAAGTTTCATTATGCCTTAATCAAAACCGCTCGGGATCCCAAAGCCCCAAAATCTATCTACCTCAAATATAATTAAAGTAGGGTTTCAATATTAGAAAAGGTATACGCTAAGGACTGGGATAAGAAGATGAAAATGCCAAAGGTTCAGGGCAGTGCACTCTTCAAGATGCTTGATAAAATGCTCAAGCATATTGACCTCAAATCTTCAAAAGTTACACTTACATTAGATACAGCTGAAATGACCCAACTATTGAGGAAGTGGGTTGACCAGTATAAAAGCAACCCTATCCAAAGTTAATGACACAGACTCTTTCCAAAGGTTTAGTAAATCTAAGTTTAATTAAAATGGAATATTCGTGAAAAGAAAACTATCCAATCATAAATATTGTTATGTCTTTCATATACTACCGAGAGTGATTTTTGATAAGGGCGTCTGGCTTCTTGGATGGTAAGGTTTGGGAAATAATGGGGAGATGTCAAACTTAACAAGCCTTAATGCATTATTCTGTTTAATTATCTTGTCTTTAATACAAAATTAAAAAACTAATTTTACACTATGATTTATAATTCAAACAATGTTCTTAGTAAAATAGTTGAAACGATAAATGAAAAGAAAACTGTAAATACACTTTCTAAACATGAGCAAATTGTTCAAGGTGTAATGCAAGTAATTGATATTGGATATTTACCAATAGGTACCCAAATGCCATCAATAAATTTAATGGTGGATAAAGTAGGCTTTGCTAGAAAAACCATTGTAAAAGCATATGAAGAATTAAAAGAAAGAGGATTAATTGAGTCGCAAAAAGCAAAAGGCTATTTTGTTATTAGTAATGATACTAAGGTTATACTCAGGGTTGCTCTTCTGCTTTATGCTTTTCAGCGATTTCAACAAGAGTTCTAT
>CBFHVC010000001.1:2320-4705 GCA_965659515.1 Candidatus Arcticimaribacter sp. | reverse complement strand
GAAAAAGCCCAAATTGATGTTTATTTTCACCATAACAATAACAAAGTTTTTGAAACTATTTTCAAAAATATACAAGGGAAATATAGCATGTATATTGTCGCCCCCATTATTCATGCTATTTCAAATGAACTACTCAAAATACTCCCTCAAAGTAAATTAATTATCGTGGATCGCTATTTGGAAATTGGAGAGGGCTATTCCTATGTAACGCAAGAATTTTATAACAGCACAAAGCGCATACTAAAAAAAAGTCTTGAAAAAATCAAAAAATATGATGAGCTGATCCTTTTTTACAACAGTCATAAAGATTATCCTGTAGAAGTTTTAAATGCTTTCAATGCATTTATATTAGAAAATAATCTTAAAGGTAGTATCATAGACAAATACACTGTCGATGTTTTAAATAGACGAACAATTTATATTTGCTTAAATGATGCAGATTTGTGGCCTCTACTTAGAGATAGTAGTCGAAATGGTTTAAAAATTGCTAAAGATATTGGGGTAATGTCTTTCAATGACCACATAGTAAAAGAAATCACCTTTGGAGGAATTACTACAATTTCTACTGATTTTAATCTTATGGGAAAAAGTGTAGCCCAATTAGTTCTAGATCCCAGAACAAGTAAAAAAGTTATCCCAACCAAATCAATTGACAGAGGTTCTTTCTAATTTTTCAGGAAAATTGGATGTTTTAAAAAAAAATCATATGTTTGTATAGACTAGCATAGTATAGCATAGTTAATTTAACAACTTTTATATGAAAAAACATGTGTATTTTTTATTACTGACATTAACAACAACACTTTCATCGTTTGGTGTTTTGTTGGCCCAAGAAGCCGTAATTAATGGTTCAGTATCAGATTCTAGTATCCCTCTCCCAGGAGTTAATGTAGTGGAGAAGGGGACAACTAATGGGGTAACATCAGATTTTGATGGGAACTATTCTATCAAAGTGAAAGAAGGAGCTGTGTTGGTATTTAGTTATGTGGGCTTTGAAACACAAGAAGTAAGTACCAGTGGTGACGCATCTTATGATATTATTATGATGCCTAGTGCAGAATCACTTGATGAAGTAGTGGTTACTGTAGGTTATGGGACTTCAGTTAAAAGAGAATTAACTGGTAGTGTTTCAACCATCAAAAAAGAAGCCATTCAAAGCGTAGTTGCGGGTAATCCTACAGCCTCTTTACAAGGGAAGTTAGCAGGGGTTCAAGTTGAAGCATTTGGAGGTCAACCAGGAGGAAGTACAAACGTATTTATCCGAGGGGTAAACTCTTTAAGTAATGCTTCTCCACTTTATGTAGTTGATGGCCTTTTTGTAGACAATATGGACTACATCAATCCTAATGACATTGTAGATATCTCTGTATTAAAAGATGCTGCTGCATCTGCCATCTATGGAGCTAGAGCTGCTAATGGTGTTGTTTTAATTAACACCAATCGCGGACAAAAAAACAGTGACGTTAAAGTTACATTAAGAACGCGCATAGGATTTGATACACCAAGTAAAAAGCTTGATTACATTAACGGACAACAATATACAGATTACCTAAATCAACGTTATGAGAATGATGGAGAGTCTACGCGAGTAACCTTTAATGGGGTTGATACCGACTGGCAAGATGTAAACCTTGATCGCGGTGCTGTAGAGGAAGTTGGATTTGGTATTTCTGGGGGGGGAGAAAATTCTTCTTTTTATGCATCTGGGAACTACTTTAATCAAGACGGTATTTTAGTAGGTTCTGGATTTAAAAGAATTAACTTTAGGGTAAACTCTCGATTTGAGTTTGGCAAATTCACTTTAAGTGAGTCTATCGGTATTACAGAAGGTAAACTTCAAGAAAATAACTGGTTTGGATGGGATGGTGTTTCTGTTCCAACTTTGCGCGTAAACAATTCAAATAATGAAGGTGGTTTTGAAGCACCTTCTGAAAATATTCACGGTCCAGGGGGAGTTAACCAATACGGTTTAGCCACACTTGAAAATAACATGGTTAAGACTCGTACGGTTTTTGGTAATTTTAAACTCGATTATCAAATTACAAATGAACTTAAAGCATCAGTAAATTTTGGTATTGATTATTTAAGCAGAAATTCTTTCCAATTTACTCCTACTTACTTTATGAGTAGTGTTGATGCGGTTTTAAATGTAAATCAACAAAATGATTTAACTGACTTTAGACAAGACAATATTAACGTACTTGTTGAGCCTACCTTAAATTACAAAAAAGAATTTGGCGATCACAAATTGGGTGCGATTATAGGATATACCTTCTTTTCAGAAAGTCAAGAGGGAAATGGAGTTTTCGGACAAGGGACTCCTGCTAATTCTATTCAAACGATTAGTGCTTTACCTGCAAGTGATCAATTGATTCTGTTGGGAGC
>CBFHVC010000001.1:0-2223 GCA_965659515.1 Candidatus Arcticimaribacter sp. | reverse complement strand
CTGGGAAACAACCAAAACTTTTGATATTGGGATTGATATGTCGTTCATGGATGACAAACTTTTCTTAACTGCTGATTATTTTTCAAAAAGTATAGAAGACGTATTGGTTGCCATAAATGTACCCTCAACTGTTGGGGTAAGTCTTCCAGTAACACGAAATGCAGGAACGCTTATCAATAAAGGTTTAGAGTTAGACTTGCGCTACAAGAAAACAAATGGAGAGATTTCTCATGCTATTGGAACAAATTTTGCGTTCAACCTTGAAAGTAAAGCCGATGAGATTCCAAATCCAATTCTTGGCCCTGCGATCGATGAGGATCTTCGAGTAGTCAACAGAACCTTATCTGGCCAACCAATAGGTGCCTACTATGGTTATCTTGTTGAAGATAGAGTAAATCCTCAAACGGGGGATTTTGTCAGAGTAAGCGATGAACTTCAAGTTATTGGTGATCCTGTTCCAGATTTTACTTATGGAATTAACTATGGAGCTACGTACAGAAATTGGGATATAAACCTAGCCTTTAATGGAGTTCATGGAAATGAAATCTACAACCTATCAAGATACTATAGTATTTTATGGCAAGACGGTGGAAAATTAAGTGATGTGTTGAATTCATGGACACCTACAAACACAGACACTAACATTCCAAGAGCATCTATTTCTGACGCTGCTGGAAACAAAGCCCCCTCCTCATTCTTTGTTGAAGACGGTTCTTATTTTCGATTAAGAAATCTTGATGTAGGGTATACTTTTGATGATAGCGCATTAGGAGTTGATTGGGTTAGTGATGTTCGTATATCTTTAAACGCACAAAATATTTTTGTTCTCACAAATTATAGTGGATATGATCCAGATGTAGCTTCTACTAATGGAGGACGTGCTAATAGAAACAGCGGAGTACCTGGTTTAAGAACTCCAGTAAACCCACTTTTAAGTAGAGGTTTAGATGCAAGAGCCTATCCAAATGCAAGAACAATCATGTTTGGAATTCAAGCAACATTTTAATTTTTAAAAATATTAATATGAAAAATTTAACAAATTTGTCTTCTAAAATTGTCTTGTGCCTTTCAGCTCTAATTGTAGTTGCTTGTGCCAAGGACATTTTAGATCAAGAAAACAATAACGCAACTTCAACATCAAATTTCGGAACCTCTGTCGATCAAGTAAAATCAGCTGTAAATGGTGCATTCCACCCTATTACAAATACTTTCTTTTGGGGAAGAATTGTTCATACAGGTGCTCTTTTACGTTCTGATGAGTTTAATATTTTCCCTTTTGGAAGTAATACTGCTATGTCAACCTTTCAAGGGAACCCTGGGGATCGTTGGGCAACTGAGCCTTGGCAAGAACTCTATAAATCTATTGCACGATGCAATAATATAATTGCTAATGTTACAGAAGAAGGAATTACTGATGCTACCACACGCAATTCATTGGTTGGACAAGCCTACTTTTTACGTGCTTTTGACTACTGGTATCTAATAAACCTTTACGGAAATGTACCTTTAGTTACAGGACAACCTGACCTTGATAATTTACTTATAGATCAAGCATCAAAAACCGATGTGTGGGCTCAAATTATCAGTGATTTAGAAATGGCAGAAAGCATGTTGCCAGACAGCTGGTCAGGAGATGACCTTGGTCGTCCTACTTCAGGGGCTGCTACAGCGTTAAAAGGGAAAAGTTATCTCTATCAAAACAACTGGTCTGCAGCTCATCAAGCTTTAACTTCACTGGTTGGACGTTATAGCTTGTTACCAGCTGATCAGTATGAAGATAACTTTTCTACTACCAATGAAAATAACCCAGAGTCAGTATTCGAATTACAGTATTTAGGACAAAATACGTTTGTTTGGGGAGCTGATATTCCGGGTGTTGGGAATATGGGGAATTACCATATTGATTATGCTCCACCAACAAAGTCTCCTGATAGGAGTCACCTCGTAAACCCATGGTTAAGAGACTTATATGAAGTCGAAGGAGATGTAGTGAGAAGAAATGCTTCTTTAGTCTATAACTATACCGGGGCTGAAGGATATGGTGGATCAGATTATGCAGAAGATTTTGCAGAAGACATTCAAATTGCAGCTGATGCTGGATTGCCTGCTATTTTCACAAAAAAATATGCTGGGCTTGATATTGGTACTAGAGATCAAGTTGACTTTTTAGGCACTAATGTTGGAAACAATTGGAGAATCATTCGTTATGCTGACGTATTGCTT